>NZ_WSEM01000001.1:0-142956 GCF_009757995.1 Paenibacillus anseongensis
GTTGTTCAGTTTTCAAAGATCAATTTCTTTCGCTCACTGCCGTGTTACCGAAGCAGCGAAAAGTAATATACCATACTATTTTTCATTGTGCAACTCTTTTTTTAATTCTTTTTTCGAGCTGCTTTGACACGCTTATTTCGCGGCTTTCTTGCGGCCGGAATGACAATATAACATGTCCAACAAGTGGAATGCAACTCTTTTTTTCATTTTCTAAAACAAAGAAACACCTGCCCTTTCAAGCAAGTGTGAATGTCATCTTTTATCCATCATGAACGGTATAGCTGTTGATGATCGCCGCGGCGAACGTTACGCGATTATTTCGAAAATAATGGAACAGAATACGAGCCTCCGTCGATTCGTCATCATACTTGGGAAAGTTGAAGAAATCGTCGTCTTCCCATCCCTCCCGTCGCAAGCTTTCAATGGATTCGGCAATCACACCCGGGATGACCGGCTTCATAATCGTTGACATATCCTCACTCCTTTTAATATTCCATCGTGATAATTGGTGTTCCCGCAGTCAGGCGCCATTTGCCTGAAGTTGATTCCTGATGCAGAGCAAGCTGTAAATTCACGGTTTGATTTCCGCTTTGGATGGAAGTTTGAAACTCATCAGAAGCCAATGACAAGCTAATCGTCTTCGAATCGCTATAGCTCTCTACAGTTTTGCCTTTAAAAGACTGCGCTACCACTTGAATAACCTCGTTGGCACTATTTTTCCCGTATAATACCTGATCGTTCACATAACCTTGCACCATCATATTCCACTGTCCTTGGATGCCTAGTTTCTTTAATTGATCGCCCGCTTGCTCCTGCCAATTCATAAGCTCAGATTGATCTGCTTGTTCAGATGCCTCTAGTTTGAGGACGGTGTAGCAGCCGTTTGACCCAGCTGGACTTGCAACTGTTAAAGTAACGACCGTACCGTGAGCAATCTCCATACTCGCTGTGTACACAGCATGAGAATTGGACTCGCCCAATTGTTCTTTTTGCGGGATATCGAAGGCTTGAGAAAGTTTCTTGCCAGTTTGCAGGATATTGAGATCGCTACCAGCGCAAGTTCCGTAATAGCCCGTATATTTAAAAGTGATATGCTGCTCATTCACCATGTACGGTTTCACCGTGTTCAAAAGCTGAAGCGCTTCTTGCCCGCTGCGAGCATCTGCATGACGAACCCAGCCAAAAATAAGGCCGATAATAGAAAGTGCAATAATGGCGTTAACCCAATTTTTCTGCATATAAAAAGGCACCTCTTCACTAGAATCTTCAACTCTAGTAAAAGGATGCCCAAATCTATCAAATGCTAAACCAGTAAGCGGAGTCTATTCCAGCTCTTTTTCCCGGCGCAAAATCTCCTCCATAGACTTATTAAGCGCAGCCTGAGGACCAGGGAAGTGCTTGTTATAGTAGGACAAATCCATGATGACCAAGAGAATGAGCATTCCCGCTACGGCATAGCCGGCCATTTGGTTCGGCGGGATAACCATGATGACGCAAATAAAAATAATCCAGAGCAGCGCGACAATGGAGATCGCATTGCTATATTTTCCGAGATTCCAAGGACCGAGATGCTTATCTTGAAATCTTCCTTCGGCTTTGGCCCGAAGCTTCAAGTAAATCGGAACGCCATAGGCAACATAAAGACCAACAACACTAACCGCCGTTAGGAACGCTATTGTTGTATACGTGGCATCCGGGTTCACCATTTTGATGAGATAGTCGATGAAAGCAAGCAGGAAGGAGAGGATGATGGCCAGCCAGATGGCTTTGGCCGGGGTCCGGTATTTTTTTGAAATTTGCGCCCACTGCGAGCTTAACGGCATCCCTTTATCCCTTGAAAAAGCATACATCATGCGGGAAAAAGAAGTAATAGACGCAAGTCCGCAGAACCACATCGCAGCGGTGACCAGCCATAAAATGACGGAACCGAACGTGCCGCCAAGCGCTTCGCTGATCACATAGATGAACGCATTGCTGGAACCGGCAGCAGCGCTGGCATCTTTGATGGACAAAGTGACAAATGCAAGCATAATGAAACCAATGACAAACGAATAAGCGACGGATGTGAAAATGCCCCAAGGTGCGCGCACACGCGGATTAATCGTCTCTTCAATGGTATGAGCCGAAGCGTCATAACCCGTAAACGTCCACTGTGCCTGCAAAAGTCCGATCAAAAAGGCAAACATATAAGGTTTGTCAGAGAAGGTTTCGCCAACTTTGAACAAGTACGAGACCGGGTTTAGGCTGCCTTTGGTGAAAAAGGCCAGAGACAAGACAAGAACCGCCACGACAGCGATGTGATACCAGGCGGAGAAGTCGTTCAGCTTCGCAACGATTCGAATGCCGATGTGGTTGAGAATCCCATGCGTAAGCAAAATGACCGAGAAGCAAACCAACACGGTTGTATTGCTAGATTCATAACCGAAGACGCTCGCGATAAGAGGATCAGCGAAAAGTGCAACGGAATAATCGATGCCGGCGACAATGCCGATTTGGCCAATGAGATTGATCCAGGCGGTGTACCAGCCCCAGCGTTTGTTTTTTAGAATCGCAGCCCAATGGTATAAAGCGCCTGCCGTTGGAATGGCCGAAGCCAGCTCAGCCATAACCGCCGCAACGCACATCACAAAAAATGCGACGATCGGCCAGCCGAAGCCCATCATGCCCGATCCGCCATAGGTTAATCCGTGACCATATAAGGATACAGCGCCAGTCAAAATGGAAATGATGGAGAATGAGATCGCAAAGTTGGAAAATCCGCCCATACTGCGCAGCAGCTCCTGGGCATAACCGAACTTGTTCAAATCACTTTTGTCTTTGTCCTGATGATTGGAAGATACGCTCATCTTTACTCCTCCTCATCCATTCACAACGATTTGTGCAGCCAAGTCTCATTTCCCCAAAAAGCTTTCGTGCTTGCTTTCATCGAATTCCCGAATGCCCTTGTTCGCAACGTTAACGATCCACCCCGCAAACAAACACGTGATGACAACAATTAAGATGCCAATCGCCAGTCCCATTCCGCCCCACCTCCTTCGCTGAAATCAGATTTCCAGGTTAACTCCGCTCGTTTTTTGTTCGAGCATTTTTTGTACGATGGTGCCGATATGTGCGCCGCCCTCCAGAGGAGGTGTGCCTCCGCGATGAATATTGGATATAACCGTGCGGTCGCTTTCTACCGTGCCTTTCCGCGGTTTGTAACAGATGTAGGCACTCAAAGATTTGGACGAAACCAATCCAGGACGTTCTCCGATCAAAAGCACAAGCACATCCGGTTGCAGGATTTCCCCAATGTGATCCATCACGGCAACCCGCCCGCCTCGTACAAAAAACGGAGTACCTGTGGATAACTGATAAGCCGCCAGCGAGTCAAGAAGCGAGGGATAGACATCGGCCAGATTGGCATCTACCGCGTTGGCGCTAAGTCCATCGGACACAACAATCTGCACTTGTGGATGCTTGCTGCATTTTTGCTGGATAAGAGCGATTCCCTCTTCGGTAACAATACGTCCCATGTCGGGGCGTTTCAGGTAGTTTTCCGTATTCTCGTATCGCGTTTCCACGGTAAATAAACCGAATTGGTCTAAAAGCGCTTGACTTGCTTCGCCATAGATGGAATCGACAGCAGCCGCATGATCACGGCGGAATTTCAGCACTTCTTTGGTTAACGCCCGCGTTCCGGTCCGCCAAACGCCGATTCGCGAAGGTGTGCTGGCGAGCAGTTCGTTCATCCCTTCCTCCCATTTGGGACTCGGAACCTGCGACTGCGGCTCTTCCTCTGACGGCATTGAGAGATCTGGCTGATCGGTCGGCGGGGACTCTTCTTCTTTTGATACAGTAACGGACAGCTTCTTCTCCAGCTCTGCCATCACCAGATCCACTAGCGCATCGATGGGGACAGCTTGGTTCATCGCTACACCTCCTTCACATAAATAGACTCGGGTCCCCCGCAAGCGGCGTTAGCCGGCCGTTGTCCATAAGGCCCATTCGAACTAACCATTGTTCAAAAGCAGGAGCCGGGCGCAGTCTCATTAATTCCCGCAAAGTGGCGATATCGTGATAGCTGGTAGACTGATAATTGAGCATGCAATCGTCAGCCATGGCGACTCCGATCAAATAGTTAACGCCTGCGGCGGAAAGCAGCACAGCCAAATTGTCCATATCATTCTGATCCGCCTTCATATGGTTGGTATAGCAAACATCCACACCCATCGGCAGCCCCTGCAGCTTGCCCATGAAATGGTCCTCCAACCCGGCGCGAATGACCTGTTTGCTGTCATATAAATACTCGGGCCCGATGAAGCCAACGACCGTGTTGACGATAAACGGCTTATACTTCCGGGCAAGCCCGTAACAGCGCGACTCCAGCGTGACCTGATCGATGCCGTGATGCGCTTCCGCAGACAGTTCAGAGCCCTGGCCCGTTTCAAAATACCACAGATTCGGCCCCGTCCCTGTCCCCTCCCGCGTGATCAGTTCATCCGCTTCATCCAGCAGAGCGACATCGATGCCAAAAGCTTTATTGCCGTCTTCCGTTCCCGCCAAGCTTTGGAACACCATATCCGCAGGAGCTCCTTGCCGGATAGCCCGCATCTGCGTTTTGATATGCGCCAAAACGCAGTTCTGCGTAGGTATCTGCCATTTTTCCATGACCTCCTTGGTCATCTGCAAAATATGCTTCACGCTATCTGCGGAATCGATTACGGGGTTGATGCCGATTACCGCATCACCAATCCCGTAGCTTAATGCTTCAAAAAGCGCTGCTTTTATGCCCTGAATATTATCCGTAGGGTGATTGGGCTGCGCCCTCCCGGCGAGCACGCCTTTTTGACCGATGGTGATGTTGCAATGGCTAGTGACCTCCATCTTGGACGCAGCCTGCACCAGATCCAGATTGGTCATCAGCTTGGCGGCAGCGGCCACCATCTCACTCGTTAGGCCTCGGGAAAGACGGCGAATTTCGGGATTACCTGTCTCCTGCCGCAGCAAATACTCCCGCAGCTCAGCCACCGTCCAATTCCGCACCTCGGCATAGATCTTCTCATTCAAAGCATTCTCGATAACTCGAGAAACTTCATCGGTCTCCGGAGGCAGCAAGGGATGGTTCCGGATATCCGCCAGCGTCAAATCGGCAAGCACCTCTTTGGCGGCGATTCGTTCCTTCGCATCCTGCGCAGAAATGCCCGCGAGCTGGTCGCCAGACTTCTCCTCATTCGCTTTGGCCATCACTTCCTTCAAATTTTTGAATTGAAACGTTGTGCCGAGCAGTGTCGTTTTCAAATTCACCGGCCGCTCTCCTCCCCTCTGCCCTGGCCTTGGAAGGCCAATGTTTTGACCACTACGGGAATCATAATGCCGGAAATCGGCTCGCCTAAATCGATGTAATCCCCGTGCTCCACGCGGATTTGATCGATGCATATGACTTTCGGACGTTGCGTGCAGCGTCTCGAGAGGGATTGGCCGAGCGCTTTGGCGATGTCCGTTTCGCATATGACGACCATCGCTTCACTATGAGGAAAATGGTGAATAAAACTCAGATACAGCTTATCGGCTATGTATTGAAGAGTTGGATAGGTTAAGTGGTGCGTCCCTGACAACGCGAGTCCAAACGGAGGCGAACGATCTAGAGCGAACAAGCTTGCGCCGTCTCGCATGAGAGCGTCAAACCGTTCTGCGAGCGCGCTGTCTTGAACTAGCAGCTGCGGCGACAGGTCCAGCTTGAGCACGGGCAAATTGCGGATCGGCAGCAGCGAAGCATCCAAGTGCACCGTCGCACCGCTGATCTCCGTGCTCTGCATGCCGGCGCCGATGACGGTCGCTCTGACCGTTTGATCGGCTTGAATCTGGCGAGCAGGGTAGCCAGCGGCCAGATCTTTCCAGGCATGGGCAAGCAGCGGGCCGATATCCTGATGAACGGCAGCGTCCTCCAAGCTGCGGGGCGGCATTGTCTCTGCCATCAGTTGGCCTACACCGCCGGAGACCATCCATTCTTCTATAGATGGGATGGCAGGTAACGGCGTTCCGATTATTAAGGCTTTAATTGCAGCGTCTGCAACACGGACGCCGCTTAAATAGTCCATGATGCAGCGGCACATGGCTGTGCAGATCTCGTTCAGCTGCAGCAGGCTGAGCCGGTCGCCCGGCTGAACGGTGTAGCCGGCCTCCTGCAGCCAAGGGCGTATCGACGGCGACACCTCAAGGATCGTGCCGGCCGAGTCGATCCGGATAAGCCTTCCGCCGACATGAAAGGCCACCGTGCCGAGCAGCCTGCCGCGATGAAAAATCGCGGCATTCGCCGTACCGCCGCCGATATCGATGTTGGCGACTGCGCCTCGAAGCTGCCAGGAGCGCTGCTCCGCACCGGCGCCTTTGCCGGCGAGCAGCCCTTCGAGATCCGCGCCGGCAGTCGCGACAACGAAATCGCCCGCTCGTTCTGCGAGCAGATGGAGGATGTGCTGCGCGTTTGTTTTGTTCGCCGTCTCACCGGTAATGATGACGGCGCCGGATTTGATATCCGCTGGCAGGATGCCTGCCTGCTCGTACTCTTGAGCCACGATGGCCCAAATACGATCGGCGTGGATCTCATCGCTGCTGAGGAGCGGAGTGCTGTAAATCGGGCTTGCGTACAGCAGCTCCCGCTCCGCAATCTGGAAGCGCGGCAGGCTGAGCACGCCGGAGGAGCGCACAATTTTCAACTTGGAAATGACCATCTTCGTTGTACTTGTTCCGATATCGAGTCCGACACTCGTAATCCATTGGTCAGCCATGTTTTCGCTCACCCGCACCTGCTAAGACCTCAGCTCCATCTTGCAGAATATCTGCCGCCAGCTTGGAAAGGGGGATGCGGGTCGCCATGCTTACTTCGCGCATTTTGGCGTAGGCCTTTTCCTCACTCAAAGCATGCTTCTGCATGACGAGGCCTTTCGCTTTTTCGATGCTCTTCCGTTCCTCAATGGATTGCTTTAGAAGCTTGATGTCCTGTTTTAGCGAGTCCATCTTCTCCTTCTGGCTCAAAGCAATCTCGACAGCAGGCAGCAAGTCTTCCTCCGACACCGGTTTGACTAAAAAAGCAGCCACCCCCGCCTCGCGCGCATCCTTCACCAGCTCCTTCTGGCTGTAAGCAGTTAGGAGCAGCACCGATGTATCCTGCTGCAGCTTGCGGATAATATGAGACGCCTTGATGCCGTTCATGACGGGCATTTTAATATCCATAATCGCCAAATCCGGTTTCACGCGAGCTATGAGCTCTATTGCTTCCTCACCATTTTTGGCTTCGCCTGCGACAAGGTAGCCGCCCTCCTCAAGCATTTCACGGATATCCATGCGGATGATCGGATCATCATCGACGACGACGATGGCATTTCTCATGGCATTTCGTCCTCCTTTGACTGCGTTCTCGCTATTGGAAATGTAAGCTGCACTTCGGTTCCTCGCTCATCTGTCATGATATCCAGCACGCCGCCGAGATTTTCTTCTACTAATGTCTCCGTGATCTTCAAGCCGAGATGGCCTTTTCGCTCAGAGTGATTCGCCGCTTTGAAGCCGATGCCATTATCCGACACCCGAACCCGGGCAAAGCTGTCTTGGTGCTGCAGAGAAACTTCAATATGTCCCATACGCCGTTCTCCAAAAGCATGCAGTACGCAGTTCTGCACCAGTTCATTCACAACAAGCGCAAGCGTCGTAGCGGCATCGGATTGTAAAATGAGCTCATCTCCGGAAATAACCGGGACAATGGTCTGATCCGGTTTGGACGAGGAGGAAATAATGTTCTTGATGATGCGGTCCACAACCTCGTTAAAATGGATCGTCTCCAGTCCTTCAAACGCAAGCATTTCATGAATGACAGCTATCGAATTAATGCGGTTGATGCTGTCGCGATACACCTGCACGACCTCTTCGTGCTTCGTTCTTCGCATCTGCAGGCGAAGCAAGCTGGAAACGGTTTGCAAATTATTTTTCACACGATGGTGAATCTCCTTAATGACGGCGGATTTGATGATCAGCTGCTTTTCCTTTTCTTTCATATCCGATATATCGCGTAGTAAAATAATTCCGCCTACCTCCCGCTGATCCCGGTAAATGGACATGGCCTTGAGTTCGAAGGTCACATGCCCGATTTGCAATTCCTGCTGGATGAGGCCTGAGCGGCCAAGTACCGTTAATTTCCCGTAAAATAACTGGGTGATCAGGGAGCCGTTAGTCGCGTCAGCCGTGTGACCGATTTCCTTCAGCATGTCGAGAGCACGCGGATTTGTGTAGGTGACCCGTTCCTTATCATCAAAAACAATAACGCCTTCATGCATAAGCGATTGCATGCTGCCCTGCGACATGGCCACACTAAGCAGCGTTTCGCTCAGCTGTTCCGTTGTCTCCATCAGTCGGGTCACATTCTTCTCCTGCTCAAGCTTCTCCGTAATGTCCTTCTCCATGATGAGTGCCCCGATCACCTGGCCGGTTCTGGACTGGATCGGCACGACATTTTGCTGGATGGCAATCTGCTCCTGCGAAATGCCTCTCGAGCCGATCACGGATTGCCCGGAAAGCAGGCAGAACATGACGGCGGGCTCATTTTGCACAAAAGCATACTGACCTACGACTGATGTCTTGTACAAGGAAGAGCCTTTGGAGGGACGCGCCTCCGCCACGACTAGCGCCATCCCTTTGTCAGGGAGTGGGCAGTCTATGAAGACATCGGATTCGGATACATCGGCAAATAATTGGAGATGATCCGCCATTTCTTGGATGGTTTGGGCCTCTTCCGAGCTCAAAAGCGTATACTTCCTGCACAGTTCCATAATGGACGCCATAGTGCATCCCTCTTCACTTTAGGATCAAGAGTGTACGATTTGCATAAGCTTATCTTTTAACTTGGCAATGCCCTCGTTTGACGCAGCGGATGTCAGAAAGATTTCGCCTTCCGGCAGCGCCTGCCTCAGAAGTTCGATCGCATGATCGATATCTGCCTGGGGGTGATCGATTTTGGTCACAGCCCCTAAAGCCGGCACGGCGAAACCTTGTTCAAAGCCAGGGGGAAAATAGTTCCTGTCCCGCGTAGCATCTTGAACCAGCAGAACAGCTGCGGCCTCATGCGAGGTCGCCATTAACGAGCGGTAATACAGCGGATTCTCGCTGTACTCGCCGGGAGTATCGATCACCCAGTCACGGTAGATGAGGCTTTGTGTTTTGGATGCGGGCTGGGACTCCCCGAATAAGGCTTTGATCAGCGTTGATTTGCCTGCGCCGACGGCACCGATGATCATCACTTTTTTCATCGCGTTATGACCTCGTGATCGGTGCCGTCGAAAATTTCAACTTTTCGAGCAAAAACACATTCACAGCCGCAATCGCCATCTCCACAGCAGCAACTTCTCCCGTTAGCACCAGCGAGCCGGTGAATCGGTCCAAATAGCCGATGCCCACGTCGGCTGCTTTGGTCGCAATGTCCGCAGCGATGATCGCCGTCTCCGTTGGGGTCAGCGTAAGAATGCCAATCGCGCTGCGCTGCTCGATGCCGAGTTTCGTATACAAAACCGGGTCGGGATTGGCAATGACATGAGCCAGTGTCAGCTGCTTGCCAGGGACATATTCCTGAATCACTCTCTGTTTGTGCTCTTCCATGCTTCCTCCTCGGCTTCCTTCGCGACCTCGAAGCTATCGACAATGCCGACGATCATCGCATCGATGGGCACCATTTTATCCTTGAACAAGGTTCGAGCCGGGCTTCCCCTGGATACGATCACACGTTCGCCAACACCTGCTCCAATGCGGTCTGCGGCGATAATGGGCGTGCCCGCTTCGCTGTCTTTGAAATCCATCGGTTGGATGACGAGCAGCTTTAAATTGTCCATGCCTGCTTCCTTTTGCGTAGCCCATACACTGCCAATGACTTTCCCGTAAAACATAGGACCTCACCTTTCGGCCATATATTCGATCTGGATGCCTTTATCCTTCAGCATGTCTTGCGCTAGAGCGGAAATGATTGTTTTTCTGCCGATTTGCAAGGAGCGAAATGGTCGATTTCTTAGCTCTCGTTGGACCCATTCTGCGGAGACCAGCTTTCCTTCGTAGACGATGGCTGAGGATACGGGTTCGGATGTGGGTGCTGCTGGGGCAGAAGATTCTGGAGTTACAGGAGTTTCAGGAGCCTCTAGAGCTTCAAAAATTTCAGGGCGGATTTTGCTCACGGCTTTCTCGGCAAGCTGTTTGCTGGGGGCAAACTCGACGCCGTACATTTGGAGCTCCATTTTGTAATAATCAAAAAGATTGCGATACGGGGTGGGCAGCGTCAGCGTTTGGAGCGTCCGGCGGTCCGCCTTTTTCAATCCTGAGATATCCTCACCGATGAGGACGAATTTATTTTGAACCAGCGTAGAAAAAATGATTTCCGAGACGATCGTCCCTTTCATGCCAAGGGCTGCTCTCGCCGCACTATCCAGATCGATTTCAGGAATCACGATGCCTTCGTACGCAAGCGGCACCTCTATGGGAGCAGGAGCGAACTCATCTGAAGCAATAGTCTGGCCGCGACCGGCGCATTCAATCTTGTGCTTACCAAGCCAGCAGGAGGCTTCGCCGTCCAGGAACATCAGATCATGGTCAATGCCGTGAATATTTAATGCTATAAAATGATCGGTGAAAGCTTCATGCGCCGTGCTGTCGTAAAACAGATAGAGCACCTTCGGCCTCTTGGCCTGCTGGTTCAAAATCTCACGAACGATCGCTTCGACCATTTGCTTGATTTCCACCTAGCGCAGCCTCCTTTCGGCATTCTTAGAGATGATCTGGACCGTGTCCCCTGTCGTTAAATGGGCTGCATTCGCCTCATCCCGGTCGATATGGAAATCCAGCGAATACTGCGGGCTCACCCTCACGATCACATCGGCAAAAATGATGGAGCGCTCCCCCATTGCTTGCACGTGTATGCGGTCCCCATGGTTTAGGCGCAAGATCTGGGCTTCCTCCGGGGAGGCATGTACGTGATTTTTGGCGATGATCAGCCCTTCGTTTAAAGTGACGGTTCCCTTTGTGCCAACCAGCGTAATCCCCGGTGTGTCGGCAAGATCGCCGGATAGGCGAATCGGCGGATGAACGCCAAGCTCGAATCCGTCTGTGCGCGAAATTTCCACTTGGGTCGCACCACGTAAGGGTCCCAGGATGCGGACGTTAGACAGGCTGCCGTACGGGCCTTTGACTGCCACTGTTTCCACGGCGGCGAATTGCCCCTTCTGGGAAAGCTCGCGCAAAGGTGTCAGCCGGTAACCGTTGCCGAACAGCATATCGATATGATGAGGTGCGAGGTGCACATGCCGGTTGGAGACGCCAACAGGTAGGAAGTTCGGTGGCAGGGTGCCGGATGGCTCGGAAGCCACACGCTGTAAACGAATTCCTCGCTCCTTCAGGAAATCGGCAGCTGCGGGAGTCAGCTTATCCCCCTCTGTAACTGGAAAAGGATTCGCCAAACCTTTGATCAGCTGTGCGCGCAGATACGTTTCCGTAATGAGCGCCATCTTTTACCCTTCAAGCTTAGGAAGAATGAACTCAATGTCGGAGTGCGGACGGGGGATCACATGCACCGAAACCAGCTCTCCAACCTTCTCCGCAGCTGCTGCGCCTGCATCTGTGGCTGCTTTGACAGCACCGACATCTCCCCTGACCATCACCGTCACTAGCCCTCCGCCGACATGCACTTTTCCGACCAGCCTGACATTCGCCGCCTTCACCATCGCATCCGCTGCTTCAATTGAACCTACCAAGCCTTTCGTTTCCACTAAACCTAATGCCGCCAATTCTCCTGCCATTGCGATCTCCTCCTTGGATGATGGGATTAAGACAATTGCATATCCGTAAGGACCTTTCTGATAATCTGAGCAACTTCCTCACGCGTAATGCCGAGCTGATTCGTCTTGATTAGTCCGTCCGCCACTTGGCTGGCTATTTGACTAGAGTCGTCGGAATTCGGCGCCACAGGCTCCTCAGGCAGAGGCATTTCCTTAATGCCGAAGGCGACCCGCTTGATGTTCAGCAAATGCTGCGGTCCAATATTGTCCGAGGTGATGTTATTGCCAAACGTCCCGCAGCCCAGTGTCATGGAGGGGAAGATTCCTGTCGTAGCACCGATACCACCGAACGTTGTTCCCGTGTTAACGACAATGCGCGATGCCGGCTTTTCCAACCCGAAAGCTTCAATAATCGCTGGGTCCTCAGCGTGAATGCCGAGCGTATGTCCTAAGCCACCGAGCGTTAACAGCTGTATGCACTTTTGGCAGCCCTCCTGCCAGTCGTTCACCGTATATAAGGCAAGCACAGGGCAAAGCTTCTCCATGGAAAAAGGGTAATCGTGCCCAATTTCCGTCTCTTCTGCGATTAACATCTGCGCGTTATCCGGGACATCGATGCCGGCTTTGCCTGCTATGGCCTGTGGTGATTGGCCAACAATTTGCGGATTCATCCCTTTGGTGGTCATCAGGATAGAGGCAATTTTCTGCTTTTCGTGCTTATTGAGGAAATAGGCGTTTCGACGTTGTAATTCTTGGATGAGGTACGGCTTAATGGCTTGATCCACAACAAGCGCTTGCTCGGAAGCGCAGATCGTGCCGTAGTCGAACGTTTTACTCTGCAAAATGTGGTTCACCGCACTTGGGATGTTCGCACTCCGGTGAATGTACACCGGCACATTGCCGGGCCCGACACCATAGGCGGGTTTGCCGGAGCTGTAGGCGGCCTTCACCATGGCGGTTCCGCCTGTGGCTAAGATGAGATCCGTCAGCTTATGCCGCATCAGCTCCCCGCTCGCCTCCAAAGTGGGATGCGAGAGGCAATGGATGAGCCCCGGCGGAGCTCCCGCACGCTCTGCTGCATCCCGCATGACGGCGGCTGACTCTTGCGAGCAGCGAAGCGCTGACGGATGCGGGGAGATCACGATCGCATTGCGTGCTTTCAACGCGATCAGGCATTTGAACAGCACCGTCGAAGTCGGGTTCGTTGAGGGAATGATGGCGGCAATGGTGCCGACGGGCTGGGCGATTTCCCAGACCTGCCTTGTGTTGTCCTTGCGGATGACCCCCACCGTTTGCATGTCCTTTATCGCTGTATAGATGTCCCTCGCGACGAACAGATTTTTCGCCTTTTTATCGGCGACTTTTCCGAAGCCGGTCTCGTGGACGGCCATAGCGCCAAGGCGCTCAGCCTGCTGCTCCGCCGCTTCGGCCATAGCGGATACGATCGCGTCGATTTGTGGCTGCGTCATTTTTTCTAGGAGTTTCTGCGCTGCCTTCGCCTCTTGCAGGTAATTGCGCACCTCCTGGATCGCTTGCAAATCGCTGTCCAGCTTCATGTCAGTCGCTCTCCTTCTTCAGCGGACAGCTCCGTGAAAAGCCGGACTAGCTCCGCTTTGCTAACCAGCTGAATATCTCGTCCGGCCAGCGGGAATTTTGGCATGCTCTGAGCGAGCTCTCTGAGCTGGGCGACGGTCATTTTGCTCCAGTTCGGTGCAGTTGCAGGAGGCTCTTCATGCTCTTTTGGCTTGGGTGCTTCTGGTTGTTCAGGGACTTTGGTCTGCTCCCGCTCTTGAACACTCTGCAGCATCGTATAGACCGAAGGATCCGGACGCGGGATCACCTGTGTGCCTAGTAACTTGCCGACCCGCTTCGCCTCGTCTGCCCCCGCATCTACAGCCGCTTTGACTGCTGCCACATCGCCCCAGATATAAACCGTTACGATGCCGGCATCCACCTTCTCATACATCGTGACCTTTACATCCGCCGTTTTTGCTGCAGCGTCTGCGGCGGCAATTAATGCCGGCAAGCCGTAGGTTTCGATCATGCCCAAGGCTAGCTTTTGTTCAATCATTACGGACACCTGCCTCTTACTGGCCTATTTTCTTCGGTTCTCTAGCGATGCTACGGACAGCCTCCGCAAATGCTTCAGCTGCTGCCATACAGGCCGATTGACTGCCTGTCAGCAATCCGCCCGCAAAATTCGTCTCCGTCGGCGGGCCATAGAATTTGCACAAGCGCACATCGGCGGCTTTGAGTGCGGCATCCATGGCGTAGACGGCTTCCAATGGAGGAGCAATTAAGTAAGCAAGCGGCTCGCCTTCCCGGATTTCCGCCTCTTTGGAGAGATACGAGCCTGTGCGGGATACTACATGCGCATAGTACGCGTGGGTTGCGTTGTCATTCAGCGCGTAGAAGCAGGCGCCGCTCTCCATCACTTGTATGGCGGCATCCAGCCCGCTACGTACTTCGTCCGGCGAGGCACCGCCGATGATGCCGATGAATTCACCGGACAGTGGCCCCGACGCATGCCCTGATCCGGCATAGAACGAGCGGGCATACACCACCTCTACCGCTGCGTTCTTCGTTGCTTCATCGATGGCGGTGTAACCTACATCGTCGATGGTTGAAGTCAGCAGGCCGAGGCTGCGGATGCCCGGCTTCAGCTCCAGCTTCTGCGCGAGCCCGGCGTCGACGTTCGGGATGATCCGGACGGCGAGTGGTACAGCGCGTATCGGTTTCTCGTTAGGGGGCACTCCCTTCACCTCTCCGCCTCGAATGGAAGCAAAAAGGTGCCCCGGTTCGGAGAACGCTCGACGTTCTTGGACCTGAGGCACCTTTGCCTGTTTTATGCTTTTGTTAATGGATATGCGGTGGGGGGCTTGGATATGCTAGCATGACCATAGAAATTACAAATAGAACCATTCACTTCTTTTTCCTACTCTTACTCTTCGCCTTCTCTATTTCCGAGCAACCCTATACTTCACAATCCGACTGATCAATTCATAAGGTATCGGTTTTCCAAGAGGAAATTGCAGAGTCCCTTTTGATGCATGATATTCTGCGACCTCATCTTGGAATTGGGTAATTCCGTCCGGTGCCGGATAAAATCCAATGTGATTTTTAAAAGCTGCAAAATGCACCAAATTCCCATGCTGCTCAAAGGTAGGCATCGCGTAACTGATTTTCTCCTTGGCATCCGGGGCGGATTCTTTGATGACTTCTCGCAGCTTTTGCAGAATCTCCTGAATCTCCGGCGAAAAGGCTGCTATGTACTCATCGATGGATGTATACGTGATTTTTTCTTGCATGGCTTTCCCTCCCACGTTTTCTGGCTACTTCGAGTCTATAAACTCCAATCCCGTGTTTCTCATATCAATATGAAAACTATAGCTGATTTCGGCAGACTTGAACATCTCGTTCCAATGATCATACTGCGATGGCTCCAGACGACTCCGAAAGCGATTACCGAAGCCAAAGACATCTGCTCCTTCTCGCTGGGTCTTCTCGAACAACGATTTGGCATGGCCGTTCAGGTCCGACTCCAGCTCAGCAATGATCTCTGATTCATTCAACTTTCGCTGACGGGAACTGTCGATTAAAACTGTGACTAGCGAACAATCAATTTTGATGATCGGTTTCCCACCCTCAAGTGACGTAGCTATCCGGGTATGGTTATGTACAATCCTAATATCCGATCTACTCATCAACTCAACTTCTGAATCATGAAACCGGCGCGTGAATATTTCATACAAAAGCGATTCATCCTTGTTGATTTCCCCAACCATCCTACCGCTGATAAAAATCGCATTGCCGCCAAAGCTAAACGAATTTTTCTCACCTTCGATCAATACCGGGATTAGATTAGCATGAAACGGGTTATAGAATTTGGCGTAGACCTCCCACAGCTTCGTTACATTTTTTCTAGGGATACCCCCTGCATAAGGTTCGAAAAATAGCTTGGTATAAATACCAGAGAGTTCCCCGGTCGGATTGGGACTGCTAAATATCCGTTCCATATTGCCCCTGACCACAGCAACTACAGCATCTAAGGGGACGGAACGCTCTCTGATTGCAAATTCCAAAAAAGGGGTGAGACCCGTCTTGGCCAACGGCTCATCTAGCAGCAATGCTCGTGTTGAGGAAGTTTCCAACGCTTTGGGAAGTTTATATCTTAATTTGTTCATGGCATCGGGGACGGTGAACCCTTTCTGGCTCATCGTAAAGAAATCTTTTTTCGACGTTTCCTGTCCTGCCCTGGGAAGAGGGAATCGGAACCATACTCGGAGACCCGTCTCCGGCGCTTTCTCCAATCCTATTACACCGATCATGAGCCGATTATCAATGTCTTTGGAATCCCAGCATCCGGATCCGACCGTCATCGTCAGGAAGCATACGATGGCTAACTTCCATATCGGGTGTTTTCGCCTCATAGTTCATTACCCTTTCCCCTCCGATTTCGAGCAAAAACCAGGACAGCCATGCCAAGTAAAGGAAAAGCAAACATGATATACAGACGAATGGCAATCGTAACTAAGACAATATGTTCGACCTCTCTCCAAGAAGACAATAACGTGGCCGCCGTATAAACAAAAATGAAGATAATGACGTAAATCAGGCCATTGTGCGCTCTCGGCATTAAAGTTTTGATCATTTCTCCCAAGGCGTGCAGCTGCAGCGCCATAGTGATCAGAACATAGAGCATAGTCACGGAAACAAAAATGGCGGTCATACTCTCAAATACGATCCAGTAATGATAGATCGAATCCATTTTGGAAATGAAAGGAAAGGTCAAGCGTTGGCTTAAATCCCTTCCAAAGGTCATAACCGGCAAATAAACATAGCCTGCAATCAAAGGAAGCGCACAAAGGAGGGCAACAACGTAGCTTCTCCAGGCGCGCCTTGCGGACTGCATCCTATATGATCCGATCAGTGAGGTAAACGTAAATCCCATCCACACAAACGATCCGGCATAAAAGTGCTTGTTGAGGAGAAAATCGCCGTTCGTCCGAAGCCAGGGTGTACCTAAAGTCCACTCAATATCACTAAAACCTAGAATCAGCAGCGCCAATGTGCAGATAAACGCCAACAGAAAGAAAACCCTCGCTGCCCTCACAATTGGCATCATTCCGGCCAAGGCAAGTGCAGCAGGAGCAAGGAGCATTCCATTCAAAAACGATATTGGCGTGGTGGGCAGCATCGTCATCGTAACAATTTCCGAATAGGCTCTCAACATCACGACGAGTGTTCCGAACAGGAATAGTAATACGGGTAGACAAAGAATGCTTGTCCACACGCTGCCAAGCGCGGATCGTATGGCAGCAATCAGCTTGTTATCTTCCAGCCTGGCCAGCATTCTGCTGTAAAGCCAAGAGCTGAGCAGAGCGCCCGCGACCCAGACAGCAATCGGGATCCAATAGCTTCCTGACGTACTGCGAATCAGAAAGCTCGGATAGATGAAACCTGCCGCGGCACCTGAGAACAGCATTTGAATCACAAACATTTCATAGCCAGTTATGCCGGAAGAAGTTTTCATTACAAAGGCTCCTTTCTTGAAATACTAGCTAGGAAGATCCCAACCTTTTCTTCTTGTGCCATAAGGGTGTGAGGTAAGGAGTTCCGAAGGATTCAAGACAGCTTAGATAGATAACTAAGCACACTAAGCAGAATACGATACCTAGGAGGCCAGCGATCGTAGCGCCAATCACGACAAAATACTTCAGGACTCGCTGTACTAGCCCCATTTGATAATCAATAACGATAAAATTAGTGATGGCCGTAGCTGCCACAACAATGACTAACAGATGGCTGACAATATTAGCCTGAATAATCGCTTGTCCTAGGACAACACCGCCAACCATCGTAACCGTCGAACTTATCGTCTTGGGCAAACGCAACCCCGCCTCTGTTATGAAATCTGTCGTTATAAGCATTAGGAGTGTCTCCACAAAAACAGGATAGGGGACGCCCTCCCTACTCGCTGCTGCGGCGAGACTAATCTCCAAGCGGTTCACATCAACATTGACAGATGTAAGCGCCACATACATAGCGGGAAGAAACAAATTAATAAACATGGCCAGAACGCGCAGCGTATGCAGAAAAGAGGTAACGTGCGGATTGACATATTTATCCTCGGGTGAACGCCAAAAATCTGTGTAAACAGAAGGCACAATCAAGGCGAACGGAGAACCATCTATCATGATGATCACCTTGCCTGCCAGCAGAGATTCCGATACACGATCAGGTCTTTCCGTGGAGACGGCCAATGGGAACAGCAACATTCTTTTTCTGGCCATTAGCAGTCGCAGCAGTTGTGCGCTGTCCTGAATGCCATCCGTTTGAATCTGCTCCAGCTTTTCTTTGAGCTGTGACAACAGATCGGGATCGACGGCATCACTATATGAAAACAGAGCGACTCGGGTGTGGCTGGCCGTGCCGACAATCGTTTCCCACAGTTTTAATTGGGAAGAACGAATTTGTTGTCTAATTAATGCCGTATTGACGTCAAGACTTTCGTTGAAAGCGTTCATAGGGCCTTGAAGAACATTTTCAGTTACCGGCGACCCTACCGATCTTTGCTGGCTTTCCGATAAATTCAGTATCAGTCCGGAAGACGATCTTGCTTTACAGATAACGGCTGAGCCGTGGCAGAGCGCTTGCACGCAATTTTCGAAAGTCCCTTCCTTAAATCCAGTCCCTCTATAACGCTCAAGCCTCGCGGACAAATCTCCGGTGATGGGGGTACCGAGCAGAAAATCCAACCTCTGTGCGGAGCATAAGGATGAAATAAAACATAAATACAATTCGGCCGCATTCTCCATTCCGATCAATATCGTCGCATAGTCGGCAGAATCCGCAAAAGCTTTTTTTAAGCGTTCGAATAAAGACAGAGTATCTTCTTGTTCATTTAAACTATAGACGGAAGTAAGAATATCAGACGTGGTTATGACCCCCCGGTAAGCATAAATATGGAAATCCAGTATTATTTTGTCCAAGTCCTGCAATATCATGTCTGAAATACAAAAAAAGCGACCAATCCCAAAGGATTGACCGCTCTTCCCCTTACTGCTCCATTAGTTTAATTTGTGGTTCCCAGCCCAATAATCTTTTCGCCTTCGCGTTGGAAATGAGGGATGTTCTCCCCTCTAACGAGGAACGAATTTCTTTGACACCTGGCAGGTACTTCGCCACTAAATCCAGCGTTGGTCGATTCGACGAGCTATCATCTGCTGCAATGATAAGCGCCTCCGCGCCAAGCCCATCGACCTCAATGGCTTTAAGACAAGCAGTTGCTACGTCCCTTGCATCGATGTAGGACCACAGGATGCGCAAGCGCGCGTCCGTATTATCGAAATTAGCTTTCAACTGCTCGTAACTTTCAGGCACCAGAATGTTGCCTAAGCGGAAACTGACCACCTGCATACCAGTACGCCGATTGAACGCCTGCGCGGTCACTTCATTCACCACTTTGGACAAGCCATAGCTGTCCTCCGGCAATTGTGGGTGATCTTCATCGATGGGTAAATACTGAGGCTCGAAAAACTCACTGGCAAAACAAATGCCATACGAGGACTCACTCGACGCAAGCACGACTTTCTTGACTCCCAAGTTGGCCGCCGCCTCCAATATATTGTAGGTGCTCATCACATTATTACGGAAACATACCTCATTGGTATGCGTGTAGGCTTGAGGGATAGCGGCAAAATGCACAATACCCTCGACCTCTTTCCGATTGCCAGTACTGAATTGCGATATCGCATTATGTACTTGACCCAAATCATTAAGATCAGTAATAATCGTCCGGCAAATCGGTTCCGCTGGAGCTTTCACGTCCAAATTAATAACATCATAATTATTTTCCACAAAATGTTTTAAAATCCACTGGCCCGCCTTACCGCTGCCGCCAGTTACAATGATCCTCTTTTTATCCATGAAACCTAAATCCTCCTCGTTATATCTAATCAACCTCTATAAAAATCCCGAATCCAACGATGGGCTTTCAGCTTTTCCACTTGTTCCTTGGTCAGTCCCTGTCCGTCACCAACACGCATATTTGCTTCCACGTTGCGAACAGAACGCATACCCGGAATGACCGTCGACACAGCAGGATGGCTTAGCACGTACCGCAGTGCGATTTCCGGCATTTGCTCAACAGAAATATCCAGATCAGCTGTAATCTTCTGAACGCGATCATACACCTGCTGTTTGCGATCACCCCGAAAATAGTTGTTGCGGAAATCGCCTTCGCTAAACGTCGTGTCAGGTGTAATACGTCCCGTGAGACCGCCTTCATCCAGCGAAACTCTGACAATAACGCCTACATTGTGCGCTGCACAGGCAGGAAGCAGTTGATCCTCAGGACTTTGATCGAAAATGTTATAAATCACCTGCACCGTATCCACGAGCCCCGTTTCAATCAGCTTGAGCGCATTGTTCGGTTGGTGATCGTTAATTGATATGCCGAAGTGTTGGATTTTGCCCTGCTCTTTCAGCTTGCGGACCCCTTCCAGCCAGTCTCCCTGTCCCACCCACTCGTCCGACCAGACGTGGAACTGCTGCACATCAATCGTCTCTAGACCTAGATTGCGCAGGCTTTGCTCTGTACTTGCTATGACATGCTCCGCTGTAAAAGTCTCCTCCACAGGTACGCCATCGCGTGCCGGCCATTGTCTGTTTTTCGGAGGGATTTTGGTCGCTACATAAATCGGCTTATTATGAGCTTTCACCACTTGCCCGACAAGACGTTCACTGTGACCATCGCCATAACCCAAAGCCGTATCAATAAAGTTCAACCCCAGCTCAATCGAGCGATTCAGTGCTTGAATGGATTCCTCGTCGGAAGCGCCAATCCAAGCCGTTTTACCTATTCCCCATGCGCCGTATCCGATTTCCGATATCTGCAGTCCTGTTTTTCCAAGCGTTCTAACGTTCATCTTCCGTCCTCCATCCACTGATTTACTTACACTTGTTATTATACAGGCAAAGGAAAAGCTGCATAAGAACTGAAAAAGTTGTCAGTTAGTTACTTTGGCGTAAGTGGGGGGATCGAAAAAATAAAAACCGCCAGTTTCACCCTGACGGTTTTATTTGGCTACAACCGAGGATCCATCTCCCTCTCCCCAGCAACCTCGAATAATAAATTCGCAACAACTTCCTTATACTTGTCATTCTCCGGTGTGATTTCATCGAACCTAATCAAGCGCATTCGTTCCCCTAGTCGATATTCATTTATGGAGGTACGAAGCTTTTGATTTATATTCTTTTGTTTCATCAGCTTCTTGTACTTGTGCGGGAAACGGTAGTCATAACCGTAAATGATCGACAGGTAATCCTTATTTCGCACTTTCATATAAGGCGCCAAATTTGCTTGGATGACTTCGGGCTTGATCACGACGCCTTCCATATAGTTATCCACAGTTAGCCTAGAAAAGTAGCGTTCAGCCTTCTCGTAGCAATCCGGATCAGCAAGATCCAGCAGTAGAAAATCATCCTCCGACAAAAAGCTGTATACCTCCGAAGCTTTCCAGTCCGGTAGGCACTCCTCGCCATTTTCATAAATAATTTTCAACAAAGCAAATGGTTTGTAAGTAAGCTCACCATCTTCCGCATAAATTTCAAGCTGCCTTCTGTAGGTTTGGTACGCTTGAACATGTTGCTCCAACGGAACATAAGAGTTCAGAATA
Organism: Paenibacillus anseongensis; assembly: GCF_009757995.1. Taxonomy (NCBI): domain Bacteria; kingdom Bacillati; phylum Bacillota; class Bacilli; order Caryophanales; family Paenibacillaceae; genus Paenibacillus; species Paenibacillus anseongensis. Next base: position 21,461 of record NZ_WSEM01000001.1, read on the forward strand.
TCGTGGATATTCTTATAGTTTTGATAGATATGTGAGCCGTATTTGTCGCTGAGCGAAGTCTTAGACATATTGTACTGATCCTTCTCAAACCCGCTTGCCCGATAATCGGCCGTCAACTTGCCAAATGCATGCTCAAACCCATTTTGCTGTAAAAATGCCAATTCACTTTCCAGAGCCTTCTCAATTGGCTTGAACTGCCTTTGAATCAATCCGTCGCCGATCGCTTTCCACGGCAAAAGCTCACCGTCCAGAATGAGCATTTCAATCTGATTTTCTTCCATATAGCCGCCGAACTTATGCAGCAGCGTTACATAGATTTCCGTCAAATCAATCTGGTTGATGCGATAACCATTACGGCTGACCGCAAAGCACTCGTCTATCTCCTTATTTAAGTAAATATTACAGCGTGATCCCATGTATTTCGGTTGCAGAACAACCTGCGAAGCACCCCGCTCAGCAAAATAACCCAAGCCACGGCGCAAAGATTCCAGATCCTGCGCAGCCTCATCCTTATCGGCCGGAGACATTGTCCCTGAGATGAAGTTAACCTTGTTCCTGGATACGTAATGCAGTCTGCGAATCTCATCCTCACCCATATCTTGCAGCGACACCTTGCGTTCTTCGTGAAACAAAGTTTGAAGTGCATCCGTCATCACGGTTTGCTCGGACTTCTGCGATTTCATGAAGGGTTTGTATGAAATACTGACGGAAGACAACATATGACCATGCGCGCTTCCTGTGTCCAGATGAATTTTGTTTTTGATACGAAACGCATTTTTGGCGGCAACGTGCCCGAAGATGTGATAGGGATAATTCTTCACCGCTTCATCTCGGAGAAAAGTAAGCTGCTCCTCCAATGGCGCATTACGATCAATGCGATAATTACGCTGATGACGGACCGAATTCGCGTCCAGTTTGCCAATGTATTTGTTTTTACACGGGGCATGGGTCACATAGAAGGAGGGATTATTCAGCCCATTCAATCGATAAAATGGCTTAGCAACCGCTACCAGTTCATTAAACTTCTCAAGCAGCTCTGCATCTTGCGATAACACCTGTGTGGAATCGAAGTAGGTATGAAGCAGTTCTTGATCGACCCCGCCGATCTCTCCCTGCATGTACTTATATACAAAATTCTCATGATTCCCCATTACGAATAAGAAATGCTCCTGATTGTCATGCAAAAACTCGATGATTTCTCTCGTTTTCTTCCCCTTATCGATCCAGTCTCCCACAGAAATCACTTTCGTGTTCCGCACTTTATCTGTCACCACTAGCTTGTTGCCCTCGATTTGGTAACCGTAGCTCAGCAGCAGCGCTTTGAGTTCATCCACACATTCATGAATATCGCCAATGACAATGTACTTCATATTTTGCGGAAGAATAGTGGAAAGGTACTCCTCTCGATCATCAATCATCACTTGGTAGGCAGGATTCGCTCGCCCCTCCGTCACGGAGTAAAAATCCTTAAACCGGATCTTATGAATTTTGGAGTAGTCTTCTCTAGAGAGTGAACCTAAAACTTCTTTTCTCAACCGGTTAATGTGGTTTGTAATCAACTTTTTCGAGCGATCCGAGGCGTAGTAGTCCTCCCGCTTGCGATAATCAAACAAAATAACTTCCAAGTTATAGTGATTAGCTCGCGCAATCTCCCGAACCTTAGCACGGAATTCCTCGGCCAGCCCCGTCGTATCCACAATCACGAATTCTGCGTTGACCGGGAATGACGTCGCCATCTTCAGCTTTTCGAACAACAGGTGAAACGCCTGATCGCTCGCCTCCAGCATCACCTGGTCATATTTATCATAGTCATAACCCAAAACCTCTTGGCGGAGGCTATCGGAAGATAAATACTGCACGTTTGCTTTTACATTCCTGGACTCATCAGCGAACCTCAACCCAGGAATCAAAACTTCCTTCGCAAAAGTCGTTTTTCCGCACTCCGTCGAACCAATCAGCATGAAAATCGTATGAACTTTGGTTTGAATCTCCACCTTCTACGCCCCCCTTTTCTTAAGAATAACGCCTTGCGTTGTCTGGATATGATTGACCCCGTCCCCGATGGCAACGAATTCATGGACCAGTCCGGTTTCACGAATGACATCTGTCAGCCACTGCTGGAACGCCGCTTGCCCCATCTCCCATTTATGATCCTCATGCCGGAATCCTGGAAGTTCATAATAGATATTAAAGTCAGAGTTAGGCGTCGTAATAATAAAATGGTCAAAATCGACCTGCTCACAAATGTGCCGAATCAGCGTTTTGGCCTCATCCTCGCTCATATGCTCAATGACTTCCGTCATAATAATATCGACCTGTTCCCCGTTATAAGCCTCCAAGAAACGATCAATCGAGCTGAACGGAACGATATTGTCGATCTCTTTGGATCTGGCTTTCCGACTTACCGTTTCGAGCAATTCCTCATTAATATCAATGGCGTAATAGCTATCTTCAATCTTTTTTGCGAACGGAATCGCATAGAAGCCCTCTCCACATCCAACGTCCAGGATAGACTTATCAAAAGGAAGCGCACGAGCAATATAATTCCTCCGCTGCAGCCCCGTTCCCCCATAGTCAAAACGAATATCGTATCGGCTTGTGCTCTCCAGCTCCGTTTTGTAATTCTTAAAGCGTTCTTTCGAAGATAAGAAGTGGCGAACAAACAAACTGCGAATATAAAATGGCGCATCGATTACATTGATACTCTTGATATATTTATCCAAAATGCTATCTGAGATATCGATATATTCATTGCCAAACATGGATAAGAACAAGCACAGCACACTCACGGCATGCATCAGGTGATAGAGGCTTCGCCGCGTTGTTACCGTAAGCGAGTAGCTTTTGTGAGCTTGATGCACGATTTCAAACGTAAAGTCTTTCAAATATTTTTGGAAAAATTCCACATACCGCACCATTTCAATATGAATCATATTAATATAAAACGTATGCTCGTATCCTTCCGCATCCCGCTCGTCCTGTGCCTTAAGCGGAGCCAAAAAAAACTCGTTAATTGCATTTAACGGAAATAAAGGCGTATTATAGCGAGACACATTGAGATATTCAAAGTTCTCTTGTTCGTTCTGTTTATACGAGATTTCATTATCCGCATCCTTGAAATACACATTGAACGCAGAGGCATCCGTGTACCAGCCATAAGCCATTCCCTTCCGGATAGATCGGAGCATGACGCCGGAATTTGGATTTTTTTTGATAATAAAAGAAAGCTGCGGGTTGGTCGATCTTACTTGGACAATAGCCATCGTTATCTTCCCCTTGGATATTAAAATATAAAAAAAGGCCATGGACTCAAGAGTCCATGACCAGGTACAAACCGTTCACACAGAGAAACCAGCAAAAATGCCTAGTTGAATCCGCGTGCGCAAATACCAGATGAGCCGATGAGAGATGATGAATATATTCCGTTATCCAAATTGAATTTACTTTGATCACTATGCTTTGAATTGAATGATTGGAATAATTTCATCTTCATCGTGCTCCTTTCGTTATCTTATTAGCTACTGAAATATTAACTGCAACCCCAGATATTGTCAACGAGTAATTGCTTAAGCAATGAACTCGGCTAGAATCTTGCTGATATCGAACGGAGTAATCCCCTTTTTCACTGAAAACACCGTCTGGGCACTATCGGCATCTTCCACGATTCGCCCCCTAGCCGCAGCATGGAGCATGAATAAATCATGCAAGTTAGGCTTTATTAACGAGGTCATTGCTTTTCCCATTAGGACCATACCTTTTTGATTGCCCTCCACATTGTTGTAGTAGTTAGGATGGTTTTGCAAGGCTAAGTCGCACCAAATGATCTCCCGCTCCACTAAATCTAGAATGACAGGAATAGCAATTCTCGTATCTGCAGCAATATCAATGCGATCCATCACAGTCGAAGGCTCAAAAATCTCTCCAGAGTTAGGATGCTTCCTCATCATCCACCCCGCAAAGCATTCAGGTAAATCACAGTAAGGCTGCTCCGTAAAAGCATTCAATGAGGCGACAACATAGCGTCCACCATATTTAATAACAGAGGGAATATCCAAATCTATAAACTCACATGCCCCAAAAGGCGCAGAAGTGATATCCCCACTATGAGCCGCGTTATATTTATACGAGCGCAGATTCGTGTAAGAGATATGTTCGATATACTGCCATTGCTCATCATACATGACAGCCGAGAGGTCAATATCGACTCTTCCTGTATGCTTTCCACCACTAACTGTTCCTTCTTTCCACCATAAGAAAAAGCGGATTGTGTCGCCTTCCGGCATTTCTAACCGGCTGCCACGAACGATCGTGCGAAGTGCTTTACTTGCCGATCTTTGTGAAAAAGGCATCACATATTGCTTTAATCTGGCGTCGACATACACATCTCCCAATGAAGGAAGCTCAGCGAATCGCGTCATTAACGTGTTTTTGCACGTTTGTACGATCATTTCACACGCTTTATCTTCAATCTCGGGAAGTGTATTAGGGATAGCTACGGCTTTTGCTACATTCCCCTTCGGAAAGAAGGTCCGCAGGTCATGCCTTTCCTTCCTATGGCCGAAATGAGCCATCACTTGAAGTAATACGGGAGTTAAAATATGTCCTGCGACTTCAGCAAAAATTGCAACAATTGGCTTGAAATCCTTGTTGATTCTAAGCAAGTGATCCAGCCGTCTAGCGAACTCCCCTGCGCGATTTTTCAATAGATCGGCAGCTAATCTCGTATCTTGCATGCGGAGCGCATGTTCCACCCTGCCACCGAATGTCTCAAAAGGCTTATTATTTCGAAGGATATCAAAGGCTTCCTTGCAGCCTTCATATTTATTTTTATAATCAGCAGGGTGTAGGATTTCTCCAAGACGGATCCAACGATTTTTATAGCGCAGCATATCTTCAACCCTATTGCCGCATTGCTCCAGAAGCTCCAAAAGCAACCGCCTTTCAGGGCGCTTAAACTTCCGAAATTTTGTATTCGTCGCAAGACTTACATCACCATCAGATAGAGCAACAGCTAACCGCAATACATCCGTAGCAGTCTTCATGTATTTGGCAATGTGCTTGATATTGGCCTTTTGATATGTGAGGAGCGCTCCCACGACGAACCCAACATTTTCTTTCATGGGAATTTCATCAGGCAGTATTGTGCTTAGATCATCAAACGTTGAAATTACCCATTCGATATCTTCCTTGTCCGTTTCGGAGATCGAGCCTTTTGCCTCGATGAGATTACGAATGCTTTGATCAAAGTTCGCTGGGCTTCCGAGATCGATAGTTTCCAGATCAACTTGATCCAATAGAGGAAATCTATCCAAAGCTACATGCTCAGGCAACTGAAACGTTAAATAGTGAAGAATGGCGTTTAGGTAAAGCTCTGCTTCACCTGTCAGCATCACTTGTTTAGGAAAATTAGGGTACATTGGTTTGAAGCTGACGTTCGCTCCTACGAGCGATTTCAAATCCATCACAAGCTGATGGTAGAGCTCAGTAAACGTCTCAATAGATAAAGTCTGAAGTACTTCCACAAGCTCTTTGGAAAAAGTAAAACCTAAGTACTCTATGTTTTTCATTGCTGTAGCGATGTATGTTCGAGGAAGGCGGCTATGACCTGGATGTACAATGAGCTTCCTACTTCTTCTTAAATAAACGGTATTTCTCATTGCGGCATAACGCCTCCTCTTGGGATTTTCATAAAATCAGGTAACTTGCATCTCTATATCGACCAATGATTTAGAAGGAAGAGATGCAATAGCCTGATTGATTGTTCAGGGAAGCTGCCGCCCTAAAGTCAGGGAAGTTGTAGAAGGAAGGACGGCAATAGCCTGAAGCGATGGGATGTTTCTTGGTGTAATCTTCCCACAAATTGGATGGCGCGAACATGGCGAAAGTATTACGACTTTGATTTTTTTGATTTTAACTCCGAATATCATCACTCCTCATTGGACCACGTTTAGTGTTCTAGTTAAATAGAACATAAAAATAATATTTGAAAACCCTTGAAATATCTGGTACTATCACGTAGGTAAAAACTACTAGATTTTAGGAGATGAACAGCAATGAAATTTAGGCAAATCGGACTATTTGTATTAACATTCGTTTTAGTAACGACTTTCTCACAATCCGCTTATGCACATTCAGGTAGAACAGACGCAAACGGAGGGCATAATTGCTCAGCCAGCTCCAAGGCCAAAGGATTATGTACGGGCTACCACTATCACAATGGTGGATCTTCCTACGGTAGCAGTTCATCATCAACATCATCCGGTGGGTCAACTTCCAGTACTAAACCAGCAGCAACTCCAGTAGAAACAGTTCCAAGTGGGTATGTCAAAGTTGAAAAGCCAACATACACAATTAACGTAAATGGCACTTCAATCACCAACTCATCCCTTAAATATCCCGTCATCTCTTATAAGGACATTACGTATTTTCCAATGACCTTTAAGTTTACTCAAGCACTTGCACTAGAAACAGTATGGGACGCTGAAACTGGATTCGTCATTCGCAAGACTTCCAATAAGGCTGGAAAGCTTGAATTGGACTTTGGCAGTACTAGCTCTAACCTGTATGCTAGTCAACCTGATTTTAATATCTATGTGAATGATGCTTGGATTGATAATGGTTCCGAGGAATACCCGTTATTGGTGCTAAATGATGTAACCTATTTTCCAATGACATGGCATTATGCGGTTGATGAACTGGGTTTAGCTATAAAGTTTGAAAACAACACTTTTTATATTTCTAAATAAGATTCTAAAAGTGTCAAAGTTTAACCCCAGCTCAATAGCGATTCAGCGCTTGAATGGAGAACTGAAAAAGTGTCAGTTCGAAACTTCAGCATAAGTGGGGTTGGTAGGGGAAAAAGAGAGGAAGACAAAAGACACCCACACGGGTGTCTTTTTATTTCAGGATTTAACTTAAACTGGAAATTACATGCTATTATGGTTTAAATGTATATAACACGCTTTTTCAAATGTTAAATCCCTAAAATAATGAGAGGTGGTTTTTTTGAAACTTCGTTTCCCCCTTAATATTCCTAGTACTATGTGTCTTTGCAGGGTTAGCTCAATTATTTAAGAATATCTTTTTCATATTTCCAAGTAACGATATTCTTTCATCTGTTCAATATTTATTTCTAGTAGGAGTAGTTATTTTTATTTTTGAAAAGACAAAGCTAAGTGAAAAAAAAAGCAAACTTTTTTGTATGCCTGACCCTTGTTCTTGTGGGATCATTAATTGCCTACTTTACGATCTAAACTTTGAAAACAACACCTTTTATATTTCAAAATAAGCTAGCGCCAAATAAACCCCACCGATTTAGGATCGGGTTCTGTTCTGATGCCATTCCACTTGCTTATGCTTACTTCTTACTAAGCTTTTATCTTTATTTGCGAACTCCTGTAAAGTATTCTTCAATAACTTCAATTTCTTGTTTACTGGTATGAAAAACATAGAATTCACGTTCAGGATTTTCCTTATGATGAAGCTTATAACCTTCCCAAGCGGTTACTGGATTATCATATTCCTCGACAACCGTCATTTCTTCAATTGTTCGTAAGCGATTCTTAGACACTGCTTTAATTGCTTCAACTAAAACGAAGCGGCCGGGGTAATGGTTACAAATCTCAGACCATCTCATATCACAAATCCCCCTTTTACAAGTAATTTTATTAATTATAACATACAACATATGAACGCCAAATAAACCCCACCTATTTAGGATGGGGTTCTATTCTAACACCACTGCTCATGCTAACTACTTAGGATTAGGACCATATTGGTTCTCATTAGGATCACTATCTTGGCAGTAAAATACGATAAGAATAATAGCTCCGATAAGTGGAATTAAACCAATCAAAATCCACCAGCCACTTCTCCCGGTATCATGAAGCCTCCGGAATGCAACGGCCAAGGATGGCAATAGAACCGCCAGTGAGTAAAGGCCAGTCAAAACATTTGTAATCCCCAACAAAGATTCCAATATGGCAAGGATGATGGAGATAATCAGATTAAAAAGCACAAACATCCAGTACTCCTTGCGTTGAGCCCTACCTGAGAATCCAACGTAGTTTTTCAACACCTTCGAATACCATTCCATGTATCTTCCTCCTTCATATTCACCAACTAGGATTAAAAAGGATTTCCTTGTGCAATCTGCTTCCCATTTTTATGTAATTATTTGATCTTGAAAAGACTCTGCCCCCCTCTGGAATGTTTGCATTTTCCCACTCCACCTCCTCAAACAAAACCACCGTCAAATTTGTCTGTGGGTCACGGGCATTCACATTTCTAAAATGCTATGCCCTTATATGTATTTTGGTGAGGGTTGTCTTGATGATTAAAAAATGGGGATTACTGGGTGGAATTAGTTTTTAGCTAGGTGTACACGCGGTGACGATGTCCTCTGCCGAGTTACAATCAGCTCTTCTCCTTAATGAGACTACCGTTTTGGATTTGATCTAAGAGTTATTCCTCCCCATGCAGAGGCAAGAAAAAAAGCCCCTTACATCACTGTGATGTAGGGGGCTTTTTTAAGACTTACTTGTCTTCCGCGAGCATCCCGAGCATACGTACCATAACCGCAGCAACTTGTGCCCTTGTGCTTTGTTCCATTGGTGCGAAGTGAGAGTCATCCACTCCGTTCAGCAGTCCGAGAGCCGTAGCTGCGCTCACATATGGCTTAGCCCAATTGCTAATAGTAATGGCGTCAACATAACCAGGTACTTGTGCCGGTTCGACATCGATCAACTTTTTACCAGTTGCGTTCAAGTAGGCATTTACAATCATAACCGCTAACTGCTCACGAGTTACGTTCGCATTCGGAGCAAAAGAGTTGTCGGTAACCCCACTTACGATTTGGGCATTGTAAGCAGCGTACACGGCATCCTTGTACCAAGCATCAGATGCAACATCATCGAAGGATTTGGACATATTCGGGTCCTGAAGTTTCATTGCTTTCATAAGAATCGTAACTAATTGAGCTCTGTTCATCTCAAGATTCGGTTGAAAGAGCTTATCGCTCATACCATCAATAATCTGCTTACTTACAAGCTCCTCAATGTCCTTTTGTGCCCAATGCCCTTGAATATCATCAAATGTTTTTGCATCGGTTGAGGAAGTTGGTGTATTTCCTGTTTTCTCTAAGACCGCGTACTTGGAGAAGTGTGGCACGTTAGCCGTAATAGTTCCATCGCCATTTACCTTCCCTCCTATGGAAGTCCACGTGTTCGTTGTCTCGTCTAACCAGTAAACACCAAGATTACTTGCATCCTTCACTTTGGACAGGTCATAGTGGAAAGTGGCTTCAATCGGTGTATTAAAGTTTGTAATTTTCGAGTCCTTCTCGGCCAATGTGAACTCCAAAACCGAAGATACAGCATTAAAATTACTGAGTACAGGTGCAGCTTCAGACGATACTTTGAACTTCACCATGTTGTTTTCGTTTGCTACAGGTATAGCATTAATAGGGAATTTGAGTTGAACTTCGTTCGCTTTTATAACAATTGCTTTCCCCTTCAATGCCGCTTTATTCACAATGTCTCCATCAAAGCTAACAGTGGTGATATCAAGATGTTGTTTAGCTGTAGCGTCCAATACAAGTTCCTTCGCATCAGTGCTAAGGGCAATTAGCATGTCAACGTGACCTGGCTGCACTTCGTACGTCATTTTGCCATTAGGATCAGTATATGGACGACTTGTGCTGCCACCGCCTCCTCCGCCTCCTCCTCCGCCGAATCCGCCTCCAGCTCCAGCTCCACCACCGATACCACCAACACCATTATTATCATTCGTAAGCGGTGGTACAACAACTAATGTCCCCGTGCTCTCACCCCTATTGGAAGTTTGTCGAGTTATAAGCAGTTTGTCTCCTGGGTTTCCTAGATTCCCAATGGTAACTGTAATGGAATTCTGGCTCGGTGCAACGATCCCGCCCCCAATAATGGCGGTTTGTCCCTCATTGTACACACGAATAATATCCCCAGGCGCAAGATTGTTCACGACAATATTGTCCGCTTGTACCATGTATTTATGAACAGTAATAGATGATGACGGGATTGCTGGTGTTCGTTTATCCTCTAATAGTTTTCTATTATAAAATGGTGATGCAAAATCATCATTTTCCATGAAAAGACCAATTCCTAACGCTTCCGTCGGCACATCCTTCTCGGAAATAGTAACGGAATATACCTTTTGCCCACCATTCACAACGACTATCTTATCTCCAATAGGACCTTGTTCATTAATAAAGTACAGGTAATAACGAGCATTTGGTAATTCAGCAGTTCCCGGCTTCCATGTAACTACACCCGCAAACTTGTTCGGGTCCGGATTCATATCTGTCAGTGACATGTCTACAGGCAAATAGTTGGGTGCATCATAGATGGGAACCGAGAGGTGGACGTCCAGCATACGATCGATTCCATTAGTAACAGAAACGACCGGATACAACCCAATGTTAACTGCACCGCTGGGAAGGGTCGAATATGTTATCTCATAAACAAAGCGTGAATCAGTCGACAATTCCGCATTCTTATATAGTCCGATCTGTTGAAGTTTATTGCCATTCTGATCAAGATAGTACGCGGAATACCCCTTAAGACCATCCTGATCGGTCGGCGGATCAAAGGTTAAGTACCCGTCTATGCGATCAGATGTCAAATCTTCATCTACGAAAACAGCATTAGAAGGCAAGCGATTCTCAGTCATAACTCGCTGCATCTCTTCGATATTATTAAATTTATATAACCGGTTTTCAGAAGAAACGATAATGCTATGATCTGTGTCAACATATGCATGTGTGATGAACGTTAACAAATTATAGGTATTCTTAAAGCTGTCTCTGTCGTAAATTGCACTATTACTGAACACATAACTTCCGCGTGCGTAAATCACGCTTTCTGGATATGTCCCGTATACGGTGGAAGTTACAGTCGCATCATACCTGCGATTGCCATAGTACAGATAGTTATCGTCTAAAAAGATATTGTAATAATTGGATGAATTGTTCAAGTTTCTTCTTTCAATTAAATTAAAGTTCTGGCTGTTATATTTATATAGGCTAGAACCATCTCCGCCGTAGAGAATGTTCCTATTCGGGTCTAACGTATAAGTGTCAGGGGTCCAAATTCCTGTATTCTTTTCATATACCGTATCCGTAACAGAGGTATAGACTGAAGAGGTCACGCTGATGCCACCAGCAAAAGCACCCCCATTGTACAATATCCGATTATTATTATCCGGATAAACATGAAGCGGATAGTTCTTCGTAGTGATTTTGGAAGAGTTAGCTTCTGTGAGAATACCGTCATTAATATCCATTACCTTTATATGGTTTTCACCATTAAAAATAATATAAACCTTATTGTTTAGGATTTTAATTTCACTCGGGTTAGAACCGATAATCATCTTCTTGACTAAACTCATATCGTTCTTGCGAATAATGACCAACTCGTTGGTACTTGCCGTAATGGCATAGATATAAGGTAAATTGTCTGTGGTAGCCCAATCCTTAATCGCTTGATCGCTTCTGATCGAATAGGAATCCGTTGTAAAGTTAGCGGTAATCCTCGGTGGTATAGAAAGATCGATTCGAGTAATTTTATTTGCATCCGTAAACCAATTCTCAATACCTGCAAGATAGGCATGTCCTTGCGAGTCAAGCAGGGCAAACCTCTTGTTAGAAGGGAACAGAACCAAAGGCGTATAAGTATTTTTATCATATACCCCTTTCGTTGTGAGTACATAAGCGTCTGTTACACCCAGTATGACAGATTCAAGATAGGTGTAGTCGTTGTTCGTTCTTGAGTAGGTGCCAGTGGTTTCCAAGAGGTTCGCTTTATTAAATTGATGTCCACCAAAATATACGGATTGATCGTCTATAAAAATATGCTTAAGTGATAATGAAGGGCCACCAATCTCCATATCATCGTCTATGTCCTTACTCAGCTTTGCTCCGGTATCAGCATTAATAGCCGTTATACCACCATAAGAGGACACATTGCCAAAGTAAAGTGTGTTCGTTGATTCATCAAACGATAGAGCTAAATCATTAGATATAAAATTACTAAATAATAAACTACTTGTATGAGTAACCTTATTATATTTGTAGATCTTCCCGTCTCTACTCCCGTAAAAAAGATAGTTAGAAGAGGCTGCTACTGAGTATGGAATGGTGCTGGTAATAATCGTATCGGAAATTTGTTGAGTCGCAAGATTAACCGTCTTGATCATAGTCGCTCCAGAAAGTGCAATCTGCAGAGACTGCCCATCCCTCGCAAGAGAATAAGGGTTTGAACCAATATTAAGCGTTTTTTCAATTTTCAAATCGCTAAGTCGAATGAAATAAAGATTATTCGACGTGCTCGAGATTGCATATATATATCCCGCGTTTTCATCTAAAATCCAGTCTGTCAAGTCATTCGGGAGCGAAAGCTCTAGAGCAGCCGTTGGTGTGTCCGCGCTGGCTACAGGTGCAACAATTGCCCATGAGTTAAACAACATTAATAAAAATAACACGAATAGATGCCATTTCTTTCTTCCAAGTGTCATGTACGATGTCCCTTCTATATTTTGTTTATTTTTCTACTAAATTGAATCATACTATAGGAACCCAGTATTTTCCACGATAAATTCACGGCATTCGACATTTTAACAGAACATTAATAATTAGATTACTTTCATTAATATGCTCCTAAATAGAACCACCAGTTTCCTTCAAACAAGACCTATCTCAGTTTAATAATCTTCTTTAGCTTCACACGTTCTGTAAAACACATGAATTAATAAGTCTCTGGCTATGCTATGGGAACAAAAAAAAAGAATTCCTACATCGCTGATGTAGAGATTCTTTTCTCAAAACTATTTATTTCATTCGAAATTTACCACTAATTAATCAAAAACCGCACAACCCGCTTCACAACACCCGCAGCCTCTTCAATCGAGTTGCTTGAATCAACTTCCATCAGCTCTTGCCCAATGATGTCTCGCACGGCTGCATGGTCATTTTCATTCTGATTCACGACCAAGGCGATAAGTCCCGCATCGTTCATCAATTTGGCAACTTCCGCGATTCGTAGCGACGATTCTCCGCGGCTATTCTCGAGTAACATCGTATGGTAGCCTGTCGATACCAAACGTTTCTCGACTTCCTTAGCCAAGGCTAAGTTATCCGAAACTGAACCGCTGAACCAGAGGGTCAAAGGCTTCTGTCCTTTTTGCTCAGCACGAACGTTTCTGGTGACTTCCGCATCTAAGCTTACAACGCTGTCAGAGCTTTGCAGTGCCTCTTCGATGACTCCGCAAGCGGATGTCATGTTGGTAACACGATCGATCAAGATAAATCCGCCGATGCTTTTATACTGTTCAAAGGAATCAAAAACAATGTCGTCCGATAAGGAAAATTCACATTTTGCCACTTCATTTTTGACAATTTGATCGGCTGAAACTGTATTTCCTGTGTTGATATCGATTTTATGCTTAATCGCCGTCACGGTACCTGGCAGGATTTTCGTTCCTACTTTGACCAAATAATTTTTACCCGGAGTCAGTACGGAGTCATCCATCCACAGAATCGTCGCGCTAAAACGATCAGCCTCTTTGATTTCACTGTCTTTCGTGAATACGCAACCGCGAGAAACGTCGACTTCACGATCCAACTGAATCGTTACGGGTTGTCCAACATAGGCGGATTCCCTATCTTTGTCTGTCACTAAGATGCGTTTGACTTTCGCTTTCTCACGACTCGGCAGAATCGTCAACTCATCATCGACCGCGATACTGCCAGCCTCAATCTGGCCTTGGAAACCGCGGAACGTATGGTCCGGTCGGCATACACGCTGGATCGGCATCATGAATTGTTTCGTGTCATTTGTCTCAAGAACATCCACATTTTCTAAGTAAGATAATAAAGGAAGGCCCTCATACCAAGGGGTATGTTGTGATTTCTTCGTAATGTTATCCCCTTCTGTTGCCGAAACAGGGATTACTTCTATGCTTTGGAAATGGAACTCACCAGCTGTTTGGAAGAACTCATCTTTAATCTGCTCAAAAATCTTTTGTTCAAAATGAACTAAATCCATTTTATTCACAGCTAAAACAAGATGCTTAATGCCCATAAGTGCGCAAATGCGAGTATGGCGTTTGGTTTGAGTAATGATCCCTTTGGTTGCATCCACAAGAATGACGGCAAGATCCGCAAAGGACGCCCCTACGGCCATGTTACGTGTATATTCCTCGTGCCCCGGTGTGTCCGCTACAATGAAGGAACGGTGGTCCGTCGTAAAATATCGATAGGCTACGTCAATCGTGATCCCTTGTTCACGCTCAGCCAATAATCCATCAAGAAGCAAGGAGTAGTCAATTTTGCCGCCGCGGCTGCCAAGTCTGCTGTCGAGTTCTAGCGCTTTTTCCTGATCGGCGAACAAAAGCTTTGCCTCATAAAGCATATGCCCAATTAGAGTGGATTTCCCGTCGTCCACACTTCCGCATGTAATAAATTTAAGCAGACTTTTCATATTAGAAATAACCCTCCCGTTTGCGTCTTTCCATACTTCCCGCCGCTTCTTGGTCAATAACCCGGGTTGTCCGTTCGGATGAAACCGCGCCAAGCGTTTCTTCAATAATAGCATCCAACGAATTCGCTTCCGACTCGGCTCCACCAGTAAGAGGATAGCAGCCCAATGTGCGGAATCTCATCTTCTTCATTTCAATTTTCTCGTGCGGCTCCAACTTCATGCGATCATCATCCACCATGATGAGATGGCCGTCGCGTTCGATAACAGGTCTTTCTTGGGCAAAATAGAGCGGCACAATATCAATATTTTCTCTGCGAATGTATTGCCAGATATCTTTTTCCGTCCAGTTGGATATCGGGAATACGCGGATGCTTTCGCCTTTATTAATTCTTGTGTTAAAAAGTTTCCACATCTCCGGGCGTTGGTTCTTCGGATCCCAGGCATGGTTCTTATTGCGGAAGGAGAAAATCCGCTCTTTCGCACGCGACTTCTCCTCGTCACGTCTACCGCCGCCGAATGCAGCCGTAAATCCGTACTTGTCCAATCCCTGCTTCAGGGCTTGGGTTTTCATGATGTCCGTGTACGCGGAACCGTGATCAAAAGGGTTAATCCCTTGTTCAATCCCCTCTTCGTTGGAGTGAACGATCATCTTGATTCCGAACTCTTTCGCTTTGCGGTCGCGGAACTCGATCATTTCTTTGAACTTCCACGTTGTATCAATGTGCATGAAAGGAAACGGCGGCTTTTCGGGATAAAAAGCTTTGAGCGCCAAATGCAGCATCACGGAACTATCCTTCCCGATCGAATACAGCATCACGGGATTTTCACATTCCGCGGCTACTTCTCGGATAATATAAATCGCTTCAGCTTCGAGTTGATCCAGATGCGTCATTTCTTGTATGGAATCAAGCATCAGTTTTTGCATGGAAAGGTGCCTCCTTTTAATTCTTACTAAATCCATCGGTATTTTATTATATACTATCAGATTCTAGCTTTTATGCAAAGTGGAAGAAAGTGAAAATCTCTATAATTATATCAGTTTTCTCGAATATTGTCGGAACAAATCATCAGCGAACAGGAATAAAACCCCGGATGCTTGAAGCCTCCAGGGTCTATTTTGAATTCGGCGACCGTATTAATTATTTTGTGTAGACGTATAATGTTGTTGATTTTGCCCAGTGTGGTGGTGTTGCCCCATGTTGTGATGCTGGCCCGTGTGATGCTGCTGTCCTTGATGTCCGGTATGTTGATGGTGCTGAACATGGTGTTGAAGGTGGTGCATGGGATGATGATGCATATAAGCATGGTAGGGATGTGCAACATAGGCAACGTAGTGATGCTGCGGATGGTAAGCCATATGATGCATAGGATGATAAACATGGTGTGGGTGATAGGCATAATGATGCTGCGGATGGTAACCGTGATGAGGCTGGGCATGGTGAACTTGAGCTTGTGCTTGTGCGTGATGGGCTTGCGTTGGAGCATGACCTACTGGCGCTACGATAGGTTGTTGGTAGATCGGGAGGTTATCTCCGGACCATTGTGGAGCTGGTTGCACGGGTTGAACTTGTTGAATCGGTTGAATCGGTTGAACTGGCTGAGCTTGTTGAATGGGTTGAATCGGCTGAGCTGGTGTAACGGGTTGAATCGGTTGAGCTTTTGGGAGTTTCTCTGTTCTTGTTCCAACTTGATAAATAGGGAGGCTATCCTCCGCCCGCAGACTGTCTTTTGGCATTTTCTTTCCCCTTCCTGAAGTAGGCATACGTCATCCTATGCATCGTTTCGCCATTAGGCTATATGTCTATAGAAAATGGGCTCATTTACCAAGAGTCGTGAAAAACCCAGCCTTACGAACATGAATCCAGTCTCCGATTTTCGTAATAAGTGGCTTCTCCCGCAAAGGATGCTGAAATTCTGAGAAGTAGGAGAAATCCGGATGAACATAACGATCCGTCAGAAATGCTGATTTTGTACTGCCAGGCATTCTATATTTATTTAGGACATTAATGACTTCTTCCCCAGATGCAATTCCGAGGCCATGACCATGTCCATAATAGAGTTCGTTCTCCAGCAGCACGACATTCTCACCTTTCCACCAGGGAAGCAGCTCTTCAACGTCGGGATTTTCAAAATAAAGCACATCCCCCACCACCGCCTCCTCCTTATTGAATCGGTCGATGAGGTTCAATTTGCCATTGGAATGCCAATCAAATAATAAAAGACCCGCGAATAAATGGTCGAATTGAGCAGGGTCTATGGAGTGTAACAGGGCATGATACATAACAACGATGACAGCCATTGAACACTCGAACCCGTAGGAACCGCCATTTTCAAAAATATCCCTTATCGCGTCTCGCGGCTTAACTCCATGATTCAACTGGAACCTTCCCTCGTTCGTTAAATGCCAATAGGTCGGGTTGCACAGCGTTTTTTGGAATCCGGCAAAATAGACACCGGCTCCACTCAGCTCCTTCGCCGATTCCATAATCTGCGTTCGCATGTGCAGTTCAAAAAGCAAATCATGAATGGAGTCATACCGATACTCATAAGGACTGGCCTGCTTCTTTTGGAAAATGGCTAGTTCCAGCTCAGACAGCATACCTTCCCCAAAGGTTATATAGTTGATGCCTTCGATTACGATCATGTACTTCTCCTCATAATGAAGTAAGTGTGATTCACCTATTTTTATATGTGGAGATTCCGGGTTATGTGAATTATGTATAGCATACATAACATGCGTAGAAATAAAGGATAAGGAGCAATCCAACGCATACTAAAGTATTTTCAAAACGCCGAGTCATGCTCTTAAATTTATAGCGAATTAATAGCCTAATTATTAAGTTAAATACGATCATAATAAGGATTAGAGGGAACCATACATTAATTAATTCCATTAGATCCTCCTTCAACTTGCCAAACTGACCCTCAAAGTACACTTCCATCACGTTCCATGCAATTGAAACATCGCATAAATATCAAAAAATCCATGAACCAGAATAATGGGAATAATACGCCTCTTTTTAGCAAAATAAATAGAGAAAATAAAAAATAGTAATCCGTTTAATATCGCGGGTACTGCACCTTGGTACAAATGATAAGAAGTTTGGATCAGCGTACTTGCAAGCACAGCAATCTCTTCCTTTTTAAAAAAGTGAAGAAACTCAGTTATTCCATACGCTCTAACAATTAATTCTTCAAAGAAAGGATTCACAATAATGAAAAGAAAATAAAACAGCGTGATGTTGCTTTTTAAGAATCCAATGCTCTCGGGCTCAGACCTTAAGTGGGGAACGAATAGAACCAATACAATTTCGAGCACATAAAAGCAGAGATATAGTAATAACGCGTGACCAATATCGGTAAATTTGAAGGTCCAGCCGAGTTCTTTAAAGCTTCTCCCCTGGCTTTTGAGTGCCACTCTCAATAAGATTAATCCGAGAAGTTCCAAGACCAAGCTAAAACCGAAACTTAAATTATTATCCTCTGTTCCGTAGGACGGGTGAAATAGAAGGTATGTTGAACTCATAATCGGCCACCCTACTGCAAAAAGCAATACAATAATTAAACACATTAATCTTTTTCTTGCTTCAAAATCTGGCATCTCAGTTCTCCTCGAGCTTCGTTAACGGAATATAACAAGTAGTTGTTCCATTTACTTCTGCATCACTGAGTAGCTTTGTTTTAAACTTCAATATGTTTCTCCCCTTTTTAATCTTGAATAGCAACTCTAATGACTTCGTCAACATGTAGAATTCCCCTCTGACTTTGTTGAAATTTAATAAATGAAAAGATATCTACTGGTTAAAAAAAAGAAGCAGGCCTTTTAATGGCTGCTCCTTTCTCTTTCAATTCACTTTACATTCTCAAACCTCATAGAAATCCCGTCCGAACGATTCAGATGAAAATAGGTGATAAAGTTGTTCAGCGAAGTATCGCTGCTTTTCATCTTCTTAATCATTTTCCGGCTGCGATTCAAAATATAGTCTTTATGGTCAATGAAAAAAACAAAACCTAAGCCAGATGTCATGCTAAATCCCTCAAGATTGAGCACTCGTGTAAAGAGCAGGGGATTGCTTATAGTGTTACTGCTCAAACTAATATCAATAATTTTAACAAGCTCGTTTAGATCATTTAAAATGTCTTTTAGCACAAGCACTCCTTCTGTCTTATCGATGTGTATGACCTCGTATAAGGAAGCCTGTGACTGCAGCATTGATGCTATTAATTCGTTTTCTATCTGATCCTCGGGGGAATAGTTCTCTGCGAAAAGAGATAATGAACTCTTGCCAGCACGCAATCTTTCATAAATATTAAAGTCATATAGAGCATCGTACTCAGTCTCATGTTCCATGACCACTTGATTCCGATTATTAAGAACACCCAGAGTATGACCGGCCTGCTTGAAATTAACTTCATCAATGTAATCATCCAAAATTTTTGTATGTAGTTTGACTTGTGTTTGTCTATATTGCTTGTACCTCTCAAGATTGTTCAATGTTATTCCTCCATCTTGAATTCAGTGCCATTAAATACCCGCGGTACTATGATGCATACTTAATATTTAACAGACTACAGATACCTTAACATACTCTTTCTTTTAACACTATGGAAAACCTCAGCTATGAGAAAGGAGCCCCTAAGGGCTCCTACTTACTTTAGTTAAGATGCAGGACTTATAGTTCTTTATAAGGTCTTGCTTGATCCCACTGTTCTTTTGTACCTACATAAAAGCTAAGTTTTTCTGCTATATTTTCTGATTTGCCATCTGCCTTTCCTATTGTTCCGGAGGTAGTTGAGACACCATGAATCATTTCCACATTAGCAGGAACTTCTTTTTGTGTGCCCTTCTTATCAACATAATAAAATCTCATAGGACCCGTTACGTTTGTACTTGAAGTGTTTATTTTTCCGGATGGGGGAACTTCAAAAATAATAGTATTTCCTTCATGTTTTAAAGATGTGATAAAGTGGAAATTGGAGGTTTCATTTTATTGAAACTGATATTAGAAACTAAAAAATTCATTTACTTCACTATATTACCCTTTGTCGGAATACGGACTCCCTGAGGCACATTAAAGGAGGATACGCCGGATGACTGCTGCACGCTAGGATTCCGTATCGTGATGCTAATCTTCAGATTGGTACTTCCCAAGTAGTTTGTTCCGTTGCCCGTTGGTATATTGTCTACAACTTCTCCTTCATACACAAGCTTGCCATTATCGTACATCTTGCCGGTTCCGTTGGCATTTCCATTCACGAAATCGCCGTCGTATGCAATCGCGCCATTCATATAAAATTTGCCTTTACCCTGATAAATACCATCCTGATGTTCTCCATCATAATAAATCGTTCCGTATTCGTAGAACTTGCCTTTCCCTGACATAGCTCCAGTTGTGAACTGGCCTACATACTTATCCCGCTCATCGTCGGAAATAAATGTACCCGTTCCGTTGTATGTACCGTTGTTGAACGTTCCCGTATATCTTTTTTTTCCATTCGAATGATATTCAGTTCCCGTTCCCTCAGGAATGACCGAATCTGGAGTAACCTGCCCAGCGTATTGCAGATAACCTTCAGGCGCATAAATCTTGGCATCCCCCAATTTATTATTCTCCGGACGTGTCATTTCCGAATACACGCTGCCGTCCTCATTGTAGCCTATGTCCTGAATGACTCCATTGACCTTTTTCCCTTCTGAGCGCAGCTTCCCGTCTTCGAAAAATGTTTTACCGACCAAAGTTATTTTTCCGTTTATGAATTCGCCTTCGTAACGCTTTTGTCCGTTCGGGTAGTAAGCTGCCCCTTGTCCATGCGCTACACCATTTACTACCTCACCTATGTATTTGTATGTTTTATCGGACATTTTGACCGTCGTTTCCTTCACAGCAGCGCCAGGCTTATCCGCTTTGGCAGGCACTGACGATGCAGTCGCTGGCATGCTTTCAGTTGCCGCGCCATTCTCTCCAGACTTGGAGGCGATATCCGTCACCGGTTCATTGGCGTTCTGGCCAGGAGGTATGGGGGAAGGTAGTTCTGACCTTACGTAGACAGGCTGGGCCGTGATTTTCTCATACAGGTTGTAGGCCAATGTTCCACTAATAGCAAGAAGAGAACCTAACAACAAAATAGCGAGCACATTCTTCATGTTGTCACCTCAAAGATTTTAGTTTTGGATATCATCCGCATGGCGCAAATACATATATTTCCTACATAGACATCTGTTTTCTACGTTAACATACTAGAGTTGATATTGAAAGTATTGTCGGGGCGTTTTCCGTTCAGCAAAAGAACAAAAAAACCTCTCAACTTGAGAGGTTTTGAAGACCCTGTTAATCCATTTGCCCTTTAATCTTATTATCCAGAATTCCCTTCTCAAGCCTTAAATGAAGCAATTCCGTATCCAAATCCTGACCTATGGTATGAACCGCAGTAACAATATCCTCTGCCGTAAGTATATGAATAGAATCTGCCTTCTCGGAGATGTACGTTAGTATAACGTCCACGAATTCTTTACACACGTTGATTCTTTGAATAAGTATTTGTTCTTCTTTAATGGCTTCATTGTATTTGATAAGGATATCGTTCATGTGGTTCACCTCCGATGATGGGCAATGTTTAACCAAATTCTTTTCTGTTAATGCTGAGAATAGTAGTTCGCAATAGCTATAGTGCAGGCTCCTGCGAAAATGAGGAAATAATCTCCTTTCTGTATCATCATTTGTAAATCCAGATAATCGGTGCTTCTTCGAACAAAAAAAATAACTTATAAGTGTAATTATTAATAATATACACTATTAAAGGTCTGTTTGCTACATTATTTAAAACCTACTCTATTACTGAGGTGGTTATTATGGGTAACTTACGTAAATTAGTTGGCGAACGCATTAGAATGGTTCGAAAACAAAGAGGATTTTCACAAGAAAAGCTCGGAGAACTAGCTCAATTAAAGAATTCATATATCGGGGATGTCGAAAGAGGCGCTCGAAATATCTCTCTCGATTCACTGGACAAGATCATAGCTGCTCTTGATATGGACCTTGGAACTTTCTTTAACTTTAATGAAATTGACGTTGCATCCAATGATTTTGATAAAACGGCAGTATTAGAGGTACATAAACAATTCCTTGAAGATAGAAGCGTTGATGAAATAAAATTGATACATAAAATATCTAGGGATATTCTACTTACGAAAAAATGAAATCAAAAGAGCGACATCGAATTGGTATTCGAGGTCGCTCTTTTCTTAGTTAAATTGGATTTATCCTATTATTTGAACCTCATTAATTTAAAGCTATAATATAAGTACATCTAAATTAGAGTAGGAGATTACAAAACATGAAAAAAGTCGATGTTGTCGGAGCGGTTATTTATAACGAAAAGAACGAAGTGCTATGTGCACTCCGCTCTCAACAAATGTCATTGCCTGGTTATTGGGAGTTCCCTGGAGGGAAAATCGAAGACAATGAAACCCCTCAAGAAAGCCTTGCCCGTGAAATTAAAGAAGAATTGAACTGTTCAATTGAGGTTGGCGAACTTGTTGCAGATGCTACTCATGAGTATCCCAACGTTATTGTAAGATTAATTACTTATAAAGCTAAAATTATCGATGGCGTCGCAGTTGCTAATGAACATGAGAAATTACTTTGGTTGCCTTTAAATAAACTTAAAGAGCTTGAGTGGGCGCCTGCCGACCTACCCACCCTTGCAGTCATTTGCTAATCAATGATTAACGAATAAAATCGGTGTACATGGCTTCCGGAATAGGATCATGTAATTTCCAAGTGATATTCATCGGTTTATCGCCATGGCTACTCACATAATCGATTTCACCTAGATATGTAAAAGGTAGAACTTCGTTATGCATCTTTTCAAACTTTCTAACGAATAAGTGTATATGAATCCCCTTACTGGTGTGATGAATATATTCTTGTCCACGGGGAGATTCGTGAGAAGTTGCATTTTGACTTTGCCAATGGAAGTGTTGCTGATCTACAAAATAATCGTGGTACAGTAAGTGATCGGCAACCTTCTCCCCTTTATTTAAATTAATAAAGAGTAAATAATGATCTCCAACCCGACTTACCCCCTCTCGCCAAGTACCTTCCTTCGCAGGTGACTCAAACAAGTAAATGAGATCATTTCGTGTGTAGTTTTGATAACGTACTACATTCTTATGACTTTCAAAAAATACATCAGGTCTATAGAACCTTCTAAATTCAGCCAAACCATATTCTAAGCGATCTTT
The DNA here is from genome assembly GCF_009757995.1 of Paenibacillus anseongensis. NCBI lineage: Bacteria > Bacillati > Bacillota > Bacilli > Caryophanales > Paenibacillaceae > Paenibacillus > Paenibacillus anseongensis. Next base: position 44,216 of record NZ_WSEM01000001.1, read on the forward strand.
AATATAATTAAATAATTCCTTATTTGCTTTAATTTGTTGTAATACACTTGATCCAGAGAAACTACCATTATCATAATTACCGAAAGTCCATTGCTGCTTAGCCAGTTTAGTTGCTAGCTTTTCCATAGCTTTATCAATCTTATTACCATGTATTTCTTCTGAAACACGTATTCCGAATCTGTAGGCCAGATCATCTAGTACATCGCCTCTTGTAATAGTTTCCTTCTCAAAAGCTGCAGAAATAACTGAAAAGTCATAAGGCCATTTAAGCGGCAACATATCTTCTAGTCTTTGAACTACTTCTAGCATTTCATTATTATTCAATAGCTCGACGTCGAATGAACTAACATCCTTCATCTTCTTTTTCGTTTCGACCCACGAACCATACTTCGCTATAAAAAAGTGCAGGCTAGGAGCTCCATCATAGTATAAGAAGTCATTTAATTCAGGCGAATAGCCCAACTCTCTCTTAAATTGATTATAAAGCTCCATAAGTAGCAGGTCTCGATCCATACGAATATTCTCGATCTTCTTGAGAATTTCTTTCCGTGATACCTCTTCTAGATCTACGAAGCAGCCATCTGGTAAATCAGCAAACTCAGTTTCAATAGCGATTCGCAGAGAATCCCGGTCAAATGCTTTATGATTATGTTGATCAGATAGAGCTAGCGGCACAATAAATGTTTTTTGATAATTCCCAATGAAATCTAAAATGGTTACATATTCTTTTCCTGGGACTTTCCGCAATCCCCGACCAAGTTGTTGTATAAAAATAGTTGCCGATTCCGTCGGTCGCAAAAATAAGATTAAATTCACTTTAGGAATATCTACACCTTCATTAAAAATATTTACTGTAAATATGATTTGAAATGGATTATCATCATTTTCCAACTTACTAATGAGATCTTGTCTAACGTCAGGGGAATCATTACCTGTTAGATACGCTGCCCTATAGCCTCGACTTGTAAACTCATCCGTCATATAACGAGCATGTTCAATTGAAGCGCAGAAACCCAATGCCGTCATAACATTACCATCATGTCCAAACTTGTTAATCATATTAATTACATAATCAACACGTTCATGCGTGTTCAGAGCACGTACTAGCTCTTTCTCAACAAATTGACCACTACCTAGCATCTCAATCTGTGCATAGTCAATCGTAGGGTCACTCAAACCAAAATACCGAAAAGGAGTTAAGAGCCCTTCCTTAAGTGCATCCCTTAAACGTATTTCATATACGACATTATTATCACAAATTGCTAGAACATCCCTACCATCCATTCGATCAGGGGTCGCCGTAAGTCCTAGTAAGAACTTAGGTTTAAAATAATCAATTACCCTTCTATAGGTAGATGCCTCAGCATGATGAAATTCATCAACGATAATATAATCAAAATAATCTGGAGTAAATTTCTCTAACACGCCATCTCTAGAAAGAGTTTGAACAGTACTGAATAAGTACGGTTTGTCCCAATCTTTCTCAACTCCAGTGAGCTTGCCGCATAAATTATTGGCTTCATCAAATATCTTCGCAAATGTTTTTCTAGAACTCTCTAATATTTCATCTCTATGGGCAAGAAATAATACTCTATCCGCCCCAAAATTTCTCACGTCAAAAGCAGAAAGATACGTTTTACCAGTTCCAGTCGCAGCTATAACAACACCCTTGTTGTGACCATTTAATCTAGTCTGCTTTAGTGCCTGAAGAGCTCCCTCCTGCATTTTATTCGGTAAAATCTCCTTCTTTGTTGGGCTATTGTCGTCGTTCATAACATTTACTAGATCAACGTGTTGCGCGGCTAAGTAGGGATTGACTAACATGATTTTTTTATTGTTATATTCATGTTCGTAAGCTGTAATTAAATCTATATTTAGCTGGATCGCCTTCTGATCATCCCAGTACATTTGAAACGTTTTTCTGGCATTCTCATAGATCGAATAGTAAGAATCACCTGGTAATTTCACATTCCACTCATGTCCTGTCTGTAGCGCAGAGTACGTTAAATTAGAAGAACCAATTATCACCGTATTTAGACTAGATTTACGTTCGAACATATATGCCTTGGTATGGAAAGATACTCGACCAGAGTCAAATACTCTTGTCTCTACATTTGGCAGCTCTAACAAGCGTCGAAGCGCTTTAGGCTCTGTGATTTTGAGATAAGTTGATGTTAATATCTTGACTTTCTTAGATGGATCTTCTTTTCTTAGATCATCTAGGGCTCTGATTAGCAGTTGTAATCCTGACCACCGCACAAAGCTAACCATAAAAAATGCATTGTCCGCGGTTAACAATTCATATTTAAGGGCTTTAAATAAATGTATAGGGTCAGAAGTAGAATTCGTTAGTAGCAGTGGATGCGATAGGAATAATTCAGGATACATCGGCAACGAAATATCATCATTCCTGTAATGAATTGCTTTAAGCGGCATATCCAACTCATTTGAGTCCAAATCAGGAATGATTGCCCTTAGTTGATTCGTTAATTCTAGTATTTTAGCATGCTGGTTTTGATCTGCTAAATATTTAAACGATTTACTGATATCCTTCATGACTTGCTGTATCAATGCATTGTTATGATTCTGTGGCAATAGGTTATATGTAATTTGATTAGAAGGATATTCTTTGTTTTTATGTAATATCTCTTCGAATACTCCTTGATGTTCTCTCATGTTGTTCCTCCTAGAATTAGAAGATGCTTCCTGTTTTATTATACTGGATCTATGATGGTTTGGAATCGAAAAATGTTAAGAGCATACTATCCTTAACTCTGTATTACTTATCACTCTACCTACACCCTACTTCAACAACTCAAACCAACCCACTACGCAACTCAAAAATCCGTTCCGACAAAACATCAAGCCTATCCTTAATAAGAATCACACCCGAATACTGCTCAGGTATTCCCTCATATCCAAAGTGGACCCCAGCAAGACCTCCTGCTATAGCCCCAATGGTATCAGAATCTCCTCCCAAGTTAGCCGCTCGCTCAACAACATCCGAGAACGAGTCTCTTGTCAGCAACAAATGGAGAACGTGACGAAACGTATGGACGACAAAACCGCTTGGTTCACAATCAGGAGTCCCATTTAAAATATCCTCGTATTCCGTGTTCATGATCTCTCTTTGAATGGCCTCTGTAAGCTTTTCACCTTGCAGCAATCTCCAAACGATTCGGTTGTATATCTCGCACGCCTGATTGCAACGTTCATCGTAATGGGTCATTTTCGATTGCAAACGAGATACCCTTTCAATATCCGAAAGATTAGGGTAGATCAGACCAACAGGGAGACAGCGCATAAGAGAGCCATTACCTGCACTTTGTCCTAAATCCAAGTCAGCTAAAAACGCAGCCTCAAACCAGTTACCTTGATAGTTGCTTAGAGATCTTCTAATGATATTTCCGATATCTTTGGGATCTGATCTGTACCACTCGAGAAACTTCTCGCCGATCGCCTGCTTGGGTTCATGTGGGTCAATTAGAATTCCTTCCGCAACGCAAAGGGTCATCATAGTATCGTCTGTTACTTCTCCTGGCGTGAGATCCCAAACGCCGCCACCGACGATATCGGTGAGATATCCGTATTTTTTCTGGATTTCTCGGGTGCTCATAAATTCCGTCGTCCCGCCTAATGCATCGCCTACTGCTACTCCGTAGAGACCGCCTTTAATTTTGCTAGTCAGACTCATAGAATTTCATCTCCCTCTTGAATAGGTTAACAACTCTCTTTTCGTCAGTCTTATCTAGGATTGCAAAAACAATATGATCAAATAACGTCCGATAGCCCTCATCGATCAACACATGCTTAAATATTCTAGCAACATCACTAGGATTATTTCTAAAAACGCCGCATCCATATGCCCCCAGAATGATGGCTTTCTCCCCATGTTTTGCCGCTACGGAAAGAATGTACCGGATTCTCTCCAGCATGACCGGTTCAATCATATTCACTTGCTGCAGCTCCCGCTCACGGACAACCCCAGCATTAACAGCTGGCGCTGTGAGGATGGAAACTGAATACGGACTCTCTAGAAGTGTACAATCATCGCTTCGGAAGACGGGAATTCTAGGGATTAAATCATATAATCTGAATACAGACAAGTCTTAAGATTTCGGTTATAGGTATACATCTCATCCATTTGTGAAATGCAGGGGTATAGAGCAGAGGAACGAGCTAAACTTTCTTCCTGAGCCTGACTTCCCCCAAGGAACCCCCCGCCCGGATTCTTCGCAGAGGCAAAATTAAGACACAAGGTGTTCTGCAAACCTTCCTGTACCACAAGTCTTCGCGCGGCAGCTAATGTAGATTCGTCCGTCACTTCAATTTTTGCCTGAATTCCCTGATGATCATTTATCCGGGATACTGCCTCCTGCTTAATTATCTGTAATCCATTTGGTGAATATAGCTTTGAGTCACGTATAGCCGTCTCTACCTCTTGTTGTATTGTAATTGTGTTCTCTTCCGTGTTAAGGTAGTAGCCTCTTTCTAGAATAGCTAACGTTTCTTTCGCTATTTGCGATCTTATTTCTCTATTATTGTTTTGTAAATTCATACAACTCACTCCATTATTTGAACTTCCGTTTAATCCAATTTCCTATTCCAATTTATATAGTGTAATTTCCACATCCGTGAAAATATCACTGATCATTCCTAAAACAACATGCCAATCCCCACCGCCGCGGTCGCAGCCAATTTTGTAGGGAAGTGCTACTGAACATTGGTTTTCCTTGGCGAACTCGTACAATTGGGATAGAAAAAAGTGAACTTTTCCATATTAAATCCGTCCTCGCATGGTTAAATGTTCTCCCAATTGGGGTTAAAACGATAAAGCTTGGAGGGGCGATGCCCGGCATCTTTTGTAAATTCATTCGTCTCTGTAACCATAGGCGCTATCTTTCTTCGAAATGCTGCAGCAAGCAGCTCTTTTCCGAGAATGACTTCGTAAACCTGTTGAAGCTCTGACAGCGTGAATAACGGAGGCATGAGATGGAACGCGATGTCGGTGTATTCGATTTTATTGCGCAACCGCTCTACGGCGTATTCAATAATCTTGGCATGATCAAAAGCGAGCCCCTGCGACTCGACAATTTCGCGGCTGACTCTCCTCGTCCGACCAGTAATCATCGTCGTTATCTTCACCGTTGCGGCTAGAAGCTCCGTTTCATGGTTCAGCGTTATTTTTATGATTCGCTCAAATTCGTAACCATCTTCCAGAACCGTTTTTTTCTCTTGAAAAACTTGATGTTTGACTTCAAACCAGCGCGCATCCTCTGCGTCGTCACCTGCCTTAACATCTAGAGACGTCCGGTCCACAAGCGCCATATAAGAGGAACTGATGACCCGCGTTCTCGGGTCACGCCCCACGTCGCCCCATGTAAATAACTGCTCCATATAGAGGTTCTCGATATTGGCTTCGCTTTTCAATTCTCTTTGCGCGGCTTCTTCAATGCTTTCACGTACAGATACGAATCCTCCTGGCAATGCCCATTGACCCAAATAAGGGTGCTCTCCCCTCTTAATGAGTAACAATTGCAAAGACTTCTCGGGCAGCTTCCGGTAATTATCTTGATCTTTATCAAAAACAGTAAAAATAAGCATATCCACGGTAACCGAAGGACGTTCATATATACTGGCATCGTATTTTTGCAAAAATTCCCGCTCCGTCAACCCGTTGCGGTCTCTCATGATTATTTCTGTCATCTTAGCCACCTGTTGTTTTTGTTTTGTTAATAACATTTTGTTAATATCTAATTGTTATTATATAGCTTTACGCGCCATTGTCAATACATGGAAAAGTAAAAAAGCCCGATTTCTCGGACTTAAGAGTGAAAATTCCTATTTTATTAAACGAATCCAATAACGTCTTCAATTGCGGGTTGAGCTTCAGCGTATTCAATATAATCTGCAAAGCTTCAGCGCGTGTGGCATTATTTTTGGGATCAAATTTCCCATCCGCTTTACCACTAATGATTCCTGCCTGCGCTTCAGCTTTAATCTCATTTGTTGCATAAGCCCCCTCCAAATCATTGAAATTGCCTTTGGAAGTGTCCTTCGCTACGTTGCTAAGGTTTACTATGCGGGACAACATGACTACCATTTCTTCGCGAGTAATCGTTTTATCAGGCTTGAACGTACCGTCCTCGTAGCCGCTGATTACCCCTGCTTTTACAAATTTCTCGATTGCGCCTTTCGCCCAGTGGCTGCCAACGTCCTTCAAGACAGTGCTAGTATTGTCGCCGCCATTGATATCGAATACCCGGCTCAGAATCATTGCGAATTCAGCGCGTGTGATATCACCATTCGGCTTGAACGCACCATCGTCGTAACCTTCAATCACATGTAGTTTTACGAAAATATCAATTGTCTTTTCTGCCCAATGTCCTTTAGTGTCCGAAAGATTAGCTATAGTCGGGTCTTTTTTAGCTTCCTGAATCCGTGTTTCTATGTTCTTAACAACATTATTGTCGCCTTCTACTACATTTGACCTAAACACATCTGTTGCAGGTTTTGGTGTCGAATCCGGTGTCTGAGCAGGTTCAGGAGTCTGTACAGGTGCAGACGGCGATTGAGTGTCTGTATGAGAATCAGAATGACTACCGCCGCTAGTAGATCTGTTAGAGATCGTAATAACTTTGCTTCCTACAATACCGGAACCATCCTGTGCAGTTGCCTGAACGGTAACCATACCCACTTGAGTTGCAACGAGCAAACCATCCTCATTGATTGTTGCCGCCCCCGTACCTGGAACTACCGACCAGCTAAGTGTTTTGTCCGTTGCATTGTCAGGAGTTACACTTGCACTAAATTGTAGTGAGTCTCCGACGTACATGGTTTCGCTAGCACTGGACACTGAAATATTAACAACCCGTTGGGGTTCCCGTGTAACATTGACTGTATAGGTTTGCACCGTTCCATCCTGAGCAGTCACTACAAAACTAATGATATTTGAGCCCATTTGTAAACTTATCGGATTATTAACTGGTGCTCCATTTAAACTCAAAGCAACAGTGGCATGGCTATCCGTAGTTGCATACGTAGCTGTAGTAACAGAAACCTCATAAGGCACGGTCGCGGTATACGCATAAACATTTCCTGTTACCGGTTGATCTAGCGTAATGCCGCTTAAGTTCAGCGAACTTAAGACTGCGTTATTTGAACCTTCACGTGTAACTGTCACTGAATAGCTTTTCGTAGTTCCATCCTGCGCAGTAACAACAACACTAATGATATTTGAGCCCACGGTCAGATTAACTGGATTGTTAGCCGAAGCTCCATTAAGTCGTAAATCCGCAGTTGCATGGCTATCAGCAGTATTGTAGGTGACTGTGGTAACTGATACATCATTAGGCACAGTCGCGTTGTAGTTCGTCGTACCCGATGCAAACACTGGACTCAGCAACCCGCTCGACAGACTCAAGCCGCTCAAGTTCGCATTGCTGCTCCCAACGCGGGTCACCGTCACCGTATACGTCTTCGTTGCGTTATCTTGTGCTGTCACAACTACCCTAATCACGTTGCTTCCCTCGTCCAGGGTAATCGCAGGAGAAGCCGTACCGCTCGTCAAAATAAACGGTCCGCCCTTAAGATCACCGCTGCTGGTGTAAACGCTCGCCGTTACCGTAGCATGGCCGACATCGGATACCGTCGGCGTTACCGTGACGCTGGTCACGTCGTTCGTTACGTCTGATTCATAGCTCACTATGTTCGGCGCAAATATCGGATTTAGCGTACCTCTCGATAATGCCAGGCCGCTCAAATTCGCATCGCCTGATTTAGGCTTTGCAATGGCCTCGTTAGAGTAGTCGCTGCTTCCTCCTGCGTAATTGGCTTTGACTGCATAGTAATAAGTACTGCCATTCGTCAATCCCGTTACCGTATAAGACGCACCGCCAACCGTAACCACTGGAATCGAATTGTAATTACCGCTAGCTGCTCCTTGATAAACGCTATACGTAACTGCTCCCTGAACCTCTGTCCAACTCAACGTCGCTTGGCCGTCTCCTGCTGCTGCCGTCAAATTGGTCGGCGCAGGTGCGGAATCCCTTGACACCGTCACCGTATACGTTTTCGTTGTGCTATCTTGCGCTGTCACAACTACCTTAATCACGTTGCTTCCTTCGTCCAGGGTAATCGCAGGAGAAGCCGTACCGCTCGTCAAAGTAAACGGTCCGCCCTTAAGATCACCGTTGCTGGTGTAAACGCTCGCCGTTACCGTAGCATGGCCGAGATCGGATACCGTCGGCGTTACCGTAACGCTGGTCACGTCGTACGTTACATCTGATTCATAGCTGGTCATGTTCGGCGAAAATATCGGATTCAACGTACCTCTCGATAATGCCATGCCACTCAAATTCGCATCGCCTGATTTAGGCTTTGCAATGGCTTCGTTAGAGTAGCCGCTGCTTGCTCCTGCGTAATTGGCTTTGACTGCATAGTAATAAGTGCTGCCATTCGTCAATCCCATTACCGTATAAGGCGCACCGTTCACCGTTGCCACTGGAATCGAATCGTAACTACCGCTAGATGTTCCTTGATAAACACTATACGTATTTGCTCCCTGAACCCCGGTCCAACTCAACGTCGCTTGGCCGTCTCCTGCTGCTGCCGTCAAGTTTGTTGGCGCAGGAGCTTGAATCGTATACGTGAACGTTGCCATGCTGCTGTTCAAACTACCTGCCTTTACCCCTATCGCTTTGACAGTTACGGTTGCGCCAGGACCGCCGCTGATCGTCACGTTTGTTCCGCTCGTGCTGCCCGTCGTTGGCGACGTGCCATCGGTCGTGTAATAGATCGTCGCTCCGCTTGTTGCGGATCCCAAAGTCACCTTGCTGTTGTTCGCCACCGTAGCGCCGCTTACCGGATTGGCTGTCGGCGTTGCAACCTGCCCTCTTATGTTCACCGAGATGGTACGGGTTACCGTTCCTCCGACTCCGTCGCTTACCTGTACCGTAAAGCTGTCGGTACCGGAGTATCCCGCTGTCGGTGTATACGTAATCGGGTTGCCTGGAGCGATGTCAGCACCACCGCTGGCTGCTGTCACATTGGTGATGCTCAGTGTACCATGGGAAGGTGGAGTACTGGCTGTCCATGTCACGATCTGGCCGAGATCCGTGTCGCTGGCGTGCAATAAGCTTGCAATATCGGCAGCACCGGAATTTTGATCGACAGTCAGGGTCGTGATACTACCTATAAAAGTCGGAACGATGTTTTGACCAAGTGCTGTACCAGAGGTTTCTTGCGGTTTAAATAAAAATATTTTATTAGCCCCTCTATCCAACACATAAACATTCCCACTGCTATCTGAAGCTACATCATGCGGAGTTATAAAACCTGTATCGGACAATGTTAACGCATAGCTGCCGTCACTATTAAAAACTTGCACGCGTTTATTAGTCTGGTCTGTAACATATAGTCGGTTGCTGCTATCCGTGTACAAACCCCAAGGACCATTAAAGTGGCTATTGTCTGTACCTGAAGCGTTCAGAGCCCCCATCGTTTTCACTTTTGAGTACGTACCCGAACCTGAGTTATATTGGTATTTGAACACAACTTGAGAATTATATTGTGAGACGTACAGATTTCCTGAATCATCCACGGCCAGCCCCATAGGCCTTCCACTAACCCCGGAAGAATCAACGACGATCTTATTGCTCCCATCGAGGTCAAATCGGTATACGATATTAATATTTTGATCTGACACGAATAGATGCCCATTGCCATCCAGTGTCATTGCTTCGGGTATTGGTGATGGGCTAGCATTTGGCGGCAGCGCGATAGTTCGCAACCAGTTACCTTGCGCGTCAAACACCTGTACACGATTATTGTTACTATCTAGGACATAGATATCCCCTGTCGTCCTCTCGACTTCAACTGCCCTCGGCGAGTTAAAGTGGCTGTTGTCTGAACCGGTTGCGCCTTTAACACCAAGCGTCTTATATAAACTTTCGTCACTATTGTAAATCTGAACCCGATGATTCCCCAGATCCGCGACGTATATTTTACCGCTTGCGTCAACCGCCACGCCACGAGCAGCGCTTATATCCCACCCCGTTTTTACAGCAGCAGATACAAAGGAACAATTAACAAATAACATGGCAACCATGATGAGAAACACAGATATTTTCTTCATTGATATCCCCAATCCTTTGCACAAGGCCCAGTTATTAATTCTGTCGCATTGTGTATTTTTTTGTCATATACCCATTAACCATAGCACACCGTTCTGAGCAAATTCTGAGCAAAATAGGACTTACGCCTTTGACTCAATCATCGTTGGCATCGCTGGGGGATTTTAATGGTGACAATCTCGATGTATCCGATCATTATCAACAATCTTTCTTGCAAATTCAGCGCTGGTTGCCATTCGACTTCTCCCTTTTTGTCAGATATTATGTGGCCGGAGCCCTAAAAGAAAAAGCAGCCATCACAGAGGATACTCTGCGACAACTGCTTTCTCAGTTCGGAGTTCATCTAGCAAACCCCAATCTTCCTGAATAATACTCGACATCTTCTTCCATAGACATGTGCCCTATAATCCTGTAATCTATTGTGACACTATAGGAATGTGGAGGTGCTTAAACTTTGGCGAAAGATATCCGTTCAAGAATTGAAATTGATCAAATTAACTGTGAGAAAGAACTCACTCTCGCGTTAATCGGAGGCAAATGGAAACTTATTATCCTCTGGCATCTGGGCATCGACGGTACTAAGAGATTTAGTGAGCTTCAGAGGCTCATTCCCCATATCACGCAAAAGATTTTAACCAACCAGCTCCGCGAACTGGAAGAAGACCAGCTTGTCGAGCGAACCGTGTATCCGGTTGTCCCGCCAAAGGTTGAATATAAGCTGACTCCATATGGAGAAAGCCTCGTCCCGATTCTTAAGCTGATGTACAACTGGGGGAAAAATTATGGCGAAGAAGTGCTCGGCAGAACCTCTAATTCTGAGCTAATACCACTTCAATCTACTGAAAAATAAACGGGCAAATATCTATTACAAACCGGTAGACTCCGCATGGAGTCTGCTTTTTTGCGCTTTACAGTATCCTACAGGATACAGACTTACTTGAAAGTGCGTACTTCCATAAATTTCGGTATCGTCCTACTATGAACTCAGCCCTAAAATAATAATTCATCTAAAGGAGACATTTCATTATATGGAACTTCAACTGGCACTCGACTTGGTCAACATCCCTGAGGCAAAACAACTTATAAAAGAGGTAGCGCCTTATATCGATATCGTGGAAATTGGAACTCCAGTTGTGATCAACGAAGGGCTTCGCGCCGTTAAAGAAATCAAAGCAGAATTCCCATCGCTTAAAGTACTCGCCGATCTCAAAATCATGGACGCCGGCGGTTATGAGGTGATGAAAGCTTCCGAAGCAGGAGCTGATATCATTACCGTGCTTGGTGTATCCGATGATTCCACGATTAGAGGCGCTGTGGAAGAAGCTCGGAAACAAAACAAAAAAATCATGGTTGATATGATTAATGTGAAAGATATTGCCGCACGTGCAGTAGAAATCGACAACCTTGGCGTTGACTATATCTGTGTACATTCCGGCTACGACCATCAAGCAGAGGGTAAAAACTCTTTTCAGGACTTGGCTACAATTAAGCGTGTCGTAAAACAGGCAAAAACAGCAATCGCTGGCGGCATTAAACTTCAGACACTGCCTGAAGTCATCCACGCACAGCCTGATCTGGTTATCGTAGGCGGCGGTATTACCGGCGTTGAAGACAAACCAGCAGTTGCAGCTCAAATGCATCAACTGATCAGACAGAGATAATGGAAATGAGTACGCTGCAATCTGTATCCTCTATTCTTCAAGAACTGGAGCGCACACTTCAAGGTATTCAACCAAATGAGATTGATGAGCTTGCTCATCAGATTTTAACAGCTGAAACGATCTTTGTAGCAGGAGCAGGACGCTCTGGGCTGATGATGCGCGCATTCGCGATGAGACTTATGCATATGGGACTCCGTGTTTATGTGGTAGGAGAGACCATAACCCCAGGTATTACCCAAGGTGACCTGCTTCTGGTTGGGTCAGGGTCTGGCGAGACCAAAAGCTTGACGGCAATGGCATCCAAAGCCAAAAGCACAGGAGCCTCGGTTGCTGCCATTACAATTGTATCAGAATCAACCTTAGGTACATTATCTTCTACGGTCGTACGCATTCCCGCTTCTACCAAAGAAAGCACATCGGGCAGCTCCAGGCAGCCTATGGGAAGCTTATTCGAACAAGCCCTCCTGCTGCTGCTGGATACGGTCGTACTAAGCCTTATGGAGATAAAAGAACTTCAAGGTGCGACTATGTTTAAGAATCATGCCAATCTGGAATAAAAGCGACAAGAAAACTTGGTACCCTTCCTTCGGTATTTTACCGTTGGGAGAGGAGGCCGAGTTTTTTAGTATAAGTAGTCGAAGTTTAACAAACTTTACTCATTGCTGAGTTGAGAACTGTAATACGTTTCCTCAAAAAGGAAGAAAATCGCTCACAGAGTAGGTTACTAGTATAGAGGTGAGGGGAGTGGGACTCGTTTCCGTACCTGAGAAAAGCCAACAAAACCGATAGTATGATATAATTAAGAAGGTTAATACAAATGGAGAGGTGTGATTACTATGCAATGGCAGGAAGTCCGCAATATTTACCCTGATCAATACGTCCTTCTCGAAATTTTGAATTCCCATACAGAAGAAAGCATTCAGTACGTTGATGAAGTCGCATTGATTAAAGCTATTGCAGATCCCGATGAGGCAACAAAAGAACTTTTACAGTGCAGACAAAATAATATTGTTTATCATACAGGTCAAGATCGGATTACTATAGAAATTAGAAAAAATGCTTTCTACAGAGGCCGGTAAGATGCAAATCGGACAAGCTTGTACGAAGCTTTGGTATCGGCGGAGACGAGTATTCATTTCAAAAACGTGTCGACCACATCCAATTAGGCTCATTAATTCTAACAGATATACCTATTGATTTTGGTGTTTTTCATGAAGAGATTACTCATATTAACGGATTGATTGGTCTCGACCTATTAAAAAGCGGTGAAATGATCATTGATCTTAAAAAGATGGAAATGTACTCTGCTCAATCAAATTAATTGGTTACTAAAGAACCCAGCCCTCATAAAGGCTGGGTTTTGTTGTGTAGAAGCCTGCTAAACGTTATAGGTCAACAACGCCACCTATTCTACGTGAACGGTATGCGGGAAATCAAGAGTTTAATAGAGTCTGTTGTAGTCCGCTGAGGCCTTAGTTTAGGAGAGATTTTGCCACCAATTTTTTATATGTACCCAATTATTACTTGCTTAAAAATTACATTCATCAATCGTATTGGTTAACTCCGCCCATCGTGCCGATAGTAACTTTGCATAATCTAAAGAAAATAATCCATAATGCCCTAACGCATACCCGTCGTTAACTTCGATTAATAACGTTTCTCCCTTATCTGTTAGTCCAAAATCAATAGCGTACCCGTGAGGAGCAGATGTGAATTGCGATACAGCATTTTCAACTATTTTATAATCAAAGTGTACTCTCCAATTCCCTTTATACCGACGGATATCTAAAATCTTACCGTGCCTAACAAAACACCTCCATTCTGCCACAAAATTTACTACTTCTGAACAAAAAATCTCCGGGTCTTCACCGTATACACCACACCCCATTAAATCTTTAGTACCTCTAATTACAGCTCCAGTAAACTTTTTATCCTCTACCGGTTTGATAAATACGTTCCATTTCTCAGGGTTGTTTGCTATTAAGCTTAGTTTGGACTTCCAAATTCTCCTACCCAAGTAGCTTTGTAATTCTTCTGGATAATCAATTTCGGGCGGGACTATTCTATACTGTGAGAATACTGTTCTAACATCATCAACATAACCAACAATGATATCTTCCTTGTTATGATCTGATATGTCGTTGATCTCATTAAAATATTGAATTTCAAATCCCATTTGTTTAAACCCATCAAAAGCCGCGTAAAAATTATGATTGGCAATTTCGTTATCAAAACCTCTTTTAATATATACCTTCATAGATTTCACCTACTCATCCGTTATAAAATAACGCTACCATTTCACCAATAATATAAACAGTGTTACCAAGCTTAAAGTTTTGACTACTACTTGTCACCAAATACATGTTCCCTTATTAAAAACAGCCAGGGAAGGGCTCGAGTTCCTTCGCTGGCTATTAGACAATTTATATAAATTTAGTACCCTAAGTCACTTAACCGCACCTATGTACTTTTTCAAACTTTCCTCAACACATTCGGCAATTAATTGTACGAATGGTTCTAAATTTTTCCCCATACTTGCTAATTCTAAAGTTTCATAATATTTCAAACGAGCATCATTTGCAGCTTTAACAATAGCTGGTGGAAATCCGTATTTCATTAAAATTAAATTCATTAAAAGCCGTGCTGTACGGCCATTACCATCAGAAAATGGATGGATGTATACAAAACGGAAGTGAAATTCCGCTGCTAGTTCAACTGGGTGCAATTTATCTTTGTGTTCATCATACCATTGAATTAACTGTTCCATTTTCTCCGCAAGCACTGAAAAGTTTGGAGGGATATGCTCAGAGCCTGATATCAAAACGTTGATCATCCGATATCGCCCTGCATTCTCATCGTCAATATTTTTAAGTACTAGATGATGAATTGATTTTATGACATATTCAGTCAATTCCATGTTTCTATTTACTACATCTTGTACGTAATTAATTGCTTCTGAATGGTTAACGACTTCAAAATGCTCACGCAGTTTTTTACCACCTATTGTTAAACCTTCTTCTAAAACCAATTTGGTTTCTAAAAGTGTTAATGTGTTACCTTCAATGGCATTAGAGTTGTACGTCCATTCGACCCTATAAACTTGCTCCAAATTTCGTACAGCAGCCGCTGGTAGAGGACGCAATTTATCTAATTCATTTTTTAATATATCTATTTTACCAAAGTTCAAGTTGGTCCCCTCCCTACGCTTATTACCATTATATCACAGTTAACATGAATTAGACGTTTGACTGATTACTCTCTTTATTAATCTACTTCGACATACAATCAAGCAATCTTATTGTGTACTTTATCAGATTATAATCGTGTTCCATCTCCAACATACTTTTCCAAATAGACGAACTTTCCTTGTATCCATCGGTGTTATGATAAAGCATCTTCAGAAACTGTCTAATATCATCTGCTATTTCCTTTTCTCTATTAGTCAATATTATGGATTCTAAGAACTTCTTTGTCTTAATAAGTATTTGTTCATCGTTCTCACCATTATATTCCACACCAATAATCCCAAAATGAAGCGATAACTCTGTCCAATCTTTCCCTAAAAATATTGAATCACCTTCTAAGTCAGTTGGATGAATTCTCCTAAATAGAGTTGAAAAGATATTTTCCTCAATTAGGTAATCGATCACTTCTTCAATTAAATCTCTACTGCATTTTTGAATAAATATCATGTCGCTTGACCAGTAGTACTTACCCTGCAAACACTCGCCACTTTTTATGTTCTTTTCAACGAGTGTATTCATATTTTTATAGGTAAAAAAAGAAGCAATCCATTTTGACGCATCTGGAAAGTTAACAATCACATCCGTGTTAGAGTCAAGCTCATCCCATTCTCCTTCAGCCCAATTTTCTGCTTCAATCCATAAGGTATAAGAGTCCACTTCCCTGATTGAAACCATACCCTCTCTTTATAAAATCGTGCATTTAACTATTATCTAGTTGAATTGCAATAAATTCTTTGGCAACCACATACGAATCACCAAAAATTAAGACCTTGTAATCTGTTTGCTTACCGTTCCACTGTTTATCACTTTTGGTTGGAAGTAATGTGCCTTTTAAACCGTTATCCTCCAGCACGTTAAAATATTCCTTAATAAGATTTACTGGGGCTTTCGCGAACAAACCTAAATCAAATCCTAATAACCAATCTATATTTCCATTCATATATGTTCCAAAAGGTATTAGGTTATTTGTAATATCTCTATGGGCAATGTAAAGTTCTCCAATTATCTTCTTGCTATCTTTTACATGTCCATTGAAATAAAGTTCAAAATAGTCTTTATTGTAGTCCCACAAATATACATGTTCATCTAAAACCTTAAAATCAGAAAAGTAAAACAATTCAAGTTTGTGTTCACCAAAATCATTGCATTGAATTTCCCATTTTTGAAGTACGTTCTCATCATCCTGATAGGTAAGTTCAAGAGTGAGTATTATACTATTTCCATTAACTACAAAGCTTACTAAGCTTAAATAAACATCATCTTCAATTACTTCATTATCTATGGCATCTATCATGTTTTGAAGCATATTAATGCCCCCCTTGCTCCAATAAAATCATTCTTTACTTAACAACTTGCAACTACCGCCTTATTATATCACCAATTTACAATTACTTGCTTCCAAACTCATCGAGCAATGCACGCACTTCACTCGTTGAATTCGTATTCATTAAGTTATTTCTTAATTCGCCAGCTCCTCGGAATCCACGGACATAGATTTTAAAGAAGCGAGTCATAGGCTTAAACAGACGCGGCTCCCGTGCTGAATAGTGATCATGGAGATCCAGATGCAACCGTAGAAGGTTAAGCAATTCCCCACTGCTATGCTCCCTCGGCTCCTTCTCAAAGGCGAAAGGATTATTGAATATACCACGCCCGATCATAATTCCATCTACACCATACTGTTGTGCGAGCTGTAACCCGACTTCACGGTCAGGTATATCTCCGTTAATGGTCAACAGCGTATCCGGTGCCACCTCATCGCGAAGCTTCTTAATCTCCGGGATTAGCTCCCAATGAGCGTCTACTTTACTCATTTCCTCTCTTGTGCGCAGATGAATGGATAGATTAACGATATCTTGTTTCAAGATATGGGTTAGCCAATCGTGCCATTCGTCTATAGCACTGAAACCCAGCCTTGTTTTTACGCTTACGGGCAGTCCTCCGACTTTGGCTGCTTGAATGATCTCCCCTGCAACTTCAGGACGACAGATCAAGCCGCTTCCTTTCCCATTCTCCGCAACGTTGGCTACAGGACAGCCCATATTGATATCGATACCTCTAAACCCTTGTTTCGCCATGCCGATACTCATCTGCCGGAAGTATTCCGGCTTATCTCCCCATATGTGTGCGACGATAGGCTGTTCATCCTCTGTGAAAGTCAAACGCCCGCGAACGCTGTGATTCCCCTCCGGGTGACAATAGCTCTCCGTGTTCGCAAACTCCGTAAAGAAAACATCGGGTCTTGCCGCTTCGCTCACGACATGACGAAACACAACATCCGTTACATCTTCCATGGGAGCCAATACAAAAAAAGGTCGTGGCAATTCGCGCCAAAAATTATTGATCATATCATAAACCTCTCTATGGAAATCAGGACTGTTCAATATCCCAATTCATCTCATTTATTAGCTATCCGTTCCATTGTCAACCTTGGACAACGTAAAATAAAATTAGCTGCCTTCGCCGGCTGAAGTGGGAAGATAGCGATCTAGGAAGAACGCGCAGCCAGGTCCATAAACTCCCATTTTATCCACGAGGGAATTGTTCAAGGTCATATCTTCGAATGAGCTTCTCTCGATATTTTAGAACATTTGATATAGATAGTTCCACTGTGCAGGCGCGAATTCTTTTTAACTCGTCTAAGAAGCTCGAATTTTGCAAGGACGCCTGCTTAAGTAAAGAGCCTCCAACCCTTTGTGAAGGAGATGGAGGCTCATGCATTATTTATTTAATGGATTGTTGGGTTCTAGCGATAGGTAGGATAGGTAGACACGAGTTATCCAACATCATCCAAATTTACCAACGGCCGCACATACTGACGGCTGTCATAAAGCGGAATTCTGACTTCAAAGGCGCTTCCCATCCCTAGCTCGCTTCGCACGCGAATGCTTCCATTGTGAAGCTCTACAAGCTCTCGCACAATGGCGAGCCCTAAGCCGGATGAGCCTTTATGCTTCACTGGTCTGCCTCTCTCCACTTTGAAGAAGCGCTCCCAGATGAGCCCTTGATCCTCCGGTGATATACCGATTCCCGTATCGGTTACCGTGATGAGGACACACCCTTCCGACGGAACCGCCATCGCCTTCAATTCTATCGTTCCGTTCTCGGTGAACTTAACTGCATTTTTGATCAAATTATTAAAAATTTGTTCCAGTCGATCCGGATCAGCGTGAGCTTGTGGCGAATTTTCATCTTCAAGGCAGTGAATAACCGTCCCGCGGAGTTCTGCTTCCGGTTGGAATTTAAAGGACAGCTTGGACAGCATCGCCTGAACATCGACCGCCAACCACACAAGATCGATTTCCTTATTTTCCAGCTTCATTAAATCGGTAATATCATCGACCAGCCGGTTCATATGAAGCGTTTCGTTAACCATGATCTCGTAATATTTTTCCCGCGCTCCTTCTTCGATCAAACCATCCTGAAGCGCCTCCAAAAAACCCTGCATCGCCGTAAGCGGCGTTCGCAGCTCATGGGAAACATTAGCCAAAAAGTCATGCCGCAGCTGATTCAGCTGTCTCTTTTCCAGATCAACGCGCGCAAGTTGCTCCACCATGTGATTAATGGTTGTCGCCAGCTCACCAATCTCGTCTTTGGAATCTATTTGAATTCTCTCACTGTAATCACCGACGGCAATCTTGGCTGCCGCCTTGTCGATCTGTTGGATGGGTCGGGTAATGGACCAGGATAAATAGGAGGATACACCAAATGAAAAGAATATACCAAGCAAGGTAACCCAAAGGATGGTTTCTCTAAGCTGCGCGATGGTCTCATTCATCCCTTTAAGAGGCGAATGCAGTACAATACCACCGTATACGTCGTTGTCTTTTCCCCATGGGACGGCAATCGAAAGCATGCCTTCCTTAGAACCTTCGGATAAATTCCATATGGCGGGTTCACCATTCAGGACCTGTTTTACAACTTCAGTGCTGACGGTCTTGCCTACGTTCACCTCATCCTTTGAAGATGTAGTAACGATGTTTCCGTTCAAGTCAAATATCCAAATACGCGAATCAAAGGCTTGATCGAAAAAACGCAGCTGCTCCTTAAATCTATCATTCGGTTCCGTCTGATTCTGAATGGCGAGATTAACCTGCTTGGCTTGCCGGATCATCTCATTACTTTTGGAGTTGACGATATAATCCTTGGCAAACAACGAAATAACGATTCCTACCGCACATAGCCCAAGAAGCACCGTAACGATGGAGCTGGTCAACATTTTGCGGAGAATGCTTTTATTTGGATTTAGGTACATGCTGCTACCTCAAATTTATAGCCCACTCCCCAGACCGTATGAATACAAACATGATGGCACGTACTTAGCTTTTCACGAAGCTTTTTAATATGAACGTCCACCGTTCTCATATCGCCTAAAAAATTATATCCCCACACCTGCTCCAGCAGCTGTTCTCTTGTAAACACGCTGCCCGGAGATTTCGCAAAAAATGCGAGCAGTTCAAACTCCTTGGGGCGCATGTCAATTTTCATACTCCCCGAGAGCACCTCTCGGCGGTTCACATGTATGACTAAATTATCAAACTCATATTGGACGGGTGCATCCACCTCAATAATCGACTGTCCCTTCTGCATTCTGCGAAAAATCGCTTTAATGCGCGCCACCAGCTCCCTCGGACTGAAGGGCTTGGTCATATAATCGTCGGCGCCCAACTCAAGACCCAGCACCCGATCAAACTCATCGTTCTTCGCCGTCAACATAATGACCGGCACATCATAACGCTTGGTAATCTCCCGGCACGTTTCATAACCGTCGAGTCCGGGCATCATCACATCTAGTATCACGATATCAGGCTTAACTTCCGCTAACATGGTCAGGGCCGAGACGCCATCTGGGGCCTCGATTAATTCGATAAGCTGCTGACGGAAGTAGAGCCGGATGATTTCTCTCACATTCGGATCATCATCCACAATCAACACTTTCCAAGTCACAAGCGGTTCACACCTTTCTATGATCCTCTCATAGACTTCTGAAATTATTTACATTTTAAGGGGGTATTCGAAGTTGTATGATTTATATTGCATAATAGAAACCACATAACAACCTTCAAGAAATGTGTCAAAAAGCCGCTTTGGAAGCGCGTTGAATGCCGTCAGCCCCCGCGTCATACAAGGCATTTTCCGCTTATCGCTCAAAAAAAGCCCTCTATGAAATAGAGGGCTTTACCTTCTGAACTAATATGAATGAAAAATGAGTCGTCGAGGCTAAATGCTTTGAATGTTTCGGAAAGAAAGGAGTTATTTTCACCACGAGGATAGTGCCGTTCTTTTCCATGTATTAGGTGCTACACAAACATATACATACCCGTCATCCCATGCCATCTGCCCCACTTCTCCGGGGGCAGTAGACGAAGCCGGCGTCATAGATTTCCTGATGCGAATGCTGTCATCACTGACGTCCAGCTTGGTCTTGGCGTCCGAATTTCCAATACCGATATTGCCGTTGCTGCGGTTAATCGTTAACGGGTTGTCGAGTGCTTTACCGTCATCCGAATAACGGATAATTTGCAGATTGGAGCCGGCATTTCCTCCTGTTTCCTCGGAGGTATCTGCACGCATCGCCCAGCGAGGCGTCGTCACATTCCCATCATCCGATTTGGCCCAAGTCAGATCACGATTGACGCCACCGGTTCCGGCTATCCGTAGAATCCCGTCCATTACATTGAAATTAGAGGAATGCGTGCGAATTTCGGCCACATCCTGATCGAACGGAATTTCCAGACGCGTAAACAGCTCATTTGCGTTTTTGCCGTCAGGTGACATCGTCGTTTCGAACGACATATGATTATGATCGTGCTGCTCCGGGTTATTCGCTTTGGCATGAGCAATGATAGCCGCCTTGTCCTTTCCATTCTCATCCAGCCAAGCGATGGCCGGCTTCGCTCGGTCTTTCGTCCACTGCAGCCGAATGAGATCCGACAAATGGCCTTCCGAGGAGATCCATTGCTTATCGGTAGAAAGATGAATCCGATCATTATGAGGGACCTCAAGTCCTCCTCCCGGTAAAGACGATTCCTGAAAGGTTCCAGCCGTCTCATGGCCACTTGCGAAAGCAAAAGCCACTCCTGAGACGCCGAGCGCCGCACTAGCCAACAGAGTGATCACCAAACCTGCTTTTTTCATTTTGCATCCTCCTCCTTCTTGTTCATCGAACCCGTTTAACGATTAGCGTTCAATAGCTCGATCCATCTCACGTAATCATGGACAGCGATGCCGATATAGCTCGGATAAAGGGAGAGGCTTTCCTTGACCTGTTTCAATTCCGACTCCATAAGCGAAGAGTTGGACTTATAAAAGGTCGTATAATCGGCTTCCGTACTGGGCAACGTATCCACTGCAATGACTGCCTGTTTCTTCAGCGTAGCTGCTTCTAAAATAATGGATTTGGCTCTGGCAATGATGCCGTTGTTGCCTAGTGCCGTATTACGATAAGCCATAATGACGACAGTATCCGCCTTTTCCAGCAGCCAAGCGCTAAAGGAGTAGCTGGATCCCGGAACGGTACAGCTGTTGATCCAAAAGGGAATATCGAAGGCCATCGTCATGCTGCGATCAGAGCTTTTCACTTCCGATTCAATGAATCTGATTGTATCCATCCACCGTTCGAGCACCCAGGTCTGATTGTTCTTCCACATGTCCAATGTGTAGGGCTCAATATCAAAATGAAAGCCTTGGAAGCGTTCTAGCGCACCTACCGAAGCGTTATATTGCGTAACCGCTGCAATCCATTGCCGGATATAAATATGGTTATCTTCATATATCCAATCTGATTTGCCGGCCAGCGCCTCAACCTTGATGCCCTGACCACTCGCTCTGCGGATGAAATTCCGATAAACGTCTTGACCTGGATACGTTTCATAGCGCACATAAATGGAAGTCAGTTTTTGGTCCGCCGCAAACTGGAGGATGCGGTCACCATCCGTCTCAATTAACTTGCTGTCCCAGATCCAAGTGGACCTTTGCGCTTTGTCCGCCGAAGTTATCAGTACCAAATTCCGTTCTCCCACCCAATCGACATCGGCTCCGAGGCTCTCACTAACAGCTCTCAGCGGAACCATGGTTCGGTCATTTTTAAGGACAGCGGGAGAGTCCAATTCCACCTGCTTGCCATCAACCGAAGCAACTTTCTGACCAATGGTTAATAATGTTGTAGCGTGCTGACTGCGAAAGGTCACCTGTTCCAGGGAACGATCCCATTCCACTTCAGCACCTAGTTTTTCGGCAATTTCTCTAGCCGGCACCATCGTACTACCTGTCTGTTCATCGATGTAAGGCTGGACATCCGTAAAGGCAATCTTTTCCCCGTTGACCTCCACCCCAAGCTCAGTGATAAGAGAGTATGCCGGGAGAAACAAAGGACCACTTGTTAAAATTTGTACAAGGACCAAGCATACAATCATCTTTCTCATAGGGACTAACGGATTAAACCATGCTATATTCAAGCTCTTCCTTTACCACCTCTACAATGCCTTCAATATAACCGGACAACTCCCTTTCATCCGGTCCTTCCGCCATCACACGCACCAGTGATTCCGTGCCCGAAGGCCGCACCAATACACGGCCTCGACCGGCCATCTCACTTTCCACCCGACGGATTGCGGCATCAATTCGGCGATTGCCTTCCAGCTTGTATTTATTCATCACTCGTACATTTACCACCAGCTGTGGGTATTTTACGACAGGGGACACGAGCTCCGACAAAGGTTTTCCTTCTTGAAGCATGACCTGCAGCAGCTGAACAGCCGATAACAAGCCATCCCCTGTCGTCGATTCATCCAGTAAAATGATATGTCCGGACGACTCACCGCCCAAGTTGTACCCGCCTATCCGCATCGCTTCCATGACATGCCGGTCTCCGACCTTGCTCTTTAACGAGTTAAGACCGATGGTTTGCAGCGCTTGATGAAAGCCAAGATTGCTCATGACGGTAGAAACGACGGTGTTTTGCCTCAGCCGTCCCTGCTTGGCCAGACGAGCGGCAAGGATATAGAGGATGTGATCCCCGTCCAGAATTTCGCCCCGTTCATCAACCGCAATCAACCGGTCCGCATCACCGTCGAACGAGAGCCCCGCATGGGCTCGATGGTCCAGCACAGCCTTACGCAGATGCTCCGGATGCGTTGAGCCACAATCCTGATTAATATTTAAACCGTCCGGCTGATGATACAAAAGAATGGTCTCTGCACCCAATTCTGTGAATAGCTGCGGAGCTAGCAAGGAAGCAGCCCCGTTCGCGCAATCAAGCACGATCTTGAAGCCTGACAGCGGCGCCGTAGCCGTCGACTTCAAGTAGCTCACATAGTCTTGCGCGCCCTGCGGATCATCACGCAGGGTGCCAATTCCTGCTCCCGTAGGGCGGGAAATCCAATGTTCGTCACCCTCCAGGCGGCTCTCTACCTCCGCTTCCCACGCATCCGGCATTTTGAATCCGTCCCTGCCAAAAAATTTAATCCCGTTGTCCTCCACCGGATTATGAGATGCCGAGATCATCACCCCTGCATCTATACCTGAGTGCCGTGTGACATAAGCCACACCCGGCGTCGGTAGTACGCCCAGTCTTACGACATCCGCCCCAGTGGATAACAACCCGGCAGCCAAAGCTGCTTCCAGCATGTGCCCGGAGATGCGGGTATCCCGTCCGATGACGACGGTAGGCCGAATACTTCCACAGCTGCGGGATAGCATGTAACCAACAATAAGCCCTAATTCAAAAGCCAACTCTGGCGTTAACTCGCGGTTGGCAACCCCTCTGACGCCATCCGTACCGAAAATAGCTCCCATATTAGCTTTCCTCCCTATGACTTGTTATGCAAAAATCCCCATGTGTTCATAAAAGGCACGATTTGCCTCCTCCAATTGTTCAGGAGTGTTAATCCCCATCACCTCTGTCGGATCCTCGAGGATGATGGCCTCAAATCGCTTCTTGCCCCCGGAAATTCCGGCCTGTCGCATCACCTTCACGATATCGGTCAAATAGTACTCCTGCTGCGCATTATCATTGGTAATGCCAGGGAGCGCTTGAAACAAGCTATCATTATCGAAACAGAAAATCCCTGTGTTAATTTCATTAATCAATTTCTGCTCAGGCGTCGCGTCCTTCTCTTCAATGATATCGACAACCTCGCTGCTTGCAGGATCTCGAATAATTCTTCCATAGCCGGTTGGATCCTGAACGATCGCGGTTAGCACTACACCGGCGCTTATGTTTGCCCGCTGGGCGGCAAGTAGCCGTTCGATGGTCGATTGTCGGATGAGTGGCGTATCGCCAGTCAGCACCAAGGTAGACCCGCTGCGTTTACGGAGCAGAGGCTCCGTCTGATGAACGGCGTGTGCCGTTCCAAGCTGAATCTCCTGTTGGACGTAGGTAACCCGCGTTCCCAAGCACTTTTTCACCAGTTCTCCCCGATGCCCGATCACCGCCACAATACGGGTAATCGGCATCGTTTCCAGCTTGCCCACCAAGCGGCCGATCATCGGCACGCCTCCGACGGGATGAAGCACTTTGGGCAGCTCCGACTTCATCCGTGTACCTTTGCCTGCAGCTAACAGAATAGCGAATGCTTCCATGTGGTTCAACTCCCCTCTGAATGGTTATTCAACCGTCACGCTTTTGGCCAAGTTTCGCGGTTTATCAATATCGTTCCCCAGAGACAGGGAGGCGTAATAAGAGATTAACTGAAGCGGCACGACAGCCAATATCGGTGCCAGAAGTTGGAGGGTCGGCGGGATGAAGCAGATTTCATCGACGCTATTCAGCAGCCCCACATTGCCTTCTACCGTAATCCCCATGACATGGGCTCCACGGGCCTTGACTTCTTTAATGTTGCTAACTGTTTTTTCGTACAGATCCATATGCGTAGCTAGCGCAATCACCGGCGTATCCTTCTCGATCAGCGCCAATGTACCGTGCTTTAACTCTCCGGCTGCATAAGCCTCCGAGTGGATATAAGAGATTTCCTTCAATTTGAGAGAACCCTCAAGCGCAACGGCATAGTCCAAGCCCCTACCGATAAAGAATAGACTGTCCGCATCCTTGATCGATTCCGCATACCGCTTCACTTCGTTGGCGTTTTCCAGCACCTTCTCCACCTGAACAGGAAGCGACTTCAAGCCTTGGATCAGCTCCGTATGAAGCTCATCAGACAGCGTCTTTCTTTCCTGGGCCAAGTAAATGCTGAACAAATAGAAGGCGAGCAGCTGAGCGGTGTACGCTTTCGTGGATGCCACTGCAATTTCCGGTCCGGCCTTCGTTGCGATGACATAGTCCGCATCTCGCGCAACTGAACTGGTTGGCACATTTGTAATTGCCAACACTTTAGCGCCTTGCCTTCTGCTCTCTTGCAGGGCAGCCAGCGTATCCGCCGTTTCCCCCGATTGGCTCACGACGATGACGAGCGTTCGTTCCGTGATAATCGGGTCACGATATCGGAATTCCGATGCGATATCGCACTGCACCGGGATTCGCGTTAGCTTCTCAAGGACCGTGCTGCCGACAAGTCCGGCATGATAAGCGGTGCCGCAAGCCACGATAAAGATTTTATCCACCTGTTGAAACTCGCCTGCTGCGTGCGCCAACTCCGGGAAACTCACTTCGTCTTGGTCGTTGATGCGCCCGAGCATCGTATTCCGCAGCGTTAACGGCTGTTCGTGAATTTCCTTCAGCATGAAATGCTCAAACGGTCCCTTCTCCACCTGATCCGCGCTCCAATCGATATGCAGCAGCTTACACGCCGCCGGCTCCCCTGTCTCGACCTTCGTGATGGAGATACCCTCCTGCGTAAGGATAGCCAAATCGCCATCCTCCAAAATATAAACCTTACGGGTATGCTCAATTAGAGCCGAGATATCCGATGCAAGGAAGTACTCTCCCTGACCCTCACCAATCACAAGCGGACTCGATTGTCTGACTGCAACAAGCTTATCCGGCTCGTACTCCGTCATGACACCAAGCGAATAAGCCCCTTGTAATCTCTGAATGACCGCAAGCATGGCGATGTAGATGTCGCCTTCATAATGCTCGGCAAGCAAGTGAGCAATCACCTCTGTGTCGGTCTCGGAAGTAAAGGTGACGCCTTTATCCTCCAGTTCTTTCTTCAGCTCCATGTAGTTTTCCACGATGCCGTTGTGCACGACAGTAAATTTACCCGACATATCCGTATGCGGATGGGAGTTGGCATCCGACGGTCTGCCGTGCGTAGCCCAACGCGTATGCCCGATACCGATCGATCCGATCAACGGCTGTTTATCCAGCTGAACCGATAAGTTGGCAAGCCGTCCTTCCGCCTTGCTAATCTTGACCTGATCCTGCACCAGTACCGCGATCCCCGCGGAATCATACCCTCTGTACTCCAGCTTGCTTAATCCGTTCAGTAGAATCGGCTGTACATCTCGCTTTCCTATATACCCTACAATGCCACACATCGTTGTTATCTCCTCTCTCTTCTAGGATGAGTTTAAACGCCTACGGCGATCCTCACTTCTTGCTTGCGAATACCTGTACCTAATTTATAAATATTGTCCCCTTGGACGTCGGCAAATGCATTGCGCGTATCGATGATCGGCACGCCCAGTTCCACGAGTTCACGGCTATTGAAGTTGCGGTGATTCGTGATCAGCACCATGCAGTCATACTCGGCAAAAGCGGACAGATCGTAGTTCACGGATTGTACCGTATCCCCAACTTTATCGAAGAATGAAACGGCATGCGGATCGTAATAGTCCACTTGAGCTCCGCTCTCCCGAAGAAGCTCGTACAGCTCCAGTCCCGGCGATTCACGGAGATCATCTACATCCGGCTTATACGCCATGCCTAAAATAAGAATCTTCGAATTGCGAATAGATTTCGTATACATATTGAGCACCTGCGAAGCCTTATACCGAACATATTCCGGCATATTATCATTGATGGATTGCGCCAGCTCGATAAACTTGCTGTAGAAGCGGAATTCCTTGGCTTTCCACGATAAATACATCGGATCCAGCGGGATGCAGTGACCGCCGATGCCAGGCCCCGGATGGAATGGCATAAAGCCAAACGGCTTCGTCGACGCCGCTTTAATGACCTCCCAGACGTCAATCTCCATCTTGTCGCACATCATGGCCATTTCGTTAATGAACGCAATGTTAATACTGCGGAACGTATTTTCCAGCAGCTTGGACATCTCCGCTACTTTTGGCGAGGAGACCGGTACGACGTCCTTCACGACATGGCTGTATAAGGTGACGCCGAGGTCGATGCATGCTTCCGTCGTACCACCGATCACCTTAGGCGTATTAAAGGTGTTGAATTTGGGATTACCTGGATCGACCCGCTCCGGCGAGAAGCAGAGGAAGAAATCCTTGCCCACCTTGAGTCCCTGTGCTTCCAGCTCGAACTGGATGAGCTCCTCCGTCGTTCCCGGATAGGTCGTGCTCTCAAGGATGATCAGGGCTCCGCGCTTGAGATTTTTCTTAATTTCCCGGACAACACTTTGAATATAAGAGGTATCCGGGTCTTGGTTTTCACTGAGCGGCGTCGGTACGCAAATGGAGATCGCATCCAGCCTTTGAACGGTATGGTAGTCGTCGGTCGGAATGAACCGGCCGGACTCGACCGCTTTCGCCACTTCTTCGTTCGGAACGTCCTGAATATACGATTGGCCGCTTTGAAGCGACTCTACCTTCCGGAAATCGAGATCGATGCCGTATACCGTAAACCCGCCTTTTGCCATCTCCATGCAGAGAGGCAGCCCTACATAGCCGAGACCGATGACCCCGATTTCGGCTGTTTCTGCCTGGAATTTATATTTTAAATTGGTATATGCGTTCATTGTAATTCTCCCTCCTATGTTTTCACGTGGATTAGCCCAGACGGGAAACCAGCTTTTTGATTCTCCACTCCAACTCTGAAATGGAGAAGGGCTTCGTCACATAATCAGATGCGCCTAATTCAAAGGCACGGTCCATACTTTTCGGTAACTGCTTATCCGTAAGCACGATAACTTGTCCTTCGCCGGCATGGTCCCTCTGGATTTTGTCGATCAACTGGTATCCGTCAAGAATCGGCAGGTTTAGCTCCGTAATCACCAGGTCCGGCATGGTTTTCTCAAATTTCTCGAGCGCTTCACTGCCGTCCTTGGCCTCTTCGACCTTGTAGCCGCCTATCTCAAGCCGCAGCTTGACAAACTCTCTGCTCACCTCGTCCGGATCGGCGATGAGAATCGAGGTGATTCCCTGTTGAACCCCATGATGCATGAACAGGTGAATGTCTCTGTTCTCCCCTTTCCCTTGCAGTGTTGTATGAAGTAGCTGTGACATCGACTGTTCCGTCAGCTCGCCACTCTCCGGGAAGCTGGCGACAACCATCTGACCTTCGAGCAAATTTTGCTGTTCCAGGAACTCTTTGAGCACGAGCGATGTATAATGCGTGTTGATCAGCTTTTGCCCGGACAGAACGATTCCGAGAAGGCCGCTGGGATCCAAGTAGAAGCCATGAAGGGGTACTTCAGGCTCAAAGCTGCTCACATAGGACTGCATATGTTCCAGTACCTTCTGGCCCACCTCTGCGCTTGGCGCAAGAATCATCCCGCATGGAGCACCCTTTTCATACGAAGCCTGAACTTGTTCTGCTAATTGCAACATTGCTTCTTGAATCGGATCATGCACTAATACAGCCATCTTCTCCACTCCTCTTGTCTTTGTTTAGATTTGCTATTTATTAAAATTGGTACGGACCATCGTTCCCCACGAGTTGTTATTGCGCAGGAATTCGACGTGTCCGTTTAACCTCCACCAAACACCAATTTGCCGATACCCCGCAAACATTAAGATCGAAAACAAGATCATTTTGTTCAGGTCACCCAGCTTGGGATACCGGCTAAAGGCCGTCTCTTCAATAAACAAGGCACCCAGGCTTAAGGCAAAACAGGATAAGAAATTGACTAACGAAAAGATAACAATGGTGTGCCAATCCGTCATATTCAGCATCCAGTAGCCCAATATCGCCAACAAGCCGCTGAGTCGGAAATACGGATTCAGTGTTTCAAACACGATGTTATAGGGAATGGTCAGCATCCCGAATATTTTGTATTTCGGGCGCAGCAACATGTAAATCCCTTCCTCAATCATATTTTTCAGATTCCCCCGCCCCCAACGCTTGCGCTGACTGCTCAAGATCCGGTACGAATCAGGGGCTTGTGTCCAGCAAACGGCATCCGGGCAAAACGCTACCCG
Source organism: Paenibacillus anseongensis (assembly GCF_009757995.1). Lineage (NCBI taxonomy): Bacteria > Bacillati > Bacillota > Bacilli > Caryophanales > Paenibacillaceae > Paenibacillus > Paenibacillus anseongensis. The sequence continues at coordinate 73,481 of NZ_WSEM01000001.1, forward strand.
GTATGGGATTTTATTATCCAAGCAGTGACGGTGGAGCTTAATCACAATATTCATATCCTCACCAGGGTAGCCCCCACGGTAACCGCCGACAGCGATGACCATCTTCTTTTGAAACACGCCGAAGGCTCCCGAGATAATAATGAGGCCATTGACGGCGCCCCAACCGATCCTGCCGCCGAGAAAGGCTTTCGTGTATTCGACGTGCTGCAGTGCCGGCAGCAGCTTACGAGGAAATTGAACATCCTTCACAATGCCGTCTTCCACCGTACAGCTGTTCACGATTCGAACATTGCCCCCAACGGCGATTGTCTCCTCGGGGTTCTCCATGTAGACCCGAGCAATCCGCGTTAGGGCGTCCTTTTCTAGCAATGAGTCTGCGTCAATCGTCGAGATCAACGCAAAGTGGGAAAGGTTGATGCCTGCGTTTAACGAATCCGCCTTCCCTCCATTTTCTTTATCTATGAAAAAAAGATTGGGATACTCGGGATTATGGTACACCCCTCTGATTTTTCCGGTCTTAATGCTGCTGGAAAGCACCGGATGAATGAGCTCCAGCTTGAATTCTTCAAGCATGACCTTCAAAGTCTGGTCCTGTGAACCGTCATTGACGACGATCACCTCATATTCCGCATAATTGAGCGCCAGCAGTGACCTTACATTCTCAATGATGGTTAACTCCTCGTTATAGGCCGGCACCAAGAGGGAAACCGGCGGGAGCTGACTGGAACTGGATAGCTTATTAATCCGGTTGTACTGGATTCCCCGCTTGATCGAGAAAATATGCCGAATCGAAAATCCGAAGATAAAATAATAGAGCAGAGTAACGAGAACAACGTAAAAGAGAGCGGCGTAGCTGTAATAGAGCAAAAACTCCCTTAGCCCGTTCAGAAATGAATCCAAAACCGCTTGATATCCGAAAACCCACATGTTTACACAACCCTCCTATACGACACGATAGATACGTGTAGACTTGCGAAATATTTTGTCATAGGTATACATCAGTAGGTTATATTGCGTGAGCTTCTCCCAATTGTGAAGCTGCATAGACAGCTGCTTAATCTCATCCTCAATCAGCTGCTGCATAAATTGCCCACGATCCGTCCCTTGCACCGCTGCTGCACGCTCACAGAGCGCTACCATACCTTCTTCTCCCATACGGAGCAAGCCTCGGCCCGACGCATACACGATGCGCTGATCGGTGTCACCCAGACTGGTTTCCATCAGTTCGACGTAAGCCGGATTTTTGATGTTGGCCAAAGTCTCTATCGTCAATCGGCGAATGTCCAGATTGGGATGACTCAGCAGCTTGCTAATGACGTTTCTAGGCAGCAGGCGGGAGCTTTTCAGGTACAAATCCACTGCTTTGATTTGAATGTCTTCCTGCTCGGCATCCATGAGACGGTAGACCGCAGAGGCCGCTGCCGGATCGGTGTAGACATGGAGCCCAATCAGCCCAATCCGAACGTAAGCCTGATTCTTGTGAGTCACATAGCCCGTGTACAAAGAGCCGGCATCCACTTCCGAATCTGCGATCATATCCACAATCAGCTCGTAGCAGTTCTTGTTGTGCTGAAGGAGAATCTGCACCATGGCTTCGAGCTCCTGCTGGCTGCGGGCGCACTTGGCGACCGCTCGGGCGACGACAAACAGCGCCGAATTGAGCGGATGCTCTTTTAACATGTCCAGTAACGCCGGCACTGCCTCCTTCACCCTCATGCACCCCAAATGATAAGCGGCATCCAGCTTCACCCGATAAGTTCGACTATTAAAACGCGCTAGATGGTGCTGCACGAGCCCTAGATCTACGCAAAGCTGAACCAGCTTGTGCCGCTGTTCACCCGAGAAGATTTCCATCATATCATTCAGCTTTTCCTGCATCGCCTCTCTTTCCACTGGGTTCATCGTCCAGGGAGGGACCCTTAATGGCTCTATCCCATCCAAATTGGCTTGCACATACGTCAGGTAATCCTTGAACTTCGTTTTGAAGCGATCGTTCAGCTTTCTCCTTCTAATACTTCTCAACTTAATGGCATAAATAATAGCCACACAAACCAGATTAAAAGCTAAAATGATATATAACGCTTGTATGGCTGTATGAAGATTGGTGTACACACCTGCACTCTCCTCTTTTTCAGCTACCCGATTAATTGGTAGAGATAACGGGGCCATTGATCTTATGCAACGCCTCTTTCATGATGTAGTAGCTTTGCTTCGGCCGTTCCACATAATTCACCTTATCCTCCCAGCCCTGCCAGGTGTATAGCGGCATCGTGGTTACCTGCACCGGCTGCGCCGCTGCCGAGCTATCCCGACCAACGACTTGATCATTCTTCACAATCCAAGGAACAAAACGGACGCCTTCCACATGTCTCACTTCAAAAGTATTCTTACTCGGGGCGTTGTAATTGAATACGCTCAGAGAGCTTGGATCGCTGAATCCCAGCAGCATCCACGGAATCCGCATTTCGAGCACCTGCCCCCCAACCTGCCACATCGCCTTCGAATTGTAGTCGGGACGCGCCGGATCACTGTAACCTTTCTCTAAAAGGCCAACCTCGACATCCCCAAAGGGGTGGTTCACCCGGGAATCGGGATATTCCAGCAGATAATTGACTGCCAGCTTCCAAGGCTTGAAAATCCCCGAATCATCCTGTTTTTCCTTCGGATCGATGTCCGGTAGTCCGGAACGCTCATACAAGCGGGCATGAATATCGTAATTGGAAGCGATCGTCATACGGCTTTTATTTTTATCCAACAGCTCAATTAAGGTTTCCAGCCCCTCATCAAGTGTCATGCCATGAAGCTCGGGTCCGTGACGATTGCCACCAGGCAGCGTATCTGCCCCGAAGTAGATGCTTTCATTAGACGGGTCGAACGGCTCCGATAGCTTGGCCATCAAGTAAAGGTAGCCTTCGTCATGCGTGGCCCAAATCTCCTCAAAGCCGGGAGCCTGCACATCAAGCTTCTTCTTATCCTTCAGTTTGTTCCAGTCCGAGGCGTCCCCATCGATGTGAATCGCTTCGTCTTTGCCCGGGAACATCCCGAGTACCCCGAAGAAAGACTCGTTCGTCAGCGTGTTATACCAGTAAGCCCGGCGATCCGCTTCATCGTAGCGTTGGGTGTTCCACGTTTTCTTAAACCATTCGTCCTGCCACGTAAACAATATCGCACCAGCATAGCCGGCTCCGTGAATCTCCTGCAGCAAGTCCGCATCGATCTCTCCCTGCTGCTGCTCGTTATGACCGCCTTGATTGCGGCCGAGCGCGCCCAAGTGGGCTACGCCCAAGGAAGCCGGCACGCCATACTCCGTAACCATGACCGGCATATTGGGGTGCGCTGCTTTTAACTTATTCAGATAGGTGAGGTAACTATCGGCTTCTCCTTTGCTGTTGGCCATTTCCTGAAACGACTTATCGAAAGCAAAGAAATCCGGATAATACGGATACACGTGATACGAGGCAAAATATCCTGCTTCCCAATCCACCGCCTCAATATGCGTCGGATCGACACTCACCAGATCCTCTTCAACGAGCGGTTCGCCCGGATGCGCAATCGGATCCGTCGTCACCCAGTTGGCGAAGGCCATCGGATGCTGCCAGCCATACTGAATTTCCGTCTGTGCCGCCGTGTCGACCATCAGGGCCAACCACTTCTCAAAAGCGTTCGCGCCCGGCTTCGTACGGAAATATTTCCCTGCATAGTCCGGTGTGTCCGCGTGCCCGTCATTCGTCCCCTTCACCATCTTCGGGTCCCATTCCGTCCCGACAATCCAGCCCATCAGATAAGGACCTGCATTATATTTATAAGCACCTCCTGCTTTTCCCGAATGCGGCTCGGGCGTGAGTGTCGTTTTTCCATAAACCGCCGTAACCGCGTCTTTAATCTCTTGCTCGAATTTCTCCTTGATCTTGAGATCGAAGGCATCTTGCCCTTCAATCAGCTGTTCCTCCGGGCTCCATATGCCCTGTAGGAAGAAAAGCGGATCTTTCTGATGCTTCATGTTGTATTTGGAGAGCGCCTCGTAAAACTCGGGCATCATGATCGTATACACCCGAATCACATTCACGCCCATGTCCTGAATCATGCCAAACCATCTCTCATATTCATCCTCCGAAATGGCCAATTCACCGGGAAAATGTCCGGGGATCGTCGCCCCCATATTAATCCCCTTGGCGAAATAGGGCTGCCAGGCTTGATTCGTGTATTCTTCTACATTCGTTCCTTGGGTCCTAAACTTTACATGTATGCCGCTAGCCAGCGTCGTGCTTTCGATTCTGACCAAAAGCGGACGCAGCCAATAATAAAGCGCACCGGCTACAATCGCAATGACAAGACCTATCTTAAACAACAATTTGAGCCACTTGCGCATCATATTCACCTTCGATAGTTTGCTTAATTCTGCTGTCTATTGCCATGGTACGACAGGAAAGTGCAATTGTCTGTTTTCTAAGTGTTAAACATTGTGATCATTTCAAAATCATTGTGTTCCATATTTGAATTTTGTTATCAAAGATTTAAAAGATTGTTAGCAAATCATTAAAATCAAATAATTTTACTAAAATAGAATAGTTACAGAGAAATAAAAGAGTAAATTTAGCGGATATTGCGAGTAAAAAATAAAAAAGCCAAGGATGAGGAAAAACTAATACAGGATCGATAATGGTTATGCTGACTGAAGATTTTAAATTGGGATTAATCGCCACCCACCCCCTCAATAAAAAAACGCCTCAGAGATATCTCTGAAGCGTGACTACTTACAAAACATTTTTATGTCATGTAAAGCTGAATGAGCATGTCCTCTAACAAATTTACTCTCATCATTCAATAAGAATTGCTATTCCTCTTATATTTTCGTTTTTGTGCTGACTATATTGGAGCATCCAGGATAATTGATCGGGTAAAACCATGGGAAATGCGTTTGAGTAAATGATTAGGGATTGATTGGGAAAAGCATTTGGATGAGAATAAGCCTGGGGAAAACATAGGAATATCAAGGGTTTCGGTGCCGCGGCGAATCGTTTTATTCTTATGATGGGAATAAAAAAGCCGAGCGAGATCAGGAGGTAAAGCCTGAGTAACGCTCGGATTGGGGTAATGCTTGAGAAGAAAATTAGGATCTTTTACCTGCTCTTGTTCCGGCTCTCGATAGGGAATCGCAGGAGTTTATTACGATTTTGGCAAGACTTTATTTGTTATAGCATGGGTTTATTTATTATCTACATCATCCCTCACCAATAAAGCAACCGATTCCACATGCACCGTATGCGGAAACATATCCACCGGCGTCACCTCCGCGACGCCGTAGCCCCCATCAACCAGCACGCGCAAGTCGCGAGCCAATGTCGATGCGCTGCACGACACATAGACGACGCGGCGCGGCTGCAGCTCTAGGATCGTCGCGAGCAGTGCGGCGTCGCAGCCCTTGCGGGGCGGGTCCACCACGATCACGTCGGGGCGAATGCCCTGACGTGTCCACTCGGGGAGGACCACTTCCGCTGGGCCCGCTTCGAAATGCACGTTCGTCATGCCGTTCAACTCGGCATTCTTCCGTGCATCCGCGATCGCCTCTTCGACGATCTCAACGCCGTAGACCTGTCCCGCGCGCTGCGCCAGGAACAGGGAGATCGTCCCGATGCCGCAATAGGCATCGACGACGACTTCATCGCCGGTCAACCCGGCGTACTCGAGAGCCTTCCCGTACAAGACTTCCGTCTGGACGGGGTTCACTTGAAAGAAGGATCGCGCGGAAATAGCAAATTTCACATCGCCGATATAATCATAGATGACCTCGCTGCCCCACAGGACGCGAGTCTCATCCCCAAAAATAACATTCGTCTGTTTCACATTAATGTTATGACAAATGCTCTTCACTGAAGGCAGCGCAGCCCTAATACCATCAATCCACTCGTCCACACGCGGAATCGTGCTGCCGTTGGTCACCAAAACGACCATAATCTCACCCGTGCGGAAGCCGACTTTGACGACGACATGGCGCAGCAGTCCGGCATTTGTCTCTTCCCGATAAGCGGTAATACCCAGCCGCGCGCCGATCTCCTTCACCCGAGCGACAACTTCGTCGTTCGCCTCGTGCTGGATCAGGCACTCCTCCATATCAATGATGCGATGGCTTCCCTGCGCATAAAATCCGCCAATGAGGCCGCCGCGCTCTTCCCCAAAAGGAACCTGCGCCTTATTCCGGTACCGCCATGGCTCGGACATCCCAAGCGTGGGATGGACAACTATCCCCTCAGAAGTTTCTGAGTGCACATCCAGCTTCCCAATCCGCTGCAAATTATCCACTACCTGCTGCCGCTTCACGCGTAGCTGCGCCTCATAGCTTAGGTGCTGCAGCTGACAACCGCCGCACTCCTCATAAATGCTGCAAACCGGCATGACGCGCTCCGCGCTCTCTTCCACCAATTGCAGCAGTCGCGCATACCCATACTGTTTCTTCACATGCTCCACGCGCACCAGAGCACGCTCACCTGGCAGCGCACCAGCGACAAAAAGGGTAAAGCCGTTCACACGGCCCACCCCTTCCCCATCATGGCTGATCCCGATGATCTCAGCCTCGTATTGCTGCCCGATCTGCACCGGCAGATCCGCCATCCAGGCCGGCGCCGCCTTGGGCGCAGAATTCCCTACTCTTTGCCCCGTAGAATTCCCTGCTCTTCTTTCCCTAGAACGTCCTGCAGAACTCCCCGCTCTCCGATCCGCAGATTTCCCGTTGGACTTCGCAGCCCTTTTATCTTTTACACTCATAATACCCTCACTCTTGTTCTTCCATTATTTAGAACTACTCCCTAGGCTGATGCGGATGATGCCCGTCATGCTCCTCATCCCCGATCCGCTCCTTCAATTGAAACGGCGTCGTCAAAGTCTCAATCAGCGTCTTCTTATAAATGGACTGACCCGACTCATCGACGATGATTTGTAGGTGGCTTTTCAGGTTCGTCATGACGCACGGCAGCGTGCCGCCGAATTCGCCATCCAAGTTCAACTGGACGTAGTCCGGTGAATTAATTTCGATATGATTGGTCTGAAAATAAATCAGATTCGGGTCATTCAGATGCTCCCCGCGCAGCGCGAGTGTGACCACTCGGATAAATTCCGCAAGATTGCACTTACGCAGTATCAAAACGTCAAACAATCCGTCATTCATTCGGGCTTCCGGCACGAGCTTCTCGAACCCGCCGACGGAGTTCGTGTTGCCGACAAGGAACATCATGACTTCATCGTGAAATTCGAGATCGCCTGCTTTAACGTACAGTTCGATAGGCTTGAGCCTAGGCAGTTTTTCGAGTCCCTTCATATAATAGGCCAACTGGCCGATCATGGTTTTGAGTTTGCTCGGGACTTCGTACGTCAGCTCGGTCATCGAGCCTCCGCCGGCAATATTAATGAAGTAGCGGTTGTTGATTTTGCCTACATCAATATCTGTACTGTACTGCTGGATGATCAGGTCGCATGCCTGCTCCAGGTTCTTGGGAATGCCCAGCGCGCGGGCAAAATCGTTGGTCGTCCCCAGCGGCAAAATGCCGAGCGGCGGACGCCCCTCTTTCTCGGCCATACCGTTCACGACTTCGCACAGCGTGCCGTCTCCGCCAGCGGCGATAATGAGATCAAAGCCACGGTTCACAGCTTCAGCCGCGGCAAGCGTGGCATCCCCTTCACCGATTGTTGCGTGAGCAGATGTTTCGAAGCCTCCGCGCTCTAGGCGCTGAAGAACTTCTGGCAGGCGTTTCTTCATTTCTTCCCGGCCGGAAGTCGGGTTATAGATCAGTCTTGCTCTTTTGACCATTGTGTCTCATCACCTGTTCACCGTCTCGAATTTGCGGAAGCGATCTGCTTCTCCATCCATTTGGAAATTAGCGGACTTGGCAGCAGCGCCCGTCCATTATATATATATGCAAATCCCTTCAATCGGGAAGGGATTACTTGTCTCGTGAAATAGCCCTCACTCAGAAAAAGCGGCGCCACAATAACAGCATGTCCAGGCTTCTTCACCGCCCACTCTGTCATCTTGGCATGCACTTGATCTGGCAACAGCATGGCAACATCCGCTTCGTCAAAGCCACCCAAAGCTTTCAACCGCTCTGCGAGCTGCTCCAAGCCTTGAAGCCACTTCTGATGAAAGCCTTCTTCTTGACTTCCGTGCCCAATTAGCAGAAGGATTTCCTGCGTTGGCTCTTCGGACAGTTCCTTGATTTTGGCATACATAATCTCTGCTATAACAGGATCGTCATCAATCGGGGATGTAAAATGAATCCGTGCCTTTATTTCAAAAGGCTCCATGTCCGTTTCCAGCAGCGGCTCTTCGATAACGCCTAAAGCGTAGCTGATTTCATCGATATGTGTACTTCCAGAAGACACGAACAGGGGAACGACGATGATATCCGTCACACCTTGTGCCTCTAAGCTGTAAATACCGTCTTGAATCAACCGGCCCTCCACCAGTTCCAGATAGGAGGCATAGATTGGCATTCCTTCCGGCATGTGAACCGCAGATACAGCTTCGTCGACCAGGTCAACCCAGCCTTTATCCCTAGATCCATGGCTTATGACCAGGACACCAACCTTACTCATTATGTTCTCCCCACCCGTTCTATCCATGGCTACAATCCTATGCTAACGAATGTGTTCCCACATGTCAATTGAGCTCTCTATAAACAGGAAAAATCCCGCATTACACTTGGCAATGCAGGATCTTGAATTCTTTTATGATACAAATATTTAACGACCTAAACGATCTAATGTCAATACATAACCGTCATTTCCATAATTCAAGCAGCGCTTAACTCGGGAGATGGTGGCTGTAGATGCGCCCGTTTCCGCTTCGATCTGATTGTATGTGCAGCCTTTGCGAAGCATGCGAGCTACCTCCAGACGCTGGGAAAGCGATTGAATCTCGTTCACGGTGCACAGGTCATCAAAAAAGACGTAGCACTCCTCTATATCCTTAAGGGTCAGTATGGCCTCAAAAAGTTGGTCTATAGCTTTATCATTTAATTTTTTTAATTGCATACGTTATCAACTCCTGGTAGAAATGCATGTTAGCTTATTATAGTAAGCTCCAGAGTATCATTCGACACGCCCGCTTTAAATCCTGCCTTTAGGATTGCGAAACGTTAAAATTTCTATGCGTTAATGAGCTGAATTGTGACAAATATCTAGGACCCGTGACATTCGTCCATACCAACGATAGGCAAGTGACATATCCTGTAGGAGACAAATCTGATAAAAAGGATCGTGAATCCCAGTGACTAACCCTAGACAAATCATTGGTAATGGCGGTAACCGTCCTGAAGTGCATACAAGAAGCCTCACCACTTTACCTCCGCAAATTGGTGATGATCGCGCATTCGGCCAGTATCCAGGCTTAGGCGGCGGCAATCCGTTCTCGGATTTCTCTCAAGGCGGAGGGTTCCCTACTCCTTTCCAAGGAGGCGGCGATTTCTTCGGCGGTAATGCCGGCGGTGGCGGTGGATTTTTTGGCGGCGGTGGTAACACCGGTGGTGGCGGTGGCGGCTTCTTCGGAGGCGGCGGCGGAAATGCCGGTGCCACAGGAGGAGGCGGTGGCGGTGGCGGTAATTTCCTCAGCAACCTCCTTGGGGGTGGCGGTGGTGGCGCTGCAACTGGCGGAAGCTCCAACCCGCTGAGCGGCCTCAACATGAAGCAAATCTCCGGCTTCGTTGAGCGGATGGGTGGCATCGACGGCATCCTCGGCACGATGGGCAAGGTTCAGAAGTTCATGTCCAGCTTTCAGCAAATGGCTCCGATGGTGAAAACGATTTTTGGTGCTCTTGGTAAAGGCAAAGTCGCCTCGGGAGACTCGGTTGAGGTATTCAGACCGAAACGCAAACGCCGTAAGAAATCCGGGTCGGCCCGCAGACGCAAAGGCGGTTCCAAATCCGGAACAGCGAAGCGCAAACGCAGATAATCGGATGATAAGGGAACTCCATTCCCTTATTTAGGGGGAACGTGGAGTTTCACTAGGCGAAGGGGAACTACAGGCTCTTATTTCGTTGCCTTCGCCAAAAAACCTGCCCAGATCAGCTAATTAGCGGATCACAGTCCCCACTCCCCCGCTCATAGAGCAGTTTTGAGCAAAATAGTGCCCTGTAGTTCCCCTCCCTACCCACGAGAGAGACTCTGCGAGCAAAAAAAGGCTCCCCGTCTTATCAGACGAAGGAGCCTTTTCATTTTTACTTTTTCAATACTCTTAGAATAAGGGTAGATGCTTCTGCGCGCGTTGTTAATCCTTGCGGCTTCAGCGTACCGTCCTCATAACCGTTCATGAAGCCTTTGGAGGTTAACGTAGCTACTGCCGCTTGTGCCCACTCAGAAATCGCAGCGTTATCGGTGAAGCTCGTATTCCCTGCCACTTTGTCCAAATGAGCGGCACGAACCATGATTTCCGCCATTTGCTCACGGGTAATGAAATCATCCGGACCAAAGGTTGTATCCGTGTAACCTGTGATAATGCCTTGCGCTGCAGCAGTGGCGATCGCATTCTTCGCCCAATGGTTCGCTGCATCCGCAAACTTATTGCTGCTGCCTTGCTCGTTCAATTTCAGGTATTTCACAACGATTGAAACAAACTCAGCACGCGTGATGCGGTTTTCCGGTTTAAATGTGCCATCTTCATAACCGTTAATGGAACCCGCTTTTACTAGTTCAAGAATGTTAGATTCTGCCCAGTGTCCTTTGATGTCGTTTAAGGTAACGGCCGGCGTAGTAGGATCCACGACAGCTGAACCAACTGCCATAACCGCATACTTCGTAAAGTGATTAACCTCTACACTGATGCGATTGCCATTAACCTTGCCACCCTCTACTTGCACCCACAGCTTGTTCGCTTCGTCAAAATAGAAGACTGCTGCTTTTTGGTCGCCCTTCAAGCTTGCCGGGTCGAATGTAAACGTTAATGTTACCGGCTTATTGAAGTTCTCGGTGAAGTTTTTGAGGATCTCATAGATCGGGCTAGCTAGCACTTCATTATTCTTCAAAAGATCTTTCGTTTCATTCAGCTTCTCGATGGTCAACTTCAGTTCTTTCATAGAAGCGCCCGCCGGAATTGCAACGGTAACCGCATTTTCGAAGCTTACTTCACCCGTGCTGCCTACCGGTAGGGTTAACTTACCATCTGTCGAGGTAACTTTAGTATCAACTGGAGTAGATGGTGAAGTTGAACCTGAGCCAGAGTCTGAATCAGAATCGGAGTCAGATCCCGATGTTGTATCAGCTGCACGTTTTACTGTCAAATTGTACGAGTTCTTCGTTCCATCCTGCGCAGTAACTTCAAAAGTAACTGGATTAGAACCAACCACCAGATTTGAAGCTGTGTAAGTATACACATTACCAGAAACAGAGCCATTCTCAGCACCGGTTACCTTTAATTGTTGGTGCGATTCATCTTTGGTTACATTCAGGTTCAAGCTTGTAACCCCATAAGCGACATCTACATTGTAATCAGACTGTGTAGAAGTGAACGCAGGACTTAGCACGCCTTTATCTGTCGTCATATTGCTCAACAATGCATTGTTGCTCAACCTTGTGACAACGATGGTGTAGATTTTGCTTGTGTTATCTTTTGCCGTAACAACTACGGTGATCGTGTTTTCCCCTACTTGAAGAGGAAGCGCGCTGCTCTCTTGGCCGCTTGCAACTTGCACGCCATTCACTTTCACTGTTGCCGCAGCACCGGCTGCTGTTGGAGTTACCTTCACGCTTTCAACGTTGTTCGCAACCGATTGTGTGTAATTCATTTTTGATGCCACGAACTGCTCGTTGAGAGCTCCAGTGCTCAGACTTAGTCCGCTCAGATCATTCACAGAATCAGACGGATCCGTCGTAGACGTTCCAGTCGTAAACTTCCAAATATCCGACTGTCTCAAACCGCCGTACGCATCCTCTGCGACAGCATACCACTGATATGTCGTATTCTGAGCAAGATTCGGCCACGTTACCGAGGCGTTCTCTCCGCTTTTCACAGTTGCTACGCTTCCGATCGTTTTGTTCGTATACACATTCACACCGATATAATCGGTAGCTACACGTTTGGTTACAGCATCCAGATTCAGATCCAGGCTGAACTCGTCTTTCCCAGGATATTCACTCGGATCGTAGTAGTTGTAATCGTCCAAATGAGGCGAATAAGTTTTCATGTTGATTTTGCCATGAGCCAAATCAAATTGCATTAATCTCATATACCCAAGTCCGCCTTCAGGCGCGCCCTGGTAATCCGCCAACATTTGATACACATTACGATCTGGAATGCCATCGTTGTTATCATCGATCGGATCGACTTTCAACTCAGCGTCGTGATAGTGACCGGATAGAGCGGCAATAACGTTCTTATTCGGCTTAATAACGCGTTCGAACACTTTTTCCGCCATTGGCGCGCGGTTATTGGAAACGAGCATGAATTCATGGAAGTTCAGAATCGCTTTGCGGTTCGGATACTTTTTCAACACTTCGTTGATCCAATCAATCTCTTTGTCTCCATAACCCCAGCCCATGTAAACCATGATAAAATCGTTACCATTCGAGGAAACTAAGTCATAGTGGCCGCGATTGTTATCGTAAGATTCTCCATAGGTTGGTTGGTTTTTGAAACGATCCTCACCAAACCATTTGTCATAATAGCTGTAATCATTGTCTTGGTGGCCTACGTCATGGTTACCTGCAAGCACCCCGTATGGGATTCCTGCCGTCTCCAAAACTTTCATATCTTTGTCAGCTTCAATCCATTGGTACTCTTGATCGGCGTTATCGACGATGTCGCCAGTATGAATGACGTATTTAATTTTGTTGTCTTCTTTGTGATCGGCGATCCATTTCACCATTTTTTGATAGATGTATGGATAGCTCTTGGAATAGTACTGGGTATCGGACATCCACACGAAGGAGAAATCATAGTCGGTATCAGCGGCTTGATTCTGTGTGATAGCAATTTCGTCCTGCACCATCACTTGAATTTTCGCGTTATTAGCATAATCACCGGCTTGAACATTCGCTTTGAGTTCAAAGTCTTCGCTACCCGCGATAACGGTCTTCAAAGCGACCCACTCCAGCTTACTTGGGCTCCAAGCATACAAGGAAACTTTACGCCCTTCCAAGGACTTCCCTTTCCAGTCAATGACAACTTCATCCGTGCTTTGAATCGCAGGATCCAATGCAACCTCAAAACGTTGATAAGGGAACTTCTCAACAGCATCATCGGTAAGATAATTGCCGTCTACGCTGCTAATTTTACTGTAATCTTCAGGCGTCATAGCCGCTTCACTTGCAGGCTTCTCCTGCTTCGGAGGCTCTGTATCCGCAGCGCCTCGATAGCCAGTGAACGTTCCCTGTGTGCTTGCATCGTATTTGAAGCCTTGATTGAACGTAACTTTCAAGTCGTCGTTCATTGGATCGCTTACTTTCACGCTTAGGGAAGCGTTCGGATCCACATTGCTCGCACCTTGACTCGGAGAGATCAATACCGGCATATCCGGTGCCTCGTTAGGCACTTCGAAATGAACGGTGACTTCCTTCACATTCCCCACTTTATCCGTAGCCTTGACGTTGAAAACATGCGCTCCACCCGGCAGTTGTGCGGATGAAGTAGCCATCGGCAGCGTAATCGGCTGCTCGTCCAGCGTGGCCTCAACCTTGTCTACACCAGCCAATGCATCCGTTACATTCGCATCGATCGTGAAGCTTCCGCGGTACATTTTTCCTTCCTCAATGGAAGGCTGCACAACAGGAGCTGTGTTATCTACCTGAACGTTGGAAGTAATCGTACCATATGTGGTACTGCTTACTGTAACCTGATGATTACCATCATTCGTTAACGTCGTGTTCCAATCATAAGCTTTGGAAGCCAATTGCGTTGACGGAATGACGAAGTTGAAATCGATCACTGGCGACAGACCGGAGGAATCCCCGATTTTGATCACCTTATTAGGATCGCTATATTTCGCATCATACACAACCGTACCGTCTGCAAACACAAGACGAACGTTCTTTACTTCAAAATTATCTTTATTCTCTTCAGGACGATCGTCAAACGGTGAAGCCTTGGAACCAGCACGAATCTGGAACGCATTGCTGCCTTCTTTGAGACGCTCGGCTTTTAATGGAATGGATAAGGTTTTGTAGCTATTAATAGGATCTTGGAAAATCGAGAGAATTTCCTGCCCTTGAGTAATCCCGTTTTTGAAATAGTAGTTCACGCCCATGACTTCAAATGCGAAGAAAGCATCATGCTCTACGGCATGATAAGTCGACTGTGTCAGCTCGTTGCCGTCGATCGCCAGTTTCAGGCTATCCGGACTAACACCCTCGCCTGTTCCTTTCAACGCTTTCGTTTGCGAAACGACGTCACCGTCTTTCACATTCAAGCGCAGGCTGGAATGGTCTGATCCACCTTGAATTTGAACACGCTTCGTCTGAGTAACCGTTTCATTCGTTCCGTCGGACGCTGTGAAGTAATAATCCAGGTAAGAGTTTCCGATAAGCTCAGGCGAATAAACCATATAGTGGTACAACGTATCCGCGAAGCTTTCTTTCAAGTATCTCTTATTGTACTGGGACTGCTTTTCTGTTTTATAGTAGAGAGCTACGGTTTTGAGCGATGTTTCGTCTTTAGCCTCTCCGATAATTTCTAGATCTAAGGCTTGATCGAGCGTGCTCTCTTTCGTCAAATCATTAAGCGTAGGCTTAAGAGTATCCGGCGTAACCTTCACCGTCTGTGGTGGCACTTGAACCTGATCTACGGATCCCGGCGTTGCTGCTGCAACGGTCGAGCTGTATTTGATCATCGTTTTGCCGCCATCCGTTGGATATTTATACAAAATCCCTTTATTGGCCTTTGAATCGCCGTTGATGTAATAAGCTGTAGAAAGCTCAACACCCGTATTCGTAGCAATCACAAGACCACGGTTGGAGGCGTTCGCCATCCCATCACTGTGCACGCGCACAAGGTTAGTGCCTTCTACCAGGTTCGTTCCGTAGTTGGCATTGAAGTCAGCTGCTGTCGAGTTCCCATTCTGGTTGTTGATGATCCAGAAGACGAGCGTCCCTTTTGAAGGAATGATCATATCTTCTTTATCCGCAGGCCATGGAACGTCCGCATCCGGACCCGAATCCGTGTAACGGTAGACGACTTTATAGTCTTTGAAGTTAACGGGTTGATCCGTATTGTTATAAACTTCAATGAACTCATAACCGTCCGCTGAGCCCACATTCGTGGAATCCGGTACAACTTCGGTCACCATAAGTGGTGGAACTTTCGAATAGTCGGATTGATCAAGCGTAACATTTACGTTATAAACGTTCGATCTCACCGTGCTGAAGCCGTCATTTGCTTGAATATAGTAATTCAATTGACTTTCAGTTAGCTTGTCCTTCGTAATAACAGCTTGATATTGATTGCTGCCCGTCACTGTCATAGGTACGGATTCATAGCTCGTTTGCGACGCCAACTGATAATAAACGGAAGCAGATACCGTTTCATTCTGCTCTGTGTTAGCAATCTGAGCTTGCAAGATCAAGTCGTTCTTCTGATCAGCTTGGGCAACCGGCGTGTGGCCGATGACAGGTGGATCAGAGAAGTACAGCGGAACAGGCGGAACCTGAGTAGGGTCGATAGTCCCTGGGGTGGCAGCGGCTGCAGTCGTGTCAGCGCCCGAGCCATACATCACCATGTTCTTCGTTCCATCCGCCGGGAAGCGATAGAAGATCCCTTTTTCCGGTTTCGTTTGTTCATCGTTTTGGTAGCTGGCAACCGAGATATCCGTGCCGTCTTTTTCTTGAATGACCAAATCTCTTGGACTGCTGTTGTGCATACCGCCGCCGCCGTCAACACGGAAAAGGTTCACATTTTCTTGTAGATTCGTATGGAAGTTCTGATTAAAATCCGATGCTTGCAGATTTAAATTAATCCCTTTATCCGTATTCATCACCCACAGGACGATGGAGGATTGCGCAGGTATCTTCATGCTCCCATTGGGATTCCCATTCTGATAAGATCCCCAAACGGTGCTTGTTCCGGGATATCGGTACACCAAATTGTAATCTTTAAAATCGAGCGTTTTATTCGTATTGTTATAAACTTCAATAAATTCATAAGCGTCTGAACTGCTGATATTCGCTGTATCCGGAACAAGCTCCGTAATCATCAGCTTAGGCAATTTCGAATAATCGACCTCGCTGATTTGCGTCTCATCCGCCTGTGCCGCCATAGGCATCAGCATGCTGAACATCATCCCAGCTACGGTCGCGCTGGATATCCATCGTTTGAAACTCTTTTTAACCAACTTGATAACGTCCCCTCATCATAAAAAGTTTTATTGACTAATAATGCGCTCAATCAACCAGTAAAGCCCGAACACGCCAATGATCCCCGAAGCGTATTGATTCCATTTAATTTGCAATGGCAAACGTCTTATCCACAGAAGCACTGGAATCACAATCGCTACAACGACAAGCTGTCCAATTTCAACCCCCAGGTTGAATGAAAATAAAGGAAGGGCCATATGTCCAGACAACGTTCCTCGCAGCACCTCGGCAAAACCAAACCCGTGCACAAGGCCAAACAACAACGTAACGATTACGCGCGCACTCTCTTTTCGCTTCCATATGTTCTCTACCGCAATATACAGAATGCTAAGGGCAATTAAGGGTTCAACGATTTTAGGTGAGAGATAAGCGACCTCTAGAGAAGATAGGACTAGCGTAATGCAGTGACCTATTGTAAAGGCGGTAATCAGTCGCACTATTTTCCAGACCCTTTGCTCAGCGGCTAACAGGAGTCCAAGCACGAACAACATGTGATCCAGTCCCGACCAGATATGCTCCATCCCCATGAGGACGTATGTTTTGAGTGTACTTAGCCAAGAAGTCGCCTCCATATTAACTGCAGGTTTTGCATCAAGGGCTGTAGGTGGTGCCGCTGCTGACGGATTCCCTGCTGCTGCGCCCGGCCCCTGAATCTGGACAATATAGTTCTGGCTGCCAAGTACTTGCTGGATGGTTTGGCCACCGACCTGAATCGTCGCATAGTTACTATGGTTGACATCGACTCCGCTGTACCAGAAGAAATTGTACTGCATCAAATATTGCTTCACAGTGGCAGCGAATTTATATCGAATATCGATACCGATCATATCCATGCTGGCTCGTTTCTCATGTTTGACACCGGTAATAACGGCGTTTCCTATTTTTCCGTCTCCCGTTACAATCAGACCGTCGTCTACAAGCTTCGTTAAAGTTTCCATAGAACTCGTCAGCTGTTTATCGCTGATCTTGTCGCCGCCGTCCGGCTTGTCCGGGAATATATGAACAAAGTCGCTCTCCAGGATCGACAGGTGATATTGGATCGTGTCCGCACCCACCTTGATATCGGAATACCCGGTCGAGGAGAAATGGGCTCCCGCTGAACCAGCTAAGGTCATGCCTATGATTACCGTCAATGTAATAGCAAAAAAGCTCTTATAGATGTTGGTCACGGTTCTACCACGCATGTGTTTCATTTCGTTCCTATCCCCTCATTCATCTTCATCAACTGATCTTGCTCATTCGAACCTTAAACCGCCTCTCCTTCCCATGAGCCTCGCTTGTTACTTGCCCATCATATCCGTGGAGCCGCTGCCTTGCCTATACACATGATTTTCGATCTTTGTCGATTGTTTCGATTGGTTTTTTAAGCTTTTATGAACGCCCCATCCGTAAAAAATGCAAAGTTTCCAAAAAAAATCCCATACCCTTACCGGGGATAATCGTCTACAATTAAGTGAATATAACTCGCCGGAAGTCATCAGCGTAACGATTAAAGGGGCCAGCGATTTATGACTATTTTCTCCATCAATAAATCATTGTTTCGACATGTTTTAACCAGCTTCATCATCCTGATTCTGATCTTCTCCTCTTTCAGCCTGCTCATCTATTGGATGCTAAAAAGCCACCTTCGCAGCGAAATGATCGAACAGAATCACCTCACTTTGCAGAAAGTGGCGGAGCGTTATCAGTTTCAATTGGATAAAATCAGAGAAGCCCTTTTCAAACAATACACAGATAAAGATGTCATTACCCTTAATAATCAAGTGATTCTTAAGAAAGATGCCGAGACGCTAACCACTCGTCCCATTGTCCTGGATATCCAAAGTATCGTGGGTGTTTCAGAGCTTTATCTGGATAATATGATCCTTCTGTTTCGTTCAGCGAATCTTGCCGTTAATAAATTTGGTCCGGGAACAAATGAAGAATTGTTTACAGGACTGTATGCCAGCAAGCTGTACCCTGTTTCTTATTGGCAGTCACAGTTTCAGCGTTCGGAGAATTTCGTGCTTCATCCGGCTGCTGACTTTGGCGCTACGCAAGCTGATCCAACATTCAAAACCATGATTCCTTATTCCATCAAGCCTTCACTGGCCGATAATATGTTGATCGCCATGATTGACGCAGACCGTTTGCGGGACGCGATGCTCAAGGAGAATCCCAATCTGGATTTAACCATCGTAGGACCGGGACAAGAGCTCATCTATCAGACCAATCGTAGTGGAACCAAGCTGCCTGAGTCGTTATTGTCTTCCCCACCCACTGAACAACCGTATCTACTGGAAAAAGGGATTTATTATGTCGATTATCAAAATGAAGACAACCTGCATTTCATCATGCGGGTTACCAATCCAGATTTCGCAGGCAAAATCTTTCGTTTGGATAATTTGATGATCATCCTGCTGGGTATTTCGATCTTCATTGCTTTCGTGGTCTCGATTTTTTTCAGCAAAAGGATTAACAATCCTGTACGTCAGCTGCTGAAGGAAAAAGGGCAAATTCAACAAGAACTGAAGGAGCAGCAGTCCGAGCTGACCAACTATCACTTCATCAATAAGTTGAAAAATATTAATCTGGAATCAGGCGAATGGCCGCATATTCAAGGTACCGAAGAGACTTACACCATCGTTCTATACGAGCTTCGCTATCGAGCGGCTGCTTTTGTAGATGTCCCAATGAGCAAGGAACAAATTTCACAGTCGATCGGTGCGCAGCTCAAACAGTTTGCGGATGAAACCATTCCTGGATCCCATACTTTTCAAATTGAGCATCATCAATTTCTATCTGTTTTTCCGGGTAATGAAAGAGAACGCATCATCGCCATGCTAGAGCAGCTGAAGCAGGTTCTGGATCAAGATAAGCGCTACTGTTTAGTAACGGCGGCCGTAAGTTCTGCTTTCGAACATTCGATCCAGTTTGGCTATGCCTACCGCCAAGTCAATGAAATGGCCATGCAAGCCAGGCTGCTGAACGAAACGCAAACGATCACCGAGTTCCGCTCGGACCGCTCTACGTATGTCTTAACACTTTCGCAGGAGCAAGAATTAACCGCCGTTCTAAAGGCTGGCAAAGAGCAGGAAACACTGGATCTATTCCTCCCGTGGTTACAAGAACTTGATCACAAAGAAGCGTCAGTTGATGTGTTTAGGCACATGACACTTGCTGTGACGGACAAGGCCAAGATGGTGTTGGAGCATTACAAAGTCCAAGGGGAAGCCTTATGGCAGCTTAAACCCCTTCTGCTTCAGCTGGACGAGTGCTGCACACTCGCGGAATATGAAATCACGTTCCATGCTTATTTCCGTGCCGTTACTCAGATTATACGTGAGAAAAAAGAAGCCAATGATCCCATCGTTGACCGTGTTCTGCGCGTGATTCATGAGCAATTCGCAGAGGATCTCTCGCTCGATGTCCTAGCCGATCAGCTGAATTTAAGCACCTCCTACCTCTCGACGTATATCAAGGAGAAGACGGGCGCCAACTTCATGGAACATCTGCATGATCGAAGAGTAAGCAATGCGAAGGAATTACTGCACTCGACCGATTTGAATATCCAAGAAATCAGTATTCAAGTGGGGTATCGCAACATCTCCTCGTTTAACCGGATGTTCAAAAACCGCACAGGCTCCTCCCCAGGCGAATACCGCAAAACAAAGCTATAAAAAAAAGCATCCCGAATCGGGGTGCTTTTTTAGGTTTATTGTAATGCCTGATTATACGCTGCTATTTTGGCGTTAATTTCGGCTGCTGCCGCATCAAGTGCGGCCTGCGGCGACTGCTGTCCGCTAAGTGCCTGATTGACGGCTTCCTCCGTAAGCTTCCTTGCGTCAGGATATACGCCAAGAATGCCGCCTAGCGTCGCTTTATTTAATTTTGAAGCATGATGTTGTTCGATCGCTGTCTTGAACTGCGGATATTTCTTCATGTTTTCCTGCACGATTGGCAGCTCATAGGTTTTCTTCGTGATTGGAAAATAGCCCGTGTTTACGTGAAAAATGGCTTGTTGTTCAGGCTCTGACAAAAACTTCATGAACGTCCATGCAGCCTGCTGTTCCTCCTCGGACTTAATGTTCAGAATCCAGTTGCTGCCGCCTCCAACTCCTACGCCGCCACTCGCCGTCTCAGCTGGTTTCGGAAAGAAGCCTGTCCCCACTTCGAATTTGCCTTCAACCGAGTCCAGGATATCACGCAATGCGGCCGTTGTATCGAAAATCATCGCAACCTTGCCTTCGGCGAACGCTTTCTTCGAGGTATCGCCCTTACCAGCCGAGTAGGTCGCTACATTGTTGTCCACAAGCTCCTTCCACCAAGCAAGCGCCTTAACGCCCTCTGCCCCGTTCAACTGCCATGCGGTAGCTAAGCCATCGCGACCATTCCCGTTATTTACCCACTCTGCGCCTTGGTTGGCGACAAACTGCTCCATATACCAGCTATGTGTGCCAAAATAAGCGCCCGTTACGCCGCCTTTTGTCAGCTTAGTTGCTGCTTTCTTAACGTCTTCATACAACACGGGCGGTTGATCAGGATTCAGTCCTGCTGCCGTGAACAAATCTTTGTTGTAGTATAAGATCGGATTGGATGCGTTAAAAGGCATCGAAAACAGCGTATTATCCACTGTGTAATAATTAATAATAGCTTCATCCATCTGAGATGTGTCGTACTTCTCCCGATCGATAAACGTCTGAATCGGTGTAATGGCTTTCGAATCAATCATAAACCGGGTGCCAATGTCATACACCTGTGCCATGGTAGGTGCAATTGTTGTACCGATGGACGCTTTCAACTTCGTCAGGCTATCATAATAAGAGCCCTGATAGACGGCTTCCACCTTCATATCTTTATGCGATGCATTGAACGCAGAGACGAGCTTGTCCACTACTTTGCCGTTCTCGCCGCTCATCGCGTGCCACCAGACGATTTTCGTAACCCCAACGGTCGACTCCGAGACGGCTTCTGCAGCTCCAGCTTTGCCTCCTCTGACTCCGCTTTGGTTCCCCCAGATTGTATAGCTAATTCCAAAAATGCCAAACAGCAGCAAAATAAACATCGTATAAATGGGTACTGAAACTTTACGTTGAAATTTATTCATGATATTCCCCCCCATGACTTTTAATCATAGGGGATCAATGTATGAGCATGATTATTGGCATGTTAAGAGAGTGTTAAATCTGCATGCTGCGTCTACTCCATCTTAAGTGCGGTTCCCTCGGGCACGATTTGCACCCACGTATTGCCAGGCAGCAGCGGCACTTCTTTGCCGTCTTCCGCGTAGGCGCGCAGCATGCCGTTTTTGCGTTCCCATGTAATCTGCTGGGATTTGCCTTCTTGCAGGATGACGCCTTTGTTAGGGCCGAACACGTCGACCTCGCGGCGCCCTTCTTTGTCTACGATTTTGTGCTTGCTCTCCAGCACGAGCAGATTTTTGGCTTGCAGCTGCTTGCCGGTCTCCTTGTCGAGATGCGGCTTGCCCTCCATGCTGCGCATATACAAGCCTTCCGTAGGATTGTATTCATAGGAAACGAAATATCCTTGGAGATAAGGAATAAGAATATAATGCGCGGCAGCGCCGGTAAGTTTACTTTGACCATCATCCTTGGCAAAAGTAAGCAGCGGTCCATTCCACTCCGAGCGGAATTTGCGTGCTTCGGCGCCCTTCTTCATTTTATCCACAGAGGTATAGAGATTGTGCGGAGGTTTGCGGTCCGTCGAGCGCCAATAGTAAGCGCCATCGCCGTAGACCTCATCAAGATGAGCCAGCTTGCGGCCCGCCATCATATCCATCGCTTCCTGGCTCCAACCGGCATGAACGATAACGGCATCGAGCGCATCGCCGATCTCTACAAAATAAGGCCGGATGCTGCGCACTGGACCGATCGTTGTGGCCTCGTGGCTTTGGAACACGGAGACAAATCTAGTAATCTCCCCTTCTGCGAGAATTTCGTAGACGATGTCAGCTTGATCAAGGCCAGTTTGCGGCCTGGCTTGTGGAGCATTTTCAACCATGACCATGAAAGGACGGCTTTTCACTTCTTTAGCCGAAGGAAGACCAGTCAGCGGGAATTTGTAGGGCAGCTCCGATTCTACGGCTGTAGTTGCGGGCTTCGTGGCTGGCGTTGAAGCTGATGGCGTTGCTGCTGCAGTATCCGGCGTCGTTGTTGGCAGGGAAACCGGCGTATCGCTGCAGCCGACAAGGGTTATGACCGAGCAGCCGAGGACGAGCCAGGCGCTGAGCGTTCTTTTGCGGCGGGATAGGGACAATGATTTCATCAATAGGCACCTCTTCTCTTCATCTATTGTTCTATGAAAATGTATATGCTAGGCAAGAGAGAAATAGAAGACTTTTTGGGTGGGGGCGTTCCCCCTTCTTACTTTACATGATGGAGGATTTCAACGTAATTAGATATAGTAGAGGGAGAACGATGTGGTGACAGTAAGATGCGGACGAACATCATGTAAAAAGTATAGTAAATTTCGATGCACACCCAAGGAGGCGTTGCCCATGACCAAGCCAACTGATGACAAGGCCGTCATTCTATTCGACGGCGTCTGCAATTTGTGCAGCGGAGCTGTGCAGTTCATCCTGCGGAACGACCCGAAGGGCCATTTCCGCTTCGCGTCCTTGCAGTCGGCTGCCGGGCAAAAGCTGCTCGAACAGCATCGGCTGCCCACGGACAATATCAGCACGATTGTGCTGATTGAGAACGGGCGCGCCTACACCCGCTCGACGGCGGCGCTGCGCATTGCCCGGCGGCTGCGCGGCGCTTATCCGCTGGCGTATGCGGCCATCATTATTCCGCCTCCGCTGCGGAATCTAGTCTATGCCTACATCGCGAGCAATCGCTATCGCTGGTTCGGCAAGGCTGAGCATTGCATGCTGCCGAAGCCTGAGTTCAAGCAGCGCTTCCTTGAATAGCGCTGCAGCACAGCACGCGCTTAATCCAGGAAGCGCTCCGGCTTTTTCAAGCCGCCGAACATCCAGCAGCATAGGCTGAGCGTGCCCATTTGGAAGCTGTGATGCAGCAGCTTCGCCCGGCGTCCACCGTCTGCCACACCTAGTGCCAGCAGCAAAGGCGCAAAATGCTGAGGCGTCGGCACCGCCGCAGCTGTATGGGGCGCTCTTTCGTCGTACCTCACGAGCGCCTCAAGATTCCACGTTTCGAGCTGCTCCGCCAGCCACTCATCGAATTCCACCGCCCACAGCTGGGGCACCGGATTATTGCGGTCTAACCGCTCCAAATTGTGCACGGTGCCGCCGCTTCCGAGGATGAGAACTTCCTCCTCCCGCAAAGAGCCGAGCGCCGCACCGATGCGGTAATGCTCTTCCGGCGTCAGTCTCGGATTCACCGAGAGCGCCACTACGGGAATCTGCGCATCTGGGTACATCAGGTACAGGGGCGCCCATACCCCATGATCCAACCCTCGCTCATCATCCAACTCACAGCGGATGCCTTCCTCTTGAAGCAGCTGCTGAACATGCAAGCTCAGCGTCAAATCGCCCCTAGCTGGGTATTTAATGCTATAAACCTTATCTGATGCTCCCGAAACATCATACATCGTCTCCGGATGAATCGCTGAGCTAATCGCCTGCACAGGACTCTCCCAATACGCGCTGAATACAACAATCGCTTTGGGCCGCGGAATGCTCTTCGCCAGTTTATGTAAAAACTCGGTGTAAGCATGCTGCTCAATAGCCAAGTTCGGTGTTCCATGTGCGATAAAAAAGGCTGGCAGCATGACGAATCACCCTTTCTTCCGGATTGGAAACATTTTACCAATATTCTACAGTATTCTCCAGTGTTACGAAATAAAACCCGCGGATTGTCATCCGTAAGATCTGTTTTGTTGAGTGCCCGTTGGATGAAATCCAATGAAGGGGCACATTTAAGGCTTTCCTCTTACATTACATTGGACAAATTCCAATGGGGTCTAGAAAAATCGGCTTTTAGAGCCGAAAAAAGACCACCCCGTTGGATTTCGTCCAATGAAATAGGGATTTAAGCAGCTAAATCCGTCTTTCTGTTGGATTTTGTCCAACGGGATGGCTGGGAGGCCTGGTACAGGTGGGTTCGGAGGCTGTAGCCTGCGTGCCGATGGGCTAGCTACCAGCATTCAAAAACCGTTCAATCCCGTCAGCAATCCCAGTGGCAAGTTTTTGTTGGTACTCCGCTTCCGACAGCCGCTCATCTTCTTCAGGGTTAGTCATGAAACCGAGCTCAACCAACACAACTGGAACCTTGGACCAGTTAAAACCGGACAGGTCGCTGCGCGCCGACAGCCCTCTGCCGGCTGTCCCTGTCGCCGCCTTTAAGTGCTCAGCAATGAAACCGGCAGCTTGCCGGCTTTCTGCTGCAATGGGCTTCAGCGCTGCCGAAGCAGCTGATGGATACAAAACCGAAAATCCGATCGTTTTCGGCGAGCTATCCCCATCGGCATGGATGCGCACGGCCAGCGTTGCGCCGGCCTCATTCGCCATCTCCGCGCGCTGCTTGTTGGAGATATTGACCTCGTGCGACTCGCGGGTCATCGCCACTTCGATGCCGCGCTTTACCAGCTCGGCCTTAACCAACTGCGAAACCTCCAGGTTCAGCACATACTCAGGTTTCTTCGTACGAACGCCGACGGTACCGGAGCTGACCTTAGGTTTCATTTCTCGCGTATTCGGGCCTACGGCCTCGGGCTCGTTGTTGCCATGACGCTGATGCCCCGGGTCCAGCATAACCAGCTTGCGCACCACAGGCGGCGTTGCTACAGAAGCTGACTGTGCTATTGTTTCCGCGGTTTCCACTGTTTCCGCAGCTTCCGCCGTACGCTCAGCAGGCATCGGCACCAACTCCTTCCCCTGTACCACTGACACCGGTGCAGACTCTTGAATCGCCGTCATCTCAGGCGCCTGCTGCACGCCGCCACAACCAACCACCAAGACCAACATACCCATAGCGACCAACGGCATCGCCCTTTTTCCCACCATCATCACACCGTTCTCTCCTATCTATTATCTAACCATGCATGAAACGCAGAGCGGCAGCCAAAACTAGTCGAAAGGCATCCCAAGGAGGCAATCGCATGAACACCCTCTGGAACTTTATCGTAGATCACTGGATATCGCTCGCGCTCATCGTCGGCGTGCTCCTCGCCATCTGGTACGAATACAAAAACAAAGACAAATATATCCGCGGCGGCAAGGATTAGTACCCATAAAAAACAAAAACACAGCCCTTTCCCGCAAGAAAGACACTGTGTTTTTCATTGTTCTATTTCAAAGCTTTCATCGCAATATCCGTCCGGTAGTGCTTCCCGTCAAAATGGATCCGGTCCGCATCCGCGTAAGCTTTCTGACGAGCTTCAACAATGTCTTTGCCGATGCCCGTGATGCCCAGAACGCGTCCGCCGTTCGTCACGATTTGACCGTTCTCCAACGTCGTTCCTGCGTGGAACACCAAGGAGTCCTGCACGTTCTCCAGCCCTGTAATCGGCAATCCTTTCGGATATGGCCCTGGGTAACCGCCGGAAGCCACGATCACACAAACCGCTGCATCCTCGCTCCACTCGATTGGCTGCTCAGCCAACGTTCCGTTCTTGATGGCAAGGAAAATATCCAGCAGATCTGTTTTGAGTCGAGGTAAAATGACCTGCGTCTCCGGATCGCCAAAACGCGCGTTGAACTCAATTGTTTTCACACCGTTCGGAGTCAAAATCAACCCCGCATAGAGCACGCCTTTGAAAGGTCGGCCCTCTTTCACCATCGCGTCAGCCGTCGGCTGGACGATGTTCACAAGTGCTTCCTGCACGATGGACTCCGGGATATGCGGCAGCGGTGAGTAAGTGCCCATTCCGCCCGTATTCGGCCCTTTATCGTTATCGAAGACCGGCTTATGATCCTGCGAAGGCACCATCAGACGAACCGTAGAGCCATCCACGAAAGCAAGCAGCGACATCTCTTGCCCCGTCAAGAACTCCTCAATCACGACGCTTGCGCCGGATTTACCGAATACTTGATCCACCATAATATCGCGAAGCGCTGCCTCCGCTTCTTCCATCGTTTGCGCAACAGTCACGCCTTTACCAGCAGCTAATCCATCAGCCTTGATAACGATTGGCGCTTTTTGCGAGCGCAAGTAGGCCAGTGCCGGTTCGTACGCGTCAAAAGTTTCATAAGCCGCCGTAGGAATGTTGTATTTTTTCAGGAGCTCCTTCATAAATACTTTGCTTCCTTCGATAATCGCTGCATTCGCGCGAGGTCCGAAAGCCTCGATCCCTTTGGACTCCAAGTGGTCAACAAGGCCGGCAGCGAGCGGATCGTCAGGAGCTACCATAACCAGATCAATCGCTTGCTCTTTCGCAAATGTGCTGATCTCTTCGAATTGCAGTTCCGTAATCGGCACGCACTCCGCCAATCCGGCAATGCCGCCATTCCCCGGTGCGCAGAAAAGCTTGCTGATTTTCGGGCTTTTGCTCAGCGCCCATACAATGGCATGCTCGCGCCCGCCTCGTCCAATTACTAATACACGCATCTATGTCACCAGTCCCTTTCATGGGGAATGCCCACGGTCCGCACTCGAATCGTGAGCATTCTCAGTTGTTTTAGTGTTTGAAGTGACGAACGCCCGTCATAACCATCGCGATTCCGTTCTCGTTCGCTACGCGAATGGACTCTTCATCTTTGATCGATCCACCCGGTTGGATAACCGCTGTGATGCCTGCTTTCGCAGCCATTTCAAGCGTGTCGCCCATTGGGAAGAAAGCATCGGAGGAAAGAACAGCGCCTTTCGATTTGTCCCCAGCTTGCTCGATGGCAATTTTAGCCGCACCGACACGGTTCATTTGCCCCGCACCTACACCAACCGTCATGTCGTCAGCGACAAGTACGATGGCGTTAGATTTAACGTGCTTAACTACTTTCCATGCGAAAAGCAATTGCTTCATTTCTTCTTCTGTCGGCTGACGTTCGGAAACAACCTTCAGATCCGCTTCCGTCAGTTGGTAAGCATCGCTGTCTTGCACGAGCATGCCGCCTTCAACGGTTGTAACAACTGGCTCCGCCTTCCGGCCAGCCACTGTATCTAAGCCGACTACTTTCAGCAGACGGATATTTTTCTTTTTAGAAAGGATATCAAGTGCTTCTGGTGTAAAATCTGGCGCAATAACGATTTCCAAGAAAATCTCATGCAGCAATTGCGCTGTTGCTTCGTCAACCGTACGGTTCGCAGCTACGATACCACCGAAGATGGACGTAGGGTCAGCGGCGTACGCTTTTTGGTAAGCTTCCAGCACGTTCGTACCGATACCTACACCGCAAGGATTCATGTGCTTAACTGCAACTACGGCAGGCTCGCTGAATTCCTTAACGATTTGAAGCGCCGTATTGGCATCATTGATGTTATTGTAAGAAAGCTCTTTGCCGTGAAGCTGTTCAGCCGTTGTAATGTTGCCAGCAGCTGCATTCGGCTTGCGGTAGAAAGCCGCGCTTTGATGCGGGTTCTCTCCGTAGCGAAGCTCTTGCATTTTCTCGTAAGTGACTGTGTAACGCTCTGGGTAAGGCTCGCCCATTTGTTTGGACAAGTAATCAGCAATCAAAGCATCGTAAGAGCCTGTGTGACGGAACACTTTAGCCGCAAGTTGTTTGCGCGTTTCAAGCGTTGTATCGCCAGTCTCTTGTACTTCTTCAAGCACCTTGGCATAGTCCGCTGCATCAACAACAACAGATACGAACGCATGGTTCTTTGCCGCTGAACGAAGCATGGTCGGACCACCGATATCGATGTTCTCTATAGCGTCTTCGTAAGAGACATTCGGCTTCGCAATCGTCTCAGCAAAAGGATACAAATTCACGACAACCAGATCAATATAATCCAGGCCCAGCTTCTTCATGCTCGCTTGGTGCTCTTCGTTGTCACGAACTGCCAACAGACCGCTGTGAACAGCCGGATGCAGCGTTTTGACGCGGCCATCCATGATCTCAGGGAAGCCTGTAACCTCGGAAATCCCGATAACCGGAACCCCTTTATCCTTCAACAAACTTTGCGTACCGCCAGTAGAAATAATCTCAACGCCCAGCTTCGCAAGCTCGCTCGCGAACTCAACGATCCCCGTTTTATCGGACACGCTGATCAGTGCTCTTTTGATTGCCACGGTTCTTCCTCCCAGAAAAGTAATTTTTATATATATATATAAAACCTACAGCCGAATGCCAACCCTGCGGCCATCCATGATCACGCGGCCCTCGCGCAGCCATCGAATGACCTGCGGCAGCAATACGTGCTCGGCCGCATGAATCCGCTCTGCGAGCGATTCCGCCGTCTCGTGCTCGTGGATCTCCACCGCACGCTGCGCAATGATCGGGCCGGAGTCCAGCCCTCCGTCCACGAAGTGCACGGTGACGCCGGTTTGCTTCACGCCGTACTCGACGGCTTGCTCAATCGCGCGCACGCCCGGAAAGGACGGCAGCAGCGATGGATGGATGTTAATCATCCGGCCGAAAAACGGCTCAACCAGCACATTCGTAATAATACGCATGTAGCCTGCCATCACGACCAGATCAACCTGGCGGTCTTGCAGCTCCTTCAAAATAAGAGCCTCATAAGCCTCGCGATTTGCATATTCCTTGGGACGGAACGCGAACACAGGTACTTTCGCTTCCTTGGCACGCTCCACCACATAAGCTTGCGGACGGTCACAGACAAGAAGCTCGATGCTGACATCAAGCTTCCCCTTCTGTACCTGATCCACGATCGCTTGGAAATTCGAGCCGCTGCCCGAAGCAAAGATCGCTATTCGATAAGGCTGCATTACACCTCAGCTCCTTGGAACGTTACGACACGCTCGCCTTCAGTAACAACGCCCAAACGGTAAACTTTCTCGCCTTGCGCTTCCGCTGCGGCAATTGCTTTCTCCGCATCGTCTGCATTCACGATAATCACCATCCCGATCCCCATGTTGAACGTGCGGAACATATCGTTGTTCGAAATGCCGCCCTCACGCTGCATCAAAGAGAAGATCGGCAGAATCGGCCATGAGCCGTATTGGATATCCACGTTCACGCCGTCAGGCAGAACACGCGGAATATTTTCGATAAAACCGCCGCCTGTAATATGCGCCATGCCTTTGATCGCTACGTCTTCCAGCATCGCCAGAATCGGCTTCACATACAACTTAGTAGGCTCTAGCAGCACGTTGCCAAGCTTATCGCCCAGTTCGTCCACATGCCCTTGAAGCGTGTACCCTTTCTCTTCCAGCAAAAGCCTGCGCACAAGAGAGAACCCGTTGCTGTGCACACCGCTTGAAGCCAGACCTAACACTACGTCTCCAGGACGGATTGTCGTACCGTCGATGATCTTTTTCTTGTCGACGATTCCAACCGTAAAGCCGGCAATGTCATACTCCCCTTGTGCATACATGCCCGGCATTTCCGCCGTTTCGCCACCGATCAGTGAGCAACCAGATTGCGCACAACCGTCAGCGATCCCTTTGATAATAGCTTCGATTTTCTCTGGAACTACTTTGTCACAAGCGAGATAGTCAAGGAAGAAAAGCGGCTCAGCGCCTTGAACAATAATATCGTTCACGCACATAGCAACCGCGTCGATCCCAATCGTATCATGCTTATCCATTGCAAAAGCAATCTTCAGCTTCGTGCCCACGCCGTCCGTTCCAGATACAAGCACAGGCTCCTCATACTTGTCTTTGTTCAAGCTGAACAGCCCGCCGAAGCCGCCGAGGTCCGTTAACACTTCAGGACGGAAAGTCCGTTTGACGTGTTTTTTCATCCGTTCTACTGCTTCGTTACCTGCCGCGATATCGACTCCGGCCTTTTTGTAAGCATCCGACACTTCGCAACCACTCCTTATATTTGTCTATATATATTGGGAGGCCCGAAGCCTCCCCTATCCTTTAATCGCAAGCACAACCAACCTTCGTTACATCCACAATCTCCGTTGGGTACGTATTATCGAAGCAAGCTGTACAGTACCCGCTCTGGGAACCGGCCGATCCTTGACCAATGGAATCGAGCAGCCCTTCTTTGGTTAGAAAATGCAGGGAATCCGCGTTGATTGCCTTACGAATTTCCTCGATAGAGTTCATCGCAGCGATCAACTCTTTCCGATCCGGTGTATCAATGCCGTAGTAGCATGGATTCATGAAAGGCGGGGAAGAAATCCGCACGTGCACTTCTGTAGCTCCAGCTTCTCTAAGCAAATTAACAATGCGAAGGGACGTTGTGCCACGAACGATGGAATCATCGATCATCACAACACGTTTGCCTTCAACTACTTTGCGAACGGCGCTCAGCTTCATTTTGACACCTTGTTCACGAAGCTCTTGGCTAGGAATGATGAACGTCCGGCCCGTGTAGCGGTTCTTAATCAACCCCAGCTCATAAGGGATACCCGTTTGTTCAGCAAAACCAATTGCCGCCGAGATACTGGAATCCGGCACGCCGGTTACTACATCCGCATCAACGAAAGCTTCCATCGCCAGCCTTTTCCCCATCCGCTTACGCGCGGAGTGAATGTTTACCGTATCGATGTCGCTGTCCGGACGAGCAAAGTAGATATATTCCATCGCACAAATGGCGCGTCGGCCGCTCTCCGTGAACTGCTCGGAACGGAAACCGTCGCGATCGAGCACGATGAGTTCGCCTGGTTGAACATCGCGGAAATACGTAGCTCCCACCGCATCGAAAGCGCAAGACTCGGAAGCGAACAAGTAGGAATCGCCGAGACGGCCGATCATGAATGGACGCAAACCGTTCGGATCAAGCGCAGCAATCAATTTATCTTTGGTGATAATCAGGAAGGCAAATCCGCCAATCACTTGCGTCAAAGCGTCTTTGACCGCATCCACGATATCGTCATGCTCCGAACGGGCAATCAGATGCGCCAGAACTTCCGTATCGCTTGTCGTTTGGAAAATCGAACCCTTACGCTCAAGTTCGCGTTTGATAATGTTCGCGTTATCCAAGTTACCGTTCGTCGCAATCGCAAGATCGCCTTCACGATATTTGAAAACTAACGGCTGTGCATTCGCCAGCTTGCTTTCGCCTGCAGTCGAATATCGTACATGTGCAATCGCTGTGGAACCTGTCAGAGGTGACAAATTCTCGTTCGTAAATACCTCTTTGGCAAGCCCCATACCGCGATAGTAGTTAAACTTGCCGTCTTCTACCGTACAAATACCAGCGCTTTCCTGTCCACGGTGCTGCAAAGCATGAAGGCCATAGTAGCATAGAGAGGAAGCTTCGGAATGACCATACACGCCGAAAACGCCGCACTCTTCATTCAGCTTATCAAACAATCCGCCATGGCCGCCTACACCTTCGTTGAAGTACTCCCCTGTCCAAAGCTCGTGCTGCTGATCCCCTAGATTAACCAGGGGAGCCGCAGGTAGCTTTAGGGCCTTGGATTGTTTTATGCCATTAGACATGGAATCGCATCCTTCCAGACTTTCGCCAGCTCGTTTACCGGAGACTGGAGACGCTGTTCGTTGTTGATTTTAACAGTTAATTCTGTACCCGTAACCGTTCCGATTTCTTGATAAGGCACGCCTTGCGAAGCAACCCAGTGCTTAAGGGCATCCGCTTTGTCCGGGGAAGCACTTAGCAAAATACGGGATTGCGATTCGCTGAACAATGCGAAATCAGGACGAAGCTCGGAAGCTACGTTAACCTCAGCACCTACACGGCCGCTTATGCAGCTTTCCGCCAAAGCAACGGCCAAGCCGCCTTCGGACAGGTCATGCGCAGAAGCGACAAGACCTTCTTGGATCGCTTTAAGCACTGTGTTTTGAAGGCGTTTCTCCACCGCCAGATCAAGCACTGGAGGACGGCCTTCGGTTACGCCGTGAATCACATATTGGAATTCGCTGCCGCCGAGTTCTGCTTTCGTCTCGCCGAGCAGGATGATGATGTCGCCTTCTTTTTTGAAGCTTTGCGTCGTGATGTGGTCGATGTCATGCACCAGACCTACCATCCCGATAACCGGTGTCGGGTAAATTGCGCCTTTGGCGTTCTCATTGTAAAGAGAAACGTTACCGCCGATAACCGGCGTATCCAAGAAGCGGCAAGCTTCCGCCATACCGTCAGTGGATTTCTCCAACTGCCAGAAGATCTCAGGCTTGTCAGGGCTACCGAAGTTCAGGTTGTCCGTAACAGCCAAAGGCTCAGCACCGGAGCAGACAACGTTACGCGCTGCTTCGGATACCGCGATCCGTCCGCCAACTTCCGGATCCAAGTACACATAACGTCCGTTGCAGTCGGTTGTCATCGCAAGACCTTTGCGCGTGCCGCGAATGGTCACAACCGCTGCATCCGATCCCGGACGCACAGCTGTATCCGTACGAACCATGTGGTCATACTGGTTGTAAACCCACTCTTTGCTCGCTACCGTCGGGGACGCGAGCACCGATTTCAGCGCATCCGTCAGCTTCGTTACCTCTGGGTAACGCGTCGTGTCGATCGCTGCGCTTGCTTCATAATAAGCCGGAACCTTGCTCGGCTTATTGTAAACCGGGCACTCATCGACGAGTGCGCCGACAGGCATGTTCCCCACGACTTCACCGTGGTGGATCAGCTTCAGGTAACCGTCGTCGGTTACCTTACCGACTTTCGCGCAGTGCAGACCCCAGCGCTCGAAAATGCCTTTCGCTTGCGCCTCATGCTTCGGCTCAACAACGAACAGCATGCGCTCTTGCGACTCGGACAGCATCATTTCATAAGCTGTCATGCCTTCTTCACGCTGCGGAACTTCATCCAGGTAAAGCTCCATGCCGTTGCCGGCTTTACTTGCCATCTCCGCGCTGGAGCAGGTAAGGCCTGCAGCGCCCATATCTTGAATTCCGAGCACGATGCCGGAATTGATTAACTCCAAGCACGCTTCCAGCACAAGCTTTTCCATGAACGGATCGCCCACTTGTACCGCTGGGCGTTTCGCTTCGGACTCAGCCGTCAATTCCTCGGATGCGAATGTCGCACCGTGGATACCGTCGCGGCCTGTTGCCGGACCGACGTAGAAGACAGGGTTGCCTACACCTTTGGCAACACCGCGTTGGATTTTGTCGTGGTCGATAAGACCAACGCACATCGCGTTAACGAGCGGATTACCTTCGTAGCTCTCGTCGAACATCACTTCGCCGCCGACTGTCGGAATCCCGATACAGTTACCGTAACCAGCGATACCGGATACAACGTGCTCGAACAGGTACTTCACGCGGTCATTTTGCAGCTTGCCGAAACGCAAAGAGTTCAATAAAGCCACCGGGCGTGCGCCCATGGAGAAAATATCACGAATAATACCGCCCACGCCTGTCGCCGCGCCTTGGTAAGGCTCGATCGCGGAAGGGTGGTTATGACTTTCAATTTTGAAAACAACCGCTTGGTTGTCCCCGATATCTACGATCCCTGCGCCTTCGCCAGGTCCCATCAGAACGCGAGGTCCTGTAACCGGGAATTTACGAAGAACAGGTTTGGAGTTTTTATAAGAACAATGCTCGGACCACATTACGCTAAATACGCCGATCTCCACATAGTTAGGATTACGTCCAAGGAAGCCGCAAATTTTGGCAAACTCTTCGTCCGTTACGCCCATTTGTTTGTAAATTTTCTGTTCCGCGATTTGTTCGGCTGTTGGTTCCTTAGCGGATAGCTGCTGCGTCATGTTTTTCCCTCCAAGCACTTAGAATAGATGTGAACATTTTCTTGCCGTCTGCGGAGCCCAGAATCTCATGAATGGCGCGCTCCGGATGGGGCATCATACCTACAACATTGCCCGCTTTGTTGCTAATTCCGGCAATATCGTCAAGGGATCCGTTCGGGTTAGCCCCTGCTTCATAACGGAAAACGATCTGATTGTTTTCTTGCAGTTCTTTCAGTGTAGCATCGTCACAATAGTAGTTGCCTTCGCCATGTGCGATCGGAATATTGATAAGCTCACCTTCGGCGTAATCACGCGTGAAGGCCGTTGTGTTGTTTTCCACTTTCAAAACCGCTTGGTGGCAGCGGAATTTCATGCCGTTGTTGCGAAGCAAAGCGCCTGGCAGCAATTTAGCTTCCGTCAAGACTTGGAATCCGTTACAAATACCTAGAATGTATTTGCCTTCTTCCGCCGCTTTAGCCACAGCTTTCATCACATTCGTAAATTGCGCGATCGCTCCGCAGCGCAGGTAATCCCCATAAGAGAATCCGCCCGGCACGAGGATGCAATCGTATTTGGACAAATCGTCCGCCGTATGCCACACATAATCAACCGGTTGTCCGATCGTGTCTTCAACTGCTTTGTAGCAGTCGATGTCACAGTTCGATCCCGGAAATACAAGAACCGCAAAATTCATGACGTTTCCTCCCTCTCCTGATCTCTATTAGGCCAACTCGTAGCGGTAGTCTTCGATAACTGTGTTCGCTAGCAGCTTCTCGCACATAGCTTTCACGCGTGCTTCCGCTTCTGCTTTATCCGTTGTTCCAAGTTCCAACTCCAAATATTTCCCGATGCGCACTTTACCAACTTCCTCGAAACCCATGGAATGAAGCGCTCCTTGCACCGCTGTTCCTTGCACATCCAATACGTTCTGCTTAATCGTTACGTAGACCGTTGCTTTCATTTTCTATTCTCCTCCTCGTATGTGCTTGCTCTAATTTTTTGAATCGACTAAACGGTGCAAAATCTCTTTGTATCGGTTCGCAGTCTCTTCCACGACAGATGCTGGAAGCTCATCCGGCTCACTGTTTTTGTCCCAACCAGAACCCGCCAAGTACGTACGAACAGGCTCTTTGTCCATGGAATCAATCTCGATATCCAAGGCATATTTATCTTCCGACCAATAACGAGAGGAATCCGGCGTGAAAATTTCATCAATAATAATCAGTTCACCCGCATAAAAGCCGAATTCAAACTTCGTATCCGCTAAAATAATGCCTTTGCGCTCACAAATGGAATGAGCTAGCGTATAAAGCATGATGCTGCGCTCTTGCAGCGCGTACGTTAACTCTTCGCCAACCAGCTCAACCATCTGTTCGATGGAGATGTCCTCGTCGTGGCCGACATCATTTTTCGCCGCTGGGGTGAAAATAGGGTCCTGCAGACGTTGGTTTTTGCGCAATCCTTCAGGCAGCTTACGGCCGTTGATCTCGCCGGTTTTCTCGTACTGTCTCCAGCCGTTGCCTGTGATATATCCGCGAACGACGCATTCGATGGAGATGCGCTCCGCTTTTTTCGCTACAATGATACGCTCTTTCAGAAGCTCTCTCGCTGCCGCATCCGGAATAATATCTTGGAGCAGCTCGACATCCGTGTGAACGATATGATTTTTCATATAACCGCTAGTGATATCGAACCAGTACTTGCTGAGCGCGTTAAGCACGTATCCTTTGTCAGGAACACCCGGCTTCAAAATGTAATCAAAAGCTGAAATCCGATCCGTCACGACGATCAGGAAATTTTCACCCAAATCATACAGCTCGCGTACCTTGCCTTTGTGTACCAGAGGCGCTTTTACGAGTTCAACCGCTGAATCAAGGATTTTACCTGCCACAGACAACCCATCCCTTCTCTCCCAAAGTGCCTTCTATTTCAAACCTAAACGGTCAAAGATTGTAGTCACATGTTTCAAATGCCAGCTTGGATCAAAGCAATCCGCAATTTCAGCCGGGCTCAATACTTCGGTAATTGTACGCTCATTCTCTACGATGTCACGGAACGAACGTTGCTCTTCCCAAGCTTGCATCGCTCTAGGCTGCACGGTATCGTAGGCTTGCTCACGGGAGAAACCTTTGTCGATCAGCTTCGTCATGACGCGGCCAGAGAAAGGCACATCGTACGTGCTGCGCATATTGCGTTTCATGTTCTCTGGGAACACCGTCAAGTTTTTGATGATGTTGCCAAGACGGTTCAGCATATAGTTCAGCAATTGTGTAGCATCCGGAAGGATGACACGCTCAACGGAGGAGTGCGAAATGTCGCGCTCATGCCAAAGCGTCACGTTCTCGTAAGCAGAAATCATATGCCCGCGAATGACACGGGATAGACCGGAAATGCTCTCGCAACCGATCGGATTGCGTTTGTGCGGCATTGCGGATGAACCCTTTTGACCTTTTGCAAACGGCTCTTCCACCTCGCGGAACTCACTCTTTTGAAGGGCACGAATTTCTGTCGCGAATTTGTCCAGGGACGTAGCAACAAGCGCCAGAGTAGCCATGTACTCAGCATGACGGTCACGCTGAAGTGTTTGTGTGGAAATCGGGGCTGCTTTCGTGCCAAGCTTCTCGCACACGTACTGCTCTACGAACGGATCGATGTTCGCGTAGGTGCCTACTGCGCCGGAGATTTTACCGAATTGTACGCCATCAGCGGCAAAACGGAAACGCTCCAGGTTACGTTTCATTTCCTCGTACCACAGCGCCATTTTGAGTCCAAACGTCGTCGGCTCTGCATGCACACCATGCGTTCTGCCCATCATGGCTGTATCTCTATGTTCAATCGCTTTATTGCGAAGGATTTCTATGAAGTTTTGAATGTCTTTGTCCAAAATCTCGTTGGCTTGTCTTAGCAAGTAACCAAGTGCCGTATCTACAACGTCTGTTGAAGTTAATCCGTAGTGAACCCATTTGCGCTCAGGCCCCAGTGTCTCGGATACCGCTCTTGTGAAAGCAATCACGTCATGACGCGTTTCTTGCTCTATTTCGTAGATGCGGTCGATGTTGAAGCTTGCGTTCTCGCGCAGCACTTTCACATCTTCTTTCGGGATTACGCCTAGTTCAGCCCAAGCCTCACAGGATAAAATTTCAACTTCGAGCCATGCTTGAAACTTGTTTTGCTCAGTCCAAATGCTCGCCATTTCGGGGCGTGTATAACGTTCGATCATTTTGCCGTTCCTCCAATAGTTATCATTTACTTACTTTCCCAAATCGTCGTGCGTTCTATCCAAGTCAGTGCTTGCTGCACATCGCTTGCCAGCAAATTGATATGTCCCATCTTGCGTTTCTCTTTTGCTTCCTTTTTCCCGTACAGATGAACCTTGGCGCTAACGCCTAAGTCTGCATCCTCCAAGAAACCGGGCTGGTCGATCAGACCGTTAAGCGGTTCGATATGCTCGCCGAGCAAATTCACCATAACCACTGGGGATAAAAGCTCCGTCGAGCCTAACGGCAAGTTGCAAATGGCTCGAACATGCTGCTCGAACTGTGACGTACGGCACGCTTCCATCGTGTAATGACCGGAATTGTGCGGACGCGGCGCAAGCTCGTTGACGTATAGCTGGCCATCCTTCGTCAGGAACAGCTCTACGGCGATCAATCCGATCACGCCAAGTCCTTCGGCGATTCGCGTCGCCAGCTTCTCGGCTTCCTGCTGCACATCCGCTGGGATGCGGGCAGGCACGATGGATTGATGCAGGATGTTATGTACATGTATATTTTCCGCTGCTGGGAATGCCTTCACCTCACCGCGAGGGCTTCTTGCTGCAATAACGGATAATTCTTTATCAAAATGAATGAATTGTTCGAGAACGAGCTCGGTTTTGGCACGGCTCAGCGTTTCGTAGGCTTC
The DNA here is from genome assembly GCF_009757995.1 of Paenibacillus anseongensis. Lineage (NCBI taxonomy): Bacteria > Bacillati > Bacillota > Bacilli > Caryophanales > Paenibacillaceae > Paenibacillus > Paenibacillus anseongensis. The sequence goes on from NZ_WSEM01000001.1 coordinate 111,334, forward strand.
CTCTACTTCATCTAAAGAGCGAATGACCCATTGGCCTTTGCCATCGTAACCACCCGTTGCCGTTTTGAGCACACACGGTGTGCCGAACTTGATGACCGCGACTTTCAGCTCTGCGGCGCTCTTGATTTCTGTATAAGGGGCAACCGGAACGCCTGCCGCCTCAATAGCTCTCTTCTCGCGAAGGCGATGCTGAGTCGTATATAAAAGCTCGCTTCCTTGCGGAACATAGGACTCATTCATAAGAATGCTAGTCACGTGAGCGTCCACGTTCTCGAATTCGTAAGTGATCACATCGGATAATGCCGCAAGCTTCCGCGCCGCTTCGACATCATCGAAGTTCGCAAGAATCTGTTCATCTGCGACTTGTCCGCATGGCGCATCCTCTGTGGGATCGAGCGTTACGAAGCGATACCCCATGTTGCGACCGGCCAAGGCCAGCATGCGGCCTAGTTGCCCGCCGCCCAAGACGCCGATCGTGCCGCCGGGCTTGATGACCTTACCACCTGTTGCCTCTGTCATAACAGGTCACTGCTTTCCATCACCGTTTGCGCAATGCGCTCGCGGCGGGCTCTGACCTTCGCTTGCAGCTCAGGCTCGAAAGCGCCCAGGATTTGCGCAGCCAGAAGGCCTGCATTCGTTGCGCCTGCATGCCCGATCGCCACCGTAGCAACCGGAATGCCGCCCGGCATCTGCACGATCGAAAGCAAGGAATCGAGACCGTTCAGCGTCGATGTTTTGACTGGAACACCAATAACCGGAAGCTCCGTTTTGGCTGCTACCATTCCTGGTAGATGTGCCGCTCCGCCTGCTCCGGCGATAATGACTTGAATGCCGCGGCCTGCCGCTGCGGCTGCATATTCGAACATCAGATCCGGCGTTCTGTGCGCGGAAACAACCTTTTTCTCATAAGGCACTCCCAGCTCTTCCAACATGTCGCATGCGTGCTTCATCGTTTCCCAATCCGACTGGCTTCCCATTATGACACCAACACGTACCGTCATCACTAACCCACTCTCTATTGTATGGTAAATATGGTCAAACCCTCTAAACCAAAAAATGCCCAGAGCTAGAATACATGATTCTATCCGCTGGACAGCAAAAGAACCGAATGCAAAAAGACCATCATCTTCCTATGGTTTCCCTCATTCGCTTCCTCGTAGTCCAAAAATTCATGGTTTTTGGGTAGAAACTTTCAGGCCTTATCCCTGATTTTATACGAGTTGATTCGACATTTTCAATTAGTGCGGCTTCATTTCCCGCTTCCCTAGTTTACTACCAACTGACGTGTCATGTCAATTTCAAAAAACGAACGATTTTTAGGTAAATCTTTTGAATAGTTCGTTTTTTGCTGTTTTTTTCTCCAAAAACTAACTTTTGATTCATTCTTTCTATTTTCACTCTCACATCAGGGTTAGACTTGTTCGGTATTCGGGTATAGAATAGAAATAGACCCTCATCTTTTTTTCGACAAATCCGAAGAATACCACAAACTTTTCCCCACAAATATCGTCTAATTAAATAGATGACTTCAAAAAGGAGAGAGTTCAAATGAAAAAGAAGATGTTCTCAGCAAAAATCGCATTGGCTACAGCCCTGCTAGTCGCTGCAAGTTCTGCTCTTCTCCCGCAGCAGGCAAGTGTGTATGCCCAATCCGACAGCGTGGATTTCAGCGTACAGCTCGCAACGATTAATATTCAAATCGGCGATCAACAGCTTAGTGTGCCTGGCGGAAAATCGAAGGATGGGGACACTTATGTCGGCCTCGCTTTTCTTAGCAAGGAATTGGGCTTGACGACTTCGTGGGATGCAGCGACCAAAACCGTCACTGTCAGCGGGCCTAACAAGACAATGAGCATGCAAAACCAAAGCACGCAATACGCGCTGAATGGTCACACCTTTTTCGCACCTCTGCCTCCCGTCATTATCGATGGAACTACCTACTTGCCGCTTCGTCTGCTGCTGGAGCAAATGGGCTACAAGATCGGTTACAATGATGAGAGCCGTGTCGTGAGTATTTCTAAAGTCAAAGAAAACGAGCTTAAGCTGACGAACAAGTCCGAGACGCAAACGAAGAGCGATAACCGAAGCATCAGCTTGCAGTATCCTCAGATCGAAGGCTGGGCGAATTCAGCTGCTAGCACGAAAATTAACACATTCATCCAAAATGAGATTGCCAAATATAGAGCCGCGGCCATCCAACAGTTAGCTGATCTGACCGAGGATATCAGCGGGACTGAACCGGATTTTCCGAATACGTTCGATGTCAATTATCGAATTACTTATAATCAGGACCATAAGCTAAGTCTGTATTTTATCGTTTACACTTTCTCTGGCGGTGCGCATGGGTTCTATTCCTGGGACGCCCATACGTTCGATCTGGATACGGGGAATGAGCTGACTCTTCAGCAGGTGACTTCGAATAACACGACCTACAAGAGTATTATCAATCAAGAGATTAAGAAGCAATTAAAAGCGAATGATTATGAACTTATTGAACCGTTCGAATCGATTCGTAACGATCAAGGCTTTTATTTAAAAGATGACACCGTCGTCGTTTATTTCGGGCTTTACGAGTATGCCCCTTATGCGCTCGGAATTCTGGAGTTTCCGATTCCGTTGTCTGATTTTAAGTGAGAATAGCAAAAGCGCCCCATCAACTACGCGAAGCTGTGAGAGAGCTTCTTCGTAGCGTTGGGGCGCTTTTTTTGTTTTAACCACCGCTCATGCTTATGAGCTTAACGCGGCTTCATACCGCATGGAGCTTCCGATCATGGTCAGCTCCTTCACCAAACCTAGCTGTTTGAACACATGCAGGGAGCTGTTCACCGTCATCGCATTGATCGTCGGATATTTGACGACTAATGCTTCACAAATCTCTTTGACCGTTGTGTAACTACCTTGGTCGTACATAAATTCCAACAGCGCGTAACGCTGCGGAGTTAAGGGAATGTTTTTGGCGCGCATGCGCTGCAGCGCTTGATTCAGATCGTGTTTTGCCATTGTGGAACCTCCTCTGCGATTTATGATCTATTTTTAAGGCGCTTGAGTGCGCTCTTATTGGATAATAACTTCTTATTTATAATTATTATAATATAGTATTCATTTTATTTTAAATGATAACGATTGTCAATGATCTCATGGACTCACTTTTCATAATTAACTCCGATTCCTCCAGCTAATTTCAGTGAATACTGCATTTTTACCCAAATAACTGCAGTTTCTACCACTAATTCCGCCAGATCTAGCAGGTTTCATCCAGTTACACGTGATTTAGATGGAGCTTCTGCCGCTATTTCATCCCCTGCCACCGAGCAGTGCAGAATAACGGTAGTTTTTCCATCTATTCGATCCGAAGAACCGCAATCAGTGCGGTCCCCTCGTAACCGAGCCTCCGAGTCGCAACCCAAAAAAGCCGATACCCCAAACCGCAAACGCGATTGAAGCTATCGACTTTCTATTTCAACTAATGCCCTCGATACCGAGAAGTGCGTGTCATCCACGCCGATCAACCCATGCAGCTCGTGGACTCCATCCATCCCGCCCCGCAAGAATGCGGTCAACGTCAAGCGCCTCCGCCTCCTGCTCCGTAAGCTGCTTGGACCATTCCACCCGCTCCCCTACATCCGCGCCAGGCCCGGTATTCCCATACTCGGCGAAAGTAAGTGCCTCGACACTTTCCCGCTCGTTCCATCGGTCCCAGCCTGCCTTCTTCACATGCGGGCCCAGCCAGCAGCGCACGAATGCCACCTTGGCGTAATTCCGCCAAGGCCTTCCAAGTCCGACTGATTCACTAGGCGCATCCCCCGTCAGTTTACAGCCAATAAACACGTATCCGTATTGAACGTCTTCAGACGTGGACGCGGCTGTCACCCAGCCTTTGCCGGAAGACACAATCTCACAATCCATAAATACCGCGGTTGCCGAGCCGAAAATAAAATCGACATCACCTCGAATATAGCAGCGCTCATAGTACTGACGTATGGGGCGCGGCGCTATGCCGTCACGCGGACCTCCGAAAGTCGAACGGTCTCGCGGTTGTGGCGGCAGCGGACCCGTAAACAGCGTATCCTGATGCCCGATGAACCGGCAATCCCGGAAGGATACCCTGTCTCCGTCCACGTAGGCGGCCAACGCTTGCCCGACATCTTCCCCTTTTCCCGCCGTATTCTCGAAAGTGAGATGCTCGATCATGACATCATCCGCACCAATTAAGGCCGTATAGGAATGAAAGGTGTGATATGGCTCGCCATTAGGAAATAATTTTTTCGCATAATCACCGTTCGTAATCATCGTCGTCTCTGCCGACTCACCAATCAGTCTGATGCACGGTTTCGTGATATGCAGCTTTTCTTCATATACGCCACTTCTCACATAAATGACCGTTTCTTCCGCTCTCTCCTCAGCAAGGCTATCGATTGCGTCCTGAATACGCATATAATCGGCGGTTCCGTCTGCGGCTACTATGATCATCCTTTATCGCCCTTCCTGATCGATTATGCTTACTCTTCCACGACAAAACTGCCATACGTCACTTCCCGGAACCTTTCCTTCCAAGGGGAAACTCCTTGCAGCTTCTCATAGATTTCCTCCGCTTTTTGAACACACACCGACTGCACAACCTGTCCATATTCCAGACATCCGGAGTCCTTGATCATTTGTATAAACGCTTCCTTCTCTTGCAAAAGAACATCCGACGAAATTTTCCCGTCATAGTAGTCCTTCAATGGAGTAAACGCCTCATCCTCGACGGAGAGCAAATACAGAATAGGAAGCGTGCGCTTCTTACCGTACAAATCATTTTTCACATCATAGCGGACGATATCGCGCATATCATTCTGAATCTGATGAATGAGCCCGAAACAATCTGCCAGCTCATGAAGCCGCTCGATCGTCTCCCGCGGGGAATCCACCGTCATGTATCCCATATAACAAGCTAAACGAAAAAGAGAGCCGGACTTCTCCTGCGTCATCACCAGATAATCATCCACGGAGACGGCTGCATTCACCACGTCTTTGTGCTGCCCGTTGATCGAGCGTCCAATGATCTTCGTTACCTCGACCAGCCATTCCGGTTTGATCTGCAGCTGCCCCAATTCACCGAAGAATCCCATGATCAACGCCAGAACCGCGTTCAATGCCTCCGCTTGTGAGCATTTCATCCAAGGTTTGTCCTCTTGATCCTGATCCTGCAGATCATCCACAACGTCCAAGATTAAATTGGCCAACTCCGCGAGTGCCGCGTAACGGTCAATATGCGGTGAATCCCCACCCAACATATAGTGCGTGCAAAGTGTGACCTTAGCCCAAGCCCCATTCTCTTTTTCTTTATCCGCAATAAAAGACTTCAAAAGCTCGTTTAAGCCCTTCACCTCAATATACTCGTCCACCAAGCGAACCATATGTTCATTCACACTTTGCTTCATGCTCCATTCGCCTCGCTTTTATCTCTTTCGTTGTTAACGGGCGGACTCACTCATTTAGGCAGAAATAACTTCCTCAATAGGAATCCACATTCTAAATGACGTGCCCTGCCCTTTTATCGTGTTCAAGACCATTTGACCGCCCATATGAATAATTCGGCTTCTAATTTGTTCAATCCCCATGCCAGAAGCTCCGATCTCCTTTTGTACGCCTTCATTTTGAACATTGAACCCTACACCGTCATCCTCATAATAGATATAAAAATAATGATCCGCTTCCTCTACGGTAAACATGACTCTTGCCGCTTGCGAATGCTTCTTTGCGTTATTCAGCAGCTCTTGCACAATTCGGAATAGATGGCGTTTTGTCGGCAAATCTTTGCTTTCTATATAAGCTACTGAGCCTACGTCAATTGATAGCTCGAACGGCGTTGTATAGGCTTCCTTCTCCACGTACATTTGAAGCGTTTGAATCAGTCCTACTTCCCTCAGTAAATGCGGGTTCAACTCAAAACAGCTCTGGCGCAAACTCGCATTAATCATATCTACAAAATTGTTCATGTTATTAAGTTGTTCTTGATCGGACTTTTCCAAGGTACTTTTATCCGCGATGGAGGAAATTCTTCTTTTAAGGAAAAATAAATCCTGCATGGTTGTATCATGCAAATCGTTGGCGATGCGAATCCGTTCCTCTTCTTGCAGCTCAAACATCACCTTACGAAACCACTGGATGTCCTGCGCGACCGCCTCATGCGGAAGCTGTGCGGCAAACTTTTGCAAATTCCCCGTTAACTTGCGTATCAAGTGTACGTTTTCCAGACTAATTTCCAAATACGTCGTAATAAACTGGAGCCACTGCTTCTCCTCTTTTGAAATGAGCATATTGGTCTTCTTGCGTGTCATCACTAAATATCCCGTAAATGCCCCGTGACCCGTTATCTCTATGCTTGTAAAATCAGGATGGTTAGGTAAGGATGCCTCATGGATCAAACGTTCAATTTCCAAAGCATCAATTTCACCTTGCGTAATAATTTCTATTTTTTCATTTTCATGGCGAAATACGATGGCACCCCCAAGAACCTGCAAGGTATTCACAATGTCGATCAGAATAATATCCTTCAACTCTCGCAGTGTGGAGATGGCTCCCAAATTTTTCGATATCTTTTTTAAAGCTAACTGCAGGACATGCTTCTTCGGGAAAAGAAAAGGCTCAAGACGCGTTGTCCCGTACTCAGCTGCATAGAGTAGAAGCGATCCCAGGAATATCGAACCAGCGAAAACAAACAGGATTTGCTTCTCGTTCACCTCGTGGCTAAACAGGAAAGCGTAGATCCCCGTGAACAAGCTGACCGGAATGACCGATACAAGACCAGCAAAGATAAACCGACGAATCACCATGCCAATATCATAAAGCTGATTAGAAGCTATTAAGTAGATAAATGAAATCGGGAACAAGATGATCGTCCAACTCGTATAAATCGCATCAATGACCCAAATGCCAAGAAAAAGTTTTGGAAGAAAAGACAGACATATAATAGGAAATATAGAGATAAACAAAGAAAAACAGACACTTTTTACTATGCTGGATAAGTACGTTTTATCATTACGAACTTTAAAATACATGTAAGCAATCACACAAATGTTAATTAAAAAGCCTATAATGAAAAAAACTAACGTTACAATGCCATCCAACCGATAAAACTGAGTCATTGATGGCATTAAATAAAACCCTCGCAGCATCGCTATCCCTACTAGAATGGCATAAATATATTTGAAATACCCCGTAGCGAATTGTAATTCTCCTTTTTCCTTAAAAAAAGTCACTATAAAATGCAAGAAAACAACCGGTAGTATCATCATAAAAGAGGATATTACGATCTTTCCAAGCAGATCACCTCTAATCGAGGCACCTAGACTCATATAAATTAACCCCATCGCCACAAAAACAACGGAAAGCAACCTGGCAGATGGAGAACGGCGCAATTTCAATAAGAGGATACAGGCTAAAAATATACAGATAGATTCCTCTGCTAAGGGAATCACATCATAGAGAGTCGTACTATTTTTTACTATTTTAAAATCATGATCAATTCCAACTCTGGATATAAGCAATGTGTTTGCTTGTTCAATAGCGCCCCATTTGACCACATACTTAGAATCCTCAGGGGGTTTTCCATCAACAAGCTTTACAACATCTCCCACTCTAATCCCTAATTTAGCGCTTGCACTCTGCGAATGAGCCTCTGTTACCTCCCATTGATCTGCCTTATTCAAGGCTACCATGATTCCGATATATGGCGAATGAAACGTTATATAAGAACACCAGATTTGCAAGAATGCAAATATTGCGACAAAAAAACTAAATATATACGTTTTTCTAGTATCCATACTACACGTCCTCCAAACATTTGATATAATCAAATAGTAGTTAAAAAATTGTTGAAGGGAGTCTTTCTACACAATGACTATCCAATTAGCCTCTAAGCTGCACGACGTTGTTCACATGCTTAAAAATCTTGAACTAAACCCAGTATCAAACCCTCTAGCAGTTGCTGGTGCCCTTTCTAGAGAGGAATCGTCAGCGATCATGAAAACCTTTACAACAAGAGAGAAAAAACAAACCGAACCAATCTGCAACTGGTTCTAATCCCGTTGTCTTATTTTACCAAAATCAAAAAGGATTGTATAACCAGCTTTTGGCTGTTATACGATCTTTTTTGCATTTCTTCATACGAAAAGTTGGTCATGCCAGTCTACTACTCTTGCGACGTGAATCAGTATAACAAATAATATGTTAATTAGTACACATATGGAATATATTTGAGCCGGCTCTGACTATGATATAAATAAAAAATCTCCCAAAAGGGAGACCTAAAAAGTAATAATCATTCTTACTATTTGTTTGATTCATAACTATTTGAACTCGGTGCTGATTCCACTGCATTTTTAAGTGCATTTCCAAACTTAGTCAGCTCATTTTGACTGGATTTCAGTAAGAATAATTTCCCCTGATCTTCAAAAGTTAGTAAGTATAGATCGGTGTCGTACTCGTAAGTCCAGTGTAATTCAAGATGTTTTTCATAGTGATGGAAATCACCGTTTTTTTTGTCTAATGGAAAATTCATCATCAAGTTAATAAATGAAAAAAGAGTTTGATTTGTCCAGCCCATATCTATAGTTTTTTCAACTGCTTTCTCTCTATAGAAAGTAATAAATATTCTACTTCCTTCATTCTCTTCAGGATAATGGTGCAAAATCTCAAAATGAATTTCTATACACGATGTATCATTTAATTCTTTTAGAATAGCAAGATTCATTTTATTTACCACCTTTTATTTGAAAATCCAACTTGCTAACGCGCATATATCGTTTTTGCATTGCTACTAGAATAAAAAACGAGTTAATCATATGATGTGTTAACCCGTATAATACCTCTCAGGATAATGTGGAGTTTATTGTTCTGATCCACTGCTCTATAGTTTCATCCACCCCATCTGCCTCTATGTATTGCAAATGAGATATCTTTGGCGACCATCGTCCACCTCCGAAAGTAAGGAATATACGATACTCTTTTTTTACACTTTGATTCTTAAGTGTGACATATACGCTGCCTTCAAGTGCATTATCACTTAAATTTACTCGAAGATTACGATAATCAACTAAACTTAAACCATCTTTCTCTAACATAAGGGTTTCCAAAAAATGAGTTGCTGCGGATCTCCCTTTAATAGCGGGAACTATTTGATAAGTAGATACAGCGGTAACATATAAAAAAATAATTACAGCAGATACGTAAAGTAGTTTTTTCTTCAAATTATCTGCCCCCTGGTAGGGAAATCTCTATATAAAAGTTTGAGTATATAACTCCAATTAATTCCAACTAATTACAGATAGAACATTATTACATTTATTGGAATTTGTAAAGTGGTACATGACATAAATTGAAATACACGTGAAAAGCTTATAGCAATTTTAGTAATTAGAGAGGAAGCATAAATGAAGATATTATTATTTCACTTATGGATATGTTGTTGCTTATTTTTTAGTTCCTGCGACTCCATATTTAGTAATATTCACAATAAGCCTCTGCCTACTTCTACAGCCCATGTTGAAAACACTGATATTATAATTCCAGCTAAACTTCATACCTACCGATGGGGAGCAGAAACGGATTATGGCGATTCGGCAGCAAGTGATGTCGATGCCCAACCTATTGTCGTACCACCTGATTCAAAAATCTTAATCTCGTTTAATAGACTACCTGATAAAATAGGTAGAATCCATCAAGTCCTTAATGAAAAAGACGTTATAGTACTAGACAATTCAAAGAATGAAATTCTCGTTCCACATGCTAGTGGAGTTCACACTTATTCATATAATGCTGAATGGCCTGAAGGAAATGTTGCGTATGTAATCAAGGTGGAGGTGAAATGAATAGACCGTCTAGTAGCCACGAATAAAAAAAGACTACCAAAAAGGCATCCCCTGCCTCTTCGATAGCCCTACTTATTTAACCACATTAAGCAGTCCCAAATGTGACGCCCAACTCCCTTAACCGCTTGCGATACGCAATACTTAATCGGTCCGTGTTCAAATGCAGCTCCGCCTGCAAATCCAACGGCAGCAGCTCCGGCTTCTGATTTTCAACCATTTCGCGATCCTGCTCGATCAGCAGGTCCTGGAACTGGATGAAAATATCATCCGGCTCCTCATACGCATAGTTACGCTGCTTGAGCATAAAAGCTTGGCTGCGCTGCTCGGATTCCGGCAGCACCATGAGGAACAAACGGAAGATATGATCCGTATCCCGATCTCTTTTCGTAAAAGCAACGCTAAGCGGGCCATACACTTCGTACACGTAACGGCTATGTACCCCACGACCCGTCCCATCGGGATCGGGTTGGTAGACGACGATTTCCTCCGAGGTGAGGACACCGTCCTCCTCATGCACCTGATAATCGCCAATTTCAGCATAATCACTATCGCCCAGCAGACCCTCATGAACAAACATAAGGTGGGAGACATCGAGGAAGTTCTCAATAATACGAGGACCTGCGGCTTGCAGGGTATACGGTCCCATCCATACTTCTTTGAAGCCCTCCGGGATATAAGCGCTCACCTTCGACATCGGCCCTTCCGGCTGCCCCAGGCATACCCAGACAAATCCGTGTGCCTCTACACAGGAGTAGACAAAAGCCTTTGCTTTCGAAGGAATAGCCCGATTGGCAGGCAGTGAGGGAATTCGCGTGCATGTCCCACAGCCATTATAAGACCAGCCATGGTAAGCACACACCAGTTCATCTGACTTGACTTTGCCCAGTGAGAGCGGTACGCCCCGATGAATGCACAAGTCTTTGAAGGCGTGAACGCCGTCAGAAGTGCGGAAAACAGCCACTTTTTCCCCCAGTACAACGACAGGAACCGGTCGATCCGTCAGCGCCGACGACAACAATACCGGATGCCATTCATCAAGAAGCGTCTTATCTTGTATCGTCATCGTCCCACAACCTTTCCCACATTATTTTGGAATGACACCTTTAATGCCCTTAACAAACCACGTTGTACCAAGGATTTCCTCGTCTGTCATCTTTTTGCCCTGTTCAAATCGAACTTTGCCGTCTTGATCGACAATCGGGCCTTGGAACACATCGAAAGTCCCCGCCAGAATCTCCTGCTTTTTCTTCTCGATAAGCTCCTTCACGTCAGCCGGTACATTTTTGCCAAGCGGTGCCATTTCCGTGATGCCTTCCTTCATGCTGCCAAAGTAGGCTTCGGACTTCCAAGTGCCGTCCATGACGCTTTTCACCGTTTTCACATAATAAGGGCCCCAATTCCATTTCGGGTTGGAAATGTACGTTTCCGGAGCGAAGCGACCCATGTCGGAATCGTTGCCGATCCCCCAAACCTTGCGCTCAGCTGCCGCTTGAATGCCAGCAGGCGAATCTTGATAAGCAGCCAGCACGTCAACACCTTTGTCCAGAAGAGAAATGGCCGCTTGCTTCTCCGTTGCCGGGTCGAACCAGGTGTTACTCCAAACAACGGAAACGTCCACGTTCGGATTCACGCTTTGTGCGCCCAAGGTGAAAGCATTAATGGTATAAATGACTTCCGGAATCGGGAACGCGCCCACATAGCCCATATGATTGTTTTTCGTCATTTTGCCTGCAGCCATGCCGACGAGGTAGGCGCTTTGATATTCGCGTCCCATGTACGTCCCCATGTTAGGCAGTGTTTTGTAGCCTGTGGCGTGGAGGAATTTCACATTCGGGTGCTTTTGAGCCACGTTATACATCGGGTCCATATAACCGAAAGAGGTTCCGAAAATGATATCGTTTTTCTGTGCCAATTCTTCGAAAACCCGCTCCGCGTCAGGGCCCTCAGGAATATTTTCAACCGTAGTCGCTTTAATACCCAGCTCTTTCTCCATCATCAAACGGCCCTGATCATGTTCATAAGTCCAGCCTCCGTCACCGGGCACTCCGATATAAACAAAGGCGACTCTAGGCAATTTTTTCTCTGTAGGTGTTGAAGGGGTTGTGCCCGCAGTTGAAGCCGCCGCAGGGGAGCTCGCTGGTGCTGTCGTGGTGCTCGTCGTGGATGTGGGTGAACTGGAGCAAGCGGATAAGATCACTAGGAAGATAGCAGTTAAGGACAACATCAGTTTTCTTGGCATTATGGCTTCTACCCCTCTCTTTTTATCGACAAACCACATCGTTCTACCGCTCTGAAAATGCCTTCATAACCAGTGCAGCGGCATAGATTGCCGCACAGCGCTTGCTCGGCCTCCGCCCTTGTCGGGGCGGGGTTTTTGGCCCACAAGGCCGTTAACGTCACAACCATCCCGGCGGTACAATACCCGCACTGCAGCCCTCCTTCCTCTAACATCGCTTGTTGAACAGGATGCAGCGTTTCCCCACCGGATATCCCCTCAATGGTCGTTACCTGCTTGCCAGCGGCTTGATAAGCCATGAGCAGACACGCATTTACAGGCTTTCCATCAAGCAGCACCATGCAGGCGCCGCATCGTCCAATTTCACAAGAAACTTTGGTACCGGTTAGGCGCAAGTCGTCTCTCAAAATATCTGACATCCGCTTGGAAGCAGGAACCGGAATCGCGATCTCTTTCCCGTTAATGGAGCATTCCAGCACATACGTTGTATTAATCAATGGCCTCCACCCCTTCTAACCAATCGATGGACTGCACGATGTCTTCCGGTGAAATCGGAAGTCGGTTTACCCAAATACCGGTAGCTTGCCGAACCGCTGCCGTAATTGCCGGCGCCAATCCGACGCTGCCGATTTCGCCTACTCCACGCGGGCCGAACGTATCACCCTCGGGTAATTCTTCAATCGCTTCTACACGAATGATTTGCGGACTATCTCGAAAAGTTGGAATTAAGTAAGTGTCCAAATTATGCCTCACATAAGAGCTCTCCTGCATAGCAGCGTCCTCCGTTAACGTGAAGCCCAAGGCCATTACACTGCCTCCCTCAATTTGACCGAGGAAGCCCATCGGATTAATGACAGGACCGGCTGCAATCACGTGGTCCGTCGCAACCACTCTCACCCGCCCTGTCAGCATGTTCACTTCCACCTCCACGATGGCAGCTGCGTAGGAGTACAAATAATGCGCTCCGACCTGCCCCGCCGGTGTCGTCGGGTAGTCAAACGCCGTCTGCGCCAGGATCGGCTTCGCTGCCTGATCGGCAGCCGCCGCCAACTGCGCATACGTCACAACCGGCTCACCCTCCCCATCGCCCTTGCGATGGATTCCGCCTACGCCGGTTGTCAGCTCCTCCGGCGCGAAGCCGCCAAGCGCAGCCGCCTGCTCCAGCAGCGCCTGCACGAACGGCGGCTTCAGCCGCTGCAGGGCGCGCCACATCATCGTGGTGGCGCGGGACGCCGTGCTCGAGCCGCTGCTCGGCACGCGGTCGGTATCGCCGATGACGATACGGATGTCATCGGCGGCGCAGCCGAAGCAATCCTGCAGCATCAGCGTGAGCGCTGCGTAAAGCCCTTGCCCGAACTCCTCGAAGCCGAAGGAGGCCTGAATCTTGCCCTCCGGCGTGAGCTCGATGCGCCCACCGGAGTGATCCGGGATGCCGAGGCCGAGCCCGGCACCGTGCATCACCATCGAGGCGCCGACGCCACGGCGCAGCCACGGCTCAAGCTCGCTCGCCTGCAGCTGGCCCTTCTGGATCTGCTGGCCCCGCTTCGCCCAAAGCGGCGACTCCTGCGCCTTGTGCCATACTTGGCTGGCGCCTTCGGTCGCCACGATCTCTTGGCCCATCGGGCCGGGGTCGCTTGGAGCACGCAGGTTCAGCTTGCGCAGCTCCCAAGCGTCCATCCCGAGCTTCTCGGCGAGCCGCTCGATCTGACTCTCCACGGCAAAAATCACCTGATTGCCGCCAAAACCCCGAAACTCCCCGGATACGCCGTTATTCGTATAAACACTAGTTCCTTTTACATCAATATGAGGAATCGTATACGGCCCTATCGCATGTTCAGTGGCAAAGTTCAGCACTTCACAGCCCAACGTTGCGTAAGCACCTGTATCCGCAAGAATGCTGACTTGATGCGCAATCAGATGTCCATCTGCATCAGTACCCGTCTTCATTGTGATTCGCATCGGATGCCTTTTAATCCCGGAAATCACCGACTCCCTGCGGGAATTGTGCATCTTAATAGGAGCGCCTGTCGTAAGTGCAAGCAGGGCTCCAAATGGCTGCACATTCAGCTCATCCTTCCCACCGAACGATCCGCCAATCGGACTGGATACTACGCGAATCTGCACTTCTTCCATGGCGAGAATACGGGCTAGCTGCATTCGATCTTTATAACCATGCTGCGTTGGCGAGTATACCGTCAGTCGGCCATCTTTTTCCGGAATAAAAAGGCCACCCTCCGTCTCCATGTAGGTGTGCATTTGCCTCGGAGTGTAGTAAGTCTCCTCTACGATATGCGCACACTGTGCGAAAGCAGATTCCGCCTCACCTTGCTTCAGGCTGGTTCGATGCAGCAGATTGCCATCCGGATGAAGCAGCACAGTTCCTTCGTCCAGCGCTGTTTCCGGATCGTCTACAACCGGCAGCGGCTCATAGACAACTTCGATTAAACTAAGCGCATACTCGGCGATCTCCTCTGTATCCGCTGCTACAGCCGCCACGGCATCACCGATATAACGGACACGCTCGTGGCAGAGGACAGGCTGATGGGGGAAGGCAATGCCGAACAAATTCATGCCCGGCACATTCTCCGCTGTAACAACGGCGCGAACACCCGCTGCCGCTTTGGCTCTGCTGGTATCTATGGATAGTATCCACGCATGCGGGTACTTGCTTCTTAGCACTTTCCCATGCAGCATCCCCGGTGCCGTTAAATCCGTCAGGTATTGGAGCTTCCCGGTGACCTTCTCTTCACCGTCGGGACGAATGATCCACTTTTTAGCATACGTATCACGACTTAGGAGCATAGGCTCCGCCCCCTTTTCGCCAAGCTTTGTAGCACTCGGAAACAATAAGATTCGCCGCCGTTATCTTTCGGTAAGCAACACCTGCGTAATCATCGGCTACAGCCTCGAACCCTTCAGACACTCCCTTATGCAATGTTTGCAGGACCTCCTTGGATAAAAGCTTCCCGGTGACCGCCTCCTCAAGCTCGGTGAACCTCGCCGGAACAGCGCTTCCCCCGCCTGCACTTAAAGCGATGGCGGTAATGATCCCATCCGCATTCACCCTTAAACTGCCGGCAACCGTTACGACAGAGGGGGTAAACGCCTCTCTGCGACCCACTTTCAAATAAAATTCATGGATCCGGGACACATCCTGGTCAATTTGTTCTGCCTTTGTCGGCTTCACGTTACTTTGCTGCTCTGCCTCAATCTGTTCCGTACAAACCTGCTCAGAAGCTCGCACCACAATCTTGGTCATCATTTCATCCGAGGTAAAAAGTTTGCTTTCCAGCCACTCCTTTAGCGGCAGCATGCGCTCTTTCTGCCCATCCGACCAGCCCACTTGGGCATCCATGACCAGGAGAACTGGAATGAGATCTCCCGTGCGGGTTACCACATTGCCTCCGATCGAAGCTAAATTGCGGACAGATGGCGCTGCAATTTCGGAACAAGCTTGCACCAAGAGTCCGCATCGCTGCCGCATCAGCTCATTTTCCATCAAATCTGATAAACAACAGGCTGGACCTATATGAACATGACCTTGCGTGTCAATGGTTAAACCCGAAAGAGCAGGAATGCGCCCCAAACTGATTAAGTGCTGCGGGGTCGACGAAAGGCCATTTTCCCAGCGTGTGCGAAGCCATGTGCCACCCGAGATTAACACCGAGTTGTCACCCCATTGATGTTTTAATTGCATGGCTTCCTCTACGCTCGTCGGCTGCCATACCGAAGGCTGCTGCTCCGGCAGCTGGTACAAAGGAACTGACATGAACAAAACCTCCTCAGCGTATTCTGAACCGCCTTTTTCCACATAATTGTCCGTAATTAAATTAGATCAACTATAAACAATTTCTAAAAATAGAGTCAACTAACTTAACATCATTTTGTGTTTTTGTATAAAAAAATAGCGCATCATTAGTAATAATGCACTTTTCGCTTCAAATATGTTATTTAAATTGACATGAAGTAGTCGGCAAATAGCTTTTTTGCCTCTTCATATCGGTCTGCTGTGTCTATATCCATGAATAGCAACTCGGTCCCTTCAAGGATACGCCCTCGGTACATTGGCGAGCGAAACAGGGATCGCGCCCCTACATCCCCTTTGAGCGAAGCAGCGGCCTGCCACATGCTCGGTCCCATAATCAGCGGAGGCTTCGGCTGGCCTTGATCTCCGCTGGCGATATAGTCCTCCCCTGTATGCTCATTGAAAGCCTGCGTAAGTTTATACAACATCGCTCCATCAACAAATGGCTGATCCGCCAGCAAAATCATAATCCCCTCTGCGCCAAGCTCCTTAGCCGCCTGAATCCCCGTGCGCAGCGAGTGCGCCATCCCGCTTGTGGCATCTGGACAGACAGCAATATGGCAGCGCCCCAACGGTATTTGCGCTAAAGCAGATGCCGGCAGCCAATCTAACGTGTCACCTTCTCGCACGACAACAACCACACTGCTTAGCACCGAACTCAGCGCTTGCTGGAGAGCAACTCCGCCTAGCGGAACGCCTCTCGCCAGTTCTAAGGACATCTTCGAGGTCCCCATTCGCCTGGAACTGCCTGCTGCCAGATAGACGCCGACGACCTTTCGCTTCCCAGCGCTTACCATGGGCGGCACCCTTGGATATCTCCGGATCTAATCGAGGAGCTCCATTCTTCATTTTTGCGAACACCGCGCTTTTTACTGATTAATTCCGCTACGATGCTAATCGCATTCTCGATAGGCCCCTCTGAGCCAATGTTCAATCCAACGGGGTAATGCACCCATTCCGGTCGCTCCGCACCATCCAGCAGCCTCTCGGATCTTGAACGTGACCCCATAATGCCGAGGTAGCGCAGTGACGATTTCAGAATTGCCTGCACGAATTCAGCATCTTTATCGAACTGGTGACTCATAACAACCACATAGTCGTCAGCGGTCAATCTTAGCTTTTTAACCAGCTCTCCTGGAAAAGCAACAACCGTCTCCGCATCGGGAAAACGTTCTTGCGTGCAGTAGGCGTCGCGCCAATCCGCGACCACTACGCGAAATCCGCTGCTAATGGCCAGCCCCACGAGCGGAATAGCATCTTGATTAGCACCAAACACGATGACTCTGGGCTTAGGTTTGAACGCGTAGACATAGGCATTGGACAACGATTGGCAATCAGCGGAATCCTTATCAATACCACTCAACTTATACTGAATATCGGAATACCCCTCAGCAAACGAGCGTGTTAGCACTATCACTTCTCCGCGATCCACAGCTGCTTTGGCCGTCAGGAGGTAAACCAGCAGTTCACCAGTAACCGGCTCCAGCAGAATGCGAATTAATCCGCCGCACCCGATCGTTTCACCCCAGCCAAAATCATCGGCAGGCCGCATGTCATACTCTACCATTTGTGGCTTCTGTGATGCCTCGACGAGGGGGACATACCCGGATAGATCGGCTTCCAAGCAGCCCGGGGAGATGCTTCCGTACAAGCTGCCATCCGAGAGCAGCATCATCATGGCTCCTTGCTTCCGGTAAGCATGCCCTTCCACATGAATGACCGTCGCCAACACAGCTGACTGCGCACAATCCTCTACCGCTTGTAAAATGTCGTAAGCTTCCATCCCTCAGATCACCTCGCTTCTAATGGCATCATCGTCTTATCATCGACTTACCAGCCGATTGCAAGACCATCGCCTCGCGGATCCGCAGCTCCGCTCATAAAGCCCCTCTCATCAATGACAATGCCTTGCGCTTGCCCCATAATGCCGTCCCATGCCTTCACCGGTTCTACTCGATGTCCCCATTTTTTGAGACGGGCATAGACTTCATCATCCAAACGATGCTCAAGTTTCAACGCATCTCCGTCTTCCCCCCATGTACGCCCGTAGACCCAACGGGGCAGGGCTATCGCTTCTTGAATGGACAGTCCATAGTCCAGTACACCAGTAAGGATGGAAAGTTGCGTTTGCGGCTGACCTTCCCCGCCTTGTGTGCCATATAACATGTACGGCTTACCTTCCTTGCTGACAATAGCCGGCATTAACGTATGGAACGACCTTTTTTTCGGCTCCAACACGTTCGCGCAAGCAGGGTCCAGCGAGAAAAAAGAGCCCCGATTTTGCATAATCATCCCCGTATCCCCCGGCACATAGGCAGCGCCGAAGTCGAAATAGAGGCTTTGAATAAAGGAAACGGAATTGCCCGCTTCGTCAACGACAGCCGCATAAGCCGTATCTTGGCCGATTGCCGGAGATAAATGCTCACTTGCCTTAAACGGCTCATCTTGTATTGTCTGCCAGAGCTCCTTGGCATAAGCCTTGGACAGCAGATGCTCCAACGGAATTTCCCTAAAGTGCGGATCTGTTAAATACAGATCACGGTCTTTAAACGCCTTCTTAATAATTTCCGACATGATATGATAAAAGTTGGCTGAAGCTCTGGGAACCGCACTTACCTCTATATTTTCCAGCATATTCATCATCATTAGCGCTGTGAATCCTTGCGAGTTCGGCGGCATTTGATAAATTTCATAGCCACGGTACGTGCTAGAGAGCGGCTTCACCCATTCCCCGGCATAACTCGTAAAATCTTCTTCCTGCAGCAATCCGCCGTCCTGTTGCATACTCTCCACAACCGCCTTCATGACAGCGCCATTATAAAAAGCATCCCGGCCATCCCGACCAATTTGACGCAGCGTTTCAGCCATCTCTTTCTGAACCAGTCGGTCTCCTTCCTTCAAGAGCTCACCGCCGGTCGTATAGATCGCACTAAGCTGTTCAGAAGCCCGAATGAATGCTTCATCCTTCTTCATCCAGTAGCGTAAATTACGTGAGATTGGAAACCCCTTTTCCGCATAGGCAATTGCGGGTTCCAACAGCTTCTCCCAAGGTAGCTTGCCGTATTTCTCCCACACCTGCCACCACGCATCGACCATGCCCGGCACCGTAATCGCGCTCAGAATCCCTCTCTGCGGAATCGCTTGCAAGCCTTTAGCCTCGTAAAAATCTGGGCTCGCCAGCGCAGCAGACTTCCCGCTTCCGTTGAAGCCTGTATAGGTGCCAGTCGCTGCATCGTACATCAGGATGAAAGCATCGCCGCCAATACCCGTCATGTGCGGATACACAACGCCGAGCGTCGCGCTAATCGCAATCGCACTGTCAAAAGCATTGCCTCCCTGCTGCAAAATCGCGCTGCCCACGCTGCTAGCCAAATAATGAGGCGTAGCAACCATGGCACGCTCCGCTCGCGGCATGATGTTTAACATGGCTGTTCCTCCTCCTTACGA
Source organism: Paenibacillus anseongensis (assembly GCF_009757995.1). Taxonomy (NCBI): domain Bacteria; kingdom Bacillati; phylum Bacillota; class Bacilli; order Caryophanales; family Paenibacillaceae; genus Paenibacillus; species Paenibacillus anseongensis. Next base: position 130,676 of record NZ_WSEM01000001.1, read on the forward strand.
GCATATTGATTGAGGGCTGCTTGCAGCGCTGCACCAACATTCACATCGGCTCTGTGCCAGAGAAGAACAGCCTCCAGAGCGCCAAGAACGTGAAGTACGTTCTTTTGATTACAACTAAAGCCCATCGTGCCGATTCGCCAAATTTGACCTTTCAATGGCCCGAAAGAGCTGGCAATCTCAATTCCGAACGTATTCAGCAGCATCGAGCGCACGGACTCTCCGTCAATGCCATCCGGAATGCGGATGCAGGTGACGACCGGCAGCTTGCAGGCCGGATTGCCATAAAGCGTAAGCCCCATCGCCTGCAGGCCGGCTACCAGCGCAGCTTCATGGCGCTTATGACGAAGGTAGCGTTCCTCAAGCCCCTCCTGCAGGACTAGGCGCAGCCCTTCGCGCAAAGCATAAAGCATGGAGGTCGCTTCCGTGTGATGATTGAGCCGTTTCGGGCTCCAGTAATCCTGCAGCATACCTAGGTCAAAATAGTTGCTCGCCACCGGCTTCAAACTGGAGACGGCCGAACCTTGGTCACGCAGCCCCCGTTCGATCGTTTTACGCCGCAGCACCTTGGCCTCGACTCGATCATTATAGGTGATCGGCGACATACCGGATGGGACGGACAAGCATTTCTGCGTCCCGCCGATAACGGCATCGAGCTGCCATGCATCCGTCTGAACCGAGACGCCGCCAATCGTGGCTACCGCATCCACGACTAGCAGTGCATCCACTTCCCGGCAAGCTGCGCCAATGCCTTCAAGAGGTTGGATGCAGCCTGTTGACGTTTCGCCGTGGACCATCGCGACGATGTTCGGTTTTTCCCGGTGGATGGCGTCTATGATCTCCTGTGCCTCGAACACAGATCCCCACTCCCGCTCCAACATGAGAACCTCTGCACCGCAGCGTTCAGCGATTTCTACAAGCAGATGACCGAAACGTCCATAAATAGGAACAAGCACCTTGTCCCCTGGCTCAATAACACTTACAAGCACGGCCTCAATACCGGATCGCGAGGTGCCATCTACGGGATAAGCCCATTGATTGCTCGTTTGAAACACATCGCGAAGCATTTCCATCGTTTCATTCATTAATTCTGTAAATTCCGGATCGAACTGCCCCAGAATCGGATACGACATCGCACGCAGCACCCGTGGATCGACCTCTACAGGTCCGGGGGTCATAATGGTTCTCAGTGAGGGCGACAAGTCCTTATAGTATTTCATCCGCTTTCCCCCCATAGCCATATTGGTACAACACGTGAACCAGTGTGTGGAATCCGGCGATCAGATCATCCGCTTCCGTAAATTCCTCCGGACTGTGGCTTATGCCGCCAACACTCGGTACGAAAATCATCGCTGACGGACAGATCGGTCCGAACAGCTGAGCATCATGTCCTGCACCGCTTGGCAGCCGCATATGCTGAAATCCGCCGGCTTCACAGGCAGCTTCAATTTCTTTCGCCATGCTTTCCTGCATCGCGACCGGTGGAGCATGTAAATTTTCAACCGTTTCTATAGTAAGCCCTCTTCGCATCGCGATCTCTTCGAGCCTTGTTAGCAACCTTACACAAAATGTACGCATCTCCGGCTCGTCAGTATGCCGAATATCCAGTGTAAACTCCACTTCGCCCGGCACAACATTCGAGGTCCCCCGCTTCACTTCCAAACGTCCCACAGTAGCAACAAGCGGCTCTCCTGCCTCAAGGGCCATTTGCTCCGTTATTGCCACCATTTCTGCCGCTCCGGCAAGCGCATCCTTGCGCATCTTCATCGGCGTTGTTCCCGCATGATTGGAGCTGCCTGTTACCTGTACAGTTAGTCGGATTTGGCCAACGATGGCCGTTACAATGCCAATTTGTTTCTTTTTGTAGGTTAAAATAGACCCTTGCTCAATATGAATTTCAATATATCCGCCAATGAATTCGCGTTTTGCCGGATACTGCTGCCCACTTGCTGTGGCATCTGTGACATCAAAGCCAGCTTCCCGCATTGCTTCAAGCAATGTCACACCGTCGCTATCTGCAATCTCGGTTGCCAGCCACAAGGGTCTTGCGCCTGTGACATGCCCTGAACCCCAATAGGCTAAGGGGAATCTGCTTCCCTCTTCTTCACAGAACGAGACGGCTTCTAACGTTCGCTTCGGAGCACCGTAAACTGCTTTCAGATAACCCAAAGCCATCATTGAGGCGACGACACCGTAGGCGCCATCGTACTTTCCGCCGGTTTTGACCGTATCGATATGTGAACCTGTCAGCAACGGCTTCTCATCCTGCCGACTGCCAGGCAATTTTCCAAATACATTGCCAACCGCATCAAAACCGGCCTCCAGCCCCAGCTGCTCCATTTTGCTAATAATCGCTCGCTGTGCTTGCAGCCATGGATCCGTATACAGCAGTCGGGTGACTCCTCCTTCGGCATTAGCCCCATAGGAGGAAAGCTCCTCCAACACCTCAAGCATCCGCTCTCCAAATTGGGACAGCAAATCAAGTGAATTCGGTACTCTTTTAGCCACCGACCTCACCTCCAACGATCACTGCGGGACGTAACCATGCGCCATCAGCCGTCTCCATAACTCCTTTTCCAAGCTCATACACCTTGCTTCCACGGCAAAAGGTCGCCTGCACACGGCATCCAAACGTCCGCCCCACATAAGGACTATGCTTGTGGCGGTAAAACAAATCATTCGCCTGCAGGGTATAGCCCCTGCTCATATCAACCAATGCGAAGTCGGCATCCGCTCCGACGGCAATAACCCCCTTGCGAGGATACAGGCCAAAACGCTTGGCAGGCTCAAGCGAAAGCATCCTCGACAGCTCGTGCAGCGGCACATTTCTGCGAAGGTGGCCCTCATCCAACATCAGCTCCATGGAGCTCTGCGCCCCGGAGATGCCGCCCCACGCTTCGAAGAAATCCCCTTGCTTCATGGACGTTGGGCAAGGGGAGTGGTCCGAAGCGAGAATATCGAGCCGCCCGGCCATCAGCTCCGCCCACAGCCGGTCTTGATCTTCCGCTGTGCGCAGCGGAGGCGCGCACTTCGCAACAGGACCCAGCTGCGCCAGATCGGCGCTGGTCAGTGCCAAATAATGCGGGCACGTTTCCACCGTGACGTCCAGCCCTTTGGCCTTCGCCTCCGTGATGGCCTGCACCCCTTCCGCGCTGGAAATATGCACAAAGTGCAGCCGGCAGCCCGTCTGCTCTGCGTAGCACAGCGCGCGGTTCACCGCTTCCAGCTCCGCAGCGATCGGCCTCGTCGCGACATAGTCGAGCGCTCCTCGTCTGCCTTCCGCTTGAGCCTTGGCGGCTCGCTTGGATACGATCTCTTCGCTTTCAGCGTGAAGAGCGAGCACTAACCCCAAGCGGGCGATCTCCTGCATGCCTTTGTAGAGTGTCTTGTCATCCACCTCAGCGAAAATATCTTCCCCTTCTCCGCCGGGACAGGACATGAAAGCTTTGAAGCCGATGACGCCGGCCTCCGCCAGCTCCTGTAGATGCCCGATATTGCCGGGAACCAAGCCTCCCCACAGGGCATAATCGACCACGGAGTGTCCTTTGGCCGCTGCCAGCTTTTGTTCCAGAGCGCTAAGCCTTACCGTTGGAGGTACGCCATTAAGCGGCATATCGATAAATGTCGTGCACCCTCCTGCTGCAAGAGCCGCCGAGCCTGTCGCGAACCCTTCCCAATGACCAAGCGCCGGTTCGTTAAAATGAACATGTGCATCGATCATGCCGGGCAGAATATGCAAGTGCTCCGCCTCATAAACAGGCGTCTGCTCCGAATAGATGAGGTTTTCGCTTAGCGCAGCAATTTTGCCGCCTAGAATACCGATGTCTACTTGCCGCACGGCATCCATGAGTACTACGGTACCTTTGCGAATCACGAGGTCAAACTGTTGATCATCCATGCAAAATCCTCCCTCGGACGTAGATATAGCCACACTTTTTTCCAAACACTAGCTTCCTCTATATGTGTTATATCCCCACGGTGCTATCAAAAGCGGGACATGATAATGGCTATCTGCTGCGGTAACGCCGAAACGGATGGGCACTTGATCCAGAAAAGGAGGATCGGATAGAAGGACTCCCGTCTCTCTGAAGTAATCTCCGACATGGAAAACTAGCTCATAGGTTCCGGGTACAAAAGCTTCCCCACTCAGCATCGGTCCCTGCAATCGGCCATCAGCATTCGTGACTTCGGCCCGAAGAAGCTCGGCCCTTCCCTCTTGAAGACGGTACAACTCTATCCGAACCGCCTGTGCCGGTTTGCCTTGACTAATGTCCAGAACGTGCGTTGTTATTCCAGTGCTCATAGGCCCTCCAGATCTTGCTTTGTCATCGAAAAGCCTTGGAAACCATACGGCGGTCTTGGCTCTGTGAACACCTTTCCTTCACCTGCCGTGGCGTGTTCCAGAATCGTTTCCCACGTACGGTTATTCGATTCGAACCGAATCTCTTTCAACTGTGGGAACCTTAGTAATGCGCGCTGTCCGATGCGGTAGATGAGATTTTGAATCGATGGCGAGTGTTGTTCATGAAAAACCGTATGTGCGATGTCCCGAATTTGTTCCGCAGCCACATAACGTCCCAGATCCGAATCCAGCGCATCTTCCACTTCCTCGTAGCTCCAAGCAATGTCCAAGAAAATGAATAGCGGGCGGTCATAAGATTCCGGTAGTGTTGTATACTCATCTCGTACGAAGCCTGCGAATGAACTGCCCTTCACCTTAATCAGTTTCAGATCAGCCATACCGCCTTCATGCTCCTGAATCGCGATGCCCTCTTCCGTCCGTGTGAGCTCTACTTTGGCTGTCGGATGTTCATTTTGCGAATAACGGTAGACCAGATTCCCATTCTCGAAGCCTTGGGCCCCCGGTACCGGCAGCGGATCAAAAGCAACCTGGTCGGCCGTCATTTTCACGCCGGTCATCTGCGGATAGGTCTCTAGCAGCTTGCGGCTTGCGAAAGCGAGAAACCCTTCAGCCGTTGCGCCTTCATATTCTCCAGCTTTGCGTAAGATGAAATTTTTCATGGAATCCGTGGCTACGACCAGCGTGTTATCCCCCTCTGTAAAAGAAGTGAAAAACTTCTCCCCACTAACCGCCACCTTAATATTCATCCCAAAAAGCACATTGTCTCGTCCCACAAAACCCGACTCAGGGATTAACGTCAGATTGGTTAGCGGTTTTGCGTAGGACCTGTACACCCATACGTCGCCTTTGCCGTAGTACATGATTCTCTCAGATCCGTTCTTCATCGCTTTCCCCTCCGCTTCGTCTACTAACACTGCCTCTAGGCGAAACCGCCCGATTTTGCAAACCTCCTGTAAAGCCTTGCCCATCTCCTCCTGCACCTCTCGATGAATGCGATGGCTCAGCGCTTCGCGAATCGTCTCCTTGGTCTGCCCCTTGACGGCCATGATGAACGGAAACTGAAAAGCCTCCGTGTACTGCTTGTTAAGCTGAAGAAACTGCTCATATTCATCGGGTGATAACTGGTTCAGGCCAGCTCCCGCCTGCTCATTTACGGAGTGGTCCGTCATGCGAACTCGCGTTCCCAAGTCGGGATGAGCTCGCAGCAGAGCCAACTGCTCCTCCCGACTCGCGCGCCATACTTCCCTTTCCAGACTGCTGACCAGATCCTGTCTTGTTGCAAAAGGCCGTGAACTCCACGCCCGTTCAGCCACCCAAGGGGAGTGTTCAAACAAAGGGCCGAAGGCATCGACAAACCCTTCCTGTGTCAGTTCATTCACTTCCTGAAGCGTTAGCGCCACTCCCCATCACCTCTCCAACGATGTAAATGTTAACCATTCTTGATCAAGATTTGTTTCATTGTAAATGCGCCATCCCCATGGGTCAATTTATATGAAAGAAGTTTGTAAACTTTCATAACATCCGTAACTTTTTTTGTGAAATTACAAAAAAAGCCGCTAGGGACAAGGAGTTCTCCCTAACGGCTTTCATTTTTGGGCTTCTGCAACGCGGTTCTCACCCCCAATAACCAGCATGCGCCGCAACAGCCTCCGCCTCAATCTCTGCAACCGGGCCGATCACCTGTATAGGCTTGCTGCCTCGAGCAAAAACAACCCGACACGGCAAATCCAACGTCGGGTTCTGCTCATCCTCCCCGGTCAATTCAGCCAGACGCGTCTCCGAGATGCCATAAACAACGCGCCCCACGTTGCCCCAGTAAATAGAACCCGCACACATGGCGCACGGTTCAGCAGATGTATACAGCGTGCATGTCCATAACTCGGCTTTGCTGTATTTTTTCGAGGCTGCTTCCATCAGTGTGGTCTCAGCATGCCCCGTACAGTTGGATTCCGTTATTTCTATGTTGCCTTGCTCCAAAAGAATTTCCCCTGTCGGCCCTACCAACAACGCACCGAATGGCGTATTGCCAGACTGTCTGGCTAGGACGGAGAGTTCAACGCATCTTTTTAAATAAAATAAGTGATTCTCTGGTCCATTCATCGGCTACCCTCCAGATTCGTCTAAAATCTTTGCTCCCTAATATAGGGAACACCCAGCGCTTCCGGTGCCCCCGAAGGCTTATTGCGGTTACGCCAGCCTAAGTACATAAGAACGAGAATGGTTACGAGATAGGGAATCATTTTCAAAAAATAAGAAGGAATATGGCTTCCAATCAGCTGTACGCGGAAACCCAGAATATCTAAAACCCCAAAGAAATACGCACACACCAAGGCCCGAATCGGATTCCACCTGGAAAAAATAATTAATGCCACGGCAATCCAGCCACGCCCGGACGTCATCCCTTCATTCCATGTCGGCGTGTACACAAGCAGCAGATCGGCTCCTCCCAGACCAATCAACATGGAACCGATGATAACGCAGCCATACCGAATTGCCACGACAGGTATACCCATGACATCGGCAGTTGCAGGATTATCCCCGACAGCTCTCAAGTGCAGCCCCCATGAAGTCCGATGGATAAACAGATGCATCACAAGCACCATCACAAAACTAAACCAAGTAAACAGGTCCATATGCGCAAAAATCTTCCCCAAAAAAGGCACATTCTCCAGCCAAGTCAAATGAAGCTTTGGCACCGCTCCGGTCAGAGGCTGCCCGCTCACCGGCTTACCCAGGTATGCGCTAAGACCGGTACCAAAGATCGTCATAGCCAGCCCGCAAACCACTTGATTCGCATGCAGCGATACACTCAGCACCCCATGCAGCAATCCGAGCATTCCACTCACAGCAAGAACACAGAGAATAGCCAAAGCTAAACTCCCGGTATGTATGTACAAAAGACAAGAGGTTACCGCCCCCATCAGCATAAGCCCTTCTGCTCCTAACTGGGTGATGCCGGACCTCTCAATTAAAATCCCGCCGAGCACAGCCAAAAGCAGCGGAGTACCCGATGAAATGGCCGAAACAATTAATTGCGTAAGGATCTCCATCCCATTCAGCCCCTTCTCCTCAATTGCCACTGTTGTCGCAAGTTAACTAGTTGTTACGACGCATGCGAAATTTCCCCGCCATACCGCCTGCAATCAGGAAAAACAAGATAGCTCCTTGAATCATCGACGAAATCGACGACGGGAGACCAATTGTTTGCACACTATATCCACCCACAATTAATCCGCCAAAAAGCACCGACGAAACTACCAGACTAAGCGGATTCAGCTTCGCCAACCACGCCACAATAATCGCCGTATACCCATACCCCGGAGAAATGCCATACATGAGACGATGCGCCACACCCGATACCTCCCCCATGCCGGCAAGCCCAGCCAGACCTCCGCTTATGACCATAACAACCAACACATGCCTGGAAATCCTTATACCTGCATTCCGCGCTGCTTCCGCATTAGCTCCAATCAGCCGCAGTTCATATCCCCAACGTGTATACCGAATGACGAACGCATAAAGCAGCACACCAATGATGGCAAAAAGAATACCCATATGGAGCCGCGACGTGCCAAAAGTAGGTAAAGATTGCGCCGCAGTGAACATCGGCGAGCCTGGGAAGTTGAAACCCTTCGGATCTTTCCATGGACCGAATACCGCATAATTCAAAGCAAGCAGCGCCACATAATTCAGCATCAGGGAAGTAATCAGCTCGTTGACTTGAAAATAAGTCCTCGGGATTGCCGTCAGCAGCCCCCAAAGTCCCCCCGCCGCAATGCTAGCCACTAGCATACAGGGAATTGAAAGGTACATTGGCAGATGTGGAAAATAGATCGTTACCGCTGTCGCCGCCATAGCACCAGCCAAAAACTGCCCCTCCGCACCGATATTCCACACGGAAATCCGGTACGCGATGGATACTCCCAGGCCGCATAGTAGCAGAGGGATCGCCTTAACCAACGTCTCCGTCAGGCCGAAGGAAGAGCCGAAGGCTCCTGTCAGCATTTTGGCATAGACGGTAATCGGGTTCATACCATTCAGCGAGATAAAAATACCGCAAGCTACCAGCGCCAAAACGATGGACACAATGGTCATCCACCATGGGCTTTCGCGACCGGCTGGGTCAATCTCCAAACGATACGGCAGACGTGAGCCTGATTCACGCTTGACGACTTTCGTTTCCATCGGAATCGTTCCGACCGTTTGTTGTTCACTCATCCTGCGTCCTCCTCCTCTGAGCCTGCCATCAGCATACCGATATATTCGCGGTTCGCTTCCTCCCGGGCTATATGGCCCACGATGCGTCCGCCATACATGACTATAATCCGGTCCGATAGCTGCAGCACCTCATCCAAGTCCTCCGATATGAGCAGGACAGAACGTCCCTTTTCCCGCAGATCCTCCAACAAATCATGGACGCCGGCTGTCGCGCCAACATCGAGCCCTTGCGTGGGATGTACCGCTACCATCAGCTTTGGATCGAGGTCCACTTCCCTGGCGAGGAGCAGCTTCTGTTGATTGCCACCTGACAAATGACGAACAGGTGCATCGATTCCCGGCGTCTTCACATCAAAGCGCTCAACAAGCTTCTGCGACCAATGCCGATTCTTCTCTGTGCGAAGCAGACCGAAGCGCGAGCGTTCGGGGGAACGGTAGGTTTTGAAAAGCAGATTATCGACCGCTCCCAAACTCCCCGCGAGACCACTCTTCATCCGGCTTTCCGGTACATGGGCGATGCCTTGCTCGATAGCTCCCCGCACTGAACCGTTACGCAGCGGACTGCCATCGAATCGGATGTCACCGTCTTTCCATGGGCGAAGACCTGTTAACACCTCCGCGAGCTCTTTTTGCCCATTTCCCGAGACGCCGGCAACCCCGACAATTTCCCCTGCCTTCACCTCAAAATGAAGCCCATCCAGCACCTTACGCCCCTGATCCGCATAAACATTCAAACCACTGACCACCAGCATCGGGCTGCCCAATGGCTTCTCCCTCACTACGAATCGGACATTTACGCTCTCTTGTCCGACCATCAGCTGCGCCAAATCACGTTCGCTCGTCTCCGATTTCGCCATCGTTGCGATCATTTTTCCTTTACGCATCACGGAAATATGATCGGAAGCGAACATCACTTCTTTCAGCTTATGTGTTGTCATAATGACGGTCTTGCCTTCCTGTTTCATGCGATTCAGCGTCTCAAACAACTGCTCCACCTCACCTGGCGTCAAGACCGATGTCGGTTCATCCAAAATAATGAAGTCGGCTCCGCGATAGAGCGTCTTCACAATCTCTACCCGCTGCTGTTCGCCGACGGATAGCTGCCAGATCGGCCTGTCAACTGGGAACGGCAGCCCAAAATGCTTGGAAATCGCCTCAATCTCCTCCGACTTCCGTGTTAACCAACGCTGGCCTCTCCAGAATGAGGACGTTTCGCCAAGCACAATATTCTCCGCAGCCGTTAAAGTCTGCACGAGCCTGAAGTTTTGAAACACCATGCCGATGCCAAGCCGCATCGCATCCTTAGGTGAGCGAATGCGCACTTTCTCGCCATGCAAGCGGATCTCGCCATGTGTGGGGCGGTATACCCCGGAGAGCATGCACATCATCGTGCTTTTGCCGGCGCCATTTTCCCCGAGCAGCGCATGAATTTCTCCTGCTTTTGCCTGAAAATTCACCTCATCGTTCGCGATAACCGAGCCAAATTGCTTCACAATCCGGATCATCTCAACGGAGTACTGCTCCTCTTTCTTCAATCGCGCCCCTCCTCGTATAACCGCATATGCTCAAAACAGCATCTCCCCATGAAGGATCTGCTGCAGCTACATACTTCTATCCATTTTTTCCACTATACTGTTCAGGTGAAATACACGTCAATTAACATCACATCTTATTAGCGCTGCTCACGAAAAATACCTCTTACTTTGTGCTAAGCGCCAAAGAAAGCGTCAACTAACATAACGCGAACGCAAAAAGGAGCAGTCACAAAACGTCTCTACAGACGTTTTGTGACTGCTCCTTAGCTAATCGCTCTCTAGGAAAGAAAGATGCCGCCATATACAAAGCCGGCCACAATGACAAAAGCAGGATGAATCTTTCTCTTTTGAATGAGATAAAATGCCACTGCCGCGATGCCAATAAACTGAAGATATCCAATTGCCTTTGTAGACTCCACCAGGCTGCTCCATGTAACAAGCACCATCATGATAGCAATTACGGGCTGTACAAGCAGCGTCATTCCTTTGATCACAGGAGATTGCTTATATTTCTGCAGGATATTCAATAAAATGATGAGTGCGATAATTGACGGAACCACCGTTGCCGCTACAGCCACCATAACCCCGATCCATCCGCCGAGCTGAAACCCGACATAAGCGGCAATCTTCGTCGCGATCGGCCCAGGCAGGGCATTCCCCAGCGCCAGCATGTTAGAGAACTCGCTGCTGGTCATCCAGTCATGGTTCGTGACAATCTCCTGATACATCAATGGGATCGAAGAAGGCCCTCCTCCGTATCCAAACACATTGGCCAGAAAAAAACTAACGAATAAATGCCACCATTCCATCATGCGTCCTCACCAGTCCCCAGCCGTCTCTTCTTCCACTTATCCTTGAGCTTATGATGGAAGGCGCCATATAGGAGGAAGAGAAAAATAACAATCGCCGGATGCACAGAAAACGTCTGCAGCAGCAAAAAAGAGATCACGAAAAAAGTAATACCTGCCACCCAGCCCAATCCCTTGATGGCTTTCTCCCCAAACTCATACGCCATGACACCCAGCATCACCGCTACAATCGGAACAACAGCAGCTATCATCCCTTTGATCACATGCGACGTACTAAAAAATTGAATAAATGAATATAACCCCACCATCGCCACACAGGTAGGCACAATGTGCGCTAGCACCCCAACGGCTGCTCCGGCTGTTCCTTTTAGACGGTAGCCCAAATACCCGGCCAACTTCGTTGCTATGGGTCCAGGCAGCGTATTCGCTATAGCCAGTACCTCCATGAACTCCTCATCTTTCATCCATTGAAAACGCGTCACTGCCTCATACCGGATCAACGGGACTATCGACGGTCCACCGCCATATCCCAGAATCCCCGTACGCAGCATTGCCATTCCAATCTGAACATATGTATTCCCCATACGCATCACTCCTATCTCTTGTTGCAACTTCAGCATCTATATATGAACATACATCTGCAGGCAGGTATCAAAGTAAACTTTGCCTTATTGTAATCTAAGTTTAAATGATTTATTTGATTCTATCCGCACTTTTGTAAAAATGACAAACAATGTTTGGTTTCTTTGGACGTTCACCTTATCAGGGGGAGGAACTCCTACGTCGCCTATGTTGTATTTTATGCATTTAAATCGTGCAAAAATAGCGAGAAATTGCCACTTCGTTGTACTTAGTGCAATATTCTTTGAGTTGCGAGCCCCTTTTTCGCATATTTCGGTGAAATGGTTGTATTTTATGCAACGGGAAGTTATTTCGTAGCGGCAAAGTATCTGTTATGTTGTATTTAATACAACATAATGAGGCAATGATGCTCATATGTCTCTCGTTCATCCAACTTTACTGCAAAAAGTGCAGGTAATTGCCCTCCTCATAGCTAAGTAAGAGAACCACGGTAATGACAGTAAACAATAAACAAAAAAACCTTACGAGGATTTCTCCTTGTAAGGTTTCTCATTGTGCTTGGCAACGTTCTACTCTCCCAGAACCCTGCGGTTCAAGTACCATCGACGCTGGAGGGCTTAACGGTCGTGTTCGAGATGGGAACGCGTGGGTCCCCTCCGCCATCATCACCAAACAGTCAAAGCGTGGTTTGCGCCTTGAAAACTAGATACGAAACGTTTGTAAAGTAATTACTATAGGATTTGTGGTTAAGCCCTCGACCGATTAGTATTCGTCAGC
>NZ_WSEM01000010.1:0-12859 GCF_009757995.1 Paenibacillus anseongensis
TCTTGCGAGATTTTCTGCTGTCTTTGCTCTTCATACGAACGCATCGTTTTCCTCTCTCCATTCGGTTCAGCCCTTCCGTAAGCTGTTGCAACAGCCTACGTACTATGGCTTCTGCTGACTCCTGCGGATTCAGCACAACTTCTCAGTTGTGGTTACGAAGTTACTTCGCTTTTTTTTCCGCAGGCCTCCCCAGATAAGAACGTCATCTTTCTGCCCGCAACCACTGGGGTTTACAGAGTTAGCCTTTGGCGACTTCGGATTTCGCCATGACATGGTGGCTCATCCGACTAACCCTGCCTCTAACCCAGTTCGTGTACCTTGGCTCGTGCATTTGCCTCCAGCTTCCTTCGGATTCCACCTCGCGATGGACACCCTTGCTCTTGGCTAACGGTAGGCGTTCGCCAGCCCCCGTTCGGGACTTTCACCCTAGAGATGACGCCCATGCTGGGCGTACATGAGAAAGCCGCCAGTCTCCCATGGAGCTGGCGGCTTTTTCGGTATAATACTTCGTAGAGCTTAACTGAAGTCTGCTAATCCTTCCCTTTTCCATTCCCGTGCTCTTTACCCGGTCCTTTGTCTGGTTTATTATCAGGACCTTTATCCGGCTTCTTATCCGGTCCTTTACCTGGCCCCTTGTCAGGCCCTTTGCCGGACTCCTTCTCCGGTTTATCCGCCGGTTCCTCCGCCCCCACAACGGGCATATCAAACAGAACAACAGGAGCTTGAGCTAGCGCCCGCCCCATCATCTCGCGAAATAAAACAGCCGGCACAGCCCCGCCGGAAGTCGTTAAGTAATGGGTTTTGTCCGTTCGGTCATAACCGACCCAAACGGCCGCCGTCAGCTCTGGTGTGTAACCCACGAACCAGGCATCCTTAGCGCTGCCGCTGCTTATCCCCTCGAACTCCTTCGTCTGCGGCAGCTGTGTGGTACCCGATTTCCCGGCAACAGGGCGGTTCATCGACGCATTTTTCCCTGTCCCTTCCCTTACAGCGACTTGAAGCATCGAGGTCATGGCATAAGCTGTCTCAGGCTTCATTACCTGTACACTCTGCGGTGCAGCTTGTATGAGCAAATGGCCTGTGCTAGTCTCTATTTTCGTGATGGTGTGCGCTTCGTGATAATTCCCTTTAGCGGCGAACGCACTGAAGCCCTGCGCCATTTGGAGCGGTGAGACCCCCTCCGACAGTCCACCCAGCGCGATGCCGAGCTGACGGTCTTGAGCGGGCAGCGTGATACCCAGCGATTTGGCAAATTGCAGTCCGCGGTCAATGCCGACCTCATGCAGCAGCCACACGGCCGGCACGTTCCAGGAAGACACGATCGCCTCCTGCATCGTTACCTGCCCGCGCGATTGATGATCCCAGTCTTGGGGCTGATACCCCTCAATGTTGAGTGGCCCATCATACAATGTGGAAAAGGGCTGATAGCCTTGCTCCAGCGCAGGACCGTATACGACAATTGGCTTAAAAGTCGATCCCGGCTGCCGCTTCAACTGCGTAGCATGACTGAAACCTCGGAAGACGCTTTCCCCCCGTCCCCCTGCCAAAGCGCGGATACCGCCAGTCCGCTGGTCGACAATGACCGCGCCGCTCTGGATGAGCTGATCCGGCTTACTTTCAGGAAAGAGACTGTCATCCTTATAAACTTCCGTTACCGCATTTTGCACGGTAGGATCCAGCTCTGTTGTAATACGTAGGCCGCCTGTTAGCAGCTGCTCTTCCGTGAAACCGTATAGGCGAACGGCTTCACTTATAACCGCATCGACATAAGCGGGATATTTGCCTTTCAGATCATTGCTTTTATCCGACTTCATAACACCGATTGGTGCCGCCTTTGCACTTTCGTACGCTTGCGGCGTAATCTTTCCTTCATCGCGCATTAACACCAGCACCGTGTTCCTGCGTTCAAGTGCGTGCGCTTCATCCTGAAAGGGCGAGTACAGGCTCGGCGCCTTCGGCAGTGCGGCAAGCACCGCTGCTTCAGGCAGCGTTAAGTCTTGTACATTTTTATTAAAATAGGTCCTAGCCGCCCCTTGAACCCCCCAGCTGCCTTCCCCAAAATAAATACTGTTCAAATACATCTCCAGAATTTCATCTTTGCTATAGGTCGTATCAATTTTGATCGCGTATGCTGCCTCGCGTAATTTTCTCCCCAGAGTTTTGTCTGCATTGAGAAAAAGGTTCCGCGCCAATTGCTGAGTAATCGTACTTGCGCCTTCCGAATAGCTGCCTCGCATCACATCGCGGGCTACTGCACGGAAAATAGACTGAAGATCAATGCCGGTATGCTCATAAAATCTCCGATCCTCCACAGCCACAACGGCATCCGTAAGCACCTTGGGCATCTGCGATATCGGTACCGGATCGATTTTTGAAGAAGACAACTGCGCCGCCGGTTTACCGTTCTTATCTAGCACGAGCGTAGCCTCGGGCAGCGGCTGATTTAATTTCGACACATCGAGCCCGCGAATGTATGAATAACAAGCTGCGAATACGGCTACACCGCCAGCCATCAGCGTGGCCAGGCTTATTAGCCAGAATCTCTTACTTGTCCACAATCGTTTAATCATCTTACCTTCCCCCTTATGTTCGCTATAGATATTCGTCCTCTTTCCAGAGTTAGCGACGCATAAGTGAGTCCAATTCATGTCAATTTTGAGCAAAATAAAACGCGCCCTCCCCTTACGGAGAAAACGCGTTTACTTACTCATGCGATCGAGGTCGGCGCTCCAAAAACAGAGGTATACCCGCTAATCCCGCTCAGGATTCGCTCGGCCTCTTCATCCTTCATGGCACCGTAACGTTCGACGGCGTCCACGATTTTCGGGAACAAATGAACGTCCCCTGCGCTAGCGAACCCGCAAATACCAGGGAACGATAGCACAAAATGCACACAGGCATCAATCACCTGCTGCTGATCAAACGGCTCGTACCACGTCGCATAAGGACGCTCCTGCCCTTCAGCCCACGGCGCCTTGGCGATGGCTTTAATGACCCGCACCGCCACCTGCTGCTTGCCCGCCTCTTCCATCAATGCATCGAAAGCCTCGCGATAATCCGGCAAGCTGTACATATAATAGTTCAGTGGCAGCAGCACCGTAGCGAAGGGAAATCTATGTAACGCTTCCAAATGAACTTTAGGCGCATCATGCCCATGTCCCGTAATGCCAATTTCCTTCACGATACCCTCAGCCTTTGCTTCCAAAGCCGCTTCCAAGGCACCGCCTTTTTCTGTGCAGCGGTCCAGTTCTTCCATCGAACCTACGGCATGCAGCTGAAGCAAGTCAACGGAATCCACTTTCATTCGTTCCAAAGAACGGTAAATCTCTTCCTTCGCTTCCTTTTTCGATCTTTGCCCTGTTTTCGTTGCTAGAAAAATCTCTCCACGTACTTGGCTAATGGTAGGCCCCATGCGCAACTCAGCATCGCCATAGCTGGCGGCTGTATCGAAATGGTTCACCCCATGCTGCAGGGCATAAGCAATTGACGCATCCGCTTCCTCCTGCTTGACATTGCCGAGACTTGCGGCTCCAAACATAACGACTGAGCTTTCGTAATTCAAACGACCTATGGTTCGTTTCAACATTGGATGAAGCGCCCCTTCCTTAGTGTTCTTGCTCTCTATAACCATATCATTTCCAGAACCAAGAATACAATCACCTTCCTCCTGTAAACAAAAAAGCTCCTGGATGCAAGCATCCAAGAGCGTCAATCAGCAACTCCAGTTAATAGGTTGCTCCTTGCAGAAACTTCACTCTTTCCCCCATAGGAGGAATTTCGTTCCCGTCCACGACCACTTCTACAACAACCGGCTCCCCATGGGATAGCCATTCACTCACATGTTCACTCTGCAATTGATCCAGCGATGTAATCTCAGCATGGCGCAGTCCAAGAGATATCGCAATTCCTGCGATGCTTACGCGCTCTTGTGAGAAATCATCGAGGCAGCGTTTGTACTGCAGCATGTGTCCATGATAAACCATACCCAAGCGGGCATTATTGATGACGACAAAAAGAATCGGAAGCTGATACTCTTTCGCTGTCAGTACTTCCATACCATGCATGAAGAAGCAGCCGTCGCCTGTTATACAAATCGTTGGCCTGCTCGGCTCTGCTAGTTGAGCGCCGATAACTCCGCCAAGTCCGGAGCCCATACCTCCGAAATTAATGTCGATATCGAATTCTTGGCCGCTTTCGATCAACACATTTTGAATAGAGTAGGTCATGAATTCCCCGATATCCAGGAAGAATCGTGCATCTTTCGGTGCTGCAGCACTTAGTCCGCGGATGGCAGACCGTGTATTCCACTTTTCCTCGCCAGGCTCGGCTGCTGCTGCAGCCTCTGCCAAACCAGCGAAAGCATCGCTGACAGCTGCTTCATCCTTCTGTCCATCTGCCGACAGCTGTTCAAGCAGCTCCGCGATAACCAACTTGATTTCGCCATGCACCGGGTAATGAGTCTCGTACACCTTCCCCAGCTCATTAGCGTCATAATCGATGTGAATCAGCTCACGGCCTGCAACCAAACGCGGCTCCCAGTTACTTGTCGCCAGCTCGCCAAGGCTTGACCCAATGATCAGCAGCACTTCGTGGTTGCCGCCATTCAAATACTCGCTTGCCTTCCAGTTGGCTGAAAGGCCATATCCCCCTAGCGACAGCGGGTGATTCTCCGGGAACGCTCCCTTACCGCGTGGTGTGGTCGCAACGCCCCAACCCAGCGTTTCAGCAAATTGCACGATGCTGTCCGATGCTGTTTTTGCTCCATTTCCGAGCAAAATGGCTCCCTTGGAGCCTGCCGCCTTTATTCGCTGTGCAGCCGCTTTGGCAGCCGCCAAATCTATAACGGGTTGTTCCACGGCAGGCAGCACCGGAAGTTCTCTTTCTCCGATATCCTTCATCTGGATGTCAATCGGAATCGCCAGATGAACAGGACCCGGCACACCGCTAATCGCTGTGTGATAAGCTTCTGCCAGAATCTCCGGCAGTTCATGCGGATCCAGCACCGTGCGGCTCATCTTCGTGATGGAAGCAAAGATCGGCTCCGCATACAACTCTTGCGCACCGCCCTTGCCCAGCTTCGTCGATGGAACCGAGCCCGTTATGAAAATAACGGGCAGCTTCTGTTTCCAGGCATTCGCAGTCGGCGTTACCAGATTCGTCGCTCCTGGGCCGCTGGAAGCTACGCATAGTGATGGAATACCGGTAATTCTGGTATAAGAACCCGCCATATAACCGGAGCTGTTCTCATGTTTGGCTACTATCGGTTTAAGCTCTGGGATATCCAGCAGGGCATCATAAATAGCATTGATCGAACCCGCCGGAATACCGAATACATACTTTACTCCTTGCTGCACAAGAAATCTCAATCCTACTTCAATCGCCCGCATCTTCGTTACTCCTTTCCAATAGGTAATGTAAATTTAAATGCCGAACCTTGGCCTTCACTGCTTTCGAACCAAATGCGGCCGCCGTGCAGCTCGATCAGTTGTTTGGAAATCGCAAGACCAAGGCCTGTCCCATTGATTTGATTATTTGCCTGATAGAACTTGGTAAAGATATTTTTCTGCTTTTCAAAAGGAATCCCGATCCCGTTATCCTGCACCTCAACCGTGAGCAAGCTATCCTCGAATTTCGTTTTTATCGTAATTACACCCAGTGGAGGCGTAAATTTGATCGCATTGGAAAGTAAATTAAGCAGAATTTGCAGAATGCGTTGTTTATCAACTCGGACGACGGTATCCTTATCCACTTCGGTTTCAACAACCAGGATCAATTTCTTTTTATTAATAAGCGACTGTACGATATGAACCGATTCCTTAACAATTTCATTGAAGTCCGCTTCGGTGTAAAGGAGCTCAAATTTCCCGTTTTCCATTTTGGCAAAATCGAGCAGTTCATTCACTTGATCCAGCAATCGGTCGATGGACTTAGCCGCAATATCCAGCAAATCCTTCTGCGAATCGTTGAGATCGCCAAGAATGCCTTTTCCCAGAATATCAACAGATCCTTTAACCGCTGTAATCGGCGTACGCAGCTCATGCGACAGTGTCGCTATGAAATCGCTTTTGAGCTCGTTCAAGTGCTCCAATTCCCGCACAAGCCCCTCTAACTTGAAGTTAGCTTGCTGCAGCTCTATGGAGCGCTCGTGCACGGAATGGTCCAGTGTTTCGGTATGCTGCGCATTGGATAATGCCGTTGCCGTCGCATCCGAGATGGATTGGCAGAACTCCAGAATGCTGGCTTCATATTTCCGCTGCTTCCCGATCGACGGGATCGCCACGACGCCGTATACCGAGCCTTTGGCTACCAGCGGGAATACCATGATACTTTTAATGTCAAAAGAAACGAACGCTTTATGATTTGGCCGTGGGTCTGCGTAAACATCCTCAATGGCTGCCGCTTTTTTCTCCGTGATGACTTCATACAACAGCCGATCGTTTTCGATCGTTAATTTGACCTCGCGATGTTTCACCTTCCATTCATCCATCGTCACGTTCTCTGAGGACAACTGATAAGGCTCAATCGTATGTTCTTTTTCATTGTATAAATGAATTCCAATATCCTTCGATCCGCTTGCTTTGCGCATGTAGTAGAAAAACGTGTTCAGTACATCTTTGACAGATAACGATTCGGACAATGCTTTCGTCGCATCAAGAAGAAGCTGCTGCTTTTCCATAAGCAATTGACGCTGCTCAAACATCCGGATATTGCGAATGGCTACACTGGCCATATTAACAAAGGCTTCCGTGACTTCCATCTGCTCTGGCGTAATATTCATTGGTTTACCGAAATCATGAACGAAGACTAGACCAAACACCTCATTATCGACGATGACTGGAATACCGAGGATGGATTTAATTTTCAGCAATTGTCTTTTGGAC
This sequence comes from Paenibacillus anseongensis, assembly GCF_009757995.1. Classification (NCBI taxonomy): domain Bacteria; kingdom Bacillati; phylum Bacillota; class Bacilli; order Caryophanales; family Paenibacillaceae; genus Paenibacillus; species Paenibacillus anseongensis. The sequence goes on from NZ_WSEM01000010.1 coordinate 6,882, forward strand.
TGATCCAAACGCAGATCTATACTCGTATCAGAAATGTAGTCACTGGATTGATTTCGTAAAATATCTCTTACAAATTCATCCTCTTTCGGATCAATTAACAATTCTGTGATATCAACAGGTAATTTATTGCCTTTATATCCTTTGAACGTACCATCGGGCTGCTTCAGGAAAAAACCAACCAGATCTGCTTGCGTTATCTCGCCGGCGATCGCATCTACGAAAACCTGCAAAATTTCCGACAGCTCAAACTGTGAATTGATAACTTTTGTCATTTGAAACAATTTCTGAAAACTCATAAGCTCCATGACCATGCTTTCCTCATTCTCCTTTGTCTAACGAATCTTTATTTGATGTCTTCCACTGTTTTTGGCTCCGAGTAGTGCGGCATCCGCTTGTGTAATAATTTGCTCAAAACAGGTCGGATCGAAATTATTGGTTAATCCAATACTTACGGAAAACTCTTGCATCTTATTAGGCGCCAGGCTTACCTTTAAGCTATCTACATCCTTAATAATGCTGTTGGCTATTTCAACACAATTCGCTTCATTATGAAGCAGAACCAGATATTCATCTCCGCCATACCGAAACGCTAAGTCGTGATCGCTTGAAACTTTAGACTGTATGATTGCAGCAACTTCCCGCAATACTTGATCGCCAACCAAATGGCCGAAATTATCGTTAATATCTTTAAAATAGTCCATATCCACCATCATAGCAGCCTGGAATTTCTTAGTTCCCTCACTGATCATCCGGATCGTAATATCTAAATAAGCTCGATTATATAGACCGGTTAATGCGTCTACGTAGACCAACTTGGCCAGTTGTTTATTGTCTTTCTTCAAGTTCTTAATCTTGGCTTTTTGATGAAGGGCGATCTCAACTTTCCGTTCCAGCACATCCAAATCAAAAGGCTTTGTTAAGTAATCAACCGCTCCTAGGCGCAATCCCTGTAAAATGTCTTCTTTCTGCGCATTGGCCGATAAGAAAATAATGGGTGTGTCAAAATCAGGTTCCGAAATCAAGCTTTTACATATTTCAAACCCTGTAATTTCCGGCATCATCACATCGAGCAAAATCAGATCAGGCATCACTTCTTTGACCATCGCCTGCGCTTCTGTACCATCTTCAACGGTAAAAATTTCATAATGTAACGAATTCAAAAATATACGCAGTATATTTAAGTTATGAGGTTCATCATCGATGATAAGAATACGACCGCTCATTCATTTATCCCATCTTTCATTACGATAATAGTTTTGAGTCCACTAACCATTCATTTGCATTTGCTCATCGATGATGCTTAAGAAGATCCGTACCAATTTCTCGTCAAATTGTTTGCCCGCATGAGTAAGCAGCTGTTCTCTTACCTCATGAACGTGAAGCGAGTTCCGGTAAACTCTCGTGGATGTCATCGCGTCGAACGCATCGGCGATACTTACAATCCGTACCAGATAAGGGATGTCCGATCCGCTCAATTGATCCGGGTACCCCCGTCCATCCATCCGCTCGTGATGCCACCTTACCATCGGCAATAGATGTTCCACATCCTGCAGTTCCTTCAACAATTCAAACCCGATCACAGGATGTTGGCGGATGACATTAAACTCTTCGTCCGTTAAACGGCCAGGCTTCATGAGAATATGATCGGGAATAGCTAACTTCCCTACATCGTGAAGCAAAGCGCCCAGTTTCAAAGTTTCCAACTCGGTTTCGCTGACACCAGCCTTCGCGCCAAGCAGCGTAGAATAGAAAGCAACATTATAGCAATGATCAACTGTAAAACTGTCTTTCACTCTTAATGTGTTAAAAAGACTTTCGTAAGCCTGCTGCTTAAGCACCTGCTTGCGGAATTGAATCTTTTTAATCAACTGCTCCATATGTAATTTGATGAGATTGCATAACTGCAATTGATCGTCTTTCAACTGAGTATCCGAAGGAAATGAGAATAGTAGGGCACCGTACGAAGGGCCGTGCTTTATGTGGAATCCATAAATACATTCGTATCTGGATTTTAGAAGGTGATCGCGAAGCATTCCATCTGCCTCATACACCGACAAACGGGAACCTTCTGGCATTTGGGAAAAAAATTGTGTGTGAAGGACTATGTACTTTAACTGCTCCATGACTGCTGTACTAATATTTACGGAATAAGAAGCTGGGGTAATCTGATGTTTCTCATCCATTAGAAAAAGAGAGATATGTTCACAGCCTATTGATTTTTTGGCGATATCATTCAATTGGCCGATCGATTCGAAGATGGAATCAGAATTTATCACATTCTTGAAAAACAATGAATTCTGCATAGATGTTACCTCTTATTCTTCTCAAGTAGACTGCCCCGACATTTTAATTAGTACTAGTTCTTCTTATTAAGGAGAATCTCCTCTATTATAAATAATTTTTTCCATAATTTTAATATTTTTTTACTAGAATAGTTATAATTTCACACGTTATGAGTGTTTGCGCGAGAGACATTCGTCGATTTGTGTCAAAGCAAATAGGGCGCCACTTCGCAAACTGGATGGGACTTTCGACACATGATGTCACTACCCTCTATGATGTAGTATGTAACAACACTTTTTCCATGGTAAAGTATGGATATTAAGGGAATGGCGCTGATGGATATTTTGATGTATATTTCATGTATATTAAAAGAGAGAAGTGAATGGGATGGCGATCTATATCGCGTTATTGCGTGGCATTAATGTGGGTGGGAAAAATATCATCAAAATGGCTGAGCTTCGAAAAACATTGGAGCAAATTGGGCTGCTTCGTGTTCAGACCTATATTCAGAGCGGCAATGTACTGTTCGAATCGGATGCGGATGAAGAATCGCTGCGCAAGCTGATTGAGAATGAGATTGACCGCGTCTTTCATATCTCTTTAGCCGTGATTTTGAGAACTGCGGAGGAACTGAATTTCATAGCCGCCAATTGCCCGTACACGGCCGACGAAATCTCCGAAGCGGAATCTATGTCCGATGCCGAAAGCCTTTACGTAGCCTTCCTCCCTAAAGAGCCGTCCAAAGAAAGCTTAGCTCGTCTTGAGGTGTTCCAAACCGTGGATGACCAGCTGCGAGCAAAAGGAAGAGAAATCTATCTGCTGTATCGACACAGCATTCTAAAATCCAAGCTCGCCAATAACCTGCCGAAGCTTGATGTTCCTGCTACCGTGCGCAATTGGAAAACGCTAAGTAAGCTTGTTGCCTTAGCCAATGAAATGACTGCTACTACGCAACGATAACACAGAAAACATAAAAAGAAGCATAATCTCCCAGTCTATCTACTGATCGATTATACTTCTTTTTGTTTGATCGGGACGACACGATTTGAACATGCGACCCCCTGCTCCCAAAGCAGGTGCTCTACCAAGCTGAGCTACGTCCCGATACTGCTATGTATGTTACATGTAAAAATGGCGCGCCCTGAGAGATTCGAACTCCCGACCTTTTGATTCGTAGTCAAATACTCTATCCAGCTGAGCTAAGGGCGCTTAAAATATGGAGCGGAAGACGGGGATCGAACCCGCGACCCTCGCCTTGGCAAGGCGATGCTCTACCGCTGAGCCACTTCCGCAAGTAGGTGTTTCATGCCGCTTCTTTAAAAGCGACAAGTAGTAATATAACAGGATTCTTTACAAAAAGCAAATAATTTGTTTAATTATTTTTCGCCAGTTTTTACCTGTAGTTTTTTATACGAAGAGGAGGGAATATGTGGAAGCATCGTTTTTTGATCAGAACGTCAAGGTTGCACAAGGTATCATCTTCGAAGAAAAGGTGGCGGTATACACGGAGCATGAATTTCATATGCATGCCGCTTTGGAGGTCAGTATAGCCCTTGATAGTACAATGAAATATCCGATTGGCGACGAGTGGTATTATGCCGATCCTGGCGATATCCTTTTGCTGCGCCCGTTCGAACCGCACTGGAACTTAACACGGGAGGAAGGGAAACCTAGCCGTTGGATCATGCTTCTCTTCTCACCTGATTACGTTGCCTTCATTCCTGGCGGATACAGCTTGCTAGTCCCTTTTTACACGATGAACACGTCCCAGGTAATCCCCGCAGCATCGCCATACGCACAGTCGATCATACGGCTTGCTAAGGAGGCCCTGCAGGAGCAGAAGCAAGATCAGCCAGGCTGGGAGCTCCAGCAGATGACGTTATTCATTCAAATCCTTGTCCAAATTCAAAGGTACTACCATTCGTTAGAGCAATCGCTCGCGGCTCCCTCCCTATCCGGCGTCATAGCAGCCATAGAGCATCTCATCACCCACTGGTCTGAGGAAGTGGACGTAGACTTACTTATCCAAAGGTCTGATCTAAAAAAGACCTGGTTCTATACTAAATTCAGAGAATTGACAGGCTCTTCTCCTAATGAATTTATCATTCGGCTTCGCCTTCAGTATGCAGCTCATATGCTGATGCATACGCATGAATCCATCACTGATATTGCCCTCGCCTGCGGCTTCAGCACCCCTAGCTACTTCAACAAGGTATTCAAAGAACATCGGGGAATGACGCCAAGCGTATACCGCAGACAGGCAGCAACATCATCCAGTATCACAACTAAGGTTGATTAAAAAGAGGGCATTATCCTTTGGCGTATCCGGACAAAAGGACACGGTCCTCAAGCCGTTTGCCCGACTGGGCGTACCGGCAGCTTGCCGCCGCGACTTGGAAGGCATAGGCGCGTCTGGGCTTATCCGTGTTATTCTTCTTGCTGTGGTGCAGCGTCTCACGATGGAAGAACACAGCATCGCCAGGGACTAATGGTGGACAAGCCACACCATTCTCCGGCTCTGCAGCGCGCTTATGGCCAGGCTCTGTATTGATATTTGGCTGCCGCCCAAGTAAATGTGATCCCGGGGCCAGCCACAAGCCTGCGTTCTCCTGACTGATATCATCAAGTGCAATAAAACCATTGAGCATGTGACCCAGAATATGTGTGTACTGATTATCTTGATGCCACTCCAATCCATTCCCGTGGGGAGCTACGACTGCATACATCCCCATCCACAGTTTGACTTGATCCCCTAGAATTTGCTCTAAAAGGCTTACAATATCCGGACTCGTCAAAAACCTAGTGGTCTCAGGATATAGTTCCTGCTCAACGGCAATATCGATGATGGCTTTACTTTTCCATTCGCCTGTCCCTTTTTCGTTAGCAAAGGCAGCATTCTCTTCATTGATCGCATCAACCATTTCTTTTGTAAGAAAGCCTCGAGCATAAAAGAACCCTTCTCGATAAAACTGCTCTACCATCTCCTGCGTCAATACAAACCTTGTGACTTGTGTCATATGCCTCAGCCTCCTTTGTAGATATGACTTTATTGTAAATGAGAAAGATGCTTCATTACTTCCAATCGAAGAGGTGAATACTAGTAAATTTGTTCACTTATCTACACAAAGAACGCACAAAAAGCAAAAAGGATTAAGTTAGTGATAACTTAATCCTTTTTGCTAGGTATGCGCGTAGAGGGACTTGAACCCCCACGGTCGCCCGCTAGATCCTAAGTCTAGTGCGTCTGCCAATTCCGCCATACGCGCATGCTGTAAATAAGGCAAATGGTGAGTCATGTAGGATTCGAACCTACGACACCCTGATTAAAAGTCAGGTGCTCTACCAACTGAGCTAATGACTCATAATAATTGGTTGCGGGGGCAGGATTTGAACCTGCGGCCTTCGGGTTATGAGCCCGACGAGCTACCGAGCTGCTCCACCCCGCGTCATTATTTAAAACACCCACAAGGGGTACTGCTTGGCAACGTTCTACTCTCCCAGAACCCTGCGGTTCAAGTACCATCGACGCTGGAGGGCTTAACGGTCGTGTTCGAGATGGGAACGCGTGGGTCCCCTCCGCCATCATCACCAAACAGTCAAAGCGGTTTGCGCCTTGAAAACTAGATACGAAACTTGTGTAAAGTAATTACTATAGGATTTGTGGTTAAGCCCTCGACCGATTAGTATTCGTCAGC
>NZ_WSEM01000011.1:0-521 GCF_009757995.1 Paenibacillus anseongensis
AGGGCAGTTCTTACTGCTTGACAGACCTGCTTTGCGTCGCAGCTAGAGCCCAGATGGTAACCTACGATACTGCGGTCAAACACATCAATGATGCCCGCCATATAAAAGAACTGGTCATAACCTGCCACATAGCCGTACTTAATGTCGAGCTGCCAGAGTTGGTTTGAACGTGTAATCGTGTGGTTACGAGCCAGTTTCCGTGGATAATGAATCTTTTTTCGCCGCTGCGGATGAAGGATGCCAAGCTTCTTGCATAGGCGGTACGTTTTCTTCTTGTTAATGATCAGATTGTGTTGGATACGCAAGCATTCATTCAGCATCAAGTAGCCATAGCTATGCTCTTCACCGGAAACGAGTTCCATCAGCCATTCTTCGATCTGCTCATCACTGACGGCTTCACCTGAGCGCGTAAAAGAGTGATTTGTCACGGGTCTACCACGAAGTACTGCGATTGTTTTCTTCGTCGTGGTTCGTTGCTCGGACTTTCTCCTGTCGTAGTACGTCGAAGAAGCGACTCCAGT
>NZ_WSEM01000012.1:0-416601 GCF_009757995.1 Paenibacillus anseongensis
TTACTCGACTGTGCTTACTCACTCGTTGTTCAGTTTTCAAAGATCAATTTCTTTCGCTCGCTGCCGTGTTACCGAAGCAGCGAAAAGTAATATACCATACTAATTTTTATATTGCAACTTCTTTTTTTCTATTAACTTTAATCGGTCTGTCTTGCGACAGGATTGCTAATATACCATGCATTATAATTGAAATGCAATGTTTTATTTTTCCAATATCAATATTTATTCACTTTGCCTACACTTTGAAATTTATCGTACAATTTTGCAAATTTCAATAATGGCAGAAAATCATCTCGCATATGGTCGTTGTTTGCGATAAACCACTTGACCACTTTTTCGAGCAAATAAGTAAAAACTCAGAGAGCAACGGGACAGAAATTTATGATTTTTTCCAGAAAAACGCAGGATGAAGTCCCGAAATTGCCTATACGCAAACTTGGAGAATTTTTAGAAGCATTCATTCTTACACAAATGACGTCGTTCTCCCATCCATCAAATCTGTGGGTCACGCTACTCTTCAAATTGTAAGCAGCCGTATCCAAAATAACAGTTTCTTTAAAGACCAAATACCCCAATTAAAAACCAGCATAAATCTGAAAGTCATCATTTTAGATACACTTGGTAATCCTTCAATGATGAAATTAAATCGGAGCTGCATGCACTTGTTAGTAACCGATTCGAGGAAATGTTCAAGATTATTCAAAATCTGCAAAACGATGAATTTTTTTGAAGAATAAACGAATTCCTTTGATTATAAAAAGGAAAGGGCTGCTACTTAGCAGCCCCTATGGAAATTAACTGCTGATGTTACGCCTTATCATTCATCAGCAAAGACCTGGTCTCTTCAACTTTATCAACCAGCACCCCATCAATACCTATTTTCTTCCATACCAATAAATTTTCTGGGGATGTATAGCCAACAGTGCCTTTATCGCCAGCCATAACCCAAACTTGTTTTCCTGCTTCGTGAATTTGGCGTACCGCTTCCTCGTCCACCCATCTCTCCCAAAGACGAATAACATCTGCATCATTTTCTATAAATTCCGAGGCAAGTTCCTTAGCTGGTATAAATGCAAGGACTTGGACATTCGGATTAAAACGTTTCACATCGCGGACATCCCCGCTGGTCATGACCCCCATCATCACCTTATCTTCATACCCATATTTACGAATGTCTTCTAGAATCTGTGTAAGACGCTCGCCACCCTCTTTAATATGGAACAAGATCGGCGCCACACCGCTGGAAAGCACTTCCTCAAGCGTGTGGGGATGTAAGTGGTGATTATCAACATAACAAAGGGAAGAAAATTGCTCTGTCGTTAGTTCATTTATTTTAGCCGAATTACCGAACAATTTTAAAGCATCTGCGTCATGGCTGATAACTGGGACACTGTCTTTTGTAAAACGAATGTCCATTTCTACGTAATCCGCTCCGAGCTCCAAAGAAAGCTTCGACGAAGCAAGACTCAATTCAGGATAACGATCCGTTCCGCATCGATGTGCAATCAACAACATCTAAACTATCACCTGCACCTTTTATTATGAGTTTTTATATTTAGGATCCAGTACGTCCCGAAGCCAATCCCCTATCAGAGATACCAAAACGACAATCACCACAATGACCACGCTTGGCGCGATGCTTAACCACCAGGAGTTGATCAAGTAATTGCGACCGGCGCTGACCAGCAAGCCGAGTGAAACATCCGGAGGCTGAATGCCGATGCCTAAGAACGACAGCGAACTTTCCAATAGAATAAACGAGCTGAACCGCATCGTTGCATGAACAATTAAAGGTGACGAAATATTAGTAAATACATGCTCGAATAAAATACGCATTTTGGAAGCGCCGAGAGCACGGCTGCATTCCATAAAATTCGCTTCTTTAAGCTGAATGGTCTGACCGCGTACCAGCCGGGTAAAGGTCGGATAACCGGTTAATCCAATGATGAGCACCAGGATCCACTTGCCTGAGCCAAAAACGGCGGCGCATACAATTGCAATAATAATGGAAGGTACGGAAAGCTTGACGTCCGTCAAAAAGGACACGATCGTGTCAAATGGCCCTTTGTATAATCCGGCCAAAACCCCTAATACCGTCCCGACAAAGGTAGCTATCAGCAAACTGGCTAAAGCGACAAGCAGTGAATTTTTCGTTCCGTAAAACAGTCGAATCATAAAGTCCCTTCCCAAATGATCGGTTCCCAAAAAATTCTGCGGCTTACCACCGTCTAAAAAAGAGGGAGGAATCAATCGTGCACCTAAATCTGTAGCTCCCAAATCGATAGGAAATAGCAGCGGACTTAGTGATGTGAACAAGGTAATCAACAGGAACATAATGATCAACACTAGGATGAAGGGCGGAATACGTAAGTTTAAAATTCTCATTCTCGTCTCCTCCCCTCTTAGAAATTATCCCGAATGCGCGGATCCAGGAAACCATAACTCAAATCAACCAACAAATTGACCAGAATAACCGTCGTTGAAACGAGCATCACACCGTATTGAATAACAGGAAAATCTCGATATTGTGCAGCCTGTACAATTAACATGCCGATACCTGGAAAGGCAAACACGGTCTCTACAACTACCGCGCCCCCTATCAACGTGCCCAAATGTAAGCCAATAATAGTCACCACTGGAATCAAAGCATTACGTAATGCGTGCTTATAAATAACCATTCGCTCTCTGACACCTTTGGCTCGGGCGCTATCCAAATAATCCTGACGCAGAACATCCAACATGGAGCCTCGGGTTAAACGCGCAATGCCAGCCACAGAATCAACAGTCAAAGCGAGCAGTGGCATGATATAGTGCAGAGGTGAACTCAAGCCGCCGCTTGGCAGCAGCCTCAACTTGAGGCTGAATAGAAAAATAAGCAATATGGCAAATACAAAGTTAGGAATTGTATAGCCCGCTATGGATATTCCCATCGTTATCCGATCCAGTATGGAATTTCGGTTAACCGCAGCAAATACACCAATTGGGACGCCAATCAATATGGCTAATCCAAAGGAAATAGTTCCAAGCGCTATAGTAGGTCCAGCACGTTCGGCGAATAATTCGCCCACTGGACGCAAATAGTGATAGCTCTTGCCCATATCGCCAGTAAATAACGAGCTCAGATATTGAACATATTGGGAGAATAACGGCTTGTCTAAACCGAGTGAGATGCGCAGTTGTTCTCTTACCGTTGCCGTAGCATCGTCTGGCAGCAGCCACTGAGTCGGATCGCCTGACAATCGGGTAATCATAAAAACCAGAGTCAGAATAAACCAGACTGTGATGAGTGCCTTGATTATCCGAGTCGTGATAAAACGGGTCATTGCATTCCCTCCTTACCGGCAAACAAATGACAAGCAACGAAATGGCCTGGTTCAACTTCTTTAAGCGAGGGCATTTCCATGCTGCATTCCAGCTTGACATGAGGACAGCGACTTTGAAACGGGCAGCCTGCAGGCGGGTTGATCGGACTGGGCAGTTCTCCCTCTAAGAGCGTCTTGCTGCGGATAGACTCCGGATTCGGTATGGGAATCGCATTCATCAAGGCAATAGAATAAGGATGCAGCGTATTGCTAAAGAACTCTTGTTTGGAAGCAAGCTCCACAACCTTGCCCAAATACATAACCATAATGCGATCGCTAATATGCTTGACCACACTCATGTCATGGGAAACGAACAGATAGGTTAGGCGGAACTCCTTTTGCATTTGCTTAAACAAATTTAGGATCTGTGCCTGTACCGACATATCCAGAGCGGAAACCGGCTCGTCGCAAATAATGAATTCCGGACCTAACACCAATGCTCGGGCAATACCGATACGCTGCCTCTGTCCACCACTGAACTCATGCGGAAACTTGCTCAGCGCATCCTCCGGGATGCTGACCTTTTCCAGCAGCGGCAAAACCATTTCCCGCTTTTGCTTGGCATTATAATTCGTATGGATCCGAAGCGGTTCCTCGATGATTCGCCGAATTGTCATACGGGGATCCAGGGATGAGTACGGATCTTGAAATATCATCTGGGCTTCCTTCCGGAAGCTTTGGGGTCCCTTGGTTCCCACCTGTTTTCCTTTAAACAAAATTTGCCCGTCCGTTGCGTCCATCAGACCGATTAACAAGCGGGACAGCGTCGATTTTCCACAGCCTGATTCACCGATCAGTCCCAGCGTCTCTCCTTTATAGATGGTAAAGCTGACATCATCAACCGCTTTGACCGTACCGACGGTCTTATGACGGAGCATCCCTTTGTTAACCGGAAAATGTTTTTTTAAATTTTTAACTTCTACTAATGCTTCTTTATCATTCATGATGAGTTCTCCCCGCTTTATCCTCGAGCAGCCAGCACTTTGCTTTATGTCCATTTCCCAAATCAAACAATGGAGGTTCAACTTCTTCGCACTTGCCGTACGAATGAGGGCAACGACCTGCGAAACGGCAATGTGTGACAGGTGCGGATAGTCGAGGAACGGAGCCCGGAATCGAATACAACTCTTCCCTGTCCTCCTCGATGCTCGGAATGGAAGCAAGCAATCCTTGGGTGTACGGATGGGAAGGAGCAGCAAATATTTCCGCTGTCGCTCCTTCTTCCACTACCACACCGCCGTACATGACCATCATTCTGTCGCACATCTCGGCAACAACACCCATGTTGTGCGTAATTAGAATCATTCCCATCTGAAATTGCTGTTTAATACGGGTCATGAGATCCAGAATCTGCGCTTGAATGGTGACATCCAACGCCGTTGTCGGCTCATCGGCGATCACAACCTCAGGGTTGCAGGCCAAAGCAATTGCAATCAGGATCCTTTGCTGCATACCGCCAGACATCTGGTGAGGGTAATCATTCAACCGCGTTTCCGGCGCCGGTATGCCCACCAGACGTAAAAGCTCGATGACTCTCGCTTTTACTTCCTTTTTGGATATGTTTTCATGAAGCCTCAGCACCTCTGCAATTTGATCACCAACCGTATAGACCGGATTCAAGGCTGCCTGAGGATTTTGAAAAATCATTGAGATTTTTTTTCCTTTTATCCGGTTTAACTCTTTCGCTTTCAGTTGTAACAAATTGCTGCCATGAAACAGAATTTCGCCGTCCTCAATCTTCGTATACGACTTGTCCAACAGATTGAGAATGGAACGGGCGATGGTGCTCTTGCCACAGCCGGATTCGCCGACAATCCCCAGCACCTCGCCTTTGTACAGACGGAAGCTTACGCCATCCACCGCCGGGACCTTCTTGTTGTTGGAGTAATAGTAAGTTTTCAGGTTATTCACGGTTAATACGTCTTCCATTATTGTTCCACCCCCACAATCACCGGATTATTAGTTCAGCACTTTGAAATTTTCCGCTCTAAAGTCCATGGCTTGTGAAGAATATGGCGTCCACTCCAGACCTTTACGGATTCCCCAGCCTTCGTATGGATAATAAATCACAGTGCCTGGTACTTCATCGTCGAAGATTTGCATCTGCTTTTTCGCCAGTTCCTTCCGTTTGGCTGGGTCCAGGATAGAAGCCAGTTCTTTGGCATTTTTAAGGAAATCAGGCGTCATGTCCTTCCAGTAGATCTTCTCAGCATCCGTTCCCGGACCCCATAGCAGCGACAATCCGCCAGACGGATCTGGAAAACGCATTGTATTCGACCAGTTTGCAACCGATTTTCGCTCAACTTTATCGCTAAACTTGACTTTGGCGTTGATACCGATTTTTTTCCACATGTCCACGATGGCTTCAGCCGCTTCGTTGCCGAACGTGTAGTAATTGGATTTCAATTCGTATTCAATCAATTCACCTTTATAGGAAGACTCTGCAAGTAATTTCTTGGCTTTTTCCACGTTATATTCAGGTGTAGGATAATCGCTCAAGTAATAATCGCCGAATTCCGAGTATTGATGGCCTTTTGGAATCACGGCTTTGCCTTGCCACAGTTTATCGACGAGCATTTGACGGTCAATGGATAAATTTAGCGCTTGGCGCACCTTTTTATCGGCTAGCGGGCCGCTCGTTGTATTAAACGTCAACACGTGCATATTGCTGATATTAAGTCCTTTTACGCTGAGATTATTGTTACTCTCAATAACGGATACTTGATCAAGAGGCACTTGCGTAATGAGATCTACCTCTCCGGTAATAAGTGCTGTAATACGAGTCGACGTTTCGTTATATACAATGTACTCAATTCTTTTCGCTGCCGGTTTCGCACCCCAATAATCGTCAAACCGCTCTAAAACCACTTTTTCCGGCGAGTAGGAAACAACTTTATAAGGACCTGTACCGACCGGTTTTGCAGCAAAGGCTTCATCGCCGACTTTCGTGAGGTAATCGGCCGGGACGATCCATGAGCCCCAGCTTGAAGCGATACGTTGCTCCAACAGTGGATCGACTACATTCGTAATGATTCGGAACTTGTAGTCATCGATTACCTGCACTTCCTTTACGACGGAGAGCATATTCGTCGCATCCGCCATTCCCGGCAAATTCTGGTGCAAACGGTTGAAGCTGAAGACAACATCTTTGGATTTCAGCTCATCTCCGTTGTGAAATTTAACACCTTTCCTAAGCGTTACATCTAACGTGTAATCGTCAACTCGTTTCCACTCCGTCGCAAGCATCGGCTTCAAAGACCATTTATCTTTCGGATCGGAAAGCAGAATCGTTTCGAAGATGTCATACAGAATACGAATGCTTGTGTTACCGCTGGTACGCTGCGGATCCAGTAGTTGAGGAAGCTCAGTTACACCGATTTTCAGAACATCGAGTTCCTTCGAACCTGTTGCTTCAGAACCTGAACCTGACGCTTCATTCGTAGACGGTGTGTTGCTGCATGCCGAGAGCACGATTACCAGAAGCATACTAACAATGAGTAAGATTGCAGTTTTCTTCATTTCAAAATTCCCTTCTTTCTGTTTTTGTTTTTCCACTTACAACTTCCGTTATTTTTTATAACCTTCTATATAAGTGGTTCCATTAACATCGATAAGCCGTACTCCTAAGCGATTTTGTTGACTTCCTATTTCCTTGGTTACTGCTTTAAGTCGGCTTAATGGCATGTCTACCCGCTCAGGTACAATCCCTTCTGCTAACACTCTGCCATCGAAGCCCGACTCTGCACTTAACCCAATTAAATGACAAACTGTTGGTGCTATATCAACGATGCCGCAAGTTATATCACTGACATAGCCCTTCTTAAAGCTGCTGCCCACCCCCAGACAAAAAGCATGCATGTCATAAGGAGAAACTGTACCATGTGAAGATTGAAGCTTGCTAGAAGAAGTCAGTGCTCCAGTTATTCCCGGCACACCATATTCATTTGGTTCATTGTCCCATTTCGGTTGGACCACTAGAAGCGGCGCTCTCTCATGTGTGATTGATCCCAATAAAATTTCGAGGGGATGCACATTGGGCAAATCCGAATACATCGCCTCCCTTGCAAAAACGAGTCCGCACCAATCCTGAGATTGCAGCCAGCCGATTAAAGCCTTAACCTCTGTTGGGGTCTCTTCCACTTCTTCAACCGCATAGATATAATAACCGGCCGCCATAAACCTAGTTTGAAGCTTTAGTTCTTGGGCAGCTCTTTGCATATGCCCTTGAAGCGAGCCTTGAGCTTGTATCGTGGAATGTCCGTGATCGCTGATCCACATGATATCGATCACTTCATTTAGACCTTCCCGTTCAATAGCTTGCAGAACCTCCGCTACACATTCATCTACCACTTGTAACGCTTCACGATGTTCGGGAGATCCAATTCCATAATCATGCTGGCTTGCATCCGGCTCTGACAGCCATAAGACCATGACTTGATTTTGCTCATTTTTCAAGTGATTATTTATCAATGAACGAGTTGCCCATAAAGCCCGTTCCTTTTTAACACGTGTTTGTTCTTCAGGAACATCGCCCAATTGGCGATGCACCTCTTCCAATTCGACTGTCCCGTATACGGAGGAAGGATTAATGACCAGTTCGGGATGATTCAGGTTCCAAAGAAGTGAAGCACCCGGTGAGCTGGAAGCGGCAACCGCCAGACGCTTTCCGTGTCGATGCAATCGATCTCCCAATGTAGGATGCAGAATGAAAGGCTCCAACATAGCCTGACGATAGGCCAATAGGTGCCTGTCGTTTCCGGTTTGGAGTAAACCATCCTCGCCAAATCCCTGTACACACATCAAATTACTGACAACTCCATGGCGTCCCGGATAAACGCCGGTTGTCAAAGTTGTCATACTAACTCTTGTTTCCGAAGGGTAAGCCGCATGAAAGGAGGTGAATAAGGTACCGCGTTCCATCAGCTTCGCGCATGTCGGCATCAGTGCCGGGTCCACGCTATCCGGCCGTAATCCATCCGTGCCAATAATCAGTACCCTACGATTAGAAAAATCAGGCTTGCTTGATAGTGTCATAGCGTTCTACTCCTCTCGTAATTGCATTAATTCTTTGCAGTCGTACCAAGGATTCCCCGAATGGCTCTACTTTCAAAACGAAATGAAACCGATCCAAGCTCATGCATAAATCAAAGTCCTCAGGAGGAGCGGAGGCATCACGCACATCCAAGAACTTCCCTGTTTTACTTTCGTTAAGCATGTAATGCAGAATGGCATTAAAGTCCACTGATTTTCCTTCCAAAACGTTCTTTATATATTCAGCTAGGAGAGTATCTTCATCTGCCTCTTCCGTTGCCTCCCAACCCATGCAGACCAACGACACGATCGCCGGATTTTTCATACGGATGTAATCGATAATAGCCTGTGCATTTACAAAGCTACCCGTAATAATTTCATCCGCTTCTACGGCATTCACGATTCCTTGTGTACCTGCGCTTGTCGTATGTACAATTGTTTTGCCCGAAAAGTCTACAAATTCAATAGAAGAAGGAGAATTCCCGTAATCGAATCCGGGTTGAATGATTCCTCCTCTTTCTCCCATCAAGATAAATTCCGGGTTTTCCTTCTTCAGCCTGTACGCAGTCCCTATATCTCCAACAGGGATCAAATCCTTAACTCCATTTTCCACAGCATAGCAGGCAACTGAAAAAGCGCGGAAAACATCAATAATGACGGTTAGGCCCTTGGCTTTGCGAGCCCCTTCGATTAACTGGTGAATATTAATTTCCATAAAGATAGATTCCTTCCTGTGGCGTAAAACCATCGTCAATTTCGTTATGTATACATCCTAACTTCCGAATGTCATCATGAAATTAACTGCAAATTAATATAAATTTAACGAAGTCATGACATTTTCGCAGTATTGTATAGATATCATCTATACTTGAGGAGCTGGATTTATGTTTAATTTGCAGCAATTAAAAATTTTAGTCCTACTTGCAGAATATAAAAGATTGACGCTCGTCGCGAAAAAGCTGAAAATCAAGCAGCCTTCCGTTACATTTCATATGAAGAAGTTAGAGCAATCAACAGGTGTCCGTCTTTTTATTCACAAGCATAAGATGGTCCTATTCACGGAAGAAGGCAAAGCCCTTCTGCATTACGCCACCCGAATCATTTCGTTGTCCGAGGAGGCGGAGCAAGTATTAACCGACTATCTGCAATTTAAAAAAGGGAAAATTATCATTGGATCGAGCAATACTCCAGCAACCTACTTTCTTCCAAAGCTGCTTGGGGAAATGCGCCAGGCTTACCCGCATGTCAACATTGCCATCCAAGTGCATAATTCTCCTCAAATTATAGACTTGGTTAAAAAGTTGGAAATCGATTTTGGACTGGTAGCCGAGCATAAAGTGAGCGATCCTGAACTTGTCGCGATCCCGATGGTTAACGATGAGCTAGGCTTGGTCATGTATCCCGATCATCCGCTGGCACTTGCAGACACGATCGAATCAGAGCTTTTGCAAAATGAGTTATGGATTTTGCGGGAACAAGACTCCGCTTCACGTAGAATGATGGAACTTTGGGCCGATCGGAACAATATTAGCTGTAAGGACGGGCTGGAGCTTGGAACAACGGAAGCCATCAAACGAGCGATACAGTGTCGATTGGGGATTTCCATCTTGTCCCGATTAGCTGTGGAGGATGAGGTGCGAAGTGGACAATTGATTTTTAAAACTTTAAACTCTGAGACGTTGAGTCGCAGCCTATTTTTCATCTATAGCCGGAATCGGTTTGTCACGCCGATTCTTCAGGAATGGATTCATTTCTTCAAAACTATCCGGTTTTAAAATTGAGGTAACCTCCCATTAGCACCTAGATCTAGTCACCTGACTTTGTTTATATTGCGGGTCAATTTTCATCGGTGATGAAACGAAAAAAAGAGCTGCATCTATGCAGCTCTTGCGCTATACATTAATATTTCATGCCTTTATTTGTCATGAAAACCTGTAGAAGGATTTGTTATGAAGAAACCTTCATCAGACACATAAAAATACTGAATCCAAACTCCATCTAAAAGCGCTTCGCGTTTATCTAATAAGATTTCAATGTCTTTGTCTGTTTTTACGATTTCATCATGTTCAGTTGGTGTATCAAGCATTATATCATAATGCCCATGATCTCCATGATTCTGTGTTATAAAAACACGAATCATCTTCCCGTCAGCCGCTTCTTTACTATTCAGCATATTTTTTAATACGTTTGCAGCATTTCGATTGATTTTACATTTCATGTTTTGTGTCCTCTATTCAAATTTTGTATACTGTAATAATATTTTTTACAGTATATTTTGTCAAGATATTGATTTCATCTTTTGAATAGGAACTTCGTAACCCATTATACTGAGGCGCTCTTTTTTGACAAATCCGTTCATGCGCTACGGGCTAGCCTTCCACTAAAAACAACACAAAAAGAGCCCATGCGCCGATTCATCCAGCGATAAGCTCATTTCCATAGCTACCAGTTCATTAACAAACGAAGACAATCGTCCTCCTTCAACGCCATCCCCAACTGAACCTCCATCAACTCAAGCTGGGTGATAGCCTTGATGCCATGCCCAACGTTGATAGGAATTTGTCTTACATCACCCGCCTGAAGCCTGTACCGTTTATGATCCAATAAGATTTCTGCTTCGCCGCTTAAAATCGTTACTATCTCTTTCCGTGTCTGGTGCAGATGATAACTGGTTTGCTCCCCTTGGGAGATCTCCACTCTTTTAATCATAACCTCCGTTCCCAGTTCATCCGTCCAAAACTCCAAGACCCGACAGGTTCCCCACCTTTTCTCTATATATCTCGGAAACTGAGGTACACCATTTAACTTATCTTTAATTAAATTGGCTTGATCCTTGGCAGCAATAAGAATACCATCTGAACTTGCCGCAACAATCATATCGGGTACGCCAATCACTTCAATTGGATAGGGGAGTTCATTAATCATATGCGTATTGGAGGAATCGTCCGATATGCGGCCGGGGCCAATGACCTGATTCTCAAAATAACCTGTAATCGCCTTCCAGCTTCCCAGATCATTCCATAAACCCTCATAGCCCATAACGGCTACACGGTTAGAGTGTTCTACGACCTCTTGATCAAAGCTTGCCGTAGCAAGCTGCTCGTAACAGTCTAGCCACTTATCCACCTGAATAGGCAGTGCCTTTTTCGCCACATAGTCCAACATATACTTCAAATTGAACGCAAAAACACCGCAGTTCCACAAAGCATGCTGCTCAATCAACAAGCCGGCCAATTGCTCATTAGGCTTCTCTACGAATTGCTGAACGAGCGCATAATCATCCTTCTCCATTAAACGCTCAGGAACAATATAGCCGAATTGGTTAGAGGGGTGTTGAGGCTTCGTTCCAAGGAGGGCAAGCTCCGCCTGCGACTGTGAAAGAATGTCCGGAAAGCGATGAAGTTTCCCGAAAAACAACGAATCTGCAAAAGTGTCCACTGGGAGGATGCATATCGTTTCGTTCGGATCTACCTGCATCTGCTCATGCAGATAACAGGAAGCCAGCGCGACAGCCGCAAACGTTCCTCTTTTAAATGGCTCACTAATGATAGGAATGTTTTCGCCTACATGCTTTCTCGTAATTTCCACTTGGCTGCTATGTGTGATAATGCTCGTGAATGGCAGCAAACCTACTTCATCCAATTGTCGGCATATGCGTCCAATCATCGATTCTCTCGTTCCATTGTCCGATTTCAAAAGTTTCAGAAACACCTTAGAGCGGATCTCGTTGGATAACGGCCATAACCTTTTACCAGAACCTCCGCACAATAGTACAATCCGCAAGTCAAATGCCCCTTTCCGGGAGACATAACACTTCCCCTTATTCCTTTGAACGAATTACCTTTTCTATAACCTGCTTCATTAACACCCCTGCTCGATTCCAGGATACATCAAGTACATCTCTTCGGCCTTGGCGTCCCTTCTCCTTGCAAAGCCCAGGGTTTTGGTAGGCTTGCCGCATCGTCCGTCTTAGCGCATGCCGGTCGGCTTCCGCCCATTTTTGTCCTTTCTGAGCAAACAGATAGCTGAATGATCGCGAGATCGCATGCCGACTTTTCATACTAGCCGCAGGACTTTGGAGTCGATAGGGGAGAAGGAACGAATTACGAGACGTCAGGAAATCCATTTGCCCTCCCCAACCGGTCGCAATGACAGGGACACCGCTAGCCAGCGACTCTAAAAAAGGCAAGCCGACGCCTTCACCACGAGTAGGAAGGACAAAAGCATCGCCAAGCGTGTAAAGACCTCTCATCTGACCTTCATGAAGTCGGCGTGCAATCACAACAACAGGGGCTGTCGGCTTTTGAAAACCTAATCTCTTTTGGTATTGCAGAATTTGCTTTTTTATCCATCGCTCTGTCTCATAGGCTGCGTATCCACTGGTTTTGATAACGAGAATGACATTATCTTGAGACGAAAACTCTTCCCAGTACGCCCTTAATAAAGCCTCTGGATTCTTGCGATGCTGGAATCCAAATACGGACACGAACGTAAACTTGCCTGCCGCACGCGGTAGTGACAGCTTTTTATTATCAGGATGGAAAACCTTCGTATCTACGCCATGAGGAACAATATAAATCGGCACCTTCACACCGCTATTTCGCAATGCCACCTTGTTATGTTGGGAGGGGACGCAGATCGCATCGAATTTGTTCATATTCGGCAGCCAATTCCTTGGCGTTCTGCTAGTCTCCCATACCGTGTTCAGAATAATAGTATCGTAACTGCTTCGCGCCGCCTTGAAATTTATATGATTGGGAACATGGTTATAGATAAGCACCTTTTTGCCATGAGATGACCTCCCTTTGGGACCAGACAATCCCCAGCTCACCGCAACACCCTGGCGCGTAAGTGCCCGTGCATAGGCTCTACTCGCATAACCGAGACCACTGGCTCTATGGATAGGTCCTTCCCAGGTCACATGATAAGACGTCATCAAGACTTTACCTTCCTGGCTTTTACATAACCCTTGCGTTTATGAAGTGAAATGGATCTGTAATGCTTCGCAAGAGCCCTGACCGTGGATGGAATGCGAGAAGCGCTCAGGCTTAAACTTTTGTTCAATGCAGACTTCAAGATCATGTTGTGCGGAGCGGACGCGTAGAGAAAATTACCGTAAGTTTCAAATTCCGAGAAAGCAAATTGCTTGGATTTATTCATACTGGCCATAATAGCCGAATACCAGCTTCTGTTGTGCTTCACTTCAATCGTGCTTTTCAGCTGTGCCACTTTCGCTCTTTCAAACAGCATATAGTGGGTAACAAACGACCGACGAGACGAGCGTCCTCTGCCCATTAGTTTTCGATAGGTTTTATAATATTCACTCTGACTCCAGTCCCGGCAATAAAACACGGTCTTGGATCCCACTTTAAAAACGTGCGGGCGAATGAGCACTGTATCCGCATCAATTACCAAGTAATACTTGGATGTGCAGAGCGTATCACCGTTAAGCTTCAGC
Source organism: Paenibacillus anseongensis (assembly GCF_009757995.1). Taxonomy (NCBI): domain Bacteria; kingdom Bacillati; phylum Bacillota; class Bacilli; order Caryophanales; family Paenibacillaceae; genus Paenibacillus; species Paenibacillus anseongensis. Next base: position 13,852 of record NZ_WSEM01000012.1, read on the forward strand.
AGTTGTTGATAAAGCCAGCCGGATCGCTCCCATGTTTTGGATTCATAGTGGATATCCTTCTTCGTTATAGGGAGAACCGTGTCTTCATGAACGAACCTGCACCCTTTTCGCTGACAAAGGTCCAGAATTCTCTTCTTTCGCGGAGCAACAATGATGATTTCACCAATAGGATGTTTCACATACTTCCGTACGGCATCAATCACCATAGGGAGTGTGCCCAAATCCTTCTCGATCGCTGGGATTAACACATCAATTTGGGTTGAACTACTCAACGCGACGCTTCCTGACATCAGCATGTACTCATCTCCATTAACCGAATGTATGAATTATCATATGTTCGACTGAAAAAATGGCATGGGTATATGGAAAAAAAGTGACCCTTTTAACATTAACGATTTCTCATTTAAGTCGTTCCCCTCCACGCAAAAAAAGCCACGATAGTCGCGGCACTTAAGAAGTTCTACTATAACGAGATTTTTGAAGCAGCCGCCGCATCGAGAATAATCGTCGCATTCGCATGCAGCTGCAAAAAAGACGCTGGAACGTTGGTTGTTATCGGCCCAGCAAAAGCTTTTGCCACCATGTCGGCTTTATTGTCGCCTGTAGCAACCAGAACGATGTTCCGCGCTTTCATAACGGCCTCCAAACCGATCGTTATCGATTGCTTGGGCACCTCATCTTCAGAACGAAAATGCGGCGAGTGAACAGGTCTGTTCTCTACAAAAAGTTGTGAAACATACGTTTTCGCCGGTATATGATTGCTTGGTTCGATAAAAGCAATATGTCCGTTTAAGCCTAGCCCCATAAGCTGCCAATCCACGTAACCTAGATCAGCCAACACTTGATCAAATCTAAGGCACTCAGCCATCAGGTCCCTTGAACTGCCATCGGGAATTTGCGGCTCGTATCGAAGCGTCTGAAGCTGACCAAACAAATGCTCTTGCATGTAGGTTCGATAACTTTCCGGATGATCAACCGGAATACCGACCAGTTCATCAGGGTTAATGAATTTCGCTTCATGAAAGGAAATCTCACCTGCTTGCTCCCGCCGGATCCACTCTTGATAGATCCCGTATTTTATAGGTGACGAGCCCGTGGTCATGCCAAGCACCGATGTCGGTTTACGCTTGATCTGTTCCGATAGCAGGTCCGCAACTCTGTTTTTAATTTCTTCGGGTGGTAACACTTCAATTTTCAACCGAATTCTCCTCTCTTGCATTAAATGGTAACGGCTTGATTTTCATACTTCCATAATAATGCGGCGCCAACTGCCCCTGCATCTACACCGAGAGATGAGCGAGCCATTTTTACATCTTTTACCATATCTTCGATTCCAAGCTTTCGTATGGTGTTCCACATGGGCTCAAAAAGCACATCACCACTTAGTGACACGCCGCCACCGAAAATGATAATTTCCGGATTGAACAAATGAATGAACGTCACCATCGCGGTCCCCAGTGCTTCCCCCGCCTCTTTCAGCAAAGAGATGGCATAAGGGTCACCACTTGAGGCAGCTTCTGCCACAAGCTTCGCCGTAACCTTGTTCGGATCATGTCCAGCCATCTCAGCCAGCGGTGCGGTTAGCAACTTTCCTGAAATTATGTCTTCAGCGGCTATCCGGGCTATTGAATTGCCGGAGGCATACATTTCTACACAGCCTTTATTCCCGCATTTGCATGTAGGCCCTTTCCTATCAATGCTGATATGGCCGATCTCTGCTGCATTATTCGAAGCACCCAGCAGCAAGTGGCCACCGCTGATGACACCGCCCCCAATTCCCGTGGACACGGTTACATACAAACAGTCCTCAGTTCCTTTGCCTGCACCAACGATCCACTCACCCAACGCTGCTGCACTTGCATCATTGATTAAGCGGACTGGAAAACCGAATTTCCGTTCCAATATCGGCCCTAGGGCAACATTTTTCCAACCTAAATTTGTCGAGAGAACAATTGTTCCCGTATCCATATCAAGTATCCCTGCAGTTGCGATACCTAGGCTTAAAATGCTGCGAGCACGAAGATTGGGTACAGAGGACAACAGCGACTCTATCATATGGATCAGCCTGCTAATGACTCCATGCTCTCCTTCAGCTGCTAAAGTAGGCTGTTGATCTTTGATTATTACGCGCCCTTGTGCATCCACCAAAGCTGCCAACATTTTGGTTCCACCGATATCTATCCCTAAAAAGTACCCGTCAATTGTCATAGCTGCTCCTTCATACATCTGTCTTGGTAGACTCGTACCTATGTTCTTTCATCTGTTGAATCCGAACGGGATCGATCGGGCCAAGCGGATCGCTATTCATTCGTACGCCTTTTCCGAAATGAACTTCTTGAACGCCTGTTTCGGCTACAAATGCAGGCAAAGACGCAATCGTAAGCCCGCTTCCCGCTAAAATCTGAATGGACGTCTTTTGACTCCAAGCGACCAGATGCTTCATCTCCTGAACGGCATCCAAAACATTGGGCTTACCGCCCGAGGTTAGGATACGATCAATTTGCTTGAACTTCTCCAGCTCATCTAACGCTTCCTGAACATCCCGAACTTCATCGAACGCACGATGGAAGGTGACGGAGAGCCCCTCCGCCTCTTCCAACAGTCTCGCCAACACTTCAACGTCCGGACGCCGGTCTGGGGTCAGCGCACCTAGCACCACGCCAGCAGCCCCAATTTTTTTGACCATGCGGATGTCCGTCATCATGGCGGCAACATCCAGACGATCATAGAAGAAAGAATAGCTGTGAGGTCGGATCATCACCTGAACGGGCAGCTTGGTAGCCTGAACCGCCGCTTCGATTAGCCCGTAGCTTGGCGTTAGTCCGCCTTCCAACATGCCGGTGATGAGTTCGATCCGATCGGCACCACTCTGTTCAGCCGCAATGACGTCCCTCACACTTGTAGCGATAACTTCGAGCAGCACATGTTTCACCTAACCTTTCACAGCTCCTTGCGTTAAACCCGCAACGATATATTTTTGCACGATGGCGAACATAATAACGACAGGAATGAGTGATATGATGCCTGCCGCACTCATTTGCCCCCAATTGATATCGAATTTCTGAACAAAACTGCTGAGACCAACAGGAACCGTCTTGGCAGATTCGCTGTTTGTGAACATAACCCCGAAGAACAAATCGTTCCAAGAACCAATAAAAGCAAATACAAATGTCGCTACAATACCTGGCTGCATCATCGGCAGCACAACTCTAGACATCGTCTGGAATTTGTTGCAGCCGTCAATCATGGCCGCTTCTTCCAAAGAAACTGGAATACGCTGAAAGAAACTGGACATCGTAATCAAGCAAAACGGGATATTCATCGCTGTATAAGTAATAATTAATGCAGGCAGCTTATTTAATAAATGAATTTGGCCAAAGGTAATAAACAAAGGCACCAGGATGACCATGACCGGCACCATTTGAGTAGCCAAAAAGGAGACGAGCACGAATTTTTTACCTTTAAACTGATATCTGGCCAAACTGTATCCTCCTAAGATGGAAGCAAGCAGAACCAGAATTGAACTACTCATGCTGACTGTAAAACTGTTCAATAAATAGCGGGGGAAATTTGTATTTTGCAGCGTATCCACATAGTTCACCCACGTCAATGCCTTGGGCCACAAAGTCAATTGTCCGCTATATATTTCTTGCCTTGTTTTTAAAGAAGTCACCAAAATCCAATAAAAAGGAAGCAGCGTACCTAACCCAAAAAGCAACAGTACAACAAATCGAACTAATTCAGGAGCCGTTTTTCGTCCGAAGGAAGTCATTTAAAAATCACCTGCATCGTCATATTTGGTTGCACGAAGGAAAATTAACGTATAGAGAATTAGGATAATCAACATGAGTACGCCAAGAGCGGACGCTTGCCCGAAATCCGTCGTATAGGAAATCTGATTAAATATGTACGATGACAGATTATGCGAGGTGTTAGCTGGCCCCCCATTTGTCATGATATAAATAAGATCCGCTGAGTTGAACACCCAAATAACCCGGAGCAAAACAGTAAGGATGATCGTCGATTTAATAAACGGAATGGTCACGAAAAATAGTTTCGTCCATCTGCCGGCACCATCGATATCTGCGGATTCGTAAATATCCTTCGGCACCGATTGCAAAGCCGCCAGCAGCATGATTCCAAAGAAGGGTACGCCATACCAAACCATCGCGATAATGATAGGAAATATCGAAATGCCAGGAAGCGCCAAAAACGAAATGCCTTTTTCGATGATTCCCAGCTTTATTAACAAATAGTTAATCAAACCGTTTTGCTCACTAAACATCCATTTGAAAATCATCCCGATTAAAAAAGCAGACACCGCCCAAGGTAGAAATACAACCGATTGGTAGATGTTTTTTCCTTTAAACTTCGTATTCAAAGCCTGTGCCAGCATAAATCCGAGAACGAATTGCAGTCCGACAGTCAGCACGACCCACAACAAGGAATTCCACAAAATTCGAACGATATTGTTGTCCATAAATATGGCTTTAAAGTTCTCCAAACCGGAAAAACGAATGTCGTTCGGCTCAAACAAGATATAGTGCATAAAGGCCAATTTCAAGCCTTGGAGCAGCGGATATGCAAAAAAAGCTAACAGGATCAGGATAGCTGGAGCAATAAGCAAGTAAGGTTCCCATCGTTTTAATATCAATTTCAAAGCCGCTTCACCTCCCTATCGGATAAGGAAAAGACAACCGGTACAGAACTCCGCCCCGGTTGTCTGCTTCTAGATGTTATTATTTATTGGTTTTCAAATAATCTTGCTGCTCCTTAGTCAGGAAATCAGCCAAATGCTTAATGGTATCCTCGAGGGATTGTGTTTTACTCAAATATTTCTGAGTTTCTTGGACAGCGAATGTACCTGAGAATTGCCCCAACTTGGTCAGATGGCTTGGCGGTCCGGCAAATACAATGTTAGAATCCGCCATAGCACCCGCATATCCGGCAATTGGACCTTTGCTGAAGAACGGATCTTTCAAATTGTCTTTATAAATTGGAATGCTTGAATTTTTAATGCTATATTGCAAATTGATCTCTGGAGAGCTTAAGAACTGGATAAACTTCCAAGCTGCATCTTTGTGTTCGGAGTTGGCAGCCATCGCGTAGGCAGCTGTGTATCCCCAGAAAATATAACGTTTGCCGTCATCGGATTTCGGCATTGGAACGACGTTCCATGTGCCTTCCTTCATATTCTTTTGAGCTGTAATAATGACTTCAGGGGTTTGATTCAAGATGGCCGTCTGCCCGTTTAAGAAGCCTTGCACCATTTCATTAAAGCCCCAGTTGATCGACTCTTTAGGAGAATTACCGTTTAGATAGATGTCATAAAACTTCTTGAATGCCGCTTGCCCTTCCGGTTTGTAAAGAATCGATTTGCCGTCTTTATCGAACCAACTCTCGCTGTGCGTCGCCGCCATCACGTATTCCATTGCTCGAAGAATACCGTTCGCGCCGCCACGGAATGAAATGCCATAGTGTCCTTTGGAAGCATCCGTTAGCTGTTGGGAAAGCTTGAAGTAATCGTCCCAGGTATCGATTTTCTCCGGCAAGTTACTTTCTTTGAACCAGTCGCTACGAATAAATAGACCTTGGAGCAAAAATCCATCGGGAATTGCATAGACTTTGTCCTGATACTTGTTTCTTGCCTGCTTGAACGCCTCGGTCAGGTTGCCTACTTGATCCCATTTATCGTAATAAGGCTGTAGATTTTCGATATAACCGGCAGCAGACATGGCTACGAGAGATGTATCGTCGATGCTGATGACATCCGGAAGCTGTTTGGCTGCACCTAGAGCCATCCATTTCTTATTCGCATCATCCCAAGGAACGGACGTGTATTCAACTTCAATGTTCGGGTTTTTGGTTTGGAATTGTTTGATAAAATCTTGCATGAGTGCTGTTCGCTCTGGGCTTGGAAGCGGATCTAAATACGTAATTTTTTCTTTTTTGCCTGAACTTTGAGCTGCATTACTACTTGAATTTGCTGCAGGTTCGCTGGAGCAGCCGACAAGTCCGACCGTCAGTACAAGAACCATGCTCATCACCATTGTTGACACTCTTTTTTTCAAAATAACCCCTCCCGATTGTTCCTCGAAATTATATATGTAACTTGTCGGAGTGCTTGTTGATCTTATCCGACAATGCTCATATCACTTATGAGTGAATGTGAAGCGTGAAGACAGCGGTGTTGCGACCGATAATTTTCTTGTTATCATTCTTGATTTCTATGGGTGCAAGCTCATACATGCTCTGAATCGTGTTGAGATTGTCATACTGGATTTGCTCTAAAATCGACGCAACGATTAACGGCCATTCGTCCTCGGAACCGTCCAGCACTTTCAAGGCGAAGGCTAGCTTTTCTTTTTTTAGCCCAAAACAGTAAACGCCTTTGGCCCCACCCTTCGCTACAATATTCGGATCCATGAGCAAGGACGAACAAATGCGATCAGAACCGGCAACCATCTCATAGTGCTCATTCATGAGCCCCACCATCTTCTCGACAGCTGTACGGATTGCTGCATCCTCTATGAGTTCCGGGCAGGCCAATTTAAGAAATGCAGTTGCCAAATTTCTCAAAGGAATGGCAAACACGGGGAACCCACAGCCATCAGTGCCAAGCTGAATCTGATCAATCGGGCACTCCGACAAGTACGAGAGCGTTTCCAATATCTCTAGCTGCGCCGGGTGTTGAGGCTCATAATAGGTCTCCAAGGGATATCCCATCATTTTGCACAGTGCTAGAACTCCCAGATGCTTGCCGGAGCAATTATGATAAATCGAACGCTTAGGCGCTTGATGGCGAAGCAAATCCTCCGTCGCATAGACACTAAGCGGGTAAGTCGGGTGGCAGACAAGCCCGTCTTCCGTCACGCCAATTTTTCTCAACATCGACTCTAGCGCATCTACATGAAAAGGCTCGGCGCGATGAGAGCCCATCATGATGGCCGTTTCCTTACCCGTTAATTCGAAGTGGACATCAGCGCCATGACGCAGCACAGGAATTGCTTGAAATGGCTTGCCAGCAGATCTTAAGAACGTGACTGCGTTCGTATCACCGACAACATACTTCACATCCCCCGAATAAGAAACTCCGCAAATATGCCCCCGATGCACGCATTCCAACGTGTCTCCGCGATATTCTTCCAGCAATATTTGATCCATATGACTTCCTCCTAAGTTACATTTCATGATCTAAACGCTGCTGTAGAGCAAGGGTTGCCGCTCCAATCATAACGGCATTACTTTGCAATTTGGAACTAACCAGCTTATATGTTCCGTTAAAGGGGCCCCATATAAACTGATTGATTTTTTGTTTCACAGTTTCAAGCATTTCTGTATGCTGCTCAATCAAATGCCCACCGAGAATGATCGTGTCCGGGTTATACATGCATACAACATTGCTGACGGTAATCGCGATATACGTGCAGGCACGGTCAATAATTTGCACGGCCCATGTCTCATTATTATGAGCACTGTCAAAAATCTCCTTAATGCTGGTTACAGGCTTAACTTTATTGGCTTCCTGAATGATGGTGAAATCAGCAATATACGTTTGCAGACAGCCGCGTTTCCCGCACTCGCACAGCATACCATTCGGGTCAACGGTTGAATGACCAATCTCACCAGCGATATTCGATTCCCCCCGGTAGACCGTACCATCAATGACAAGCGCAGAACCGACTCCGCTGCCAAAACCAAGCAATACTGCTCTTTTGGATCCTTTAACGAAACCGTAGTACGTTTCACCCAGCGCTTTGACTTTCAGGTCGTTATCGATAACCGTCGGAATATGGAGAAGTGACTCTACCAAATCAGCGAAATGGACATTCTCCCATCCTAATTGGGAAGAAAAAACAATCGTCCCCTTATCCGTATCGATGATTCCCGGAACGCCAATTCCGATTCCGATGATTTTAGAAATAACAATCTCATTGCGTTCAATAAGCTCTTGAATGGACTCGGAAAGCTCACGCGCCACCTTAACCGGATCATCCAAGTGATAAAGCTTCGTTATTGTATGCTCAGCAATCATGTGACCGTCAAAGTCGACGATCCCTATTTTGATTACTCCTTTATCCATTTCAACACCGATTGTGAGCACGGACCCGGCATCAATATCCAGCATCGTCGCTTTTCTTCCCACACCTGAAGAGTATTGCTCCGTCTCCTTGACAAGGCCGATTTGACAAAGATCGTTGACGATTCGGCCGACAGAAGTAGCGCTCATCGAGGTGAGCTTAGCAATCTTCGCTCTGGATATCGGGCGGCTGCTTTTAATGAGGTCAAGCACCATATTCTTATTTTTTTTCTTTATAAACTCCTGATCGTGCTTGCTAATATCCATTTCTTTACCACCTTTTAATTACTCCATTGATGTTATTAATTAAATAAAAAAAATGACGAAAGAACATGTATTTATGTAATATTAGTAGTTTAATCAAAGAATAAGTTAGTAATTAATTCCCCGGTGTTAATAATACGATATTATCAGGAGATCTATAACCTGTCAAGAAAATTTGATTTTTGTGTTATGTAATATAACATGTGACCGTTAATATCATCTAAATATTGGAATGCCTTCAGAATTCAACCCTGAAATATTGTTATTTTACATGACACGGCTAATATCTTTTATTGGAACCATCCAACAAACAAGGAAAAAACCGAGGACTCTCCTGAGAGAACTTCCTCGGTTGTAATGTTCATGTTAGATCCCAGGATAGCCTGGGGGATATGGATAGTAGGGATTAGGCGGGTAGGGATAAGGATACGGATATGGGTACGGATACGGATATGGATAGTAAGAATCAGCCGCACTATATACAAGTGGAGCTACTAGCCACGGAAGTGCATTGTTGAAGCCACCGCCGGGGAAGAAACCGCCATGAAAGCCAGGTCCAAAGTGACCATGACCAAATCCAGGCCCGAAGCCAGGTCCATGGCCAATGCCGCCGATACCTCCGACATGTCCTGGACCACCGATACCTCCTATACCGCCGACATGCCCTGGACCTCCGATTCCACCATGCCCGATGCCTCCGCCATGTAAACCGCCACCAACTGGCGGACGAAATTCAAGTTCTTCCTGATTCGTCATTAAAGGATCACTCACATTCTTGTGTAGTTGAAATGCCTAATACACTGTATGTGTGAATGCCTAGTTGGTGCTTAGTTTGCTGAAATTGGGCGGCGAAAATAAACCGGACACATCCATCAGGATGAGCCCGGTTAGAGGATTGGTTGCCATTCAACCTATTTTTTACGAACACTCATAAGATCGCAAAGCCCAACAAAAAAAACAATAATCGTCGTTATAACAATAAATCGAAAATCCCAGGCATTGGGGAATTCATTCACTTTGGTTCCCGTTACACGCAAAATGATGACAAATAAGAGGAGGAGCAAATCAAAAAACATGCAATACGCCATACGGGCTGAAAGCTTGTGGAGGGGAAGTTTGTCCATCATCCTACCAAATCCGAAAAGATCTGATGATTTGCTCGGTTCATTGGATTTTTTCTGGGGGGAATTGTCCTTTGGAGGTTCAGTGTTCGGCTTTTGTTCGTTTGTCATCCTTTTTTACAGATCGTTGAATGGCCCCGTTGACGTCCAGCACATCCAACCACATGAGCATAGCTGCGCCGAAACAAAATCCGATTATGCATATCCCCCCAAAGTTTGATAATATATTCATTTGCCAAGTCATGAGCGCAGCCATTAAGCTTATAAAAAACAGGAAAACTATCCCCGTTTTTTTCATGAAGTTCCCGTTCATTGTCTGTTACACCTCCCTTGCTCGAAGTTAAAATAGTATATGATAGATTGCTAGATTCCGTGTTCCTATTTAGCATGTAAAAAAAGCCCGAAGCGCCACCCGCGCTTCAGGCTTAATTTATCTGTTCAGCAAGCTTCCCACATAACGCAGCAACTCATTGGCGCACACCGGGCAATACCCGTGCTCATCGATTAACTGCTTCGTCACATCGTTAATTTTCTTCAGCTGCTTCTCATCCGGTGTTTTCGACGATGTCGTGATCTTCACGATATCTTTCAGATCGGCGAACAGCTTCTTCTCAATCGCTTCACGCAGACGCTCGTGGCTGCTGTAATCGAATTTCCGGCCTTTCCGCGAATAGGAGGAGATACGGATCAGAATTTCTTCTCGGAACGCTTTTTTCGCATTTTCGGAAATGCCGATTTGTTCCTCAATGGAGCGCATCAGGCGCTCATCCGGATCCATCTCCTCACCGGTGAGCGGATCCTTGATTTTGCCCCAGTTGCAGTAAGCCTCAATATTATCGAGATAGTTGTCGAAAATGGTTTTGGCTGACTCTTCGAAGGAATAGACGAAGGCTTTTTGCACTTCTTTTTTGGCAATGTCATCGTACTCTTTACGCGCGACGGAAATGAAGTTGAGATACCGTTCACGCTCATCCTTCGTAATCGACGGATGCTGATCCAGGCCATCTTTCAGGGCACGCAAGACATCCAGCGCGTTAATGCACTGAAGATCCTGCCTGATCAGAGCGCTCGAAATCCGGTTGATGACATAACGTGGATCGATACCGCTCATGCCTTCTTCTTGGAATTCATTTTGCATTTCTTTCAGATCGGCTTCTTTGTAGCCTTCGACGACTTCGCCGTCGTACATCCGCATCTTTTTAACCAAATCCATCCCTTGCTTCTTCGTTTCCTTCAAACGGGTCATGATGGAGAAGATGGCAGCTACACGTAACGAGTGAGGGGCTGTGTGAATGTGCGACATATCGCTCTGTCCGATGAGCTTGTAGTAAATTTTCTCTTCATCGGATACCCGAAGGTTATACGGAATCGGCATGACAATCATCCTGGATTGCAACGCTTCATTCTTTTTATTGGCAATAAAGGATTTGTACTCCGTTTCATTCGTATGCGCAACGATCAACTCGTCGGCACTGATGAGGGCGAAGCGACCCGCTTTGAAATTCCCCTCCTGCGTAAGTGAGAGTAAGTTCCAGAGGAACTTCTCATCGCACTTCAGCATTTCCTGGAACTCCATGATCCCGCGATTGGCCTTGTTAAGCTCCCCATCGAACCGGTAAGCACGCGGATCGGACTCAGAGCCGAACTCGGTGATCGTCGAGAAGTCGATGCTTCCCGTCAGATCGGCGATATCCTGCGATTTGGGATCCGAAGGACTGAACGTCCCGATACCGACACGGCCTTCCTCGGATACAAATACACGCTCCACCAAGACGTCTTCAATGCATCCGTTGTAGTCGGTTTTCAACCGCATTTGGCAGGACGGACATAAGCTGCCTTCGATTTTCACATTTAACTCTCGCTCGATTTCGGGACGCAATTCCATCGGAATGAGATGAAGCGGCTCCTCGTGCATCGGGCACCCTTTGATCGCATAGACGGCCCCTAAGTCTGTTTTGGCAAACTGCTCTAACCCACGTTTTAGCATAGTCACAATTGTGGATTTACCACCGCTTACAGGACCCATTAGCAGCAAAATACGTTTACGAACATCCAATCGACGGGCAGCGGAGTGGAAATATTCTTCTACCAGCTTCTCAATCGCTCGATCCAGGCCAAAAATCTCTTGGTTGAAAAATTTGTAAGACTTGTGCCCGGATTGATCATTAATCCCTTGCGAAGCAATCATATCATAGACTCTGGAATGTGCGGTTCTTGCGAGTCCAGGATTTTTGCGAAGCAATTCTATGTACTCCGCGAACGTACCGGTCCAGCTCAATGCATCCTTCTCCGTACGATGCTCCGAAATTCTTTTGAATATGTCCATGGGTACCTCCTTTCACTGCTGCCTTTCTAACTACAGGTCAGCTCGTGATGGTGAATTGTGTACTACAATCCTATGCACCCACAGAAGAGAACTTGCCCGAAATTTTTATGAGAATTGGTTTTCATAAGAAAGAAAATGCGCCTTGCTAATCCGGCTGCTTGCATCTACTCCAGCTTTTGAGGCAAAGCCGGCATGGCCATAATCATCTTGGTGCCTTGTTCAAGCTTGCTTTCGATTCGCAGCCCATACTGCTCACCATAGACCATCTGAATCCTGCGATGAACGTTCAAAACGCCGATGCCGCCCTTTTTCCCCGCTTCATCCACTTCGCCGTCCGCCAGTCGATTCGTATTCAGCTTCTCCCGGAGCTGCGTTAGCTTCGCTTCTGACATCCCGGTCCCATTATCCTCCACACTGATCCAAAAGATGCCATCACGAACACCGCCATCAATCCGGACAACGTGATAATCCTCCAGGCCGTCCGGGAAGGCGTGTTGGAACACATTTTCAACCAGCGGCTGCAGCGTCAGACGCACCATAACATGAAGCAAATATTCAGGTTTAATCGCCACATCAATCTCGAACTCCCGGCCTATGCGATGCCTTAATACGACCAAATAATACATAACGTGCTTCAACTCGTTCGCAACTGTGATTTCCTCAAGGTTCGTCTGAACGGAGTAGCGCAGCATGTAAGCCAATGCTTTCACAATTTCAGAAATCTCCTCAGAATCCTGAATAGTGGCGTAGCAAACGATTGTTTCCAGCGTGTTGTACATAAAATGGGGATTAATCTGCAGCTGAAGCGATTGAAATTCAGCCTTCTGGCGTTCCATCCGAATTTCGGAATTGCTTAATTCCACTTGCACTACACGATCCACGGCTTCCGAAAGCCGCTTGACCATCAAATTATAGCGGACCATCAGCTCGACAATCTCATCGCGGTGAGGCGGCAGCGGAATCGTCGCCCAGTTCCCTTTCTCCGTCTCCCGCATGCCGGATTTGAGCGTTTGCACGGGTTTGGCAATGGATTTGCCGAATCTGTAGGCGAGCAGGATCGCCAAGATCAAAGTGAACAATCCGACGACCAGCGTTGTCGAACGGATGTTGGAGAGCGGCTTGCGCAGCTCGCGAATCGGCATGGACACAACAAGCTGCCAATCGGAAAACTCCGATTTGCGGCTTACATACATGCGCTCATCGCCTTCGTAAGCGTCAGCAAACGAATGCGAACCGGCTTGATTTAGCTTAGCAAAAAAAGCTTTCGGCACACTCGTCCCGACTTTAAACCCATCCGGGTGGTAAATGTAACGCCCTTTGTCATCGATGATAAACAAATACCCATACTTCCCTAAATCAATGCCTTTCCATAAGGCCGACAGATCGGCTGACCGCATCTCAATCGCAAGTAAACCCGACAATTCCGGTGACGTATAGCCGCGAATACGGCGGACGATCGTTAGCATTTGATTCTCTTGCCCTTCAATGATCGTGTGATTCAAGATGCTTAATTGTCCGTCAGCCGTCGTATTGGCAAGGAAATAATCGCGCTGCTTTTGGATATCCTCGGCATTAAAGGATTGTTCATTCACATTATTATAATAATAAACCGCATTCCTCTTATCGCTGATCAGATAAACAGAAGCAAGTTTGGGATTACGTATAAATAGCGGGTCTACGCTAACTTCCCGGATTGTTTTACGATACAAATAATAGTCATATTCTTCCCTTGTGGCAGGCAGATCAATGAACTCCATAATCTGTCTATTCGTTAACAGCGAGACAATCGAGCGCTCATAGTCCTTCAGATATAGATCGGTATGGTGAACGGCGTTCCCGGCAATTTGATCCATTTGATTTTCTACCATTTCCTCCAGTTCTCCGGAAGTAATGATATAGGAGAAGATACCTACACAGCTGAGCGAAAGGACAATAACAATGAGGAAATACGCAAATATTTTCTTCGTAAAACCTCTGATCTTCATTTGATACCTAATCTGGCGCGGTATTCCGTTGGGGAAACACCGACAATTTTCTTAAAGGTTTTCGTAAAATGGGGATAATCGTCATATCCAACATCCGCTGCAACATCAACGATTCGAACATGCGGTGCGGACAGCATTTCTTTCGCCTTCGCCATTCGTTTGTTAATTCGGTACTGTACGAAGGTCTCTTGCGTGATTTTTTTGAAAAGCGAGCTGAAATACGTCGGCGTCAGTCCAACCATAGCCGCGACTTGATCCAAAGAAATATCCTCTGACAACCGGCTGTCGATATACGCCTTGGCTTCTTCCATCGGATCTTTGAAATGACCGCTGCGGACTGCGTGCAGCCCGCTGATCATGTTCAAAAGACCTTGCTCAAAAGCGTCCAGCGCTTCTTTGACGCTATCCGCCTGCAGATGAGCAGGAACGGATGCAGGCGAGTAGTGGCGTGCCTGAAAGCGTTTTACGAGAAGCGCATTGCAATCATCCAGCAGCTCTTTCAGCTGGGCCAGCGAGATATTCGCCGACAGGCAGTATTCCCGCCAGCCTGTGATAAGGTTCTTGATTTCCTCCATTTGCAAAGCCCATATTTGCTGTTCCATCTGATCGATCCACTCGATATAGCGGGAAGGGGATAAATAACCGTGTTTCGGTTTTTTGATCAGCTGATCCAGCATGTCATGGACATCACTTTTGGTAGCCGGTTTCAATAAATAGTGCCTGACACCATAATTCATGCTCTTTTGTGCATATTCAAAGTCATTGTAACCGGATATGACAACGGTTTTGATATGAGGGAACTCCTCATGAATAATTTTGCATAATTCCAGTCCGTCCATTTTGGGCATGCGAACATCCGTCAACACCAGATCAGGCTCTGACGCCCGAATTTGCTCCAAAGCAGCTTCGCCGTTCTCGGCCGTCTGAATTTTGGAGAAAGCGGGGACGTACAGTTCCGCCATTTTTACCATTCCTCTGCGAATAACAGGTTCATCGTCCACGATCAGTACATGCATGTCCAGACCCCCTCATGCTCTCAGCGTTGCTAATCCAATTATGATAACCTACTACTGCTCGTTCATCAATAAACGTGTTTGTGCAAATCGCCAATTGACCGCCTGGTAAGAGGACGATCCATCGTTTTCTCCTATCCATGCACCGATATATTGGCCGTCTTGATCGATCGTTACGCTCAAATTCCACCAACTGCATTTGCCTTGCTCGTAATCGAAGCTTTCACCATCATCGTCATAAAGATTTGCTGTTCCAGGTTCGGTGCCAAAGTGCACCAATTCAATCTCCGTAAGCGTCCCAGGTGCCGGAACATGCGGAAGCGCAGCCATCATAGGAATAATGGAGCCGCTTTTCACGAAAACAGGGATATGCTCAAGGCCTGCCTGCACACGGATCACACAGCCGCCTGTATAGCGCTCTCCCGTCTCCAAGCCATACCAAATACCAGCGGGCAGCAGTACCTCACGCTCGGTTTCCCCCTCGACCAGAGGAGCTACAAGCAGGGCATCCCCGACCATATACTGGTCGTCCCACTCTCTAGCCTTCTTCTTACCGTAAGCGCCATCCGTCGTATTCAAAAGCTGCTCATCTTGGGCGGCTAACTTGGCTTCCGCGTCGGCAATCTCTTCCGGCGTCAGTACGAACGGCATCGCCCGAAACGGCGGAATCCCTTGCTCGCGATACACCGCAAAAGCGGTATATAAATACGGCAGAAGCTTCATCCGCAGTTTGATATAATGCCGCACGGTGCCCTCTACCTCGGGGAAGGACCATGGTTTAGTCCCGTCTCCCCATGCATTCAGCATGGCCATCGGCGAGAAACAGACCGTTTGCATACGCCGAACCCAATCTTCGGCATTTCTCGCCCGGCGAACCTCCGGTGTCCACAGCAAACCGCTGAAGGAAGAACTGCAAATCCCCCGAATAAACTGCTTATGGTCATATAAATCCGAGTACAGAACATAAGGCATTGTCGAGGCAGCGCCGCCTGAAGCTCTGACCAGTCCGTACGTCCGGCGATTCTGGCTTCGGAACAGATCAGCCGTCATTTTTTGGAACATCAAGCCATACATCTGTCTCATCTGCTCGCCGTCCAAGCCGGATGGGAACTTGGCATGGGCCGGGAACATCCAGGAATTGTTCGTCAATTCACTGCCATCGCATTCATCCAGCTTGTACCCGGACACTCCGATATGCACGTGCCGTTCCTCATGCTGTTTCTTATAAAGCTCAGCTGCTTCTGGCAGCGAGTAATCCGGCGCAAGCCCGCCCCACACGGTATGGGTTCCCGAAAGCGGCTGCAAGCCTGCATATAGTTCGCTCTGAGGCGAAACGTACGGGTGCTCCCAAAGGTTCACACGGAAGCCCTTTTGAGCCAGTTCATGGACAAAGCTAGCAGGCTCAGGGAACCGGCTTTTTTCCCATTCATAAGTGACCGGATAACTGTGGCTGTGCCAACCAGGCTCCAGTCCAATGACATCGCAAGGGAAATCGTTAAGGCGGAACTGCTCGGCTTCTTCAAGCACTTGCTGATCACTGTACAGTGTCGGAACACGGTGCCAGAAACCTAGTCCCCATTTCGGAGGCAAAACGCCTCCCCCGCACATTAAATTATATCTGGCTACCACTTCAGAAAGGGTAGGCCCGCCAAATAAATAGACGACTGCGCCTTCGGCAGGAATCTGGATTTCTACCCGTGAAGCCACCGGCGTAGCCTTCCATCCCTTATCCGTATTGCGATCGCGAATCTCTTCCTGCTGCGTATCCTCTTGTTTCAACGTAGAGCCGCAAAACATCGTTACGATGCGTGGCGTATCCACCCAGACCCCATACCCTTGATCGCTCACATAAAAAGGGACGGGAGCATGCGTTTCACCGGTATCCTGTTTAGGATCGCTGTTCACACGCAAAAAGCGGGTTCTTCCCCGTTGGTTCATTCGCAGCAGCTGAAGGCCTGTCCCATACAGTTTCTCGGTTCTATTTAGTGGAAAGGACAAAATAAAGCGCCCTCCCGCTTCCTCCAGCTGAACACTGTCCCAGACAAAAGGTGGCTCTACCTGCGGCATCTGCTGCAATGCCTCATCCTTAGGTGCAACCCCCATCCATGTTAACGGTGAAATCCCCTGAGGCTCTCCAATTGTCAAACGCCAGATACCTGGCGCTGTTTGTTCCCACTTTGTGATCGGCATGCTCACATCTCCATTCGTCTATATTGTTGGAACCGGAATTGCGTACGTCTTCCCGAATTCGCTAGCCAACTTGGCATAATGTACAAGCGCCTGCGTTTTCAAATAATCCCGGCCGCTTGTCTCCGACTCCCGCCCTTCCCGCAGCGAAGCCAGGAATTCAGCCAGCGTATCGGTCAGATCAATACCGCTATAGTCCTCGATCCGTTGAACCTCTCCGTCCCGTATGACGCGAATCTCTTTATCGACGTATTCAATCGCTCCCTCCGTACCTTCCAAGCGCCAATTCCCGCTCCACGGTGTTTCAGTCCCTCTGGCCGAGATGGAGGCGTTATAGGAAGCCGTAATGCCGTTATCCATCTCCAAGAACGCATAAGCATTAATAATGGCGCCGTCCTGATCCCACGCATTGATCGGGTTGTACAGCTTTGCCTGTACGGTTTTTCCTTCTCTTCCGCTAAAATAACGGAACAAATCAAAGTGATGAACACCAATGTCATCCAGAATGCTGACGGTGTATCTTCTTTGTACGTTGTGAAATCTATAAAACTGTACATCCATAGAGGACAAGCTGCCGATAACGCCCTCGTCCAAAAGCTGTTTCATTTTACGTATATGCGGCATCCTCCGGTAATTTTCTGCGATCATAAAAGGCAGCTTTTCTCGCTCTGCCCGAGCCACCACTTCAATGGATTCCTCATAATTAAAGGAGATGGGCTTTTCGCATAAAACCGCCAATTTACGATCAAAAGCCGCATGATTCACCACAGTGTGCACCATCGGTGACGTTACATTGACAAGAAAATCCGCTTGCTCCTTCTGCAAGGCTTCCTCTAAGGAAGTGTAAAAAGGAAAAGGGTCATTCTGCATTTTCTCTTTCATCGCCGCATCCACCTCAACAACGGCTGCCAATAAACCTTGATCTCGCAGGCGCTTATACCAGCTAAATCCTGCCGAACCCAAACCAACCAATATCGCTTTCACGCGTTGGTCACCCCTTCATTGTTTCGTTGCCTTCATTATAGGAATTAATCCGGCACGCTGAAAGGATAAAATTAAGCTCGTATGTCATTTTTTACGATTTTCTGCAAATAAAAAAAATATCCACCAGCAAAACTCTGCCAATGGATACTTTTCCGCCCTTATTTAATATCAATCATAATTGCGCCTTGCTTCTTGTTCCAACGATCGGTCGCTTCTTTAATAATCTCGTTACCGCCTTTGGACTTGTACTCTTCGATGACTTTAGGCCAATCGCTGATCGGTTCCTTGCCGTAAATCATTTTAATCATATGGTCAACAATAATTTTGGGACCTACATCGGGTTGCGGCGCCGCAAGATCCGGGAATTTAGAGAATGTGCTCAAATCCGGATAGAAGCCAATGCCTGGCAGTCCTTCCTTCGTTAACACCTCATCAAATGCCTTCAATGTCGCTTTGCCATCCTCGTTCAGCAGCAATCTTGGTTTGTTGTAAGTGGAATCATGCACCGCCCACATCGTTCCGCTGCGGAAGCCTTCTTCATCCGTCTCTTCCTTGGTCGTCGGGAACTTGTAATTAATCTTGCCGCTGCTGTCCTTGGTGTAAGTGTCTCCCTCAATACCAAAAGTGAAGAAGGTTTCGGCTTCCGGTGTAACCATCCAATCGAAGAATTTAATAATGTTGACTGCCGTTTCTTGCTTCACGTTTTTGTTAATGAAGAAGGTTCGAATAACCGGCGCATAATAGAAGTAGCCGCCTTTCCCTTCCGGCCCTTTCGGCGAGGCAACGATTTCAACCTTGGATCCTGGAATGGCTTGTTGAATTTTCGTCCGGTATCCCGGCAAGCCTGAAGCGTTCTGCGACCAGATGCCGGCTTTGCCCGACTCAATATTTTTAGAGAAATCCGTGGAGGAGATCGTAGCGAATTCCTTTGGAATCAAGCCTTCATCGTACATCGTTTTGTAAGTCGTAAGTGCTTTTTGCACATTCTCTACATCGAAAAATTTCGGAACAACCTGACCATTCACCAATTCAAATTGATCCTTGTAAGGAAGCACGTCGTACGCGCCCAGAATAACGTCCGCATACTTGAAGTTCTCCCTCATCTGATACGGATTCTCGACACCCAGCTTCTTGAAAGTACGCAGCACATTCAGGAATTCATCGACGGTTTTCGGCGCTTGAAGCCCTGCTTTCTCTAATAGATCCGTACGAATGTAAGTCGAACGACGGGATGGATTGCTCAAAAATTCAGGCACACCATAGATTTTGCCTTCATACGAAACGCTATCCCAAGCGGCTTTCGGAATCGCTTTCATCAAGTTCGGAGCGTACTGTTTCAGCAGATCATCCAGCGGCATGAACACACCGTTCTCCACGGAACCGGACATGGACTTACTGCCTGGACCGCCAATGCTGCCAACGACATCTGGGATGTCGTTACTTGCGAACATGACGCCGAATTTGGCATCCTCCATCACCTTAACATCAAGATCCGTATTGGTTAACTGCTCCAGCTTCAATACCCATTTGTCCTTGTTCAGATCCGGCACGCGGGTATGATAGCCCGTACTAACGGTCGTAGGAAAAAGGATCGAAAATTTAGTCGGTGCTTTCTTTGAATCGGCAGACGGCTGCGATGATGCTTGTTCCGCTGTTTTTCCGTCGGATGAACAGGCGGTAAGAGCGGATGCTGCCATGATGACAGCGAGAGTGAGACTAATCGTTTTTTTCATATAACCCCTTCTTTCCAGCTTTTTTGCAAGCGGTTCCACTGCTCAGTGTTATCATAACGACTGCTTAAAATTTTCTGAATGTATAAATTTAAGGAGCTATGTCATTTTATACGATTGCTTAGCGGTCATCCTCATTTCTTTCCAAGAAAAAGAATGCCTTTTTTATTTTGATAACGATCGGTTGCTTCTTTGATAATTTCATTGCCGCCTTTGGTCTTGTATTCTTCAATCACCTTCGGCCAGTCCGAAATCGGCTCTTTGCCGTATATCATTTTGATCATATGATCCATAATGATTTTCGGAGCTGCATCCGAACCCGGCGAAGCAGCGTCGGGGTATTTGCTATTCGCCTCCAAATCCGGAGCAAAGCCAATACCAGATAACCCTTCATGGGCAAGAATGTTATCGAAAGCATCCAAAATATACGGACCGTTCGGATCCGTTTCCATTTTCAGACGGTTCACCGTGCTTTCATGGGCGGAGTGCAAGGTGCCTCTATGGTCCTGCTCTTCCTGTTCTTCTTTGTTGGTCGGCTCTTTATACTTGATTTTACCATCAACCACTGTATACGTATCGCCTTCGATTCCAAACGTGAAGAACTTATAAGCTTCGTCTGACGACATCCAATCAAAATATTTCACGATCTCCTCTGCCGTCTCAGGCTTCACATTTTTGTTAATATAGTGCGCACTTGTGACAGGTAAATACATCAGATAGCCGCTTTTGCCATCCGGACCCTTGGGTGATGAGATCACATCGACTTTCGCGCCCTTCACAGCATTTGGAATATTCGTCCGGAAATCATTTAAACTGACCAAGTTGGAAGACCATATGCCTACCTCGCCGGCTCGAATATTTTTTAACCAATCCGTCGATGACGTCGTCGCGAATTCCTTAGCCATCAAGCCTTCATCGTACATGGTTTTATAGACGGATAAAGCTTTCATCATGTTGTCCGTATCGAAAAATTTCGGCACAACCTGGCCATTGACCAATTCGAACTGTTCTTTATACGGAAGCACATCGTAAGCACCGAGAATCGTGTCGGCATATTTTAATGTTTCACGCCCCCCATATGGGTACTTAACGCCCATCTCTTTAAATTTGCGGAGGACATTCAGGAACTCATCAACCGTTTTCGGTGCCGGCAAACCAGCCTTCTCCAACAAATCGGCACGAATAAAGGTGGCACGCCTGGAGGGATTGTTCAACCAGTTGGGAATACCGTATATTTTGCCATTATAGGATACAGCTTCCCAAGCTTCCTTCGGCACCATTTTCATCAAATTGGGAGCATTCTGTTTCAATAAGTCATCCAGAGGCATGAACATACCCGCTTCTACGGAACCGGACATCGCTTTATCTGTCGCTGTTCCCAAGCTTCCCACGACATCGGGCACGTCATTGCTGGCGAACATGAGGCCCATTTTGCTTACTTCCGTTATTTTCAGCGTGAGGTCGGTATTCGTCAGCTCTTCTAACTTTTTCACCCACTTGTCATTGTTAATATCGACACGAGTGTGGTAACCGGTATTGGATGTTGTCGGATACGAAATGGAAAATTTCGTTGGCAGTTTTTTCGCCTCCGGTGCCGCCGTAGCCGCAGCGGTTTGCTGCGGTTCTGTCGTTCCTGTGGAGCAACCGGCCATAGTTCCAGCAGACAGTGCTGCAGCTAACGCCACAACTGCTACTTTTCTCAATGGAATCCCCTCTTTCTAATCGAAATTAGATGTGTTTCCATAAGGTTAAGACTTGACGGAGCCTACCATCATACCTTGAATAAAGTGTTTTTGCAGGAACGGGTAGACCAGAAGAATGGGTATCGTCGCAACAACAATAACAGCCATTTTGATCCCTTCTGGTGAAAGGAAAAGCATTAATTCAGACGATACATCCGATTGGCCGAACTGATCCGTGAATACAATCTCCCTTAAGCGAACCTGCAGCGGAATCCAATTTCGGTGATCGATGTAAAAGACGGCTTCGGCATAACGATTCCAGTGTCCAACGGCATACATGATTCCCATGGTCGCCATAGCGGGCTTGGAAAGCGGCAGTACAATGTTCCACAAGATCCGGAACTCCCCGCATCCGTCCATTCGGCCTGAATCCAGCAGCTCAACCGGCAGGTTTAGGAAGAAAGATCGCATAACAAATAGATTAAAAGCACTGATCGCCATCGGGAGCATTAAAGCCCATAGCGTATTAAGCAACCCTAACTGCTTCACGAGCAAATAATTTGGAATTAGCGGTGCGCTGAAAATCAATGTAAACAGTATCATAATCAGAATCGATTTACGGAACAAATATTCAGGCCTGGAGAGCGGATACGCCAGCGTCGTTGTCATAAACAAATTGATGAATGTACCGAAAACGGTAATAATGACACTGTTCCGGAATCCTAACCAGATTGTCGGATCTTGCAGAATAAGCTTATAGCTTCCAAGTGTAAAACCAACTGGCCACAGAGAGACCTGCCCAGCGTTAATCGCGACGTTATTGCTTAAGGATTGTGCAATAATATGGATGAGGGGAAGCACCATACTTAGTCCGAGAGCTCCCAGCAAAATAATATTAATAAAGTTAAAAATTTTATGGCCTCTTGTCATAATCATAGCGAATTACCTCCTTTCTTATCTGTGTCATTAATACAAGCCTTCACCCGTTACTTTTTTGCTGAATGTATTACTGAACATAATTAACACTAAGCCGACAACCGACTTGAATAACCCAATAGCCGTTGTGTAGCTGTACTGACGGTCGACAAGTCCTGCACGGTATACGAACGTATCGATAATTTCCCCATTTTCGTTGTTGAGCGGGTTGAGGAAAACAAAGACGCGTTCAAAGCCAAAGTCGAGAAAGTTTCCGATATGAAGCAAGAATAGAATGACAATCGTCGGTAAAATCGTCGGAATCGTAATAGAAAACACTTGCCGAAGCCGGCTGGCACCATCGATTTGGGCAGCCTCGTAGAGATCAGGGTTAATCCCAGCAATAGCAGCCAAATAGATGATCGTCCCCCAACCGCTGTCTTTCCAAATGCCTGAAGAGATAAGAATCGTACGGATATATTCATTTTCCCCTAAAAAGTAGATCGGATCGACGCCGAATAAGCCGAGAAGATGATTAACGATTCCAGTGGACGGGGATAGTACGCCGACAACAACCCCGCCTACAATGACCCACGAGAGAAAGTGTGGCATATAGACCACGGTTTGAACGATTCTTTTGTAAGTCATGATGCGTAATTCATTGATCAATAAAGCCAATAGGATGGGAACCGGAAAGGCGAAGACCAAATCGTAGATCCCAATCAAAATCGTATTTTTCAAAATCTGCAGAAATTCGGTGTATTGGAACATCCGTTGGAAATTTTCCAACCCAACCCACGGACTCCCCTTAATGCCTTTGAATATGTTGTAGTTTTGGAAAGCAATGACTGAACCGAATAAGGGGATATATTTAAAAAGCAAGAAATAAATAATACCCGGTAGTGAAATGACATAAATCGGCCAATGTTTTCGCATAAAAGCCCATTTCTGACTCTGCGATGTGAAATTGTAAATTGTTCGATCGGATGGCTGAATTTTACTGGCCATGTTCTCCTCCCCTTCATGCTTGCAGCATTTAATGTACTTCCTTATCTTACAAGGGTTGGTAGCAGCTAGCGATGGCGAAACTTATAGCGCTTTGTGTTTTTTTATGATTGATTGGAGACTGGATAGCAGCTCGAAAAAAGTCTCTTTATGACTCGACGCCGTACCGTTTCGCCGCACTTCGATACAGCCAATCTTCCGCGATTTGTAACGCCGTGGACTGATCAATCCAGCCCGCTTCGATTTGATTCCAGAGGAACTCGCCCACTAGCCGTTTAATCACGATAATTTTCCCGTAGCTCCATTCCATACAGCGCGCATCGGATACGATCAGCGAGCTTTTGATGGCAGGCAGAGCTTCCAGCCTGTACTGCATGCTGTCACGGTAGGTGCTCGCGCGGAAGTTAAACCACCAGTGCCCACCGACGTGCACATTAGGGAAATTCCATGCGGCCTGCACGATATCCAGGTTATTCAGTTCCGACGCTACGACAAGCTCAAATGGACAAGCGTACGCTTCAAATAAAGCGGACAGCTTTAAGATACGCTCCGGATCATTGACCGGCACCGCTGTTCCACACCAAGAGCGCTCTACGCCGAGAAATAGCTGCACAAGCAGTCCTCTCTGCTCAGCTGCTGCTCCGATTTCGTGTAAAAGCATCATCAGGATCTCATCTTTGGTGCTGTCCTGACCGATGACGATCTTATGATTGGCGCTGGCCTTATAGCTTGGCAGCGTCGTCATGATTCCTTTGACGCCATCCTCTTTGTACGTATCCAACAATTGGCCCAGCTTCGCACGTGTTTCCGCCAATGCCGCAGCACGGTCACTTGACGCTTCAATGTCCTTGACCCATGCCCCCAACTTGCCATCTATCCGTGGAATGAGAATGGCATTGTGCGCCATGCCTTGAAACGCGGCGTGCTCCGGGATATTCACGACGAAACGTCGCGCTTGCATACGGTTGGCTACCTCTTGCGCCCAATCGGCTCTTTGGGCAGACTGCTTGATGGCCCTATCGGCTTCCAGCACGGAAGCCTTATCGCTAAGCGTTATGCCATAAAGATCTTTGAGAATATGCGTGAACGCAATGTTCATCAAGGTATTTCTGGTTGCTTGGTAGGCATCCAAGAACGCAGAAATTCGCAAATCCTCCGGCAGCTCCATCGCATCTGCAGGATAACCTGCTGCCTGCATCTCGCGAAACAGCCAGAAGTAATGAGCTACTTCCCAAAAATCCCCAGCAGCGAGACGATCCCCCACAAGGTGGGTGTGCGTATCCAAAACCGGTTGCTGCAAAATATGCTTCGTGAACGCTTCTTTACTAAGTTGTATCCCCATGCTCATTTCTATTTCCTCCTCCTGCTGCTACGAAATTCGGATCTATGCTAGAATTTGATCAATCAAAGCCGATTCGTCCTCTGTAAAATGAAGCTGGTTCAAAGCCGCCACATTATCATCCAACTGCTGCACTTTACTTGCCCCGATCAAAGCGGAAGTCACGCGCCCCTTGCGAAGAACCCACGCCAAGGCCATTTGGGCCAAGCTTTGTCCCCGCTCCTGCGCCATCACGTTCAACCGGCGCGATTTCGCAATCTTCTCTTCGGTGATGTCTTCAGGCCGCAGAAACACACTGCCTCCGGCGGCACGCGAGTCTGCCGGAATGTTCTCCAAATAACGATCGGTGAGCAGCCCTCTAGCCAGCGGGCTGTAAGCGATCGAACCAATGCCCTCTTGGGCCAGCACATCCTGCAAACCTTGTTCCAGCTTTCTTTCGAACATGGAATAGTGTACTTGGTGGATCACAAACGGAGTTCCCAGGCTTTTCAAAATATTCGCTGCCTTTTCCGTCTGCTCTGCATTATAGTTGGAAACGCCAACATACAGCGCTTTCCCTTGGCGTACCGTTTGATCCAAAGCGCCCATCGTTTCCTCAAGCGGCGTTTCCGCATCGAACCGGTGCGAATAATAGATATCGACATAATCCAAACCTAGTCGTTTCAAGCTCTGATCAAGGCTCGATAGCATGCTTTTTCGGGAGCCCCGCTCTCCATAAGGGCCATCCCACATGCGATAGCCGGCCTTCGTGGCGATGATCAATTCATCGCGGTAGGGGTGCAGATCCTTTTTCATAATCTGCCCAAACGTTTCTTCCGCAGAACCTGCCGGCGGACCGTAATTATTCGCAAGATCAAAATGCGTAATCCCCAAATCAAAAGCGTGGCGGGAGAGCGCCCTGCTGTTCTCGAACGTATCTACGCCGCCAAAGTTATGCCATAAGCCGAGCGAGATCGGCGGCAGCTTAAGCCCGCTTTTTCCCGTCTGATGATAAGCCATTTTGGTATATCGTTGTTCGTCTGCTAAATAGTTCATAAATGAAACCTCCCATTAGGTAAGAGCTGGATAGAATGATTATGAAAGGAAGAGGGTTGCCATGCCGGAAGCTGGAATCGCCAGCTTATGAATACCTGCCGTAAACTGGGCGAACCTTTCCTCGACAATCTCACCCGTGCACGATGTAATGACCACCTTAGCAGCTGCCTCGAACGGTTCTGACACCTCAAGGTACAGTCCATCCTGCCTTCTGCCGTTCACCACCATCCACTTCGACACGGATTTCACAACTGAAATAGGCACAATGCTGTCATGGTAAGCGACAACAATCCCTTTATCACCTTTAACAGAACGTACAAGTGGATATAACAATTCCGGATTCATCGGCTCCATGCTGCCGTCCAGAAGCAGATCCCGATTCTCTTTCCAAAAAGCAAGCCAATAGCCCAGCATCGCCAAATGGTCGGACGGCAATGTATCCAGAAGAACTGAAACTTGAGGGACGGAGAACAAGCAGTTAATCAGCTGGAGTGCGGCGCTTTCCACCGGCTCCTCGGGATGCCACATGATCATATCCGCATGAGCCGCCGTATTGCCGCAAATCAGTCGAATATCAATCGTCCGCACCCGGTTCTGAATGCTGTCATTCGGACAATCCGACGCGCGAAACATATTGCCGTACTTGCGCATCGCCGGCCCAATATACATTTGGCGAAACTCGATCATGATATCGGGCTTCAGCTCTCTCAGCCTGCCGATCGAATCCGTCAAGAGACGGTCAACAGCCGCCGGAATCGATTCATAATCTTTCCCTTCAACCGTTGAAGGAAGCTGCAGCTCCGGCGAATAAAACGTATCGATGAAGTCCAGCTTGAATCCGTCCAAGTCCCATTCTTTCACCGCTTCTTCATATTTATGAATGATATACTCTCGGACATCCGGGTATCTCGGGTCAAGCACGGCGGCGCCATGGTTCTCATTAAAGCGCAATATTTTATCCTTGAATTGATCCCACACACGACTGTATTTACCGATAAATGGCACAGAGTACCATAGAATAAATTTCATGCCTAGACGATGAACCGCATCCACATGCCGCTTCATGTCGGGGAATTTCCCCGCGTATGACTCCCAATCGCCACAGTAGGCATACCCTCTACGGTTATCCTCTGTCTGCCAGCCATCGTCAACGATGACGGCTTCCATCCCGAGCTTCTTGGCGATCTGACACTGCTGTTCAATCTGTTTGTCCGTTACATTCTGGTGCATGCTGTACCAAGTTGAGTACATCGGTTCTTTGGCGGCGGCTGGGACGAAAGCAGGGCGGTATTCCGGCATTGAGCTCCACCACTCCTGCACGCCTTGTAAGCATTCGTAGTAAGGTATATCTCTTGTATCCACGAGAAGTTTAGCCTCATACGAACAAAAAGGTGCCGTCGTCTCCGCAAATAATTGGACCTGGCAATGGAAATCCGCTTTTTCCTCGCTAATGCCTCCCGAGTAATGAACGGTATTCAGTGCATCCGAATAAGCGAATGTAAGCCTATTGCGGCCGAGGCTGTTAAACAGCGCATAAACAGGGGCCGAGGCCGCTGCGTTCGAGCGCAATGTGCGCATCCAGTCGGCCTTAAAGCGTTTATTGCGGTCATGCGCCGGATGCCAGCTGGCCTGAATATCACATGCGGGATGGGACCAATTGATCGTTAAAACAGGGGGAACCGCCGCTTCTTCCGCATCCAGACGCAGCGTGATTAGATCCAAGCCCTCTTGCAGCTTCTCAGCTGCAAGAGACACCGTGAACGGACCACTCTCTCCAGTTAACGTAAAGGTATGAGCAGCCGTCGTGATTTGCCGGTTCATTCGGACTCCTCCTGCTGTTGATTCTTATGGCGGTTCAAGCCTGCATGGCACCATACAGTGACAATCGGATCGTCTTCACTCGAATTGAGGTGGTGATCTTCGCCTGGCTCAACAATTACGATGTCCCCTGTGGTAACCGGCGTATGCTCCCCGTTAATCTCCATGGTTCCGTTCCCCTGCAAAATGATGAACGCCTCACAATCCTTATGGATATGATAGTCTCTGCCGTCAGGTCCATCATTGGTGTGACTGCGCTCCCCTCGTTTGGCAAATGAAAGACCGCCTGAAGATAAGTAATCACCTGGCAAAACATCGTGCAAAATATGCCCGCTCTTGGTATCCCGCAGCTCGCTCAAACGCAGCTTTATCATCGTTACCCCTCCATTTTCAAACGGTAAAGGCGGCTTCGAAAATCGCCTTTCCATATCGGTAAATGCAAACCAACATGCATTAAATCGTCTCCGCCAAAACACGTAGCTTCAGTCTCATCAGGAGCATCCGCATCATA
Organism: Paenibacillus anseongensis; assembly: GCF_009757995.1. Taxonomy (NCBI): domain Bacteria; kingdom Bacillati; phylum Bacillota; class Bacilli; order Caryophanales; family Paenibacillaceae; genus Paenibacillus; species Paenibacillus anseongensis. The sequence continues at coordinate 41,847 of NZ_WSEM01000012.1, forward strand.
CAAAAGATAATTGGCGCCTGCTTCCAAGCCCTTAAGACGCAGCTTCTTCAGCGGAGCATTTGGCTCAGCCAGCACTTGGAAATAAGCGACAAGCGCTTCTTTCTGATCCTCCGACACGAACATCCAAGCAGCATCCACACCTTGAAAAGGGCTGCTCAATCGGTAAAATTGCCCGAATTGAATTAACGGACGCAACTGCTTATATAGCGCAACCTGCCGTTTTACAGCCTCCTTTTCCTCCTCCGTAAACGTGGTCAAATCCAGCTCATAGCCAAAATTGCCCGACATGGCGGCATGCCCCCGCGTATCAAGCGGTGCCAGGCGATGGACTTGATGATTCGGGATTGCAGAAACATGCGCCCCCATAGCACTGATTGGATACACAATACTTGTGCCATATTGGATTTTTAGCCGCTCCACCGCATCTGTGTTATCACTCGTCCACGTCTGCGGCATGTAGTAAAGCATGCCTGGGTCGAACCGCCCGCCGCCGCCAGAGCAGCTTTCGAACAACACGTTCGGGAATCTGGACGTGATTCGCTCCAACACTTCGTAGAGCCCAAGCATATAGCGGTGCGCCGTCTCCCGCTGCCTCTCTGGAGGGAGCAGAGCTGAACCGATTTCCGTCATATTGCGGTTCATGTCCCATTTGACATAGGCGATCGGACTGCTGGCCAGTATATCTGTTATGACAGTTACGATGTAATCCCTCACATCTTGGCGCGAATAATCCAGAATCAGCTGCTGTCTCGCTTCGGTCCTGCGCCGACCCGGCACGTGCAGACACCAATCGGGATGTGCGCGATACAAATCGCTGTCCGGTGACACCATTTCCGGCTCAAACCACAGACCGAACGCCAGTTCCTGCCGGTTCACACGGCTAACCAAATCCGGCATGCCCTTAGGCAGCTTGCCCGGATCAACGAACCAATCTCCGAGCGAGCTTTTGTCATTGTCCCTTTTGCCGAACCATCCGTCGTCAAGAACTAGCAGCTCTAAACCGAGCTGTTTGCCAACCACCGCCAGCTCTTCGATTTTATCCGCATTGAAGTTGAAGTAGGTGGCTTCCCAGTTGTTGATGAGAATCGGTCTGTGACGATCCCTATACTCTCCTCGGCATAGTCGCGTACGGTACAGCTTATGGTAAGTGCGCGACATCCCGCCAAGCCCTTCTGCTGAAAATACAAGAATGGCCTCAGGCGATTGAAAAGCTTGCCCCGGCTCTAACAGCCAGGAAAAGTCAAAGGCATTAATCCCCATGACAACACGGGTTGTTCCGTAAGGATCTACCTCTGCTTGCGCGACAAAGCTTCCACTATATACAAGACTAAAGCCATAGGCTTCTCCTTGATCTTCATCCGCTTGCTTCGAGAGCAAGGCCATAAACGGGTTGAGCGAATGGCTGCTGCTCCCCCTCCGGCTCTCAATTACGGATCCCCCCGTTGCCAGCGGGCGTCTTTCGATATGGCGCTCGCGCGCCCAGGTTCCAGACAAATGGAGCATATCGAACTCGGAATGCGAGATGTCGAGGCCGAAACTTAACGCTCTAAGCAGCTTCATCGAACGGTTTCCCGTATTGATGTATCGAACGGATCTGGCAACCGCATCATGATCTCGAAAGACCGTATAAGTCAGAATGGCTTGCAAACCGATGGCGGCATCCGTCAAAACGATATCGAGACTCTCCGCCTCGCCGTCCTCTTCCACATAAGTTGCAGGCAAGCCCTCCAGCTGCGGTTTACCCGCATAGATCCGATGGGACTCATAAATAAGCTCACTGACGGTCGTTCCGTTTTCCATCTGCACCTGATAGGCGGGTACGCGAAAATCACTGCCTCCATATGCCGGAAATTCCTGCGGCAGCGTGTCGAGCGACAGTGTCAAATCATCCGGATCCGTTGACGGCGAAAATGAGCAGCGGCGCCGCATGGCGAGCAGGCCGCCAAGATTGCTTCCGCGAACCCGTCGTCCAAAATGGACGTGGGCAAGATATTTGGATTTAATCAACTGCATGATATAGCTGGTCGACTTCCCTTGAAGATGGAAGGTTTGCGAATTCGGATCGTACACAATTCCCATATCCTGCAGCCCCTTTCTTGTGCATTTAAATCTTTACCTGTTTCCAAACCATCCGTTTAAACCTGAAATAAATGAGATTTGATCGTAAAAATTGATCGCAGGCAACGGCACTCCACAAGCCGAACATCCCCCACGAAAAGATATAAACAAACAAATAACTGAGCATGACCCGCACGCCCCAGACGCCAATCAAAGTCGAGTACAATGGAAATCTCGTATCTCCAGCTCCCCGCAAAGCTCCGCCAAGAATAAACTGAGAGATTTGCGAAATTTGGATAAAACCAACAATTCGAAGCGCCCATGCCCCTTCGCGGATAATGGTGGCGTCACTTGTATACAGCCTAAAAATGTAGGGGGCAAACAAGATAAACACCGCCCCCATGACACCGCCTAAGAGCATGCCGTATTTCCGAATTTGCCAGACATACCGCTCAGCAAGGTCGGGTTTACCAACGCCAAGCGTTTGCCCCACCAACGTGGAGGCCGCTATGGCAAAAGCAGCCCCGGGCATAAACGAGATGCCGATAATACTCGTCACAATTTGCGAGGCGGCAACGGCAACCGTCCCAAGCCCTGCGCATATTTTGACAAACGTCATAATCCCCAGACGCATAATGAGCTGCTCAAGGCTTGAGGGAATACCGATTCTCAACATGCGGTAAATCATGTTTTTATCCAGACGGCTTATCTCCGCCCAACCAATCCGCACCGCAAATTTCCCGCTGAACATAACGACTAAGAATGCAATCATCGCCATAGCCTGAACCGCCAGAGTGGCGATAGCTGCTCCAGCAACCCCCATTTCCGGCAGGCCTAAATGGCCGTAAATCAACACAAACCCCAGAGATATCGACAGACACCCCGACAACACATTAATTTTCATTGGCGTCCGGGTGTCTCCAGCCCCGCGTAAAATAGCGGACAAAGCGGACGAGATGGCGGAAAATCCAATGGACAGAAACATCAGCCTGGCATAGCTCAGCCCATAATGAACGACCTCAGGGCTAGCCCCCATCATTCGGAGCATCTCCTCCGATAAAAGGATGCCAAGCGCCACGATTAGAACGGAGAGCACAGAACCGAGCATGAGCGATTGGCCGGCAGCCCGGTTCGCCTCCCCCCTATTGCCTGCTCCTGTGGAACGGGCGACAATGACCGTTGTGCCTGTGTTCAGCGCTGCAAAAAGGACGGTCATTAACATATAAGGCTGACTTGTTAATCCAACAGCGGCAACCGCAACCGCTCCTAGATGTCCCACCAGAATCATCATTACCATCTGTGTCATGTTAATGAGCAGCATCTCCGTCAAAGAGGGTCCGGCCAGCTTAAAAATCATGCGGCGGACCGCCTTGTGATCCTGTGGATCTACCGTGACGGAATCGCTGTAGGCTTCTGCCGCTTTCATGATCGGGCCGCCATTAGATGTTCCATCCCGGCAAATACGATTTCGTATTTTGCAGCATCTGCTCGAACAACATCTCCGCCTCGTTCACATCGATGTTCACAAGCGGGTCATTCACGAAAGCATTGAAGGCTAACGCCTTATCCTTTTGTAGAGCGGCCTTCAAAATAAGTTCTTGATTCACCGTGTGCTGCAGCACCAGATTATGCACAGCGGGCGGAAGCTCGCCTGCATAAACAGGACGCAGACTGTTCGCTGAGAAATAGGCATTCGTCTCCACAACCGCTCCGAGCGGAATCCCCTTCATTTGACCCACATTCGGCACGTTTACATTCGTAACAAAGGGTTGAAGGCCGATTAATCCTTTGAGCTGTCTAACTTCTTCCTCTCCCGATGCCTTCAGCGGCAGCTTCTCTTCTCCACTAAGCAGCTTGCGGTAAAAAAGCTCCGTCGCCAAGTGCTTCTCCACACGGCTTGCGACCGTCGTCAAGCCAAATTTCCAGTAGCGAACCGTTTCCGGGTCCTTCATGTACCAAGGAGGCATAAATTCTGCCAGATGACGATCGCCTGCCGCCGCAATAATCCCGTAACGACGGAACAAATCAAACTTCACCCGGTTAGCGGCCGTGTATGTGTTCGTCATCCAGGCGTCTTTGTTATGCTCAAACCCCGTCTCGTAATACTTATCTACAAACTTCCGATACATCGGGAGCAGATCGATATTTTGAAAAGTGGCTTGATCGATCCAAGTAAAATGATTAATGCCCAGTACATTCACTTTCACTTCATCTCGGTGCACGCCCTCTATCCCTTCCATGTCACGCAGCATGCGAATCAATAATCCCTGCGTTCCAAAAATTTCGTGACAGCAACCGAGCGCCTTAATTCCTGGAAACACTTCGTATAGCGTTCTCGTACAAAGCGTCATCGGATTCGTATAATTAAACACCCAAGCATCCGGCGAAAAGCGCTCGATCGCTTGTGCAATTTCCACATACATCGGAATCGTCCGCAGCGCTCTAACCAGCCCTCCGGGTCCGGTCGTATCACCTACCGCTTGGTAAATGCCGTATTTTTCCGGTTCATGCACATCGGAGGCCATCTCCGTGAACGTTCCGGGAAGAATCGAAATAAACACAAAGTCACAACCGCTCAACGCTTCCTTCAGCGTCGGGTAAGCCTTGTAGGTCCATCTGGACTTCGTTTCGGCATAATCAGAAACCGAGTTGCCCAATTTCTCGTTATTTTTGGCTTTGTCGTAGTCAAGGTCATACAACCGAATCGTACCGGACAATTGTTCATCAAGCGCAAGATCCGCAATGAGATTTTTGGCCCAATACATGGAGCCCCCACCAATATAAGCAATTTGTATCTCATTAACTTTCCCGTTATTGAATTTCATTGTGCTTTGCTCCTCCTCACCATCATCCATTCATGCATACGCTACAAGTATAGAAAACAATCCGAATTAAAGGGATGGCAAAAATTTAGCGGGGTTGTGATTTTTTACACTTTTCAGTTTTGTGGCTTAGCAAGCTTACAAATGCAAATTCCTGTTACTCCTTGTGCGAACATCAAAAAAAGACCGATCAGACGTTTAGTCTGACGGTCTTTTTGGTAAACGTTTGCTCTGCTACTGCTGTTTCTCTAGCTAGCTATCTAACCCTACTCCTATCCCTCTTTCTCTAGATACTTACTCTGATACTTCTACTTTTGCTTCTAGCTACCTATCTAACCCTACTCCTACCCGCCTTCTCCAGATACTTGCTTTGTTACTTCTACTTTTGCTTCTAGCTACCTATCTAACCCTACTCCTACCCGCCTTCTCTAGATACTTGCTTTGTTACTTTTACTTTTGCTTCTCAACTAGCATCTCGCTCTTCATTGGATGAAATCCAATGCAAGTGCCTTTTCTAGCCATATTTGCTACCTTGCATTGGACGAAATCCAATGCCCCTCCTTCAAAACACCCCATTTCGAGCTAAATTCGATCATCTGATTGGATTTAGTCCAATGGGACCGCTATTTTAGCCGTCATTTCCGCCCTCTCATTGGAATTCATCCAATGAGATTATCCGACTTCGCTGGAATACAACAAAAAGACGCCAGGGGAGCAAATAAAACTCCCCGGGCGTCCCAAACATCGTTTACAGCAGTCGCAGTAAACGCAAAACCGTAAAGCGGTTGCGCACGAACAGCGCATCCCGCAGTGACGCCGCGACCAGCTCCGGCTCCACGCCGAGCTGCTCCGGCGCAACGGGTCCCTGCACAGCCCCGAGCCAAGCAGCCAGCTGCTCGGGTGCAGGGACCGCGCGGGCGATGGCTTGCACATCGCCCCACCTCGAAGCGATGCGCGCTTTCAGCGCCTCGCTATCAACAACGCCGCCATCCGCCGGAAAATTCTCGGCGATGACTTGCTCGGCCATGGCCCCATAGGCCCCGCGGATGCGCTCCGCATCCGCTTCCCGGCTCGGGGCCTGGCTTTGCGCTAGGCGCGCAGCGGCCTCAGCGGCCGTGATGTCCCGCAGCGACGCATAGCGCTGCGCCATCATCACGGTCGCGACGCCGACCTTCGCGCCGTGCAGCAGCGCCCGGCGGCGCTGCTGCAGAAGCACCATCTCCCAATAGTGGGAGAGATGGTGCTCAGCTCCGGAGGCCGGCCGCGAGTGGCCGACCATGAGCATGGAAAGGCCGGAGAGCACCAGGCCTTCCATTAGCTTTAACATGCCGAGATCCGTGCGCTGCGCGATCTCGTCCAAATGAGCCGTGCAGAGCTCCACGGCTTCCAGCGTCAACTGCGCGCTCAGCTCGCAGTAGTGCTCGTCAAGCAGCACGCGGCCAAGCGACCAGTCAGCAAGCGAGGTATGCTTGCCGAGCATGTCGCCGAGGCCGGCTGCGATCATCGCTTGCGGCGCTTCCGCGAGCAGCGCGAGATCGGCAAAAATCGCTTCCGGTGAACTTGCCGGAATCGTGGTCTTGAAGCCGCGCACGATAAGCGGCGCGCCGACCGAAGCGAAGCCGTCGACGGATGGCGCTGTCGGCACAGACAAAAAAGGCCGCTTCGTGCGGTGACCCGCGAAGCGCACGATGTCGTGCAGGGTCCCCGCCCCCACGGCAATCAGAACCTCCGACGATAATGGCGTGTCCAGCAGCAGCTGAACGATCGCTTCCTCATCGGCGGCAACTTCTCCCATCGCGTTCTCACGGATCACGCTGATGCTGACCTTGACTTGCGCGGCTTCCAGCAGTCCGCGCAGCTTCAGGCCCGCCGCTTGATACGTCTTCTCATCCGCAACAAGCGTAACTTCACGATATCCGGCTTCTTTCACATAACCGGCCACCTGCCCCAGCGCATCTCGCTCAATCACGATACGTCGAATCGGAACTTCATGCTTCTGACCACATGCGCAATCAATCGTACGACCAAGCCATGTATTCAAAACCTCACTCATTCCACTACATCCCCTCTCCATCTCCAAACCAAACTCCATCAATTGAACTTCAGCTTCCTTGAATCTCCTACTCCATCACTCGAACTCCAGCTTCCTTGAATCTCCTACTCCTTCACTCGAACTTCAGCTTCCCCGAATCTCCTACTCCATCACTCGAACTCCAGCTTCCTGACTCCCTACTCCATCACTCGATTTCGATTTTCAGAGCTCCTGTCCTTATCCTCAAACTTCACTCCATCACACATGATCACATCAGCCATCCCAAGATGTACGTACAAGTACTTCTTCCCCTATTTTAACAAAACCTGTGCTATAATGATACACGCTGCCTTCATCGCAAGTAGGAGGAGAATATCCATCATGCCCATTCAAACCGAAACGGAGCTCTACGCTCCGGTGAAACAATATTTCGAAGAGCGCGGCTATGCCGTTCGCGGAGAAGTGAAACATTGTGACTTAGTCGCCATTCGCGGGGATGAGCCCCCTATCGTCGTAGAGCTCAAAAAAAGCTTTAACATTCCGCTTCTTGTGCAAGGTATCGACCGCCTTCGTCTAACGGAGCAAGTATATGTCGCTTTCGAATTGCCTAACAAAGGGAAAGCTCCACATCGCTTGCAGTGGGAGGATATCCGGCGTCTCTGCCGTATGCTGGGACTTGGTGTCTTGACCGTACAATTCTACAAACGCAAAAAACCCGCAGTCGATCTCGTCTGCGAGCCAACACCTTATACATTACGCCATAACAAAAGAGCAGCTTTAAAGGTCGTCAATGAATTTCATGAACGCAGCGGCGACTACAACGTAGGAGGCAGCTCCCAGCAAAAGCTAATGACCGCTTATCGTGAGAAATCGCTGCATTGCGCCTATTTGATGCGTGAGCATGGACCTCTCAGTCCGCGGAAGCTGCGGGACCTGACGAATAACAAAGCCGTTAGTTCCCTGCTCCAAAAAAACTACTATCGCTGGTTCGTTCGCCAAAGCCGCGGCATCTATCACATTACTCCGCTCGGTGAAAAAGCTTTGGCGGACTACGTTCACGTTACGACTGCTTTTTCCCCTGCTGAAGCACCAAATTCTTAAGAGCGAACGACCACTTTATGAGCGTTCGCTTCTTCTTTTAACATGAGCAGCACCTTGTTCATCCAGATCGCGGCTTGTGCGCCCTCACCCATCGCAATCGTGACCTGCTCCGCATGTACACCTACGTCACCGGCTGCCCAGAGGAACGGCACACTGGTCATTTTGGAACGGGCATCTGTCATGATGTGGCGATTTTCCAATCGTTCCGCTCCTAGTTGGCGAGCCAGATCCGATTTCACTTCATTTCCACCAAAAGCAATGAATCCGCGCTCCGCTTGCAGACGTTTCCCATTAACGGTCACAAGCCCTCCAAAAAGCCCATTTTCCTGCCCAAGCACCTCTTGAATATCGTCCGCTATGTAAGTGATCCCTTTTTTCTTAAGCTCTTCCAAATGGCTGCCTTTTACAGCGCACAAGCCATGGTTAACATAAGTCAGCTTATCCGTGCGAAGGCTGAGCTTCAGTGCCATTGCGGCTCCGACATCACCTGAACCCATCACAATCGTCTCTTTATTTTTTATTTCATAACCGTCGCAATCCGGGCAGACATAAATCGTTAATCCGAGACAGGGCTTTAACCCTGGAATCTCAGGGATGCGATCCATCAATCCCGTTGCAAGCAGCAGCGTCGGCGCTTCATATCCTTGACCAGACTTCCCCCATAACTCAAAGCCATCACCCGGCTTTCCTTTGTTCACCGCTTGTACAACTTCATCCTGGGCAAAAGCTACCCCCAGCCTCTCGGCCTGCAGCCTTCCTAGCCTGCGAAGCTCTTCACCTGAAACACCATCTGGCCAACCTAAAAGATTGTGATAGCTTTTGCACAAGGTCGACCTGCCATAGCCGGCATCAATCACAAGAACGCGGTGTTCATACCTGCCGAGTTGAATAGCCGCCTGAAGTCCTGCGATGCCTCCGCCAACAATTATACTGTCATACTGTTCCATAACCTGAAGTCCCTCTTCTCCTATCATCTATCCCTAGGATAACCGGGCAAGGGCGCTTTCATGCTCATGTTAACGATTCTTAATGGACCAGACCAAAGCGAATTGCGTGAGAGAGGCGATCATCAGAATCCATGGAATCATCCCGCCTTCCAAATCACTGCCAAATGTAATGAAGCAAAAAATAGAAATAACACGCCCTACGTTTAGAAAAAGCTCTCGAACGACAACGCTTTCGACTTTCAATTCGCCCTTGAGCGGCAATTTAGCGATGAGCCCGTAATAGTAACCCGTCATGGTGTTGCCTTGCAGCGGCGAAAAAACCGAATATAAAATCATAAATCCTACAACAGTCCAAATCGTGATACTTCCTAATAAAAGCGACACACCGACCAGATACCCAATCGTGGAGATCGCTAGATACAAACGAGATTTGCTGCCTTGCGCATATTTGGAAATAAACATGCCCATGGCTATGCTTAGGCTGGAGTAAAGCACGCCTAGATAGCCTACGATATCTTCCCGCGGCATGACTTGAAACAAGAGAATGTTCGGAAGGAATAACATCGTCCCTTGGAGCAAGCCCATCCCGAAAAAACCAAGCAAAGCCTTTAACCAGTCTCGATTTTTTTTCATAATGAGCCCAGTCCATTTTAAATAATACACGCGATGATGTCCGCTGGAAGCTTTTATTTTCATAGAAATCAAGGCTGCAAGTAGAAACATACAAAATGCGATGCCAAAAACGATGGTATAGCCGCTTAAGCCCTCTTTCAAACGGATAATAAACCCGGCAAGCGCCGGTCCTGCCAGAGAAGCCATCGTGAAGAAAATCATATTGTAAGCAAGATAGCGAATACGATTCTGCTCGGTTGACACATCGTACATCAGCGTCAGATAACCTACCCAGTAAAAAGCAGCAGCGAGACCATTGAAAATGGCGAACGCTACATAATATTTCACAAGCGCCTCTTGCGCAATAATCACACTCAAGTAAAATAAACCGATCAGCATGATGCCTAAGCGGTACGAGACCATTCTGTCTTTCTTTTTGATCATCCAACCGCCAAGGGCGAACCCAATCGGTGTCAAAATGTAAACGATGATACTGTAAGTCCCATTCACGGCTACGCTGTGTGTCAAACGCCATAGATACAAGTTCAGGAACACACCCGACATCGAAGCGCCGAATTGAAAAGTAGAATGAATAATGAGTGAAATGATCGCTTCGCGTGTCAATCTTTTCTCTTGCGGCAGCGAATTCCCTCTGCTTTGTAACCAAGTCTTGAATCGTAAATCCATCGTAGCCCCCCGCTCCTCTGTCTTCCTTATTGTAACAGCCCTCCCATCCTTCTGTTAAACGGCAAAAAGCCCCAGCTTTGGCGCTGAGGCTCTATTTCTATCCAATATCGTATTACTTCTTCAAGCTATCCCATGTTTTCTGGAATTCATCAAGCATTTGGTCCTTCGTATACTTCTTCGCGACATAACCTTGCATAATATCGCCGAATTTTTTACTGGATGCTTCGCCGCCAGGGAATTTGAACCAGTTCCAGCTCAGTGTTTTACCAGCTTTGCTGTAAGTAATAATGTCTGCAGCCAATGGTCCAAGTACCTTCTCGTCAGCAGGAATGGATTTGAAAGCCGGGATGAATTTGAACTCGTCTGTGATATACTTTTTACCCACATCGGACGTTACCATCCAGTTCAGGAATTTCTTCGCTTCGTCTTTCACAGCGGAGTTTTTGTTGATAACCCAGTTGTTAGGAACACCAACAAACAATTTGTCGTTCGATGCAGCATCATCATTGATCGGCATTGGCAAGAAGCCAACTTTAATGTCCGGGTTCGTTTTGGAAATTTGAACTTGAGTCCAGTTACCTTGCTGTGTCATAGCCGCTTTGCCTGTTGCAAAATCAGTTACTTGTGTGTTGTAGTCTGTTTGCAGCGGGTTTTTATTCCCATATTTCAATTGAAGATCAAATAAATTCACCCATTGATTAAACTGCTCATTACCAGGAATTTTCGCTGTTCCTTTGTTCAAGCCATCGATGAAAGCATTTGGATCCTTCTGGTAAGCAAAAGGAAGGTTTACGAAGTGATTGCCCAGTACCCACCACTCGCCATATCCGGTTTCAAAAGGGGTAATCCCTTGAGCTTGCAGCTTTTTAGCGGCATCTTCCAGCTGTGTGATTGTTTTTGGCAGCTCAGTAATACCAGCTTTCGCGAACAAATCTTTATTGTATTGGAAGCCATAACCTTCAAGGTTCAGCGGTTGGCCGTATAGTTTACCATTTTTGGTCATTGGCTCTTTCGCCACGTCTACAAGGTCACCAACCCAAGGTTGATCGGAGAGATCTTCCAGGTTGTCGATCCATTTATCAAGATCCGAGAAGCCGCCATTGTTGAAAATGTCCGGTTTGTCGCCGGAGTTGAACTTCGCCAGCAAAGCTGCGCCATAGTCTGCGCCGCCGCCTACCGTATCAATTTGAATTTTCACATTTGGATTCAGCTTTTGATATTCAGCTACCAATTTACCCAATTGGTCAGCAATTTCTACTTTGAATTGGAACATTTTAATCGTTACTGGTTTACCGGCCGCAGCAGGTGTTGCGGATGCTGATGTCCCCGCTGAAGCAGCAGGCGCAGGTGTCTCTTCTTTTTTACCACAGCCAGCTGCAACCACAGAAAGTGTGAGCAAAGCAGCCATACTGATCATCGTTAATTTTTTCATTGAGGTGAAGCCTCCCTTTTTTTGTTTACTCAGCTTACCCTGATAACAGGCCGTTCATTCCCTCGTCATCAGCTTACATGGTTTATTGTAAACACTTTCTTGAACCCTTAACACAGAGGATATTGAACATAAAGGTGGAAGATTTTGAACTTCCTACTAAATATGTCACCCTTTTACTGAGCCTGCCGTGATTCCTTCAACAATATGCTTCTGCATAGCCAGGAAGAAAATAACGATCGGTAGAACGCCAAGTGTTAGACCCGCCAAGGCCAAATCCCATTGCTTCGTATATTGACCAAAGAAGGAGAACGTCGCCAAAGGTATGGTTCGCAGATCGGGACTGTTTAGCACAAGAGATGGCAGCAAATAATCGTTCCAAATCCATAAACTGTTCAAAATTACGACCGTCGTAGACATCGGTTTTAACAACGGGAACACGATGCGCCAGAACACGCCATAAGGCGAGCAGCCGTCCACCGTAGCCGACTCTTCGATTTCAAGCGGAATGGATTTGATAAAACCGTGGAACAAGAACACGTTTAGGGATACACCGAAACCAAAGTAACAAATAATTAAACCTATCTTGCTGTCCATCAGTCCGACACTGCTCGCTACACGAACCAACGGGATCATAATGGACTGAAACGGAATGACCATCGCCGCAACGAAGGCCAAGAAGACAAGATTGTTGAATTTACTTGGCTTCCGTACCATGCGATACGCAGCCATAGAACTAATAACGACTAGCCCGATATTACTGAAAACCGTAATGATCAACGAGTTCATGAATGCGCTAGGGAACTTCATGATCGTCCATACTTTTTTATAATTATCAAAATACAACGTTTGCGGAAGCTTTGCCGTACTGGCAGCGAGCTCCGGGAATGTTTTGAGCGAGTTAACAATAACAAAGTAGAACGGAACCAGGAAGAGCAAAGCGATCAGGATCCCCAGTACTTCAAGCGTGAATAACCGTCCGGAATATTTTTTGACTGTTTCCATTACACTTCAACCTCCTTGCGTTTCGTATACATCACTTGGATGGTCGAAATAATGGCCACTACAATGAAGAACACTAATGCTTTCGCTGTTCCTAAGCCATAGTTATTGTTGCGGAACGCTTCTTGATAAATATTGATCGATACAGATTCTGTGGAGTTGAACGGTCCGCCTTTGGTCAAGGAGAAGTTCAAGTCAAACATTTTGAAGTTCCACGAAATGGTCAGGAACAGACATACCGTAACCGCCGGCATAATGAGCGGAACAATAATACTTCTAAGTACTTGAAAACGGGTCGCTCCATCAATGTATGCCGCTTCGATCATATCTTTGGGCACATTGGACAGCGCCGCAATATAGATGATCATTAAGTAGCCCGCACCCTGCCAAATGCTAACGATCGCAATCGCCCAGAAAGCCGTAGGCGCGTCGCCCAGCCAAGGCAGTTGGAAAAAGCTCCAGTTCGTCAATTCGCCCAGTGTTCCGAAGCCTTTGACGAAAATAAACTGCCAGATGAACCCTAGCAGAAGTCCGCCGATAACGTTCGGCATGAAGAAAATGGTGCGCAGCAAATTTCTCGTTTTCAACGCTTGTGTGAGCAGCAGCGCCAACAGGAATCCGACGACATTCGTTAGAATAACATCCGTTACGGTAATCCGTGTTGTGAACCAGAAAGCGTTGCGGTAATCCTTGTCATCAAATAGAAGGTGCTTGAAATTGTCCAATCCGTTGAATTTCACGTTTGTTGTGACACCATTCCACTCTGTAAATGAATAATAAATGCTCATGAGAAAAGGAACTACTACAATGAGCGCGAAAAATAGGAACGCAGGTCCGATAAACACCCATTGCTGTAATAGTCCTGATAACCCCTTGCTCTGTTTCATGGGAATTTCCCCCTTACGATTAGGTAACTATAACCTATAGTATAAATACCTTTATCCTCCTGAAACACAGATAATCGTGATGCATTAGGTGGAATTTGTTGACCTCTACTGCTACAATATAGGGTGAAAAGTCCACGTAGAAACCGAGTTGATTCGACATGTTTCGTCACAGCATACGCAACAAGCTGATCCTTTTTCTATTGATCGCCACACTCGTTCCGTTCATTACCTCCATCGTAGTCTCCTATATATTCACCAAGGAAAAAGTCACCGAAGATACCATCACCAACAATTCGGCCCTCATCTCCCAAGCGAAATTGAATATATTAAACTATTTAAATGGGGTTGTCCAAGCATCCACGACGATCTATACAGGTCAGCATTTGTCAGAGCTCGGACAATTATACGATATTCTGGAACGTGAGCGGGATATCGATTATATGAGTGATAAAGTGATCAAAAGCGGGCTGCAGGTCATGTCGCATGCCGTTAAGGAGTTTAAACAAGTTTACTTATACGCTTCTGTGAGCGACCGCTCCTTTTTGTCGAGCAACGACTTCACAGGAAGTACAACCGGGAAATATGAGTTTTTGCGTCCTTTTCCAGAAGACAAAACCGTTTATTTTGAAACCACTCATATGAATCACAGTTACAATATTGCAATTAACGTGTATTCTGCTCCAACACCTGTCCTGTCTATGCATCGCAAGCTGATGTACTCACCGAACAACACATCGATTGGAGAACTTATCATTGATCTTCATTTGGATCTGATATCGGAAATTTCCCAGAGCTTGTACACGCATGATACAGAAGAATTGTACATTCTAGATAATGAAGGCAATATTGTTTTCGGTCCGGATCCTTCCAAATGGGGGCAGCGGCTTGAAGGCAGCTGGGGTAATGAAGCGATTCACAGCACATTAGATAAGGGCTCGTATGAATGGAACAAAGGGCCTTACGCCGGCATCAATGTTTTTGAAAAAATGAAAACGGACTATGTCGACTGGACGATTGTCAAACGTCTTCCCTATGATCAATTAACCAAAAATGCCAAACAGTTAACACTCATCAACTCATTGGTCCTGACTTTTTTCATGTTGATCGTTATCGGTGGAACGATTTATATTTCCATTCGTTTTACAGAACCGATCAAGCAATTGATCCGTTATATCACGCGCATTCAAGCGGGTCAGGTTCAACTGGGCCAGATGCATAAAGATATCGAATTGACGCGCACCGATGAAATGGGCATTCTAGCTAATCGTTTTCACGGCCTCATGCAGGATTTGAATCAAATGGTCATGCGCGAATACCGTCTGGAGCTTGCGAACAAGTCCAATCAGCTTATGGCGCTGCAAGCTCAGATCAATCCGCATTTTCTGAACAATGCGCTGCAATCTATAGGTACGCTAGCTTTGCAGCATAATGCGCCCAAAGTGTATGCTTTAATCGCTTCCCTGGCCAAAATGATGCATTACAGCATGAATACGAACGAATCCGTCGTCCCTTTGGGCAAAGAACTTGAACATATTAAAGCTTATCTGGAGCTGCAGAAGCAGCGCTTTGAACATCAATTCCAGATCGTCTATGACATCGAAGAAGGCACCAAAGCCATCTCAGTGCCCAAGATGATGATTCAGCCGCTTGTCGAAAATTATTTCAAACATGGTTTTAATCCAAGCGCAGCTGAAGATGGGCTCTTGCGAATTCAAGCATCCAAACGCATAGAGGAAGAATATGAATTTTTAGAAATAATGGTTGAGGATAATGGAATTGGCGTTTCGGAGGAGCGTTTACGCGAAATTAGAAACAGGCTGAATGCCCCCTCCACGGGCGATGAGGCCTGCATTGGGCTTAGCAATGTGCAAACTAGAGTCAAATTGTATTTCACAGATGACGCTACTCTTGACATTGAACATGCGCAGCCCCGGGGGTTAAGAATCGTCATCCATATCCCGATGAATAAGGGAGTTAACCGATGAAAGTTTTACTAGTCGATGATGAGAAACATGTACGTGATGCCATCCGACTGCTTGTGAACTGGGAGCAGCACGGTATTGATACTATATTGGAAGCGCCGGACGGCGAATCCGCCACCGCGCTTATTGTCCAGCACCAACCTGAAATCATTATGACAGACATGATGATGCCCATCATGAACGGCGTGAAGCTGCTGGAGTGGCTGCAAGCGAATGCTCCAAGCTCCAAAACGATTGTCATCAGCGGTCATGACGATTTCTCCTTACTGCGCCATACCTTGAAATATGGAGGAACAGACTACATCCTGAAACCCATTGATCCGGATCAACTGAATGAAGCGCTGGATAAAGCAATCCAGGCTTGGTCCAAGGATGAAGAGCTTCGTCAAACCAATCGCGAACTGAATATTGAAATGAATACGATTAAGCCGATGTATTGGGACAAGCTTCTTTCCGGCATCATCGCGGAACCTTCCACGTATGAGAGCGCCGCTGAGCAGCTCGATAAAGAACTTCAGTTAACGCGGAACATTAACGAATGCCGGGTTGCCATTTTATCGCTAGATACCATGGAGCGCAGTGTCAAAAATAAGTTCAGCCAGAACATGGACCTTTTATTTTTCTCGCTCATCAATATTTGTAATGAATTTCTCACGACGGATGGCCGCGGCTACGCTTTCCGCCATTGGCACAGCGACACGGAAATTGTTCTTCTATTATGGAAGGATCTCCTCGGGGCTGAAGCGTTTTTGGAAAAAATTAATGAAGGCATGCGCACTACCCTGCACACACGCGTTGATTTTGGAATCGGCCGCTTGCATGTTTTCCCTGCTGATGTGACCTTATCCTATCAAGAAGCGCGCGATGCGCTTCGCAAACGCAACCTGAAAGCTAGGGACACCTGGATACACAGCATGTTGAAGCCTGCCAAAGCCCCTCAAGCTGCGCTAACCTTCACCCAATATGAGGAGAAAATCAATCTGGCTATCCGCAGCGGCAGCATAGAGCAGATTGAGGAAGCTATCCAGCAATGGATGGACACCGTCAAGCTAAGCGAGGTCATTACGCTGGAACAGCTCGATCTGTGGTGGCGGGAGTACACCGTCATGAAACGTCGCTGGGTGCAGCAGTTCTTCTCCGGCATTAGTGAGGACAAAGTCAAGGAGATGCTCTCGGATGAGCCAACGAGCTTCATTGTACCGCTTGACGAGCAGGGGATTCTGTCTCTTTCGCAGTGGCAGCAGGAGCTTACACGGAGTATCGTGCACATATCCAAGATGCTGCTTGAGAATCAGCACAAGGACAAAAATGTGATTTTCGAAATTGCCGAATACCTCCAAAATCATTATCACGAAGATGTGACCTTGCAGGAAATAGCGAGTCGTTTTTTCCTGAGCCGCGAATATATCTCCCGCAAATTCAAGCAGGAATTCGAGGTGAACCTCTCGGATTATTTAGGCCAGATCCGCATGAGCAAAGCGAAGGTTCTGCTGCGCAATCCGCATCTTCGGATTTCCCAAGTGGCCGAAATGGTCGGTTATCAGGATGAGAAATATTTCAGCAAAGTTTTCAAAAAATTAGAGGGGATTACCCCCAATGAATATCGAAAAACATCGAATTCCATCTAAATTTCTGTATAAAATAGGGAATATGCTATACTAGGAGACAGAGGTGATTATCATGAGTATGCAAATCGAGACAACAACAGCGAATTCCTTCCCTCGCGCGGCCAAAGCCACAAAAGCTGGAAGAAAAACGTACGTTTACTTGTTTCTTGGTTGGGTCATGCTGATCGCAATCGGAGTGGCAGCAGCCATGCTGTATACAGAGCATTTAAGACAACAAATCGCAACCGATATCGCACAGCAAACCCAGCAGCAATTGCAAGTCGTGCAGGAAGATTATCAGAAGCAAGTGACTGACTTGAAAGACAACGTTTCAACAGAGATGAAAGCTTTACAGACCAAGGTAGACTCCTTGAATGAATTGCTTGCCTTCACGAAGGACAGCGCCAACAGCAAGACCGATAACAGCAACCAGCTCTACACCCAGTTGGCTGATGTGAAGAAGAAGCTCGATGAGCTGCAAAAGAACCTGGATGTGTTGAAATAATGACAACCATTCAAGGTATCAATCGCGTCTTTCTACTGGCTTGCGCCCCGTTCGTGGGCATGTTGATTTGGCTGCTTTTCGTTACCGCGAGTATCCCTATTCATCCATGGTCAACTGCTCCTGCAGTTCCGGTCTCCTTTCAGCAAGAATCCTCTACGCTTGACAGCTTGCTGACCAAAGCAACGACGGATGCAGCACAAACCAAGACGATTATTCAGAAATATTTTGAACTGTATGAGAAAAGCACAGCCGAAGTCACCGCTGCCCTTCAAAGTGCCACAGCCCAAGTCACTAAGCCCGGCATCATCTATGATGCGCGGATTACCGCGAAGCTTGGCAGTCCCATTCGCCAAGCCTCATCGGGGAATATCGACTTGAAACTGTTTGCTTTAAGTGAAAATAACTACAAAGGTTATGCGCTTAAAGTAAACCTTAAAAGCGATAAAGCCATTAAGCTTGTTCTGGGCAAGGATAAAATGGGCTCCAGCGAGACCACTTTGGAAGCTGTGTCACGCTACGGGGCTATTGCCGGGGTGAACGCAGGAGGTTTTGCCGATGACAGCAAAGGCAAACGCTACCCGCTCGACACGACAGTGATGAACGGCAAGTACTTAAACGGCTTCTTCCCGACGAAAAACGATACGATTTTCATCGGCTTGAATAAAGACCGCCAGCTGATTGGCGGCAAGTTCAGCTCCCAAGCTGACCTGGACAAGCTGAATCCGCTGATGGGTTCGACCTTCGTTCCGACGCTCCTCAAGAACGGAGCCAAAGCGACCATCCCGTATCAGTGGCAGAGCTCGCCGGCGCGTGCGGCCCGAACCGTGATGGCCAATTACAAGAACGACCAGCTGCTGTTCATCGTGACTGACGGATATGATGAAAGCGGCAACTCAGGAGCAACGCTGGCTGAGCTTCAGGACAAGATGCAGCAGCTAGGCATTGTTGACGCCTATAACCTTGACGGAGGCGGTTCTACTACACTAGTCATGGGTGGAAGCGTCATTAATCGCCCGTCCGATGGAAAGCTGAGACCGCTGGCTACGAACTTTTTATTTTTCAAATAACCGCATTTATTCACATTTTATTCAATATTTTTTTTAGAATGTTTGGGGTATAATAAAGGTTAACTATATGCTTCTACGTTCTTTAACCTATAGGGGGTGCAGCAATGTTTGGCTTATCAGCAACATTTTGGCTCGTTAATTCCGTTTTTGTGCTATTTCTCGTCGCAATGATGACGGCTTCCTATAACGAGGACAAAACTAAGGGCCTGTAAGTTTACCAAAGACCATCGGAATTTCTCATTCTGGTGGTCTTTTTACGTTCGGCTGAACGAAAAAAAAGCACCGCTTTCCATGTAGGAAAGACGATGCTTTTTTCACTATTAGGCTCTCACTTTAAGTACATTCATTTCTGTTACACAAGTACTGCAAATGTAACGTTCTTTGAATTCACTCACGCTCTCCATACTGCCGCAAAATACGCATTTCGGGCGGTATCTCTCCAAAATGATATGATCACCCTGTACCAAAATCTCGACAGGATCCCCTTCATTCATCTGATATCGTTTACGTAACGATTTAGGTAGAACAATACGTCCCAATTGATCGACTTTACGAACGACTCCGGCTGGTTTCATCATAGGACTTCACCTCTCTTCCGCTATCATTTTCTATGCTCGCGTGTGGGCTTAGCATATCTATACGGACTGATAGGGAATACTATTCGCCGTTGGTCAAGAAACTCCTTCTAATTAAAAGCCGAAATTTCTTTTATTGTCAATTTTGTCGACACAGACCTAAATAACGTTGTCATCCTACTAACCGGCCAATCTAGTCAAGCCCCTCAAAACCGGTCTGCCGCAATGCCTCATAGAGTATAATGGCAACCGAATTGGATAAATTGAGCGACCGGACGTTATCCGACATCGGAAGTCGAAGCAGCGTTTCCGGATGCTGACGCAAAAGATCCTCCGGAAGGCCTTTCGTCTCTTTGCCAAAAACTAAAAAGTCGCCATCCTGAAATGTAAATTCTGTGTAACGCTTTTTGGCCTTCGTCGTTGCAAAAAAGAAGCGATGTCCTTTATACATCTCCAGCACTTCGTCAAATGAATCGTGATACTCGAGTTTTACGGAGTGCCAATAATCCAAGCCAGCGCGCTTCAGCGTTTTGTCATCTGTCTGGAAGCCAAGCGGCCTGACCAAATGGAGATGCGTGCCTGTTGCCGCGCATGTCCTTGATATGTTTCCTGTATTTGCAGGAATTTCGGGTTCTACTAGTACAATATGAAAAGCCATCTCTGTCAAATTCACCTCATTCTCTATCCTATTATATGCGCCCAAGGATTGCAATTTTACACAGGGTTAACTTTATCTTAATATGTCGATGATAGAGCCCCCTCATAATAGAGTTATCCTTCTCGATAAAAGGAGTCAACCTAAATGCTGAAAAAAAAGATCCTCGTTGTCGATGACGAACCTTCAATCTCCATGCTTATAGAGTTCAACCTGAAGCTCGTGGGCTTCGAAGTATATTGCGTATTCGATGGTGAAGCTGTATTTGATGCGATTCAAACTTTTCGACCTGACCTCATTGTTCTAGACCTAATGCTGCCGAAAATGGACGGCTTTCAAGTATGCCGCAAACTGAGAAACCAGAACAACCTCGTTCCGATTATTATGCTCACAGCCATGCAGGACCTTACGGATAAAATTGCGGGGCTCGATAACGGGGCCGACGATTACATGACGAAGCCGTTTTCGCCGCAAGAACTCATTTCCCGTATTCATGCGATTCACCGTCGGATTCAAACGTTGCCGTCTGCATCCGAAAACACGCCGATTACAATTGGCCAGATTTCAATCAAAGCTGACCAACGCGAAGTTACGATGAACGGCGCACCGATCGAACTCACACCCAAAGAATTTGAACTGCTGCTATTCCTATGCAAACACCGCGGTAAAGTGCTAAGCAGACAACAGCTGCTTCATGGCGTCTGGGACTATCACTTCCTGGGCGATACCCGAATCGTTGATGTGCACATTTCCCATTTGCGCGATAAAATCGAACAAAATGCCCGCAATCCGGAATATATCATGACAATTCGCAATGTTGGTTACAAACTGACTGAGCCTGTCGTGAAAGAATCGTTAGCTTAAAAATGACAAAATCGCCGCCCACGTAAGAAGCAGGGGCGGCGATTATTTATTTACCGTTCATTAATTCTCTGGCGCCTTCTAACTCCAAAATATGAAGCTTATTTACACGTCTCCGGAAATGTTCATCTGTCCGAAATTCGGCTTGCAAAAATGAACGGACTAAATCCTCTGCCAGCCAAGGCCCGATGATCTGCGCACCTAGGCACATGATATTTACATCATCATGCTCCACACATTGATGCGCCGAATGGATATCATGGCATACCGAAGCCCGAATGCCCGGAATCTTATTGGCTGCAATCGCGGCACCTACGCCTGTACCGCAAACCATGATTCCCCGCTGAAACTCCCCACCCCGCACGGCGTTGCACACGGTTCTGGCCACATCTGGAAAATCAACCGGCTCAACCGAATGACAACCAAAGTCGGTAACTTCAACGCCCAGTTTAGCAAATAGCGGCTTCAGAGCTACCTTCAATTCATAACCGCAATGATCGCTTCCCAAAGCAATCTTCAAATGCCTTCCCTCCCTTAATACCTTGCGAGATGCCGACAAAGCTAGCTGTTTGGCTCATTTCCCCTCATAGCTTCGATCAACATTTGGAATAGCCGCAAGTCCTCTTTGGCATCCTCTGGCGTTGTTTTCGGTGTTAAATCATTCACGACTACTTCGTAAAAATATTCAAATTGACAAGTGTACGCATCCTTAAAGGTAGGACGAACAACCGTTTCGTTATACGCTTCCCCATTGGTTTCGTTAACCTGCAGTGTTGTAGGAAGATGGCGCATGTACGGTGTATTGTACTGAACTTTCAGCGATTTGTTGTTGCCGTAAACTTCGATGTGCGCATCAAACCGTCTTATATTGTCTATTCCCGTTTCATAAGTAACATGAAATCCGTCATATTCCAGTATCGCGCTCATAAATCGGCCGTTATTCCATTGCCTAGCGGAAACCACCCTTTTGGGGAATCCGATCACTTCCCGCATCGCGGATAGATCATGGCTGCCTAGCCCGCAAAGTAAACGATAGGCTGAACGCAAATCCGCGGGGGCTTCGCCAATGGCGTCCTTTACCAATTTGGCCGCCCGATCTGCGCGGTCTGACTTAGCATGCTCACTGATATCATCAAAACGATGGACTTTACTCGATTGGTCGATAAACAAATGATTTCCACCAATAATATCACGGACCCTCACATAGTTGATTGTATCTAGCTTCTTCACTTCTTCAACCAGTTGCACGAATGCCGGGGCGTACCTTCTCATATAACCGACCATCACCTTCACGCCCATCTCATCCCGGACACGAATGATGTCATCGGCTTCTTGCAAGGTTAAGCACATCGGTTTTTCGATTAACACATGCTTTTTGTTCTGGAGAGCGGCAATTACACAATCCGCATGATATTCATCACTGTTGCAGATGAGAACGGCATCCAACTCTGGAAGGCTCGCCATTTCGGCAGCATCAACAAAGCGGTTCGGCACGTGATACCTATCCCCGATAACCTCTAATAGCTTAGGTGAAATGTCGCAGATGGCGGCGATTTCATACCTCTCGGACAAAGATTCCAATACGGGAAAATGGATAATTTGGGCGACCTCGCCAAGACCGATAATGCCAATTTTTAACCTGGTCAATGAAACTTTCCCCCTTTAAACAGCCAACATGGTTTCCGTAAATGTATTAATTTTTTGTAATCTTGCGTGAAAGGCTCGATACAAACCATCCGCTTGTTCCTGAATTGTTCTTTGATTATTTGTGTACGGATTCAAACTTGTTGCATAATCCACCTGCTTAATCAATTCGGCGGAGATGGATCCCGCTCCTTTCAGCGTGCCAGCCAGTCCACCAGCAATTGCAGCTACAGCCCCTGTATCTCTTCCCATATTTACACCGGCAAGGATAGCTTCATACGCGTTTCCATTTACTAATCTTAGAATGCAGATCGCCTTTGTTAATGCTTCGTTCGCAAAGCTATTGCAGTAGGGAACTCCACAACCGTAATAAATTTTGTCAAAGGCCTCTCTCAATTCGCCGAAGTCCTTGCAGTGTGCAGTACGTTTCAAGCCGGAGTCCAGCTCCTGTATGACATTATCGCGAAGGTAGCCGTACTTGTTGCCGTCAATTTTGAGCGCAAGATCGGTATAATCGCAATATCTGAAAATGTCGCCAATGACGCTATCTACGGTTGCACCTGGTTTGGTAGCCGAAGCAATCGCTGCGGCGGAAACGCCTGCCCAGCGGACAGCGTAGCTTTTGGACGTCTGGTACAGCTGTCCGATTTCAAAGGCATCCGCAACCGCATTGCGAACATCGCCGGCGTTAATTAAACCGATCGGCTGGCAGGAGCCAGACGCACTGCTTAATCCCGCATAATCGCAATACTTGCCGATATCCCGCGCAGGAATACCGCTTTTGGCAACCGCCAGCAGCGTATTTTCAAACGGTTCCGTGATCATTCCGCCTGCGTCCTGCTTAATGTCCTTCACCCAGATGGAGCGGATATCTTCCGCATTTACACGATCTTGCTTGGCAAGGATGGCTGTCGTCATAAGCTTTTGTCTTTCCACTCCGTCTTCTGTTGTGCCTGCCTCACGTATCCAACCGTTGTTATTGCGCTCATAGGGCAAAAATGTATTCAAAACACCGTATTTCGCTTCAATCTCTTGATGGCTCAATCCCTCGACAGGAGCGCCCATGGCAGCACCCACATAAGTTCCCGCGATACAACCATAAAATTTTTCCTTCAAACTAATAGTTTCGCTCATTGAAAGAACTCTCCTCACATAGTTAGATTATGCGCATTAGTTAAATTGCAGACATTTGTTCCGAATACGCTTTCAGCTTCAGTAGTCTTGAGTGATAAGCCTGGTACAATCCTTCCGAATGTTCTTTCATCGTTCTGTGCGAATTACTTACAACGTGCAGCGAAGTTGCGTAATCAACTTGTTTAATCCATTCCTCAGGAATGGAACTCGTTCCGCTCAACGCACCAGAAATCCCAGCAGCAACCGCTGTAACGCAGTCCGTATCACGGCCCATATTAACAGCGGTAATCAAAGCATCCTTGACGTTGGCATTGACCATTCTGAATATGCATATCGCTTTGGTTACAACTTCGTTCGCATAACTTACCTCATATGGAATCCCTCTAATGCTGTAAGACTGATACAAGATATTGCGCAGTTCGCGAATATCCGTAATGTTCTGAGTTCGTTTAAGCTCACGGTCAATTTCCTTTACAACAACATCGGGGTCACAATAGTTATAGATCGCTCCAATTACGCTATCTACGGTTGCATTGGTTTTCGTAGCGGTTGCAATCGCTGTTGCCGTTACAGCCGCCCATTTTAACCCTCGTCCATTGGATGTTTGATACAGCTGTCCGACTTCGTTCACATCGTTAATGGCATTTTCCACGTCACCGGCGTTAATGAGTCCAATCGGATGGCAGGAACGTGAGAAACTGTTCAGTCCGGCGTAATCGCAATATTTACCGATATCCCTGGCTGGAATACCGCTTTTTGCCATCGCTAGCAGTACAGCTTCGAATGGCTCCGAGATCATGCCTGCTGACTCCGGCTTAATTTTCGCTATCCACTGTCTGCGGACTTCCTCTGCCGTAACTCGATCCTGTTTCTCAATAATGGCGGAGATCATCAGTTTCTGTCTCTCGACACCGTCCTCCGTCGTGCCCGCCTCACGCACCCAGCCATTATTGAAGTGCTCGTAAGATACCAATTTATCCAGGATGCCATACGTTTCTTCCGTTCGCTCAAAATCCCAGCCCTCTACAGGCGCACCCATCGCGGACCCAATATGAACACCAGCTATACAACCGTAAAATTTGTCTTTTAAGCTCACTTTTTCACTCATAGATTGTTCTCTCCTCAATTGTTCTATGGATTATTTACTAATAAATAGATCAACATGATGTTTCGCCTTCTCTTAAAACGGGACAAATAAACGAGTACCCATCACCCCTTTCAAGCATTCATCCCGCTCAAATCCCCAAATGGTATCGTTGCCATTTTTAAAGACACGGAGAAATTAGAGAATGTATTCCTTACCGCAAGCCATTACACGAACTCCTGTCATATCACCATAGAGCACCTTGATTTCTACTTCGTAATCCCCAGCCTGATTCATCCGTTGAGAATACGTCCCCCATGCCTTGCCTGTGCTCCAAAATGAGGCGAACCTGTCTGCATCGATGGTGGGAGCAAATGCCATTGTGCCCTGAACCATGTCATATCTGAACCCGCTTAACGCGATAAGCAGGCCCCAGCTGGCCATGGAGCGGACATAATGATGACCGCATTCCACCTCGTTCCATGGATTACGCCGGATCCCATCGTGCCGATTCCGAACTGTTTTGACAAGCTTCAGGCCCTCTTCAAGAAAACCTTCGTAAATCAGATGTGTGGCTACCTGGTATTCAATGCCGGTCCAAACTTCATCTGAGTACACAAATGGCAGCTTCGGACGACCGCCTTGCGGCCAGGAGCAAAGCAGCATACCTTGTTCGTCGTTAAGCGCATAGACACGCTGGCAGTTGGCATGCTTGTTAAAACTGTCTCTAAAATTATGTTTAAACACTGCACTCAAGGCACTCTTCACCTTATCTGGTGGAAGTAAATACCCAAGCCCATACAAATGAGCAAATTGTTGTCCCAGCAACTGATCAGACAGGCACCCTAAACCAAGCTGGTGCTTATATTGATCTACATCCTCTACCATTTGTACGTAGTACTCGCCATTCCACATTAATTCCTCGAGCCGGATGAGGCTTTTTTCATAGATGTCCCGATATCCCCTTGCTTTGTCACCTTCACCGAGATAGGCTGCTATTTCCTCCGCCGCCCGTAAAGCTCCTAAGAACATCGTTCCAGTCAGCGGGTTAGGGCCATGGAAATCAATATCATATGTGTTATGCTGCTGCCCATCCAGTACATAATCGCCGTCTGTATCCCAGTGTTCCAAGCCGTATTGTAAGGCTTTCTGAACGGAAGGCCACAGTTCCTTAACGAATTCCTCGTCTCCGCTAAGCTTCCATTCCCTAAACACCCGCATAATGGCGCCCATCTGACCATCCGCAGCGCCCGGCGCTATGAGATTGCCTGGCCATACGAACTCTGATTCGAACACTTTCGTAGCACGGTAGTTCATTTTGCCGTCTTCGTGCATTTCCAGCAAAAACTCCGTTTGCCTCATGCTGCGCTCCAACGCTGGAAACAAAAATGCGGCAGTTTGTGCATAATTCCATACATGCGTACAAGTTCCTTCACAACTACCCAAGTGATTCAAGCTGCCCTCAAAACCAAAAAACTTGCCGTTTTTCAGCCAGAAGCAGGTTGTACTGCGAAGAACGGTAATATTCGCGGACATCGCGTCAAGTACGTAATCAGGCAATGTACTGTTAAATAAAGCGTCTTGGAATAGATACGTTTCCCTTTCCAATCTTTCAAAATGCTGCATGATGTAAGCTGCTGCCGACCATGAACTGTCAAACCGAGTAGCATAATAATTTCGGGTGATTTCTCTACCTTCTGCTCTGACACGGAACTGCTCGCTCCAGCCATTTATACGATTCGGGAAATACCAGCTCAAGATAAACTGGAACTGCTTCGTTTCTCCTGGAGCCAACGTTTCAAAGATGCCTAAAGAACCAGTATCCGTTTTGCGATCGTCGGAAGGTGTCTCATAACCAAGATCGTTCAGTCGGCCATCTTCTGCGAAATCATCCCAAAATTCCTGAAGATAATCAAAATGGGCGCCTCGCAGCCAAACCCGCTTGCTCGTAACATTTGGATTCGTTGTGACAAGTGACATGTCGCCGTAAAGCAGATCGGTGTCAGCATGCTTATGGGAGTGAAAAAAAAGACCGCTAATTCCATCTTTCTGTACAAAGTCATTAACATTTCGGCCTGTGGTAGGCAGTTCCATACTGCCGAAAGCGTTAAAGCTAATCCCGCCTATAGGATTAATTAGCGAGCCCGCCACGGTCACATCTACAGGATGTTCCGATATATTTTTTACCCAGTAGGTCATAATCGCCCCAGGGATACCGGAGTCATCCGCATTCAAAGGAATGAAGGGCGTATAAGCCTCCAGTTCGACCTGCACCGGCAATTCAGAATCCTCGAACACGATTCGGCAGATCGGATACTCGCCTGACATGCGAGATGCCTCCATTCTCGGAAGCCCGCCTCCGGCATACGGGGAATATCCGTGCGGTTTGCTGTGCGGCGGTTTGAATTGCGACTGCAGCACCTTAGCGATGGAAGGCTCGCCCTCTTCCTTAGCCCATATCGCAAAATAGGAATTAGGAAAATGAAGCCCCTTATCGGGGTGATTGAAGAGCTCCCAATCTCTGAATTCACCCCGGCTGCCAAGCGATACGTTGCCAGTACCAATTCCCCCTAACAGGAATGCCGCCTCCGTCGCTTCATCAGTGAATGATCTGGCTGATCGGACATGTGATACCTTCTTATGGGATAACACCATGTTTTCTGCTCCTATTTTTTCGCTTTTTTCTCTTGATAAATTTTGTTAACTTCATCTGTCCACTCTTTACCGCCTCGTTTGTTGAATTCATCCACATATTTATCGAAATCAGACAAAGGTGTTTTACCGGTAATGAACCGAGCGTAGTAGTCAGCTGTCAATCCGCGTAAGTCGGCTTGGTATTTCAATTCTGCCTGTGAGTTCATCATATCAGCAGCATTCGTAATAACTTTCCAGTTGAAAGCATCTCGACGGGATTGAACCGCATAAGTTTCTACCTTTAACAAAGGAGCTTCATTTTCAAATAAGGAGTACCATTGAATCCACTTGCTGTCTTTATTCCATTGCTCTGTGGTGTAGATTTTGCCGTCCTTCTTCTCCCATTGCACGCCTTCAAGACCGGTATACGTCGTAAAACCGCCTTCTTCGGTATTAAAATAGTTCATAAACTTGACCGCAGCGGAAGGGTGTTTCGTATCCTTCAACACGACCACACCACGGGCAACCATCCCTGCACCGCGTAAGCCAGACTCACCTCGAGGTCCTATCGGCGGAGCGATGCGAAGCAGCTCGACATTCGGGTCGGTTTTCTTCATCGTGTTTTCCATATTCGATTCCCAAGTCCACCAGTTAGCTGATACACCATAACGATTTTTAACAAATTTCTCGTCTCTCACAGCCGAACTGTTCGTAAACATTTCTGGATCAATAAGTCCTTCTTTGTACCAGTTTGCTAACACCTGCAGAGCTTCCTTCGCTTCCGGGCGTGTTGTTTGGGGAATTAGCTTGCCGTCCTTTTCCACGAAATAGACGCTCGCTTTCGCTGTGCTTACCCAAGGTGCATCACCAGCTATAACGCCAAATGCTCCGAAAATGCCATCGAGTGAATCGAGTCCAAGGCCGCTAATGCCATAGGTGTCTTTCACGCCGTTGCCGTCTGGATCTTTCTCTACAAAAGCAACCAGCACATTGTGCAGCTCATCAAGTGTTTTTGGTACAGGCAGATTAACTTTTTTTAACCAATCTCCACGAATAACGAAATTGTAGCGCTGCGGATGAAGCCAAAGCGGAATCGCCCACAATTTACCATCTACCGTAAAATAATCTAACGCTTCCTTCGGAATATTCTTCTGAATATCCGGCATCAGGCTCAGATATGGCTTCAAATCTAGCAATGCGCCCTGCTTCGCATAGTCAAAAACCGCTTGACTCGTTGGCATCATGGCAACGTCCGGTTTATCTTTAGAAGCCATAATGACGGGTACCTGATCCGCATAGTTCGCTGAAGGCGGGGAAATTTGTTCAAATTTCACGCCAGTGGTTTTTTCAATCGTATCTTTGATGGGATTGTTGTCTGGTGCCTTTTCAAAACCGCCCTTTGTATATAGTAGTTTAATAGGGCCTGCATCAGCGTTTGAAACTTGTGCCGGTGGCGATGCATCGTTTTTGGTACAAGCGGTAACCAGTGATAGAAGCAATGCGGCGGATAGACCTAAGCTGACTTTCTGCTTTCCGTTCATTTTACATAACCTCCCATTGATTTGTTGTATTACAAACCTGCCGAATGGCGGGGCTTGCCGCTGCTTGGGAAACTGTTATCCATGGCTTATCCTTTAATAGAGCCGACCATCATACCCTGCACAAAATAGCGCTGCAAGAACGGATAGACGCACATGATCGGCAGCACCGCCACTACGATAGTGGAATTAATAAGCACCGATGCAGGCGGTCTGTTGTCAGACAACGAGCCGCCGAGGGCGAGTCCGCCGATATCATTCGCGACTAAAATTTCGCGTAAAAGCAGCTGCAGCGGCCATAACTGCCGATCGGTGATATACAATACTGCGTCGAAAAATGAGTTCCAGTGAGCCACTGCGTAAAACAAGCTTATCGTAGCCAGGGAAGGTAGCATGACGGGCAAAATAACTTTCAGCAACGTAGTCATTTCCGACGCGCCATCGATAATCGCTGACTCCTCCAATTCGACCGGGATAGTTTGGAAAAATGTCCGCATGATGATCAAATTGTACACGCTTAACGCGCTGGGAATAATCATTGCCCAAAACGTATTTGTCAAATACAAGCTGTTAACGACCAGGAAAGTTGGAATCATTCCACCGGAAAACAACATGGTGAAGAAAAAGATTCCCATAATGCCACCGCGCCCCGGCAAAAACTTCTTTGAAAGCGGATACGCTGTAAGAATGGTGATGACAAGGCTGACCGTTGTACCAATCAGCGTTCTTAGAATAGTAATTGTATACGCATCGATAATCTTGGAGCTGCCTCGAAATAACCAAGCATAATACTCAAATGTAAGGCTAGTCGGTAAAACGATAAATGCATTGGGTTGATTGATTACATCACTCATCGGTGTTATTGAACTTAGCAGAACGGTGATTACTGGAAGCAATGTCGCCAAAGTTATAACAGAAAGAATCAGCAGGTTAATGACTCCGAAAGCGCTGTCAGCATTGAGTCCAAAAACACGGCGGCGTGGTCTGACGGTATGCGAAAGTATCGGCTTCATCATTTATCCTCCACTTTTTCTAGGAAATAGTAGGTGGTAACGACCATGATGCACGCAATAACGGATTTGAACATGCCAGCAGCAGCAGAAATATGGAATTTATTTTCCAGAACTCCGATTCGGTAAACATAAGTATCGATAATATCGCCTACCCCATAAAGCATCGGGTTGTACAAGTTAAATACTTGCTCGAATCCTACATTAAGCACACTTCCCATTCGCAGCAGCAGCATGATCATAATAATAGGCATAATACTAGGAAGCGAAATCTTCATCATACACTGAAACCGTGTAGCACCATCCATCTTGGCCGCCTCATACAAATCTTGCGATACAACGGTCAGTGCCGCCAAGTAAATAATGGCGTTCCAACCCATCTCCTTCCAAATGTCGGATATAACCAATATGCTTCTGAAATAAACCTCATCGCTGAAGAAGTAAATGGCCTTCTCACCCGTCATCTTAATGAGTTTGTTAATCGGTCCTTGATCGGATAAGAAGTTAAACATTAAACCAGACATAACAATCCACGATAAAAAGTGAGGCAGATATAGAATGGTCTGGATACTGCGCTTAAAGATCAAAATACGAACTTCATTGATTAGTAGCGCTAGCAAAATCGGAACAGGAAAACCTAAGATTATTTTATATGCGCTGATAATAAACGTATTTTTCATAGCTGTGATAAACTGAGGGGCTTGAAATAAATACATGAAATTATCGAAGCCCACAAATTTACTGCCCCAAACCCCATTAAAAATTTGATAATCCTGAAAGGCAATGACCAAACCGAACATCGGTGCATAATGAAAAATGGCGATGTACAGAAGACCGGGGATTAACATCATATAGAAATACTTATAACGGACTAGATTTTTAAGCAATCTGGTCAGCGCCAGTGGTTGACGAGTGGATCTTACCAACCTCACAGTCTGCGAACCTGAATTTTCACTCATATGAACACCTCGCAATCTATGTACAGTAATTGGCAACATTTAAATTTCTGAATATTCAAACAATAACTATATTTATCCGACTATCGCTTCACTCCATTCAGCCCTTCCCGTTTGATACCTCTATCATAGCCCTCTCCTTATCCGGTAGTAAATACACAGTTAACATCTCAGATTGTGCAATTATGAAACAAATGTGCATTTATAAAATTGACACCTGTTAGATAATTGAATATTCCATAAATTCAACTAATTCACCTATAATACAACTTATCATTTCAAAATCCTGTTAACGATTGGAAGGGTGGCACAAAATGACTAAATCTACGTGGCCCAAACTGGATGACAGCACCATGCTGCAAAGACTTACATTTCCGGAAGGCCGAGTTCGCATGGTATTGGATACCGACACATTTAACGAAGTTGACGATCAATTTGCTTTAGCTTATGCGCTGCTTTCCCCGGAAAAAATTGATTTACTGGCCGTTACAGCCGCACCTTTCTTCAATTGGAACTCGGTCAGCCCGGCAGACGGCATGGAGAAAAGCTATAAGGAAATCCTGAATATTATGCAGTTGATGGATGTGAAGAATGCTCCTCCGGTCTATAAGGGTTCATCGCAATACATGACCAGTCATACGGAGCCAGTGCCGAGCGAAGCTGCAGATAAAATCATTGACCTGGCTCTTTCATCCAACGAACCGCTGTATGTGGTTGCCATTGGCGCCATTACGAATGTAGCATCAGCTATCGCAAAATGTCCTGAAATCATTCACAATATGGTCGTCGTGTGGCTTGGTCCGAATGCCTACTGGTGGCCCACTCAGAAAATCTTTAATGTGTCGCAAGACTATCAGGCCTCTTCGCTTATTTTTGACAGCGGCGTGCCTTTAGTCGTACTCCCATGTCATGGGGTAGCGTCCCATTTGCTGACTACGCCATATGAAATTGATGCCTGTTTGCGTGGGCAAAATAAGCTTGGCACCTACTTCAGCGATATGTTCCACGGTCGATTTACCCGGTTTGGACAAAATAAGATGGGATGGTCCAAGGTGCTCTGGGATGTTGCAGCTATAGCCTGGGTGCTTAACGAGCAATGGGTGCCTTCTATGGTAAGGCGGACTCCAGTTCTCAATCCCGGATTTACATATTCATTCGATGATTCTCGTCACTTTTATAAAGAAGCGATAGATATTGATCGGAGTCTAGTGTATATGGACCTGTTTGCCAAACTACGGGAGCTGCCTAACTAAATCGTCACGGTGTCAGTTATCGTTACTATGTTTAGGAGGGAAGTCCCATCAAAAAGCCAACCATTCTTGACGTTGCCGAAAAAGCAAACGTAACTCCCTCCACCGTATCCAGAGTTATGAATGCTTCCAGCCTCGTTAAACCTTGCACAAGGCAGCGGGTGCTGGAAGCCGCCAAGAGCCTCTGCTACATTCCAAACAAAACGGCTCGCGTGTTCAAATCCGGCAAAAGCCATATCCTAGGACTCGTGATTAGTACGCAGCATATTAGCGAACTCGTCTTAAATGCCGGATTCCAAGCAAGGTTTAAAGCGCTAACCGCCAAAGCGCACAACGAAGGATATAACATGCTCATTATCACTTCAACCGATGCTGAACCCAACTCCTACTTTGAAGTAATCAAAAATCAGGTAGCCGATGGATTTATCATATTAAGTCCGTCTATCAATGAGTCCTTGACCTCCCTGCTTGAGGAAGCCGGCATTCCCTATGTGTTCAATATGAAATATTCCAATAATCCCGAAGATAGTTACTATATCTCCTCGGATGATGTTGAGGGTGGATATATGGCGGCTAAATACTTGCTAGATTTGAACCATACGGATATTCGCTTTATTCTTGGTATTGTAAAAGGGACTATTATGCCTTTCAATGAAGATCGCGTGCTTGGTTTCAAAAAGGCACTCGACGAATACGGCATCGCGTTCAAACCGGAAATGATCGTCACCATTCCCGGTCAGATGGAAGAGAGCTACAATTTAATCCACCAATTGTTCCAAACGCAAAAGCCCTCGGCCCTGATGATTTCTAACGAAACAACGACGGTGGCCGCTTTAAATTATTTTTACGATTATGGTTACCGTATTCCGCAGGATGTGTCTGTCATCGGTTTCGGTCCATCGGAATTTTTCCGGCATCATCGGCCGAATTTAACGAATGTCAGCTATGACATTACATGGTCCAGCGACAAGCTGGTCGATCTGCTGTTGCAACGAATTGAAGGCAGGCCAGTGGCTCTTGAAAGACCGAAAAAACCCGAGCTGATCATTCGGGGGAGTACGGCAAGATATGTTCAGCCATCTGTCTTGGCAGTAAAAGAACACTGATGAAAAAACTCCGTACGAGTAAGGGCTGGTCTCCTAGACCTGCTGCTCAATACGGAGTTTTCATTTTTCATGTATCGCATGTTCACCTACCTGTCGAGAATCCGGTCCCGACCAGCTCGCATTTCGGCTAGAAACTCAGGCCACCATTGCTTTTGATCCGATCGTTCATCCAACTTAGCCCTCTCTTCCACAATTCGGGGCAATAACTCCTCCGCTTTCTTCTTCAGCTCCTCCAAGCCGCCGACCTCCGGTACAAGCCATTTTCTGCCGATTTGCGTGTGAAGCACCTCATCAGCCCAATCGTAATCCTGAAACGTGATAGCAAGCTCGTTGTACGACGATTTGGCAATCTCCCACTCTAGCCGTTTCCCTGTCTTTTTGGGCATTTGCCTTTGTTCGAAATACCACAGAATGATGTGCGCTTCCAACGGTTCGAACTTCGCGTTCAACGTTAAGCTTGTTCTAAAGTCAATGGGGTATTTATAAAATTCAACACCGTCTTGATACAAACCAACCTCACCGAGCATGGAATGACGGGCCTCATCCCACAGTTGTCTGCTCATATCCACATAATAGTCCCACGGTTTCCCCTTCGTCTTGTAAATAATTGGCCCCATCCACTCTGGCACCGTCATTTCCTTCAACCTTTTATAGATCAAGGCATATGTTCTCTCGTCTGAAGGGCGTGTCTCCTCCAGATAGTATTCGTCTATTTTTGCTGATGAGTTATACGCATCGGCAAATCGGGCATCCCGGCGTGGTTCAGCTTTCATGTCATAAGGTTTGCCATCCTGGGTACGAGGAGCGACAGGCGTCCAATTCGCTGATTTTTCCAAATCACCTGAGAAGCCTCCTGCCGCTTGCAAACAACATTGCAAATGATCTTGCCATTGTTGTGCCGCTATTCGATCCTCCTCTGTTATCATCAACGCTTGTATCGCCTGCTCCCCCCATAGCTGCATCTCTTCTTCTTCCACTAGGATGATTTTGAGCACTCGACACGTAGGATGATCCACTAACGGATTGGTTTCTACCAAATACTTGTTTAAACATCGAATAAGTTCCTTCTTGGCTACGCTATAAATACCAACCATAAGCTCCAGGGTCGTTTGCGACCGAATCAACTCTAGGAAAAACAATTCAATTCCTGCGTCTGGTGTTTTGTCCAAATCATGCGGAGGTTCGCGCATCTCCGTAATTCGCTTACGAAGCATAGCACTATGCTCGGCATCGAGCCACATATGCAAGCCCGAGGCACACTTCACTTCCCATTCAGGCACATGGGCAATATGTGCGGCGAAAATATTCGTCAGTTGAGTTTCTACGTACACATACCTTTTCAATAAACTCACCGAACGGTCAATGTCATAACCGACATTGCAGGCTTGTTCATAGCTGCAAATACCTGCTAAAGGAATTAAGCCCAGATTGTTATTTCTGACTCTTTCCATAGTTGCCCCCTTATCAAAAATAAGAATGGTACCGTTGCCATTTTTACTCAAGCTCCAAGGCGTTATAGAGAAGCAAGTCGCGATATTGCCCGGGTGTGATGCCTTCGCTTCGCTTAAAGGCACGTATAAAACTGTGCACATTATTGTAGCCAACTTTATTACTGATTTGACAAACCGTCCAATCATTCAAGGAAAGCAATTGCTTGGAGCTTACGATGCGCCTTGCAGTCAATAAGTTATAAAAAGTGCTTCCTGTGTACTGCTTCAATAAACGATTAATATAGGTAGAGGAGCACTTCATTAACTCAGATACATGCTCAAGTCCAAAGTCCTGGTTAAAGTGTTCATCGATGTAGGACTTGATTTCCCACACAATACGTTGGTTTTTGTCCACACGCAATGCAAGCATATGCTTACATATATGCAGGCAAATCTCTTCCAAATAGCGGTGAATCTCTTGCTTGGTTGCAAACTGCTCCACGCTGGCACATGGGTCAATATCACATTCCATCATGTCTCTGAGTGTAAAGCCAGCTTTATATACCGTTCGAATAATGGCGTGCGTCAAGTGGAGATACACACGCCTCGCTGCGCTCGTATCTTCAGGCTGAATAGCATCCATGCACAGCTTAATGTAGTCCAGCGTACTTTGCAGCTTCTTGACTGTGCTCCGCATAATCGTACTGCAGAGCCTTTCTTCTAGCTCAAAAAGTGTTGCGTACTCATAACTCTTATGTGTATTCCGATCATCAAATGGGAGGCTTTCCCCATTCCTCGAAGCCGTCGTTGGCATACGTGCAACATAATTCAAATTGTAAAAAGTGGTTCCTTTGTTTAAAAAATGATATGTACGCGTCATCTTCTTGGAAATTTGCAACGAATTATGCAAGGTCATACCCCTCTCTTTATTGAAATTTACATAAGAAATGGTACCGTTGCCATTTTACTTTACAAAGAACTGAAAGCACTTACAACATTATATTAGACCCGCTTTCAAAGGATGTCAACCTGAATTCCCACGTTTTTATTGAACAATTTACTGTAATTTTTTCAGATAAAATGATATAATGGCATCGTTATCATTATTTCATTCCACGCTTTCCAAAGGAGAGAGTCTCCATCAAAAAGCCTACTATCCGTGACGTCGCCTTGAAGGCGAATGTCACTGCTTCTACCGTCTCTAGAGTATTAAATGATTCTGACCTCGTGAAACCCCGAACAAGGCAAAAGGTTCTAGAGGTCATCGAAAGTCTCGGCTACATTCCAAACAAGACAGCTCGCATCTTCAAGTCCGGCAAAAGCTATATTCTTGGACTAGTAATTAGCCAGGCTCATATTAGCGAAGTCATGTCCAATGCCGGATTTCAAGCACAATTTAAGGGCTTGACCGAGAAGGCCCACAAAGAAGGTTACAACATTTTAATCATCACTTCCGCTGAAGGGGACGCTTATTCCTATTTTGAGGTAATCAAAAATCAACTCGCGGACGGCTTTATTATTTTCAGCCCCTCTCAAAATGATACGTTGACTTCCTTGCTAGACGAAGCTGAGATCCCTTACGTCTTCAATATGAAATACTCTGACAACCCTCAAGACCGTTACTACGTATCCTCGGACGACTTTGAAGGCGGGTATATCGCAGCTAAATATCTGCTCGATTTGAACCATACGGATATTCGTATGTTGGTTGGAAGTGTCAAAGGCAGTATGTTATCCTTCAATGTCGAAAGAATAAATGGCTTTAAGAAAGCCTTGGCCCAGTATGGTGTACCGTTCAAAGAAGAAATGATCGTCCCTATTATTGGACAAATGGATCAAAGCTATAATGCAATCTACCAGTTATTTCAGACGCAAAAACCTTCAGCACTCCTGATCTCGAATGAGATTACGACGGTCGCTGCCTTGAACTATTTCGCTGATCAGGGGTACAGAGTGCCACAGGATGTATCTATTATTGGCTTCGGGCCTTCCGAGTTTTTTCGCACGCTGCGTCCCAATTTAACAAATGTCGGCTACGATATATCCTGGACCAGCTCCAAGCTTGTAGATCTTCTGCTGCAGCGGATTGAAGGCAAGACACCGTCTTTTGAGATGCCTAAGAAACCGGAATTAGTCATCCGTGACAGCACTGCCCGATTACGGCAAGAGTGACACTTGGTCACTGTACAAGTTGCAACTCCCGCGGTGCAACGTGGCAAGTTCACGGTACTCTTCTTACTTTAAACGGCTTGCACGTCGCAAATAATGAACCTTATAAGGCAACATATCCTCGGAGGGAACTACAGGGCACTATTTTGGCAAATATCCGGCATGCCATGGAAGTAGAGGAACCACAGGGTCTTTTTTCCATGAAATAAGCAGAATTCCCCTAGAAATAGCCAAAATAACGTACCATAGTTCCCTCCAGTTCGCTTTGAAGTCACTTTCCGCTAGAATTGCGTCTCGTCATTCCCTTATGTTCCACCGTACCATACCGCCAAAGGGTAACTCCTCAACCACTCCAACCTTCTATAAGCCCAAAAAAAAGGCACCCAAAGGCACCTTTTTATCAAAACCTTAAAAAACAAAATCATCATCCGTCAAAGCTTCAACGTGAATCGTACGCACATACCCGTTCCCTTTTTTCGAGAAAAAGTCATGCTGTTTCGTCTTCGTGCTAAGTCCGTTCAGAACAATCGGGTTGATATCCTCTTCCGGGAACAACGGCTCTACCCCTAAGTTCATGAACGCTTTGTTCGCGTTGTAACGCAGGAATGCTTTCACATCATCCGCTAGCCCCAGAGGCCCATACAGGCTTTCCGTATAGCCTTCCTCGTTCGCATGAAGCTCCTTCAGCAGCGCAGACAACGTCTCGTAAGCCTCATCTTGCTCAGCAGGGCTAAGCTCTGCGTAAACTTCCTGAGCCAATACACCAATGTACAGACCGTGAATACTCTCATCGCGTAAAATCAAATCAATGATTTCCCCACTGCTTGTCATTTTACCCTGTCCGGCCAAATAAAGCGGGTAATAGAAGCCGCTGTAGAACAAGTAACTCTCCAGCAAAACCGACGATGCCATCGCTAAGTACAGCTCTTTGGTCGTCGTAATATTCTCATAATAATGGGAAATTTTATTCGCTTTGAACTGCAGATAAGGATTCTGCTCTACCCATGCAAATAATTCATTGATCTCTTCCGTAGTCGACAGTGTCGTGAAAATAGAGCTGTACGACTTCGCATGAATTTGCTCCATCATGCCCATGAAGCTGAGCACCGCTTTGCGCTGCAGCCCGTCAACATGCTCAAGAATCTTCGGCATGCCAACACCGCCTTGCATCGTATCAAGCAGCGTGAGGCCGCCCAGCACCTTCATGTAGAGCTCACGCTCAGCCCCGCTCAGCGTGATCCAGGACATTTTATCGTCAGACAATGGAATTTCCTCGTCCGTCCAGAACTGCATAATGTTCTGATTCCAGAATGTTATCGTGAAATCATCATCCGGCCGGTTCCAGTTCACCGCTTTTTTGACGATTGGCTGATTAATGGTAGTTGCCGTGCTCATCTATGTTCAATCCCCTTCCCAATTACACCGAACAGCTGACACATTCCTCAACGGATAGCTGATTCGTTCGCGTGTAGTAGAGCGATTTAAGTCCTTTGTGTGCCGCATACAGATACAATCTAGCAAGTTGTCTCGTAGATACATCACTATTTACGTGCAAAATAGTTGAAATGCCTTGATCCACATGCGTTTGAATTTCCGCAATCAGATCGAGAATTTTGAATTGATCCATTTGATACGCGGACTTATAGTAAAAATAATTGTCACGAGCCATGAATGGCATCGGGTAGTATGTCGTTGAGTTCGCATATGTACGAGTCTCGATCGGTTCTACAATCGGCATAACGCTCGAAGTGGAGTTTTGGATATATGAAATACTTTGTGTTGGCGCAACAGCCAAACGATAAGCATGATACAATCCGTGCTTCTGGACTTCTTCTTTCAGTTTGCTCCAATCGTCCCGTGATGGTATCTCCATACCTCCAAACAGTTCCTTCACTTTATCCGTAACCGGACGGTAATCGGTCTCTGTGTAACGGTTAAAATAAGCGCCGTTCGCATATTCAGACAGCTCAAAGCCCTCGAAGACCTGCCCTTTTGCTTTGGCAATTTCCATACTTTTTTCAATCGAATAGTAGTTCATCGCCATGAAGAACGTGCGGACGAAATCCTTCGCTTCTTCGCTCTCATAGCTAATTTTGTTTTTGGATAGATAGCCGTGCAGATTCATAACTCCCAGACCAACCGAGTGCAGCTCACGATTCGCTTTAGCCACGCCTGGCGCATTGCTGATCGTCGTCATGTCACTGACCGCTGTCAGAGCCGTCATACCTTCATGAACGGTTTCACGCAATTTCTTGTGCCCCATCACATTCGCAATGTTCATAGAAGCCAAGTTACAGCTGATATCACGCAGAATCACATCATCTTGACCGTAATCATTGATTTCCGATGTTTCTTGCAATTGGAAAATCTCTGTGCAGAGATTGGACATTTTGATCGTTCCGATACCTTTCAGGGCATGATCCTTGTTCGCATTCGTACGATTCATCATATAAGGATAACCGGATTCCAGTTGCGTTGTCGCAATTTTGATCAGCATGTCACGCGCGCTCATCACGACTTTTTTCTTCACTTTCGGGTTCGCTAACAGCTCATCATACATTTCATCAATATCCAGATCATCCAGATGCTTGCCATAAGCTTGCCACACCGTATAAGGCGCAAAAACATGAAGAGGTTTGTTCTCTTCCGCCAGTTTGTAAAACTTATTCGGTACGATAAGACCGATGGAAAGTGTTTTCAGACGCGATTTCTCATCTGCATTAATTTTCTTGCTATCCAGGAACTCCATAAGATCCCAGCCGAAAATGTTATAATAAGCCGCTCCGGAGCCTTTGCGCTGCCCCATTTGATCCGCGTAGGAGAACGCATCCTCCATTAGCTTAAGAACAGGCATAATCCCTTTGGCTGCGCGTTCTACGCCTTTGATAGACTCACCGCGCCCGCGAAGTTTGGACAAGTTAACGGCTACGCCGCCGCCAATTTTGGACAGCTGCATGCATGTCGCCAGCACGTAGTTAATCGAGTTGAGAGAGTCGTCCATCTCCAGAAGGAAGCAGGAAACCATCTCGCCACGGCGGCTTTTCCCTGCGTTCAGGAATGTCGGCGTCGCCGGCTGCAAACGCTGCTCCATCATCGATACAGCAAGCGTACTCGCAGTCTCAACGTTACCGCGTCCCAAGTAAAGCGCTACAATCGCAACGCGATCCGGGAAATGCTCCAGGTATAAGGATTTATCGTCACTGCGCAAAGCGTAATCTGTATAGAATTTCGAAGCTGCCATATAGGAGGCGAACTCGAACTGATGATCGTGGGCCACTTGATACACTTGATTTACTTCTTCTGTTGTGTAGTACTCATAGACATTCTCATAATAGTTGTTATCAATCATATAACGAACCTTTGAAGAAGTATCGGGGAAAGTGAGGCTTTTACTGTGAACATCCTGCATAAAAACTTCAACAGCTTCTTTATCCTTCTCTAGTTGAAAAAAACCATCCGCTCCGCGTTGCATTAATAAATTATTCAGCTCAATGTGCCGCAATTGCATGTACCCCCTGAACAAATCGTTCTACATCATTTTTGGTGCCGGATAACTCAAACTTCGTTAACACAGGCACATCATAAAGCTGTGAAATGGTGTCTGCGCTTTTGGCAAACCCGTCTCCCCAGTTGCGGTTGCCGCTTGCTGCTACTCCGATCAAATTGGAGGCATTCGTTTCCAGGAAGGAACTTACCTTCTCAGGAACTTGGCCAAATCCAGTTGTGTAGGTAACGAGCACGAAAGGCTCGTCCACTTTCAACGCTTCCTCGATTTGGATCGCCGGCATTTGAAGTTTGTTAATAAATCGGCGAACATTCCCCGTTTTCGAATCGTAAGCAATCAGCATGGGCTCCGTCTCCTAACATCTCTATCATTGGTTCAAGCATTCTCGTTCTTGTGTCTGTCTTATGTAGATAACCTATATGTAGTTAGTAATATAAATCTTACCGTCCATCCATATCTAGTATTGTCCTCTGTCTCCTCGACAAAATAAGCGAATTTCCGCAAGCAGGAAAACGGCTGAAAATAGCGCTAAATCGGGTATTTTCCCGGTATTACGCGGTATTTCCGCTGCGAATTCAGGAGTTGCCGAATTCGCTTTTTCCCACGACATCTAGTTGATAGATTCAAATTTATATCAATATATTGTGTTTGTCAACGTGTATTATGACACATTTCCGAGCCCAAAATAGGCAAACCCAGACGGGGCGTGGCTCGAGAGGATTTGAAAAAATATTTTCATTTTAGACTTGAAATTTTCACATTTGTCGAAAGGAACTTCGCTTGGAATCTCTTCTTTTCCCCTACTAGATCTAGTTCCGTCCCCCTCTCAAAAAAAGCCTCTCAAACCGTCTCAGAGGCCATCTTAAGACATTGTAAACAACAATCCGACCCTTCTATCCTGAGACATAAAAAAGCTATCCACGCGCACATGAGGGTGCCATGAATAGCTCATTGATTTAGCTCATTGATTTAGCACATAATTTCGTCCGTTACTAGCCGTTGCGTTTTTGGAAATCAATCATGAAATCTGCGAGCGCTTTGCAGGAAGCGTAAGGAACCGCATTGTAAGTAGATGCTCTCAAGCCGCCTACACTGCGATGGCCTTTCAACCCGACAAATCCGTTCTGCTCGGTTTCCTTGATGAATTTCTTCTCCAGCTCTTCATCCTGCAAACGGAACGTAATGTTCATGGCCGAACGGCTGCCTTTATCGACAGGACCACGGTAGAAACCGCCGCTTTGATCAATTGCGCTGTAGATCAAGCCTGATTTCTCCAAATTGTTTTTCTCGATAACAGCTAATCCGCCTTGTTCCTGAATCCATTTCAACACAAGGTTCACCATGTAGATGGAATACACCGGAGGCGTATTGTAGAGGGAATTGTTTTTGCCGTGAATGTCATAACGAAGCATGGTCGGGATTGTTTTCGGCAGGTCCTGCAGAAGATCTTCTTTGACGATGACAACCGTCACGCCGGATGGACCTAGATTTTTTTGGGCGCCGGCATAAATCATGCCGAATTTCGATACATCAACCGGACGGCTCAGGATATCGCTGGACATATCCCCGATAAGCGGCACATTGCCTGTGTCCGGGTAGCTTTGGAACTGAGCGCCTTCGATCGTTTCATTGGAAGTCAAGTGGAGGTAAGCGGAATCCGGATGAATGTTGATTTCACTGAGATCCGGAATTTTCATGAATTTGTTCTCTTTGGAGCTGGCAGCAATCGCTACTTCTCCGAAAAGGTTTGCTTCTTGTACCGCTTTCTCAGCCCAAGCACCGGTCAGCACATAGCTGCCCACTTTGCCTGGCTTCAAGAAATTCATAGGAATCATAGCGAACTGCGTACTTGCTCCGCCTTGTAAGAACTGTACTTGATAACCGTCAGGAATAGCAAAAATTTGCTTCAATAATTGCTGCGTTTCCGTATGTACTTGCTCGTACTCCGCGCTGCGATGCGAAATTTCCATGATCGACATGCCGATACCCTTAAATTCGACAAGTTCCTCTTGCGCTTTCTGCAAAACTTCGAGCGGTAATGCCGCAGGCCCTGCGTTAAAGTTATAGGCCCGATTTCCCATGAATGACCACACCTTTGCTTTTGTATTATGGCTATGATAGCAATATTCTCCTCATGCATCAAGTAAAACCTTAGTTGGCAATGCTAGTTGAAGCAGGAAACCGGAACCAGGCTACACGACATAAAAATCCAAAAAGGAGCCCACACTCACATGCATCCCTCCGCTCATTCGACAAAAGCGCTTTCAACACCGTCCGACACGTACCGGCTTTTTGTCGGCATCCAGCTCCCGCAAGAAGCGCAGCGGGAGCTGGCTCTCGTGGCCGCCGCCCTCAAGGAGCGGCTGGCTTTCCAGAAGTGGACGCATCCGCAGGACGTCCACGTCACGTTAAGCTTTCTCGGCGACGCATCCGCCGAGAAAGCTCAGGCGCTGGCGCACGACCTGCGCCAGCTTGCAGCAGCTGCGCTGCCGCTGACCCTGCACGCCGACGGGCTCGGCGTGTTCGGACCTCCGGCAGCGCCGTCGGTGCTGTGGGCGGGCGTCGCCGGCGACCTGGAAGCGCTGGCTGCGCTGCAGCGCGAGGTCGCAGGCGCCTGCGCCCGCCAAGGCTTTCCGGCCGAGGCTCGCGCCTACCGGCCGCATCTCACGCTAGCCCGCCGCTACCGGCTGGCGGCGGAACCGTTCTCGCGCGCCTCCTTGGCAGGCGCGCCTTCGCTGCCCACGTGGCGGGTAGAGGACATCGTCCTCTACCGCAGCCACTTGGGCCGGCAGCCTTCGTATGAGCCGCTGGGCGTTTTTCCTTTGGGCCCCGGCGTATAACTTCCATTATTTTCACAAATAATGTATAAACTTGCCTACTGTTTCTAACATGTAAGGAGGAAATCACATGCCCGATGCTTATGAAGTCATCGTACGCACCCTTTTAGCCGTAATCGTATTGTTCATCATGACCAAGATTCTTGGCAAAAGACAAGTGTCCCAATTATCTCTGTTCGAGTACATCACGGGTATTACCATCGGAAATCTGGCTGGAGCGATATCCTTGGATATCGATTCGAAATGGTACCTCGGCCTGATCTCGTTAACCGTTTGGATCGCGTGTTCGCTAGGCATTGAACTATTACAGCTTAAAAGCAAAAAAATGCGCGATTTTATTGACAGCAAAGCCACTGTACTCGTTAGGGACGGGAAGGTTTTAGAAGATAATTTAAAAAAAGAGCGGCTCACCACGGATGAACTTATGGAACAACTGCGCAAGCGTTCGGTTTTCAAAGTAGCGGATGTTGAATTTGCAATCATGGAGCCAAGCGGTGAAATTAACGTATTGCTGCATCGGGAGAATTTGCCGCTCACTGCAAAGCATTTGGGCATCAAGGTTGCACCGGAGAAAGAGCCGCAAGCCGTCATTATGGACGGTGAGATATTAGATGAAGCATTAGC
Source organism: Paenibacillus anseongensis (assembly GCF_009757995.1). Classification (NCBI taxonomy): domain Bacteria; kingdom Bacillati; phylum Bacillota; class Bacilli; order Caryophanales; family Paenibacillaceae; genus Paenibacillus; species Paenibacillus anseongensis. Next base: position 85,597 of record NZ_WSEM01000012.1, read on the forward strand.
AACCCTTTCATTTAACCGGGGATGGCTGAAAACGGAGTTGGACAAGGTCGGGGTAACCGTCGAAAATGTATTTCTAGGGCAAGTCGACTCTTACGGCGAGCTGTATCTTGACTTATTTGACGATAAGATCAATGTTCCCATACCGCAGGAAAAAGCTACTCTCTTCGCGACTCTGAAACAGTGCGAAGCAGACCTCATGCTGTACGGACTGACAACCAACAATAAACAAGCCAAAGCGATGTACGAGCAATGCTCCAAGCAAATGGAGGATATTCTCGATCAACTTAAGCCTATATTGACGCGATAATCAGAAAGCTCCCCGCCGTGGCTATACGACTGGGGAGCCTTCTTGTTTTAATCCAGCAGCACCTGTGAGGCCGGGCCGCCTGCAAGCTCTATCATCCGTTTGACCTGCTCGACCGTATTCCGCTCGATCGAGAGAGGCGGCAGCTCATGTTCGCCGAAAAAGCCGACTTCGGTCGTTTCCAAGCTGACTTCTAGCGCCTCACCGCCAACCAATTCGCATAAGATAAATATTTTGTAGACATAGTTGGGGGCAGGCGGGTGTGCGTGGCACTTCTTGTCCAGAACCGCCAGCAAACGCACAGGCTTGACTTGGTAACCAGCTTCCTCGCGTGTCTCTTTGACTGCAACTTCGCTCGGTGTGTAGCCAATATCCGCCCAACCACCCGGCAGAGCCCATGCACCGTCGGCTCTTTCCTTCACAAGGAGCACTTTGTTCTCCTTTAGGACAACCGCTCGAATATCAACCTTCGGCGTCTGATACCCCGTATCGCTGGCGAATAATTCCGTCACTTTGTCAATCGGAGTGTCCGTGAAGTGGCTCATCATCTCCACACTGATCTTGCGCAGCGCCTCGTAGCGCTCCAAATCATAGCCGTTCTCACCGTAGGCAAGCCCGGCTTGACTAATCGCTTGAATTTCTTTAGCCCATTGCAGCCATGGAATATTCATCCCTTACCCAACTCCATCCCGATAAATGTTTTAATTCCGGTATAGATAGCGACCATTTCTTCCAATTTCATGCGAACGAGCCCGCTGGAAGAGGGACATACGTACTCTACTACGCCTGGTACGATGGGATCTGGCTGGCTGCCCCAAGCCATCCCTCTGTGTCCGCTATACTGCTCGTAAACCCCTTTGCCTACAAAACATACAACCCTTGGCTGCATGTTTTGAATCTTCTCTCTGAGAATAATTCGGCCTTGTCGGTACTCCTCAGGCGTTATTTCAGCTGCCGTTAGTGAGGGTCTCGCCACGATATTCGTAAACCCGTAGCCAAGTTCAAGCAGGTCTTGATCTTCTTGCGGCTTATAGAGCCGTGGCGTTAATCCTGCTTGAAACAATATGCGATAAAAGCGATTGTTCGGATTCGCATAGTGATGGCCGGTTTCTCCCGATCGAATACTAGGGTTATATCCCACAAAAAGGATAGACAAATGCTCTTTCAGATGATCCGAGATCGGTTTTATATCCACCATCCTTCAGCCCTCCTTCCATGCTTGTATCACATATTTAAATATTTTTACTCCTTTAATCAGGTTACCACTTTCCCTATATAAACTTCAACGATTCATAAGGTTTCCCAAGAACAGTCGAAGCATCACCTTTTAACCACCGATCCACCAGCGTACTGTACACAGAGCGGAAATCAACCTCATATTTCAAATCCCCGTTATCCAAATTGCTTAAACTCGGGTAAGCGCCATAGAGACCGCCTTTCACTTTCCCGCCAATCACAAACATCGGTGCTGCCGTGCCGTGATCCGTGCCGCCGCTCCCATTTTCCTTCACACGACGCCCAAATTCGGAAAACATCATAATCGCAACCCGATCCTGCAATCCCTGCGCTTCCAAATCCTTATAGAAAGCCGTCAGACCCTGATCGACCTGTGTCAAAACCCTTGCATGCTGCTCCTTCTCATCGGCATGATCATCGAAACCGCCAACTTGGACATTGAATACGCGCGTTCCCGACTTTCCCGCCAGCAGCTTGGCAACGAGTTGGAGACCACTGGCAAAATTCGTTTTGGGATACTCAACTTTGTCCGTATAAGAGGCTGTTAAAGATTGTATGGCTTCAACGCTTTTATAAGCTTCATACCCGCGCCCCGAAACGACCCGCAGCTGTTCCATCTGGCTCTGATCACTATACATGTCCAAAAAAGCTTTGGTTATCCGATTCTTATCCATCATCGGCGTTTTGGGATCGATCACATGATACGATTCCAGCGATTGAATGACGGGAAAGCTCATCTTCTCCGAGGCAAAAGCTTTGCTGCCCGCCGCACCGATCTGAACCGCTTTAAGCGGGTTCGCATTATCGCGCAGCGAAGACTCTGCATAGCGGGCTAACCAGCCGCTCCGGCTAATTTGGGCAGGCTCTGCGGTCTGCCAAATTTCCATAGAACGGAAATGGGAATGATTCGGCTCCGGGTAACCGACGCCTTGAATGATCGCCATATTCCCATTTTTGAAAAGGGCAGCGAGCCCTGCCAGACTAGGATGCAAGCCCACTTGAGAATCAAGGGCAAGCACATCCTTTTGCTGATACGCTAGTGTCGGCCTCGAATCATAATAGACGCCTTGCCCATAGGGAATCAGCGTATTAATGCCGTCATTGCCCCCGCTAAGCTGCACAACAACCAGCACCGGCTCGTCGACATCGTCACTGGCTCCCCCGGCGAAGATCGATCTGCCCGTTTCCGTGAACAAGATGCCGCCTAAGCTTAAAGTAGCAAACATTGCGGTCCCTTTCAGCAGAAATTCCCTTCTTGTCATTTTCATGCCCTTCACCCCCATTATTTCATTTGCGCTTCCGGACTAATCAAAAGGAGTTGCACCAAGCCTCGTAAACCGGCATTTTTCTGCTTTGTATGTAAAATGGTATCTTCCACATAAGCGCTTAAACCTTGCATCGTCTTATCAGACAGTTGAGTGATTCCAAGACGCTGACTCCACAACTTCACCCATTCCTCCGGCCGTTCCGCCTGCTTCGGCGACGTGTCCGCCAGCTTTTTGTTCATTTGCATGGCAATGGACTCAGCGAATTGATACCTCGCGAGCAGCAAATTGGTGTTCAGCCATGATACGCCGCCTCTCCAGCCTGCAACGTCCGGCGGCGAAAACAGTTCCTGCCCCATCTTCCTCATCGCTTGCACATGCCCTTTGGCCACATGCAGCTGCATGGTTCTGAGAATGCCAGCAACATAATCAGCCGGTGTTTTAATAAGGGATAACCGCAAATCAGGGTTATAGAAGTCATCCGACATGAACAGCTCGTGAAGCACTTCGCCAATCGTCACCTTCTCAGTGATCAGCTTTGCCACTTGCTGTACCCAGCTGTCTGATGGATTGTCTGTGGCGAAGTATTTGAGCAATTTCAAGGCCAGAAAGGTAGATAACGACTTTTGATGAAAAATAATGTCAATAGCGCTATCGCCGTCGAGATTCCCCTTCTCACCGAGCAGCGTTTTCGAATCATTGTCATGCTGTTTGGGATTAAACGCCACTTTGTTCTCCTTTTCATTATAGGTCCAGCCTGTGAAAGCCCTTGCCGCTTCCTTCACATCCGTTTCGGTATATTGACCAATTCCTAGTGTAAAAAGCTCCATCACTTCACGCGCGTAGTTTTCATTCGGTTTGTTTTTCTTATTGCGATTCACATCAAGCCAGATCATCATTGCCGGATCTTTGCCGATAGCAAGTACTAGCTCCTTATAATTGCCTAATGCATACTTCCGGAACAGCTCATTTTGCTGAACCATCAATGTGACATTCTTAACTTTGTAATTTGCTGTTGCAAAATGTCCATGCCAAAACAACGTCATCTTCTCAATCAACGGCGCGCTGGAATTCACCATCCGGTATAACCAGTACATTTGCTGATCGCCAAGCTGTAACGGATCCAGAGCTTTTTTGCTGTCTGCGCTTAATTGATCAAAAGGTGTCAGCGCCGCCGTTTCGGTCAATGCTTCTCCTGCGATAAGCCGTCGCACCGTCTCCTCGCGCCCCAGCGCCACACAAGCGTTAACTTCACTCTCTCCCCCTCCAAATCCGGCCCGAAGCAATAAATGAACAGCTTCTGCGTTCGTCCAAGTTACTCCCATGATTTCCCTCCCCGCCTAATTTTCCATACCTTAGCACATAAATGTGTCAAAAGTATGTAGGAACAAAAAAGATAGAGACTCAGAACTTGTCTGAATCTCTATCTTTATAAGGAACCCTCGCTTGCATCATCAAAAGCTCATAGGTAGCCGAAACGCCTCCTAATACGCTAAACTTCGTCTCATACGTTTTGTACATATCGACGAACAAACGCCGTCTGCCGATGCCCGGTGTCACCGCTGCTTCTGATGTGCTGGCTCCCATTGCTTTAACTGTATGCAAAAAATTCTTTGGAGTCGGATACGTCTCCACATGAAGCAAGCGCTCTTCTTGAATGTTCGTGTGCGTAAAGCCGCTGTCAACAAGCATATCTCTCCATCCTGCGCCGGATTGAAAAGTCAGCCCATGCCGCTGCGGTTGCTGTCCGTACTGTCGGTACACTTCCCTGAATGACTCATGCAGCTCATAAAATGTTGCCGGCCCGAATGTCGTAAACGCCAACAGGCCTCCCGGGCGAAGAAGACGCCGAAGGTGCTGAAGCGTCTGTTTCGGATTCTGCAGCCACTGAAAGCAGGCGCCGGAGACGATCAGATCGAAGGAAGCCAGCGATGCGGCTGCCGACCACTTTTCCACATCGCCATGGATAAACCGTATGTCCCTGACAGCTGGCTGACTGCCTCGAACACGCTGCTCAGCCGCCTGAAGCATGCCAGGTGCAATGTCCAGAGCGGTGATCGACGCTTTGGGGTATTTTTCAACTAACCCGCTCGTCACAATACCTGTGCCACATCCAATCTCAAGAATGCTGCCTACTCGCGTTGACGTACTCTCTCTTGCGCTTTCTTTGAGAGCTGCTGCAAGCTGCTCAGCCATCATTTTCTGCACATTGGCATGTTCATCGTAGGATCCCGCCGAGCTCCGATTAAATTGACGTTCAATTTCCATGGAGCTGTTCATCACGCCACCGCCTCATTTCCACTGCGATCTCTTCTTCCCTTCCCAGAAACGGTACATGACCGCAATCAGAAATGGCAAATAAATGGGCGCGAGACAGTCCCGCTGCAAGCTCTTCCGCCCCTTTGTAAGGACATATCCGATCTTCCCTGCCATGGAACAGAAGTACTGGACACACAATTTCCGAGAGTACAGCGCTGACTTCCACCTTACGCAAAACTTGAAGTCCTGTCAGCAGAGCGGGCGCTGTCCAACTGCCTATTGGAGGAAGTTTGTCGCCGATCCCTGACTCCCGCTCTGTTTCCGTCCATAACATTTGGCGAAAATTGGTTTCAACAGCAAGCGCATTTTGCGCAATAGCTTTCATCATCTGCCTCACATTAGCATCGGGCTGTCCTAGATGGGCCTCGTCTCTAGAACGAATGAAACGTGCCGTCGCCGCGAATAAGATGAGACCGTCCGCAAGACCTTTTGCTGCTAAATGGAGCGCCAGCAATCCGCCAAGCGACCATCCTCCAATAAAAAGTGGTAGATGCAGCGCCGATATTTTCCACCTTCTAACCATTTCCTCCGTGTACGTCAACAAATCTTCATGGGTTTCAGCCTCGCTATAATTGAGATACACATGATGATATTCAGGCAGCGCCTTACAGAGCTGATCGAACACCTCGGGCGGCATACTCCACCCAGGCAACCATACAATCGTTCCGTTCTTCTCTGGTGTCATCTTCATCGTCCCATCACTCCAAGCTGCAGCCCCACTTCACGAATGCACGCCGCTGCATCCCGCAGTTCTTTATCTGTATGGGCTGCGGATAAGGAGAAGCGGATACGCGACGTCCCTTCTTGAACCGTCGGCGGCCGGATCGCCACCGCAGCGATGCCTTTCTCTTCCAGCGCAGCGCTGAAATGCAAGGCTTTCTCATTATCGCCGACAATCATCGGCACGATAGGAGAATCGCCGATCCCGAGGACAAAGCCGGACTTTTGCAAATAAGATCGAAAAGAACGGATATTTGTATGCAGCCGTTCGCGCCGCCAGTGTTCCTGCTGCACCAGCACTAGAGCTTGAGCAATGCCTGCGACCAACGCAGGGGGCATGGCCGTTGAATAAATAAGCGTTCGCGCCTTGTTTACGAGAAAATCAATGAGCGTCCGGCTCCCACACACATACGCTCCATAGGCTCCGAAGGCTTTGCTGAACGTTCCCATATGGATGTCCACCTCGTCCTTGACCCCACGTACATGGCATAATCCCTCCCCATGTCTTCCATAAATTCCTCCGCTGTGCGCTTCGTCCACCATCAACATCGCTCCATACTCATGCTTGAGCAGGATCAGATCTTCCAAGCGGGCCTGATCTCCGTCCATGGAGAAGACCGCATCCGTCACGATCAGCTTTCGCTTCCTGTCGCGGTGTTTATGCAATAACGCTGACAAATGCTCCATATCGTTATGCCGATAACGCGCCAACTCTGCACGGCTCATTAGAATACCGTCAACAATGCTGGCATGATTCAGTTGATCACTAAACACCACATCATCCCGGCCAACCACGGCACGGATAACTCCTGTATTAGCCATATACCCATTGGCAAATACAAGGGCTGCTTCGCAGCTCTGCCAATCGGCAATGGCTTCTTCCAGTTCTGTATAAGCCGGCCGATTGCCAGTCACAAGGCGGGATGCCCCCGCGCCAACCCCTTCTTGAAGCAGCACCTCCCGCATCGCCTCGATCATCGCAGGATGCTGGGACAGCCCAAGATAGTCGTTTCCCGACAAGTTGAGCAGGTTGGGCAGGTTATTCGCCCCTGTCCCGCGAAACATGCGCCCAGGAAGCCCTGCTATCGCTGAACTTGCCCGCAAAGATCGTTTCAAGGAAGCCCCTTCCAGAGAGACAAGTTCCTGTTCCATCCATTTCAATGAAGATTCCGTATTCATTGTTCGTACCACCTTACAAAGCGTTAAGTTCAATCTCAAAACCCAAATCTTCAATCATTTGGTGATCCACGCCAATCGATTGACCTGCCGTTGTTAGATAATCACCGACAAATAGCGAATTCGCCGCGTACAGCGACATTGGCTGCAGCGTACGTAGATTCACTTCACGGCCTCCTGCTACACGAATTTCTTTGGACGGACAGATAAAGCGGAATAATGCGAGTACTTTCAAAGCCTTCATCGCCGGAGTGCGGCCTGCGTGCTCCAATGGCGTTCCAGGGATGGCATTGAGGAAATTAATTGGAATCGAATCGCTGTCCAGTTCACGCAGCGCATAGGCCATTTCTATAATTTCTTGATTGGTTTCGCCCATCCCGATAATGACGCCGGAGCAGGGGGACATGCCGTACGTTTTTACTTTTTCCACCGTTTCAACACGCTGATCGTACGTATGCGTCGTCGTTATCGACGGGTAGTTCGCTTTGCTCGTATTGAGATTATGGTTGTACCGATGTACTCCTGCTTCTGCAAGCCGCTGCGCTTGCTCATCCTTCAAAATGCCTAAACAAGCGCAAATTTTTAGTGGCATCGTTTCACGGATTTCTTTTACGGCATCCACGACTTGCGCCAATTCCTTGTCTGTCGGTCCCTTGCCTGCCGCTACAATGCAGTAGGTTCCTGCTTTACGCGTCATAGCTTCACGTGCGCCGGCAAGCAGCGTGTCTTTATCAAGCAAGGTATATTTATTTACCGGCGCCGTAGAAACAATCGATTGTGAGCAATAGCCGCAGTCCTCGGGGCAGAGGCCGCTTTTCGCATTAATAATCATGTTCAATTTGACCTTTTTGCCGTAATAGTGTTTTCTTACTTGAAAAGCGGCTTGCAGCAGCGGCAACACCTCATCATCGCTTGCTTCGAGTACAGCCAGCCCTTCTTCTTCCGTCAAACGTTCGCCGTTTAATGCTTTTTGGGCCAACAAAGGCCACTCCTTACAAGTTGAAAGGTTGTTCATGTTTTCCTCCTAAGCCTTCATTGGACACAATGTTTAGCGCTTTTTTGATTGGCGCAAGTTGTATGGACTTCCTGGCTGTATGTATGAAAAGATCTATATGAACCTCATCAGCAGGCAAAAAAGGAAACCGACCGAGAACGGGAAGACCGCTATACTGCTCGATAAGCTCCGCGTTTGTGACAGCGCTCGGATCGTTTTGAATGTCTGGATCATCCCCATCATTTAAGATGACGCCTATAATCGGGATTTTATAATGCCGTAAAAAAGCTGCTGTCAAAATCGTATGGTTAATTGTGCCTAAACCGGAACGGGCAACAATCAGCGCAGGTATTTGAAGCTCTGCGATCAAATCCACCATCAAGGCATCATCGTTCAGCGGAACGGCTACGCCTCCTGCGCCCTCTACCAGCAGGGCATCGTATCGCTCCATAAGCGGTTTGCCCGCGGCGATCAGCTCCTGCATCGTCAAAGTCACGCCGGCTTGCCTGGCAGCAAGCATTGGAGCCAGCGGCGCTTCAAACGTGAATGGCGCAACGTTGTCCGGCCGCTCATTTATCCCCGTCAGCTGCAGCAGCCGTTCGGCATCCGTTTCACCGCTGCCCAGAAGCGCGCCTGATTGTACAGGCTTCCACACGCCTGCTTGGCAGCCGTCCGCACGAAGCGCCGCTGCAATGGCAGCTGTCACCATCGTTTTACCGACTCCGGTATCCGTCCCTGTGACGAACAGTCCCCGTATCGGCTCCTCGTTGTCTTTGTCCATCGTCCACCTCATCCTTCCGTGACCTGAATAATGGATGCCGCCAAAATCTCCGTCATCTCTCCAAGCTCGGCTTCCGTGCTGGCTAATGGCGGAATGAAGACAATCACATTGCCGAGCGGCCGCGTCAGCATGCCAAGCTCTCTAGCCTTCTGGCTCGTTCGCACGCCAATTCGTTCTCCCCACTCGTACGGTTCTCGTGTACCTTTATCACTTACAAGCTCGATTCCGATCATCAGCCCTTTCTGGCGGATTTCACCGACGTGCGGTCTGTCTTTGAGCGTCGCTAGTTTATTTGCAGTGAAAATTGCCTTCGAACGAACACCCTCCAACATGTTTCTCTCCTCAAAAAGCCTTAAGCTGGCTAAAGCTACCGCACAACCTAGGGGGTTCCCCGTGTAAGAGTGTCCATGGAAAAAGGTTTTCTGCTCCTCATAGTCCGCATAAAAGGCGCCATAAACCTCATCCGTCGCCAGCGTTGCCGCTACAGGCAAGTAGCCGCCTGTGAGTCCTTTTCCCACCACCATCAGATCCGGTGTTACGTTTTCCAAATCACAGGCAAACATCTCCCCCGTGCGACCGAAACCGGTCGCTACCTCGTCCGCGATGAGCAGCACGTCATGCACACGGCAAAGCTCAGCCATCTCGCGCAAGCAGCCGTCCGGCATCACGATGATTCCACTGGCTCCTTGGACAATTGGCTCCACGATAAGTGCAGCAATCTCATCTGCCTTTGTTTCCAGCAGATCTCGCAAAGCACGGATAGTCGCTTCTTTGGCTCCCTCTGCCCCCCCTTCATGCCGATAAGCATAGGGGTAAGGGATGATATGCGACTGGAACAACATTGGGCGAAACACATCATGATAGAGAGGAATCGCCCCAACGCTCACAGCCCCAATGGTATCTCCGTGGTACGCATGCCCCATTGTGATAAAAGATTTTTTATGGCGATGCCCCTTGTTATGCCAATACTGGAAAGCCATTTTAATCGCGATCTCCACTCCGGTTGCTCCAGAATCCGAATAAAACACTTTGTTTAATCCATGTGGCGTGATGTCTACAAGCCGCTTCGCCAGTTCAATGGCGGGGATATTAGCCATACCTAGCAAAGTTGAATGAGCAACAAGCTCCAATTGGTTCGAAATGGCTTGGTTCAGCTCCGGTACATGATGTCCATGAACGTTTAGCCAAACAGATGAAAATCCATCGTAATATGCGCGTCCTTGGACATCATAAAGTCTAACGCCCTCTCCACGCTCAATGATGAGAGGATCCTCGTTATTGTAGTCTTTCATTTGTGTAAAAGGATGCCAGACATGCGACTTGTTGAGGGCCGCAAGTCGTTCGTAGGACTTTGACACGGCATTCCCTCCTAAATTGAATTTATTGTTAACCTGAAATTAGTTTTTCAGGTTAACAATAGATAGTGGTCAGTTTAGCAGATCACTGCATTATTGTAAACACATTTCACCATCCACAGGTTAACAATAAAAAAAAAGAGCAATGCCAAGCGCCTGAACGCTTACATTACTCTTTTTTTAAAAATGTAGAATTTACTTATTTCTTGTCGAACAAGCTATTGTCGAACTTTCAATACGGTTGTCAAATCCAGGAAGGAATTTACGACACGTCTCACGCGTTTATCGACATCCGGATGAATATCGCTGTAAGCCACTCCTGTTTGAAAACTTTTCCGCTGATCGCCGCCAATGGAAATCCATTCCGGGCAGTTAATGCCATGAAGGTTGCGAACGATTGTTTGCAGCTGAGTCAGCGAGCTGACAGCTACGGCACCGCCCGCTGAACTGACGGAAAGCACGGCTTTATTATTAAAATGATCTTGTCCCAGATGATCCAGTGCATTTTTCAGAACACCTGAGATTCCGCTATGATATTCAGGCGTCGAGAGCACGATGCCATCCGCTTCGTGCATAGCACGCTTCAGATTTTCAAGTGCTTCATGACCGCCATGAGCATCGTCCGGTGAATAAAACGGTACCGGTGTTTTGTTCAGATCAAAAAGTGTAGCTTGATGCCCAAGTGATTGAACCAAGTGCTGAATGTACTCCATGAGTCTTGTACTTGTAGCTGCTTGTTGGTTGCTTCCTGCAATTAGGGTGATTCTCATTACATATCTTCCTTCCCAGCATTGGAATAATAAAGAATAAGAACTGATTGATGATTTCATTATACATGGTTTTCATTAAATTTCCAGACCCAGATTATAATAATTATTAAATAGGTTTTATTATCAATTAAAAAAACTGCCCCCACCATGGAAGACCATGATAGAAGCAGCTCATCTTTATAAACGATATAAGGGCTAAGAATTAGCAATCGAAGTACAGGTTGTACTCGTGCGGGTGAATGCGGATTGCAACTTGTTTCGCTTCGCCACGTTTCAATTCGATGTAGTTATCGATGAAATCTTGTGTGAATACGCCGCCTTCAGTCAAGAATTCGGAATCAGCTGCAAGAGCATCAAGAGCTTCGTCCAATGTACCTGGAACGCTGCGGATTTCAGCTTTCTCAGCATCAGACATTTCATAGATGTTTGTATCGAAAGGACCGTATCCAAGTGCACGTGGATCGATTTTCTTTTTGATACCGTCAAGACCAGCCATCAACATTGCTGCGAAAGCAAGGTATGGGTTAGCTGTGCTATCCGGTGTACGGAATTCGATACGACAGCCTTTAGGTGTCACAGCCGCGATTGGAATACGAACTGCTGCAGAACGGTTACCTTTGGAGAATACAAGGTTAACTGGAGCTTCGTAACCAGGAACTAGACGTTTAAAGGAGTTTGTGCTTGGGTTCGTCAAAGCGATCAAAGCTGGTGCGTGGTAAAGGATACCACCGATATAGTTAATTGCCATTTCACTTAAGTTTGCATATGCTCCTTTTTCATAGAACAAAGGCTCGCTTCCGTCGAAGATGGACATATGAACGTGCATACCGCTACCATTGTCGCCAAACAGCGGCTTAGGCATGAAAGTAGCAACTTTACCATATTCTCTAGCAGTGTTAGCAACGATGTATTTGTATTTGAGCAGGTTATCTGCTGTTTTAGTTAAAGTGTCAAAACGGAAGTTGATTTCAGCTTGACCAGCTGTTGCCACTTCGTGATGGTGACGTTCGATACGAAGACCTGCATCAGCAAGTTTGTTACACATTTCGGAACGAATGTCTTGTTGAGAATCGATTGGAGCTACTGGAACGTAACCGCCTTTAACTGGAACTTTATAAGCAAGGTTACCGCCTTCTTCTTTGCGGCCTGTGTTCCAACCTGCTTCTTCGGAGTCAACTTCGAAGTAGGATTTGTTCATGCCATTTTCGAAACGAACATCATCAAAGATGAAGAATTCGGATTCTGGTGCGAAGAATGCTGTCGTACCAACACCAGTTGTTTGAAGATATTCTTCAGCTTTTTGTGCGATACTACGTGGGTCACGATCATAACGTTCGCCTTCTGGCGTATGGATGTTGCTCATAATGATCAATGTTGGGTGCGCTGTGAAAGGATCTACGTATGCAGTTTCCGTATCTGGCATCATTACCATGTCAGATTGTTCAATACCACGGAATCCTGGGATGGACGAACCGTCAAAAGCTACGCCGTTTACAAATGTTTCTTCATCTACTTCAGAAGCTGGCAAAGAGATATGCTGTGCTTTACCGGAAAGACCTACGAAACGAAAATCTACCCACTCAATATTTTTTTCCTTGATAAGGTTCAACACGTTTTGAACTGACATTTAAAAAACCCTCCCATTTCCGTACATTCAACGTACTTTACATGATTAATGTTCAACTTTTTGTTGTTATCTTGCACATATTATATAGCGATTAAGCTTTCACAGTCAATACTTATGTCAGGTATTTTTTATTTATGTGTAAGCTATGCTTACACTATTTCACAGACTTTTCTTATATACAAATAAAGGAAACGAGTTTCTTCTAATAGAAGAAACTCGTTTCCTTGAACATAATATTATGCCAGAATAGCTTCTTTCTTCGTGTCGAACTTTTTGCCAAGCAATGGTGCAAGCTTCTCTAAATCTACGAGCAAGTTTGCGAATTGGTCCGGGAACAGGGATTGTACGCCGTCACCGGTCATGGAGTTGTCCGGATCTGTATGCATTTCGATGATCAAACCGTCCGCGCCTGCAGCAACGGAAGCTTTCGTCATCGGAACGACAAGTTCTCTGCGACCTGTACCATGACTTGGATCAGAAATGACAGGAAGATGGCTAAGCTGTTTAAGTACTGGAATGGCAGATAAATCCAATGTGTTACGTGTGTAAGTTTCGAATGTTCGGATTCCGCGTTCGCAGAGCATAACATTCGGGTTGCCGCCGGCAAGAATGTATTCGGCTGCATTCAGGAATTCGTCATACGTGGAGCTGAATCCGCGTTTCAGCAGAACCGGCGTTTGAATCGTACCTAGTTTACGCAAAAGGTCAAAGTTTTGCATATTGCGTGTGCCAACTTGCAGGATATCTGCATATTGAGCGCACACATCCACGTATTCAGGAGTCATAACTTCTGTAATCGTTAGAAGTCCATGCTTTTTGCCCGCTTCAGCCATCATGATCAAACCTTCAACGCCTACACCTTGGAAGCTGTAAGGTCCTGTTCTTGGCTTGAATGCGCCGCCGCGCAGCACTTGCCCCCCAGCTGCTTTCACCAAACGCGCGATTTCATCGATTTGTTCAGGTGTTTCCACGGCGCAAGGTCCGCCCATAACGACCAACTGCTCGCCGCCAATTTCCACACCTTTAATATTGATAACGGTATCTGCCGGATGGAAGTCACGGCTTGCTAATTTGTATGATTTCGAAATTTTCACGACTTGTTCCACTCCTGACATTTGGCGCAGTTGTTCTGCTAATTTGGGATCTGCTTGACCGATAATACCGATAACCGTGCGATCTTCGCCTTTGGAAACATGTGCTTGCACACCTTGCTTCTCGATAAATTGGACGATTTCTTGAATACGCTCGTCAGACGTTTTGTTGGAAGTAATGGCGATCATGATATACACGCTCCTCATTTATATGGGTTGTTCCACTTAATCACTTCAACGCTTGTTCGCTTCTACGCTTTTAATCACTAAAGTAAATATACAACGCTTGACGAAGATTCGTCAAGCGTTAATTTATTTGCTATTCTTCTTGCTTAGAAGGTGCTAGCTGATCCTTGCGGAGTCTGCGTTTTTCTTTGCGACGATTTGTATGGTGTTTGAGAAAGAGCACAACAGGGAAATAAGCAATAATACCGAGAATGGTTCCAACCACCATCCCACCCACAATCAAGTCCAAACCGCTTCGGATAATATTGGATAAGATATGAGGCAGATGATGAATCAGATACACCTTGACATGCTTCGGTACCAACCAATCTCCGACCTGCTTATTGAGTATTGAGAACGGGAGATAAATCACCTTGCCGAATACAAACCCAATTAATGCCGCAGGCAGATTAGCTCTTAACAAATAGACCAAAGGAAAAATAAGAACGAATGCAAATCCAGCTGTAGGCAGAGTAAACATTTCTATAGCCAGACCAATTGAAAAGCCGCGCGCTACCTTAGAAGGGCCGCCTTTGGCACGTAAAAGAAGTAAATATTTGTACCTAAACCAGCGTTTGCTGCTTTTCCAATCGTAGCGAGTTTTCATCATTTTCACCTTCTGAGTGCTCTGCATGCTGGTCACAATCCCGCCCTGTGGAATAAATACGAATTACTCACTGCTGGCTGCTTTGGACTTCATAGCCGGGATGAGCTTCTTCATATTAATAGTACGTATAACTGCCCAAGTGGTTTCATCTTTCGGATCGTAACTTTCCAGGTAAGATATGACTTCTTTGGTAATCGGAGTCGGCGTTGAAGCCCCTGAAGTCACCCCAACTTTTCGGACATGGGTTAACCATTCCCGATTCAATTCAGTGATATCAGCTATTCTATACGCCCTGACTCCAGCAATTTCCTCTGAGACTTGCGCTAAGCGGTTGGAGTTATTGCTTTTCGGATCTCCGACGACGATAACCAGATCAGATTCTTTGGCTTGTTCGGCCACAGCTTCCTGCCGCACCTGCGTTGCAAGACAGATCTCATTATGAATTTCGGCCTTAGGGAACAGCTCTAAGAGACGATTCATGATGTGCCTGATATCCCATTGGCTCATCGTTGTTTGATTCGTAATGATAATTCGCTCTGACTTAACGTTAAGACGATCCGCCTCTTCCAGCTTCTCAATAAGATGCACAAGGCCAGGGGCAACCCCAACGGCGCCTTCCGGCTCCGGATGCCCCTTTTTACCAATATAGATAACTTCATAGCCGTCTGCTACTTTTTCGCGAATTAAATCGTGCGTTTTTGTCACATCTGGGCACGTTGCGTCGACAACCGTCAAACCTTTGTCTCTTGCCCGTCTTCGAACCTCGGGAGAAACGCCGTGTGCCGTGAAAATGATAGTACCTTTTTCAATTTGCTCCAAAATTTCGAGACGGTTCTCACCGTCCAGTGTAATGACGCCCTCTTCTTTGAAGAAATCGGTGACGTGCGCATTGTGCACAATCATACCTAATATATAAATCGGTCTTGGAAGATTTAAATTTTTTGCAGTTTGCATAGCCAATGCCATCGCGTCTACGACACCATAACAGTAGCCTCTTGGAGAAATTCGTACGACTTCCATGCCTTCCACCTGCCTACATCATCTGTTTTCCTTTTATTATAACGGATTACACAGGTAGAGGAAAGTTAGCCGGCAACCATATCATAAATGTACTGCCTTCATCTTTGCGTGTCGTCACTTCAACGGACCCGCCATGCTCATCAATAATCCATTTGGCAATCGATAAGCCTAGTCCTGTACCCGTAGTTAACCCTCTAGATAAATCGGCACGATAGAATCTGTCGAAGATATGCGGAATATCTTCTTTGTCCATCCCAATCCCCGTATCTGCAATTTGAATGCCGACAAAATCATTCGTCCGCGACACATGAATCGACACCGTCCCGACCGGCGTATACTTAAATGCATTTTCAATGAAAATAAACAGCAGCTGCTGTAAATAGTCACGATTCCCCTGTACGATGGCATGGTCCAGAACTTCCAGATCACCCACCTGCCATTCCGCCGTATGCTCTAACAACTGCGCCCTTCTCACAACCTCCTGCACGAGCGGCAGCATTTCGACAGGTTGCTTCTCCATAACAACTCCAGCATCTGCTCTGGCAAGCGCGAGAAGATCGTTCACGAGCCTGCTCATCCGCTGGGCTTCTCCGGCAATGTCGTGCATCGCTTCCAGCGACATTTGCATCTGTTCCGGTGTGGCGAGCTCCGTTCCTGACGTCTTTTTCCACATTTTTTCCAAAAGATCCACATTCCCTCGAATCGTCGTCAGCGGTGTTCTCAGCTCGTGAGAAGCGTCTGATACGAATCTGCGCTGCGCACGGTAGGCTTCATCCAGCTCCAGATAAGTAATCTGGATGCGTGAAAGCATGCCGTTGATCGTTTGGGTAAGCCGTCCGATTTCATCAAGCGGTCCTTGGTACTCTATTCGTTTCTCCAAATCGTCTCCGCTTCCAATTTGATTGGCAGCATCAATCACGCGTTCAATCGGTTGAAGCGCCTTGCGCGATAAAAACCATCCCAGCGAAGCAGCAACGATAATCGTAAACAATGCCCAGAACATGAGCGTATACTTAAGGGTAACGGCCGTTCTCTCATAACTGCCAATGGGGACGGCAGCTTGGAGAATACCGATCAGATTATTCGCTTGGTCGTAGATGCCTTGATAATAGATGAGAAAATCCTGCTCAAGCACTTTGGTTTTTTGAAAAAAACCATCGTCATCGCCCTTCAACTTATCGATGCTGGAAGTATCCAATGGCAGAGCTACATTATAAAATTGCAGATTCGCCGAGCGATTAAAGGTTTTGAGATTCACATTATATAATTGCAGGAACGTATTTGTAGAATAGAAATCTCTGTTCTCCAATTCTAATTCCACGACAAGCCCCTTTTGTGAAAGGGCGATGCTTTTCTGAATCCGCAGGGAGGTGTTCCCCGCTTCCCGTTTCAAGTCCTGACGGATCTGATCATACAAAAAATAATTCAAGAAAACGTACAGCACGATCCCGAAAAGCAGCATCGTTAATGCCAAAACACCGGAATACCAAAGCGTCAGCCGCAACCGAAGCGACATATCAGGATTCCCCTCTCAATACATACCCCGCTCCCCGGACGGTTTGAATCAAGCGTTTATGGCCAAACTCTTCGGTTTTTTGACGCAGCAGTGCTATGTATACCTCGAGAACATTGGATTCTCCGCTGTAATCGTAACCCCATATTTTCTCCATAATAATGTCGCGTGAAAGGACACGCTTCGGATTCTGCATGAACAGGTGAAGCAAATCAAACTCTTTGGTCGTAAGTTCAATCAATTTATCGTCACGGAATACTTCACGCGTATCCAGATCAAGAGTCGTATCCTCATAGGTCAAACGGTTGGTCGGCTGCTCCGTCCGCTCCGTCCGACGGCGCAATAGTACTCGCACCCTAGCGAGCAGTTCCTCGAGAGCAAAGGGCTTGACCAAATAATCGTCAGCTCCAAGATCCAAGCCTTTCACACGATCGCTAATTTCATCTTTGGCCGTTAACATCAAGATCGGCACCTCGCTGCCGCTTTCACGGATGCGTCGCACAACCTCCCAGCCATCAATATGCGGCATCATCACGTCCAAGATTAGTAAATTGGGTTCCGACCTCAGCATTTGCTTAAGTCCTTCAGCGCCATTGCTCGCCGTTTCAACGGAATATCCTTCAAAAGCCAGGCCACGTCTCAACATAGACGTAATTTTCTCATCATCATCGATCACCATAATATTTTCCCTCATCGGTTGGCCCCCCTTCTTCCTTTTCATTGTATCAAAATCAGCTCGGCAAGCAAAAAGAAGCAGAGCCTGCAAGCTTGCGGCCCGCGGGTCTCCACTTCCTTTTAACCGTACGCATGAATCTTTGTTTATAACTAAGCGGCTTCCTCTTATTCAGCAGGCGTCTCAGCTAACGTATTTTTGTCTCCGACTGTAAGCGGCACATCCATCCGTTTGCCGTCACGAATCACACCTAACGTTACTTTATCGCCGACTTTTGTAGCTTGAACTTTCGTGATCAACTCTTGAGAGTTCTTGATCTTCGTACCGTTAATATCAACAATTACATCGTATTGGCGAAGGCCAGCTTGGAAAGCAGGACTTTTACGTTGAACGCTGCCAACCAATGCTCCGTCCGTATTGGAAAGCTTCAATTCGCTAACCCAGTCTTTACCGATATCTTGCAAGCCTACACCCAAGTAAGGAACTGGTTCTTTAGGAATTTGAACGTTGTTTTTCAGGTTCTCCAAGACGGAAGAGATGGTGCTTGTCGGAATGGCAAATCCTATACCTTGGGCTTGCGAGCTTACCGCCGTGTTAATCCCGATAACCTCACCGTTCAGGTTGAGCAGAGGTCCGCCGGAGTTACCAGGGTTAATGGAAGCGTCTGTTTGAAGCAAATGCTTATACTCGCGTGTTCCTTTGGTATCTGGAATAGAGATCGGACGTTCTTTCGCACTCAGCACACCAACCGTTACCGTATGATCAAAACCGTAAGGGTTACCGATGGCAACAACCCAATCTCCAACATTCACATCTTCTGCTTTGCCAAGAGGGAGAATCGGGAAATCTTTGTCGCCTTCAATTTTGAGGACAGCCAAGTCTAAGTCATAGCTGTTACCAAGCAATTTGGCTTTAAACGGTTTATCGTAGCCCTCAACCGTAATTTGCACTTCATCAGCGCCGTCAACCACGTGTTCGTTCGTTAAAATATAGCCGGTTTTCTCGAAAATAAACCCTGTTCCCATCCCTGCCGGCTGAAGCTCGCCGCTGCCTGAATCTTGCGTACCGCTTTTTGGTGCGGTATTGCCGCCGCCGTTATCTCCGAAGAATTGACGGAAGAACGGATCATCGAAAAGCGAGTTGCCGCCGCGCGTCGACTGCTTCGGTTTCACCAAAGATTCGACCTTCACGATAGCTGGGCCGGCATTTTGCGCGATCGCGGAAATATTACCAGGGCGAACAACGTCAAGCCCTACATTTTTCACTTCGCCGTTATCGCTGGAACTCTTCGTCGTAGCCGTCGTCGTGCTGCCCGAAGCCAGCGGCTGGTTGCCTGTGAACAAGTTCATTTTGTCAGCGGTGAACATGAGTCCTCCTACAACCAAGGCTCCTGCCATGAAAGCAGCGAAAACGCTTTTTACAGAAGAAGAACGTTTTCTAGTATGCGAATCCCAAGGACCAGGTCCTTGTGCAGAACTTACATCCGGTCCGAAACTGAATGGGCGCAAGTTCTTAGGCGGGGTAACCTCGACGCTGGACGTTCCCTCTGTACCTGATGCGGAGGTTGTAAGTGCTTCCTGTTCGTTATTCTCGTTAAAAGCGGACTTGTAAGGTCCATAAGAATAATAGTAGGAAGGTCTTTCTTTGTTCGGGTCCTGCGGTTCTTCAGGGTTCGTTTCTTTACGGTTCATGGAGTCGTTCGAATCGCTATTGTTATTCTGCGACTTGAAGAAGTCGCTATAGTCTTTTTTGTTGTCTTCCATATTTCTTACCTCCATTTGTTTATACGAGTTATAAAGTGCATGTTTGTTAGTTGGATGATGTCTTGTTGTCTATGGTACTATCATGCACTCACAACCTTAAACGAATATTAAAAAACAATAAAATGGAGGTAAAAAAAGGACAATTCTATTGTATCCAAGCTTGTTCGACTTTTTTGAGCAGACCTGCGGCTTCTTTTACCCACTTGTCGTCTACGGCAGCATCCGGATCGAGCGGTGCCTGAAACTGATCAATCATCGCTCCATAGGTTTCCGCCTCTGCTTCTTGATCAAGGCCTTCATTATAGACATGTTTCAGTACAAATGGAGTTCCCACCTCTACGATGGCATCCGTCGCCTCTGTATCGCCATCAATTCTTCCCGTCACCACTTGAAAGGGGATACGCAACCACACTTTATTGGCTTCATCTAAAGAGCGGTCAAAATACCCATGGTCATAATCCCAATTACCGCCCAACGTAAAATCAAACTCCTGCAGGTGGTCTCTGACACTGTCGAAGGACTCTTTGACCTGTTCTAATGAAGAAGATATTGTTTTCATTCCGACACTCCTTAAGCGCTCATATTAATTTCCTTACGCATAGAGTGTTCCAAAATGTAGTTTTTATGTGTCATGAGGGCTTACTTCCTTAAACCCAACCTTTCCGGTGTGCAAAAATAGCCAATTGTGTACGATCATCCAATTCACACTTCATCAGCAGATTGCTGACGTGTGTTTTAACCGTTTTTATACTAATAAAAAGCTCCTCAGAAATGTCTTTATTGCTTTTCCCTTCGGCAATCAATAGCAACACTTCCTTCTCACGGGAAGTCAAGCCTTCTTCCTCCGGCATGGCATTCCGTTGTCTAACCCCTCTCGTCAGTGCCATAGATACCTCCGAGTTCATCACAGGCATGCCGCGGTATGCGCTCTGGATGGCGTGAATCAATTGATCGGACGAGACGGTTTTCAGCATGTAGCTGATAGCTCCCGACTCTACGGCCTCAAGCACCTTGGCTTCTTCCAGAAAGCTGGTTAACATAATGATTTTGACCTGCGGAAATTTGGCGTAAATTAATTTGGTTGCTCCTATCCCGTCTAGAACAGGCATCGTGAGATCCATCAAAATGACATCAGGGAGCCCTTGGGACAGCTCACCGTTTAACTTATCGAACGCTTCTTGCCCATTACCGGCTTCCCCCACAACTTCCAGACCAGGTTCCATCGAAATATAAGTCCTTAAGCCAACACGAACCATATCGTGATCATCAACAATCATTACCCTAATGTTACTCATGGCTTTCTCCCTCTCTTTCCTTTGTAACCATGCCAATCTGACCTGTAAAACGCGGAATGCGGACCCTGACACGGGTGCCTGAGCCTAATTTACTGTCGATCTCCACATCTCCGCCCAGCTTTTGCGCTCGTTCTCTCATCGTGGATAAACCATGGGAAGCTGAAGAAATATCCTTTCGCTCGAATCCTTGGCCATCGTCTTGCAGCTGAAGCACATACTGATGCTCTCTTTCATAAATAGCCAGCCTTACTCCTTGGGCAGAAGCATGCTTCACCACATTCGCAAGACCTTCTTGGATAATCAGGAAAAACTGATGCTCAATCGCTTCTGAAATCGGATCACGCAAAGAAACGTCAAGCTGGCCCTGCAGCTCATGGGTCCGGCAATATTCCGGAAACCACTTCTCCAGGGCTTCTTGAAGGCTCATATCATTTAATTCAATTGGTCTAAGCTGTGAAATCAAACCTCTCATCTGCTTCTGGGCATGGTGCGACATTTGAATCAGCTGATTCATAACTGCCCCCGCTGCATCCGGGTTTCTTTCCAGTATTTTGGGCAGAGAGGACGCTGACATATGAATAGCGAAAAGCTCCTGGCTCACCGTGTCGTGCAAATCGCGCGCAAGCCGGCGCCGTTCTTCCATAACGGCATTCTCTGTAAGCTCTTGATCGCGAATCGCCTCGGCCTCGCCAAGTTTTTGCAAGAGCTGAACACGCTCTTCGACAGAAGCCGCCATCTTATTAAAAGCATCATATAAGTACATGAACGGTTCAACAGGCTCAAGCTCAATACGGCTGGCGAAATTCCCTTTGGATAGTTCGAGCATAGCCACATGAAGTTCATCGACCTTACGCTGCCATCTCTTGGTTGCTACATAACCTACTGTTAAACAGACCGCTAAAATGGCAATGAGAAACCACATCCGGAACTCCCATGAGGCAAGCTCCCGGCTGTAGTATTCCAGCACAATAAAAATACTTGAGACAGTGAGTAAACTCGAAATCAGAAAGTAATTCAGCAGCTGCCACTTCATATTGAACATTCGCAATTTGTACATGCTCCATCCTTAACCTATCTTTTTGATTGTTATATCACCAATAAACATGCTTGTCGTGACGATAAGCTTTCGTTCGGCTTCATCATAATGAGAGGTCTGTGTTCTCACGCTGCGCAGAAACCCACTCTCACGGCGATCAAGAACTTTCATGTCCCCTATAAAAGAACTTGCCATCACACGGACTTCTACATCCAGATCGTTAGGAATAAAAATTTTCACGTCCCCGATAAAAGCAGTTACATGGATCGTTGTTTCTCCAAGCGGAATGGCGGCACGGGTCAAGTCAATAACAGAATCTCCAATGAAGTGAGAGATTTGAATCGGCTTCAGCTCCCAAGCTTCCTGCCCAAGATGAACATCCCCAATGAAGCCGTGGCGATGAAGAACATCACCTGAATCAAAATTGCGCACGAAGTCATCGTAGCGATGACCGTGACTGTGGCCGTGACTGTGCCTGTGAAGATTCTGCGTTTTCGGCTGACCATGCGATTCCGATTGAGCTGTAGGTGCCTTCGCGGGTGAATCCCCGGAGCCAAGCCATTCGTCCGCATGCTTTTGATGAAATTCGCCATGAATATCTTTGAGAACTTCTTTTTCCTCGTCGCTCAGTGTATGCTTGGTTTCGCTTCCTGTGAAAAGGTCCCGCTCTACTTTCTCCTTATGGTTCCAGCCCGCGGAGTCCCAAGGATTACTATGTCTCTCGTGCTCCTTGCGTCTTGCTTCCCGTCTCTCTCTTCTTGCTTGCTCTTTCGCTTCTTTCATCGAAAGCCAGTCCGGCGACTCTCTGCGGCCAGGGCGGAAGATAACGTTCAGCCCGAATAAGATTAAGGCAACAGGGGCCAAAATTTTAAACATTTCTCCCAGCGAGCGATCAGTGAGATTCAGATTCTTAAGAAGGAAAATCGTTCCGACACCGCAAACGAGTAAGCTCCAAATCGAACCTCCCCAATGATACTTACGCTGCCATAGGAATCCGACGAGCCCGTAAAAGATGAGAATGACAGGCCAATACGTGGAAAACATATAAGCAAGGTCAATATGAATGAACCCCAGTTGATTAAGTAAAAATAGGATACCTGCCGTCACAAGGACAAGCCCCCAAATCATGCGTTGAAACATATGCGGATTCATACGTTCTTCCTCCATTTGTGTACATCGTTGTTAAGCTACTTCTAGTCTATAAGATACAAGCAAGATTGAAAAGAGACGAGGGATTGAAGGCCGCCTCGGTCTAGAGACTGAGTTTTTCGAGCACAAACACAAAATAACTGACATGGATTTGGAAGATACGAACAATACGTTCTATATGTTATGTATTCTTACGTATTTCGTTGACATGCTTATCATGAGAACCGTATAATTGTTCCATTAGAACGCTTCGAATATAAGGGAGAGATTAGAAATGGATCAAATCCAACAGCTTTCCAGCGGTCTAGATACCATATGGGTGGTACTAACAGCTGCCATGATTTTATTGATGGAAGGGGGCTTCGCGTTACTGGAAGCAGGCTTTGTCAGGCAGAAAAATGCCGTAAGCATCATTATGAAAGTGTTTGTTGATATCGCTTTCGGAGCACTTATTTTCTATTTCATCGGTTTCGCACTCATGTACGGCAAAGACGCAGGGGGAATCATCGGCACGAGCGGCTTTTTCATGGGAGGAGATTTGACACACATTGCGCTTAACATCTCACATGAAACCTACTGGCTATTCCAATGCGCTTTCGTTATCGCCGTTATCTCCATCGTATCGGGCGCAGTGGCCGAACGCATCAACTTCCGAGCTTACATCCTTTACACCATTGCCATGACAGGTTTAATTTATCCCATTGCCGGTCACTGGGTGTGGTCAGTTGGCGGTTGGCTCGGCAAGCTCGGCATGGTTGATTTCGCCGGATCAGCTGTCATCCATGCACTTGGCGGCTTCTCGGCACTCGCTGCTGCGGTGATCATCGGCCCGCGGATCGGTAAATTCTCAGCGAATGGAACGGCCAACATCGTGCCACCCTCCAATTTGCCGCTAGCTTCCGTAGGCGCATTCATCCTATGGTTTGGCTGGTTCGGCTTCAACTCCGGCAGTACGCTAAGCGCTACCAATACATCGATCGGCCATATTGCCGTGACAACTATGTTAGCTGCAGCAGCAGGCTGCGCAACCTGCATCCTGTTTACAATGTTACGCTATCGCAAAGCTGACCCGCCAATGGTTATCAACGGCGCGCTTGCAGGGCTCGTCGGCATTACCGCCGGCTGCGCATTCGTTAGTGATATTGCCGCCATTTTCATTGGAGCTGTTTGCGGCATCGCGATGGTCTACGCTACTGAAATGCTGGAAGCCAGACAAATCGATGACCCTGTCGGAGCGTTCCCCGTGCACGGCATCAGCGGCAGCATCGGAACATTGGCTGTAGGCTTGTTCGCGCAGCCTGACGCTATCCGTGAAGGTACAGCCGGTTTATTTTATGGCGGTGGATTCGGTCTGTTAGGTGTTCAAGCATTAGGTCTTGTTACGGTTTGTATTTGGGGCTTCGCCCTCACATGGGGGGTCATGAAGCTCATTAATCTCATCGTACCTCTGCGTGTAAGCAGTGACGAAGAGCTCGTAGGCTTAGATGTAGGGATCCATGGGGTTCCCGCTTACAGCCAGGAGGACGGTTTTTTGGACTTGGAACAACTGAAAAAAGGATAAATCAACAGCAAAAAACCCTTCCAGACGGAAGGGTTTTAATTTGTTATTAGTTAAGCAGCTCTTCGAAATCATCTGGAATAGTGATGTCCTCGCCAGGCTTGGATTCGTTCATAATCTGTCTGGCACGCGCAATTTCGGCACGCAGCTTGTTCACTTGCTCCATCGGCTTCTTCACATAATGGATATACTCAACGGCCAGATGATGGTCAGGTTTCTTCCCCGTAAACATGCGACGAAGTGAAGACATTGCCTGATAAGCCCGCTCTTCCTTCATTCTCTTCATTTCGTAACGCTCCACTACCTGCTCGATCTCTAGAGCCTGCTGCTCCTTGCGGGCAATGTAAGCTTCCAGGAAAGGAAATACCTCCGCGGCTTTCCTTGATGTCTTTTGAGAATTACCGTCCAGTCGCATAGCATTCAGCACAGTCACTTCACCTATCTCTCCATGTTAACATTCATTACAGTAATCTTATTTTACACTAAAATAATGGTTTTGAGAACCATTATTTCAAGATTAAATCGATTCCTACGACACCAATCGGGGTTCCCGTGTCACCTATTATCGCTTTAGATAAAGTAATACACGGTTTTTTCGTAATAGCTGACACGTATTCCTCCGAAATGAAGAGTTCACCGGTCATCGCCCGCTTCCACCACTCTCTTCCTTTCCCATTCACAAGACCGGCTTCAGGCAGCGAAAAGACGAAGGTCCCGTCTGCCCGGTTCGACCAGATCGCCTCAATCCCGTCAGTTTTCTTCAAAACTGCGCTTAATTGGGCGGCATGATTCCCATCGATCAGGGAAGTGATGTCAGGTTTGAGGACAAGAGCGCTGAGCAGCTGCTTCATTTCTTGGATATTAACGTTGGTGGTCCCTTTCGTATTTTGCAAACCAACGGCCTGAATAGCTTGGATAAGCTCTGTCGAGGAGCGATCAAGATTTTGATTGATGTGCTGGAGCATCGAAACTTCCTGGCGCTGCTTTTTCATTTGCATAAGCGTGTTCTCCACGCTGTTCATGGTTTCGTTCATCAAATCTACCACTTGACCGAGCGAAGACCTCGTGCCTGTGACTAAGGTAGACTGCGTCTTGGTTGAGGTTGTCGTACTTGCAACGAGATTGTTGACATGCAGGATAAGCGAGAAAATCGTATCGATCTTTTCCTTCATCACTTTCATTTCACTAATTCCTAGTGCAACCGACTTCTTTTCTTCTGCAACTGCTGCGACAACTTGTGCAACGCCGCTCTCAATAGATGTCAAAATTTCCGAAGATGTTGTCACCGCTTCATGGCTTTGCGCCGCCAGCTTCTTGATCTCCTGTGCGACAACCGAAAACCCGCGCCCTTGCTCACCCGCTCTAGCGGCCTCGATGGAAGCATTAAGAGCAAGCAACGACGTTTGATTGACCACTTCGGCAATGAACGTATTGATTTCTTCGATTTTAGAAGTATGTGAGGTAAGATCCTGAATCTTGCGCTGCATCGTATCATTATTGATATGCAGATCGCTCATGACTTCGTCTGTGGCATTCAGGGAGCGGCATACATCAACAACCGTGTCTTTGGTCTGTTCGCTCTCTTTGTGCATATGTAACGATGAATCTAAAATATGATCGGCTGCAGCCGCTACCTGCTGAATCGCTGCGAACGCTTCCTGCAGCTGTCCTACCGCTTGATCGCTGCGTGCCTTGAGATCCTCTTCGCCTTGAATGGACGCATCGGCAATGTGCAGTAGTTGACTAATCGAGCGGTTCACTTCTTCTACCGCCGCTGCCAAGCGGTCCGCCACGACTTGCGATTCCTGAATAAAGGTTCGGAATTGCTCCTGCTGCTGCTTTTCAGAGTGAAGTGAAGCGCTCGATGACCTATTCATAACGGTAATCAATATCCCTAGAAACAAAAAAACAGCCAAACTCGCAGCCGTAAACCAATAAGATGTTGAAAATAAAGCCACTACATTTAAGGCAATACCGATGAGAATAAGACCATACAACCAAGCTTTCAGTTTCGTCTCTGCCTGCATAAGCAATTGGCACTCCTCCCAGATGGGCAAATGTTAGATTTTGCTACATTATATCGAAAATAGGCGACGATGAAAAGAAATAAAAAAACAGAGACCCCGAAGGATCCCTGCTCTTTTTTAACATCGCTATGGTTATTCGTTATTTGTTTTGGTTTTGTGTGTTCGTTTGTTGCTGCTTGTTAGGTACCGCAGTTTCCGTAGCGAATTCTACGTCTTGTGCTGCTTTCTTGTTGTTTTTGTTCTTAGCCATGTTCAATCACCTCCTGTATGTATATCGTTTCCCAAACAGGATTTTTTATGATGAAAAAATTTAGCTCGAACCATTTTTATAGCGATTTGGTAGGAGACAAGATCTCGTCCTTCAATTGATTCCAAATGAGCTCCGTCACCTTGCCGCTCCCCTGCTTGACGATAAAAACTTTGACGGTTTTCTTGCCCCATTCCTTGTAGACCTGATCTTTCGTGTCAAAATACAAGTCAATTTTCTTCCCTTTAATCGCGCTTCCCGTGTCGGCAACTACCCCGTAACCGTATCCCGGGATAAACAAAACCGTGCCTAACGGAAAAACTTTCGTGTCTGCAGCGATGGTCGATAGTGCTTTGTCGTCCCGCTTTACTTTGATCCCTGAAAAGGTAATGCCGTATTCAGGATGATCGGGATTTTTACCCGTGGATTCTTTACCCGCATAATAACCGGTAGCCGTCACTTCAACCGACTTAAGCTTGGACAAATCGGAGTCCAGCTTCGGCACATAGCGATAATTAACTTGCTGCCCACGATCTTGTGTTACTGGCACAGAAACAGGTTCCGAATTGCTCGGAGCATCCATTTGGTGCGGCACTTGTATATGGCTTACGGTTTCTGCCGTGTTTCTTGTTTCTTGTCCGAAAAGCGCAATCAAAACGTTCATGATCATCCAGGTTCCAAGCCATTTGGGCTTCGTAAATAACGCAGTAAACATTGTTTTGATACCTCCCCTACTATTGCAGGTTGTCCAGTTCATTCCAGAATTAAACCTCCATATGCAGACTCACTGATTAAAATGCCCCCTTTGCGTTCCCTTATACATACCAAAATGCCTAATTTTGAAAACAAAAAAAGCAGAGAAGAATGACTCTTCTCTGCTTTCGTTGTATACGATTATAGTTTTTTGCTTATTTCTTCATTGATCATGCCGATCACTTGATCAATCGGATGTGTACCCAGATCCCCTTGACCGCGTTTGCGGACAGATAGGCTTTCATTCGTTACTTCATTTTCCCCGACAACGAGCATGAACGGAATTTTCTCCAGCTGCGCCTCGCGAATCTTGTAACCCAGCTTTTCATTGCGGTTATCCGCTTCAACACGAATACCTGCAGCCAACAGACGCTCAGTTACCTTGTTTGAGAATTCCTCAAAAGCAGGCGATACTGGAATGACTTTAGCTTGTACCGGCATTAACCAAGTTGGCAAAGCACCTGCGAAATTTTCCAGCAAGAACGCTGTCATCCTTTCCATAGTCGAGATAATCCCTCTATGAATAACAACTGGACGATGCTTCTGGCCATCTTCGCCTGTATACTCAAGCTGGAAGCGCTCTGGCAGCAAGAAATCGATTTGCGCAGTGGAAAGAGTTTCCTCTTTCTTAAGAGCTGTTTTGATTTGAACGTCAAGTTTAGGACCGTAGAAAGCAGCTTCCCCTTCAGCTTCGTAGAATGGAAGACCTAGCTCTTCTACAACTTCACGCAGCATGCGTTGGGAAGTTTCCCACATTTGATCATCTTGGAAGTACTTTTCAGTATCCTTAGGATCGCGGTAGGAAAGGCGGAAACGGTAGTCTGTAATGCCAAAATCAGCATAAACTTGACGGATCAAAGTAACTACACGTGAGAACTCTTCTTTGATTTGATCCAAACGACAGAAGATATGAGCGTCATTCAGCGTCATAGCACGAACACGGTGTAAACCGGTTAATGCGCCTGACATTTCATAACGGTGCATCGTGCCAAGCTCTGCGATACGAACCGGCAGATCACGGTAACTGCGCATGTCGCTCTTATAAACCATCATATGATGCGGACAGTTCATCGGACGAAGGACTAGTTCTTCATTGTCCATGACCATTTTCGGGAACATATCTTCGCTATAGTGGTCCCAGTGACCGGAAGTTTTGTATAGGTCCACGTTGGCAAGAACCGGTGTATATACGTGCTGGTAGCCTAAACGCTCTTCCAAGTCCACAATGTAGCGTTCCATTGTACGTCGCAATTTAGCACCGTTTGGCAGCCAAAGCGGTAAACCTTGACCAACCTCGCGGGAGAACGCGAACATTTTCAGTTCTTTACCCAGCTTGCGGTGGTCACGTTTTTTTGCTTCTTCAAGCAAATGCAAGTGCTCATCCAGCTGCGCTTTTTTAGGGAACGCAGTTCCGTAAATACGCTGCAGCATTTTGTTTTTCGCGTCTCCGCGCCAGTATGCGCCCGCTACGCTCAACAGTTTGAAAGCTTTGATCTTGCCAGTGGATGGCAAATGCGGTCCGCGGCACAGGTCGAAGAACTCACCTTGATCATAAATCGTGAGCACGGAATCTTCCGGCAAATCACGGATTAACTCAAGTTTGTACGGATCTTCCAGCTCAGTGAAGATGCGAATCGCTTCCTCACGGGAAACCACGCGGCGAGTAATCGCCAGGTTTTCATTAGAGATGCGTTCCATTTCCTTCTCGATTTTCACCAAATCCTCTGGATTCAGCGGCGTTTCCAAATCGATGTCGTAATAGAATCCGTCTTCGATGACAGGTCCGATTCCTAATTTTACAGCCTTGTCGCCATATATGCGTTTAATAGCTTGTGCCATTAAATGTGCCGTACTGTGACGATACATTTCCAATCCCGCTTCATTGTCGAGTGTCAAAATCTCAACGTCAGCATCATTTTCCAAAGCGAACGACAAATCAACCGATTTTCCGTTCACTTTACCGCCTACCGCATTTTTCTTTAATCCGGAAGAAATGGACTCCGCCACTTGCTCAATGGTCGTTCCAACTGCGTACTCTCTCACTGCGCCATCTGGTAATTTCACTTGTACAACCATCTTCGTTCCTCCTGTATATGTGATTGAACGCAAAAAAGCACACTGCATCCCATAAGGGACGAGTGCGCTCAGCTCGTGGTTCCACCCTAGTTCGATTCGCTGCATCTCTTATCAAGTATGGCGAATCCTCATCAGCATTCGATAACGGGAATGATTCCGGTGTTGTATACTAACAGTCTGCAGATCAGACCGAATTCCACAACACGGCTACAAAGGGGTAAACCATCTGTTTCACTGAAGGAGATTGCAGCCTGGTCTCCTCTCTCTGTGCAGTTCTTGCAGAAAGTTCTTGTCTTTGATTAACGCCTTCGCTCACTATTATAATTGGCTCTTCGTTCAAGGTCAAGGGGATAGTTGGTCTTGTTTTTTCGCTTCCCCTAAATAAATGTCACATGTCCGGCAGTAGGAGCACACCGTCGTTCGATCCTCAAAGATCTGCCTAATCGTTTTGATGATCGTCATGTCAGCGTCTCTTGTGTGAATATAGATATTTGCAGGAGATACCGTTATCAACGTGCTCACGATCATATCTTCGAAATTAATGTCCTTTTCCAACATTTCCATTTTAAAAGAAGCATCAAATTCATTAGCATCAATGAGTTCCATACGATCATTCAAAATAACGAATTCATGCCCGCCTTTGTGAATGAGATGAACAACCGGAATTTTGGCTTCTTGGATATACACAAAATATTGCAAAAGAGAAATAAATTCCTGGTATTGGCGATCCATCATGAATTCGTCTATCGCATATTCCGCGATTTCCCGGAGCTCGTCCGTGTAATCTTGCAAACGGAAATGCAGGAAGCCGTCCAAACTGAGTCTTGAAGTTTCTTCTAGAGCCAACACGAGTTGGTCGACCAAGACTTGTCTGCGCCGCTGAATGCCGAAACTGTTGGTAAGAACAGGGGAGTCCTCTGTCCCTGTGTCTGTATAAACGGTCGGTTTACAGTACCCTTCGATAGCTTCTAAATCTTCCTTGGCCTCATATTTAAACTCTTTAATAAGCAATTGACGCAAAATACTTGATTCCTTGTCCGCAATGATGTGATCTGCCAATACACCAGCCAGATTCGGCAGCACTTGGCGTCGCACCGCTGAAATTTCCTCGTCAGTCAACTTCGATTCCAGGCGGATATATGCATGTGTTTCTGACCATTCGTATGCAATAGTCCATCCACTTTCAACCATATGTAAAAGTTGCAGCTCACGTTCGATTTGAGCGCTTAACGAACGCACATAGGACTCATCAACCTTCATGATCACGATAGTAAACAGCTCCATACCCTCACTCCTTCCATCAATACATCCTCCTCTTAAGAGTATATGGTCGATAGGTAGGAGATATACAACGAACAAATTGCCATTTCCTTTCAGCATTCTTTATCAAATCTTTAAGTAAAGTTATTCCAATCTCGCAAATTTTCATGCTATGATAATCATCGTAGTGCTTTAGTCTCAAATTGGAGTGAATATCCATGCAAATAGACGCATATCAACTGCACAGACATGCTTGGAACCGCAAGCTGCTGAACACCTACTGGTTCCTTGTCCTGCTTCAACTACCTTTCGAACTTCTCTACTCTTTCACTACAAAAAGAGATGCATCCTTCACATCAGGGCATCTTATTGTCTCCGTCCTTACCATGATCCTCATCCTGCTTATGCTGGAAACAACCAATAAATTTTATAAAAATCAGTTGGATTACCAAATCATTAGCGGCGGTGCGATCTTATCCTTCACCATTATTTACTTCAATTATGAAATAAATCTCGTTATCCTTTATCTTTTGCTTCCCATTTTCGTTTCTATTTTTTACCTGCAATTTTCCAAGATTATATATTCCATAGCTTTATCTCTCGTCTCCTTCTCCATTCTTTTTATTGTCAAATTGCGCTTACTCGCAGATTACACCTTCATAGATCTGCTGACGATACTGCCGGTACTAACTATTATTTCGATCATTACATTCGGTATTATTAAGCGCGGGGTTGAAATCCTGAACAATTTGCAAATAACAACGGAGCTGAAACAGGAATTATTGATCAAAAATATCATCATGGACAAGCTCTCCAAAACGGATGCGCTAACCGATTTGTACAATCATATTACCTTCCATGAATACTTGGATGAGCTTATCGTGCAAAACGCTTTAGGTCACTTCTGCATTCATATCGCTGTGCTCGACATCGACAATTTCAAGAAAGTCAATGATACCTATGGCCACAGGGCCGGTGATGCCGTCTTGAAAAACGTCAGCAGCACCTTGAAACATCATGTAGGCCTCAATGATTTTGTAGCCCGATATGGCGGTGAGGAGTTCGCTATCATTTTCACAGAGAAGAACACCGATGTGGTGTTTGACCTGCTCGAACGTATTCGTTGGCAAATTTCTCAAATGAAACAGGAAGAGCTGAACGGCCAACCTGTCACCATCTCTATCGGGCTCAGCGAGTATCAGCCTGGAACTTCCAAAGAGCTGCTTTTCGCCGGCGCCGATCAATCCTTATATACAGCCAAGAAAACGGGTAAAAATCGAACGATCATTCACACTGCTCCCTTGAAGGAAGTGCGATAAGTAACGCAGAAAAGCCTCCAACCACGATACAAGTGGAAGGAGGCTTCTTTATTTATTAGTTCTGCATAACAAAATCTTTATCAATTTTCACGTTTTCGTCATCGAACACACGCAGAATTTGATATTTCGTGTTCCGCTGCGCAGGAATTTTGCCCGCTTGGCGAATGATGTCCAGCGTTGAAGTAACGTTGACTTTATGCGTCGTACCCGCCGCGGATACCACGTTTTCTTCAATCATCGTAGAACCGAAATCGTTGCAGCCATAGCTCAAAGTCTGTTTACCCACTTCAGGTCCCATTGTAACCCAAGAAGATTGGAAGTTCGGTACATTGTCGAGCATAATCCGGCTAATTGCCAATGTTTTCAAGTATTCTTCAGGCGTTACTTTCTCCGCCTTCATGTTCGTATTATCCGGTTGGAACGTCCACGGAATGAACGCAAGGAAACCAGGCGTATTCAGGTTCTGCATCAATACGTCGTCTTGTGCATCTCGGATACGCAGCATGTGAAGCGCGCGCTCCTCCATCGACTCCCCAAAACCGATTACCATGGTACCTGTTGTGTGCATACCAATTCTGTGAGCGGTTTGCATGACGTCCATCCAGTCGCGCCATGAACCTTTAAGCCTGCTGATTTTGCGTCTAGTACGGTCATCCAAAATTTCGGCGCCACCGCCAGGCAAGGAATCCAGTCCGGCTTCATGCAATTGGCGAACAACCTCTTCTAAGGATAAGCCGTCTGAAACGTCTTTCATTTTCATAATTTCCGCTGGTGAGAAAGAATGCATTGTAATGTCAAAACGCTTCTTAATCTCACGAAGAATGTTCGTGTAATAGCTGAACGGCAAGTTCGGGTTGGTACCGCCTTGCATCAAGATCTCCGTACCATTCACATCCAGCGTCTCTTGAATCTTCTGGAAAATCGTCTCGTCCGGCAAAACATATCCTTCAGCTGAACCAGGAGCACGATAAAACGCACAGAATCTGCAGTATACATCACAAATGTTTGTATAGTTGATGTTCCGGCCAATAACGAATGTAGTAATCGGGTCCGGATGCCATTTCTTCATAATTTGATTCGCGGTATCGCCAATTTTCTCTATTTGATCGGATTCGAACAGTGTAATGCATTCTTCTACATCAATTCGGCCGCCTGATTGTGCTTTATTTAAAATACGATCGATCGGTTTCACAGCTCTTCACTCCTTTAATTTCTGATGGCTCGTATCCATTTATCGTACCATACTCATGCCAAAAAAGCAGCAAATTGCTGCTTTTCATAAGTAGGAACCTTTTTCAAATATGACTATTCTGGGAATTCCGGAACGTTTAACCGCGAAGCGCTTGCTCCAGATCCTCAATGATGTCCTCGATGTCTTCCAGGCCAACCGAATACCGGACAAGACCGTCGGTAATGCCTCGCTGCAGGCGAACTTCCTTCGGCATTGCGGCATGAGACATCATAGCCGGATATGACAAAATGCTTTCTACAGCGCCTAGAGAAACGGCTACCAACGGAATACGCACTTTGCTCAGCATCTTTTTAGCCTTTTCACCGGAGCCAACATCAAAGGAAACAACGGCCCCATAACCAAGGGACTGCTTTTCATGAATCTCTCTACGCGGATGGTTCGGAAGACCCGGGTAATACACGACCTCAACGTCAGGCTGTTCAGACAGCCATTGTGCCAATCTTTGCGCGCTTTTCTCCGACACTTCCATACGGGCTTTCAAAGTTTTCATTCCGCGGATGAGCAGCCATGAATCTTGAATGCCAAGAACATTGCCTAATCCGTTCTGGATCTGCTTCATTCTGCGGCCTAAGCTGTCATTCGCAACTACGGCAAGTCCAGCCAGGACGTCACTGTGTCCGCCCAGGAATTTGGTTGCGCTGTGGAGAACGATATCAATTCCTAGTTCGATCGGACGTTGATGATACGGTGTCATGAATGTATTGTCCAACATCGTCAGCAAATCGTGCTCTTTGGCAAAAGCAGCTACTTCCGCGATGTCGGTAATTTTAAGCGTCGGATTCGAAGGCGTCTCCAGAAACACTGCTTTTGTGTTAGAACGCAGCGCTGCACGAACTTGGGCGATATCCGTCATATCAACAAAGGTTGATTCGACACCCATCCGATTCATGATCGTAGTAAGCAAGCGGTATGTACCACCGTACACGTCTTCGGTCACAATCACATGATCTCCTTGTGAAAGAAGCATGAAGGCCGAGGAAATCGCGGCCATGCCGGAAGCAAAAGCGAAGCCGCGCGTTCCTCCTTCGAGTAGGGCAATGTAGTCTTCCAGAGCTTGACGGGTTGGGTTCCCGGAACGCGTATAATCATACTCCGGAGAAACTTCCAAGTCAGCTTGATGGAAAGTTGACGCTTGATACAAAGGAACGCTGGAAGCGCCTGTTACTTCATCAATCTCAGCGCCAAAATGTATGAGTTTAGTAGCGAATTTGCCGTGCGGCTTGCGTTTATCGTTCGGTGAATGGCTCATTACAGGGATTCTCCTTCTAATTCTGCTTGTGCTTGGCTAAGCGCATTCGCCAAATCAGCGATAAGGTCATCCTGATGCTCGATGCCGACAGAGAAGCGCAGAAGGCGATCATCCACACCGATTTGCTGGCGAATTTCAAGCGGGATATCCGCATGTGTTTGTACAGCCGGATATGTCATCAGCGATTCGACGCCGCCCAAGCTCTCGGCGAAGGCGATAAGCTGAATGTGACGCAGAATCGGCTCAACCAGTCTGGCGTCTTTCACTTTGAAGGAGAAAATCCCTGTGTTTCCGCTCGATTGTTTGTTCTGAATGGCATGACCTGGATGAGATTCCAGTGCCGGGTAGTAAACATCACTGATGAGCGGGTGCTCCAGCAGGAAGTTTGCGATGGCTGTTGCATTTTGTTCATGACGCTCCATACGAAGCGCCAGCGTCTTCATACCTCTCATCAAAAGCCAGCTGTCTTGCGGCCCAAGCACGGCTCCAATCGAATTGTGAAGGAAGGCCATTTGCTCTGAAAGCTCCTTGCCCTTGGTCACAATCAAACCGGCAAGCACGTCGTTGTGTCCTCCCAAATATTTGGTCGCGCTGTGAACGACAATGTCTGCTCCCAGTTCTAGGGGGCGCTGTAAATAAGGAGTTAAAAGCGTGTTATCGACAATGGACACGATGCCTTTCTTACGGGCCCATGTACATACAAGCTCGATATCTGTAATCATCATGAGTGGATTCGTCGGCGTCTCAATGATCAGCCCTTTGGTATTTGGGCGGTAAGCAGTTTCCAAACCGTCCAAATCGTTCGTATCTACATACGTAGCCGTTACACCGAAGCGCGACATGATTTTCTCGAGCAGACGGTACGTACCGCCATATAAATCCAAGGAAACAATCAAGTGATCGCCTTGGCTAAAGTAGGCAAAAACCGTTTGCAGGGCTGCCATGCCGGATGAACATGCGAAACCCGCATCTCCGGATTCCAATTGCGCGATCGCATCCTCAAGCACTTTACGAGTTGGGCTTTTGGTACGCGCGTAGTCAAATCCGGTGCTTTGGCCGAGCTTCGGGTGACGGAAAGCAGTAGCTTGATAAACAGGGAAGCTGACAGCTCCGGTTACAGGTTCTTCGATGGAGCCAATTTGGGCGAGACGACTTTCGATTTTCAACAAAGGGAGTTCCTCCTCATGATTTGGGTTCGAATTAAAGTGACGCACTTGCCAGGCTTTCATTGATATTAGCGGTAAGCTCAAAAGGCGTTTCTTGGTACACATAATAGTTCAACCAATTGGAGAACAGCAGGTTCGCATGAGCTCTCCAAGTGTTATAAGGCTGCCGGCTAGGATCATTGTTGGGGTAATAATTTTTGGGGATATCAATAGGAAGTCCCTTGCTCACATCCCGATCGTATTCCCATTTCAATGAATTCGCGTCATATTCGGAATGTCCTGTTACGAAGATATGCTTGCCATCACGTGTTGCCGCGATATAGACACCGGATTCCTCTGATTCGGATAAAATCTCCAGGTCCGGACATCGCTCAATGTCATCACGACGAACGTCTGTGTGGCGCGATTGCGGCACGTGGAAAATTTCATCAAAACCGCGAAGCAGCTTCGTATTCGGCACCTCTACCGTGTGCGGGAATACACCGAAAATTTTGTTGTCCAGCGCAAATTTACGAACCCCGAAGTGATGATACAAGCCCGCTTGGGCTGCCCAGCAAATATGCAAGGTTGAAGTGACGTTTTCTTTGCTCCAATTCAGGATTTGCGTCAACTCCTCCCAGTAATTCACATCTTCAAACTCCATCTGTTCAACTGGGGCGCCTGTAATAATCATGCCGTCCAGCTTTTCTTCTTTAATATCGTCAAAAGTTTTATAGAACATCTCCAGGTGTTCAACGGAGGTGTTCTTAGAAGTATGAGTTTTCGGATGCAGAAGAACGAATTCCACCTGCAGCGGCGTATTCCCGATCAAGCGCAGCAATTGCGTCTCGGTCGTTTCTTTAGTAGGCATCAAATTTAACAAAGCAATGCGAAGTGGACGTATATCCTGGTGATACGCGACAGATTCGTCCATGGTGAAGATGTTCTCTTGGTTTAAAATTTCTTTGGCAGGCAGGTTGTCAGGAATCTTGATCGGCATCCTGTTCACTCCTCTTCATGGTTTATTTTGGGTGTATGAAAATGCAAAAATGGCCTTCTCTGGAATCAGAGAAAGGCCATGGAATGTCACTGTCAATGTCCTTCTCTTATCTCCCAGATTCGCTTTCTACAAGCGGTTCCGCAAGAATTAGCACCGTGCATCCCTTTGCTTGCAAAGGTTTGTCGGTTGCCGGGTGTCATAGGGCTAGTCCCTCCACCTACTCTTGATAAGAAAATGAAACGTATGCGATTAAAATCATCATACTATAAAATAAAGTAAAGTCAAGACATTAACCGATCCTGACAACCTGCAAAACAAAGAAATTGCATCAGGCTGTCCATCTATGGTAATATTGATACGAAATGTATCGTGATTTGGTGTTTAAATAACGCGAAACAGGGTTAAATAAATATCAAACTGATTACATTATCTAACGATTAAAGGGGGTCCATTATGTCCGCACCATCTTCGGATAACTTCTCTGCTTTCGCTTCATTAAATCGATATTTCGCTTTAATTGAAACATCGAAGCCAACCAGGCAACAAGCTGAGGATGCCGCTGCCTTATTATGCCGAGTCTATGGAGCAGAGAGTGAAGAAGATCTGCTGCTCCGAGGCAATCCTGAACTGATTGATATTTATCAAGAAATGAAAGGCAAGATCTTGAAAGCCGCCATGTAATTCATGGCGGTTTTTTTTGACACCGAACAAGCCCTGAATCCATAGAGTATCTAGAGCGCATTCTTACTTGTGGCGCCAAACTTTTTGGCTTGAAACAGGGTATATGAAGGGTTATACTAGACAAGTATTATTCGACACGGACGCAAAAGGGGGGCATACGTTTGGACGGGGAACCGAGGAGTAGCACCTGCAAGTTTTGTAAATTTTATAGTGTAGGAATGCAGTCGGTTATTCCATCATTCGTAGTCTCGCGCACATGATGAACGTAACCGGCTGATTCCATGCAAAGGGGTGGATCAGATGAAAACACGGTGGGTTCAGAATGGCATTTTCACATTGGTCGAAGACGTGTCTGTCGCACTAACACCTCCAGAACAAGGCTTTTATTGGATTGATGCAGGAATCGAGGATTTAGAACTTCTTCAGCCTTTATTCCATCTACATGATTTGGCCGTGGAGGACTGCTTGAGCGAAGAGGAACAGCGTCCTAAGATTGAATTTTATGATTCGCATTATTTTATCGTTATAAATAGCATTCGTTTTGATGATGAGGAAATTTTCCTTCGTGGACTTAATCTATTTCTTAGCAAACATGTCATTATTACCGTTACTAGGCAAAAAATTAATGAACTTCGCGCTTTAAAGCCGTTTCTCTGGGAAGAGGAGGTCAACAGCGCCGACCGTTTCCTATACCATCTAGTCGATCTTGTCGTCGATAATTACGTTGCGGTTGGTGACCGTATCGAGGCCAAGATTGAAAAGCTGGAAGAAGATATTTTGGTAGCGACCAAAAAATCTCATTTGAATGAAATCATCGGACTTCGTTCGGAAATTCTCTGGCTCAAAAAAGTGCTTGTTCCACAACGTGATGTGATCGGTACGCTTGGCAAGAAGGATCTCAGGTTGATTGACCACCAGCTCCAGAAATATTTTGGCGACATTTATGAGAATGCCGTCAAAATTGTGGATACGTTCGATACGCTCCGCGATCTGATGGGGAACTTACGAGAAGCATATCAATCCAGCCTGGCGAACCGCGCGAATGATATCATGCGTGTTTTTACCGCGCTGACAACTATTTTCATGCCGTTGACGTTCATTACAGGAGTGTTCGGAATGAACTTTGATAACATTCTAGGGCTCCATGTCGCTCATGGCGATGAGTTCGTCTTAGCGTTTATGGGTGTGCTAGGCATTGCCATGTATATTTTATTCCGTAAAAAAGAATGGCTATAATAGAAGGAAGGGCTTCTTGAAGCAGCATATCGCTGTTCAAGAGGCCCTTTTTTTAGGCGATGACTACACCCGTTTGATTTTCACAAACTTTCGTTTGCCTACTTGAACAATATCGCCATCCTGCGGCTGGAATAACTCATGGATATTCAATATCTTCGTTTCATTGATTTTCACCGCGCCTTGCTCAATACTGCGTCTTGCCTCTGCGTTGGAAGCCTGCAGCCTCATAGCTACAAGCAGCTTAATAATGGAGATCTGGCCAGCATCGAGCAGTTCCTCGCTGATCTGCATTTCTTCGATATCCTCCGGCAGTGCTCTCTTCTGAAAGACTGTAATGAAATGCTGCTCTGCCTCTTGAGCTGCTTCCGCGCCATGATACATACGCACATATTCCTTCGCCAGCCTCATCTTGGCATCCCTTGGATGGATGGAGTCCGCTTCCAGTCTCTCCTTCAACTCCTGAAGCTCTTCGCTTGAGATCGCAGTCGTTAGCTCATAATATTTCAGCATAAGAGAATCCGGGATCGACATCGTTTTGCCGAAAATTTCATTCGCGGCCTCATCGATACCGATGTAATTTTTCAAGCTTTTGCTCATCTTCTGCGTGCCATCCAGCCCTTCGAGCAGCGGCATCAGAATAGCCACTTGGCCATCTTTCATCTCATAGGCGCCTTGCAGCGTGCGTCCCATCAGAATATTAAATGTCTGATCCGTACCCCCAAGCTCAATGTCGGTCTCCAGTGCAACGGAATCGTAGCCTTGCATTAACGGGTAGAAAAATTCATGCACATGAATCGGCTGATTGGCCGCGTATCTTTTGGCGAAATCGTCCCGCTCCAGCATCCTCGCCACCGTTACTTTGCCCGCCAGCTTCAGCACATCATCAAATTTCAGTTCACCCAGCCAACTAGAATTGTAGTAAAAGGTTGTTTTCGTAAAATCCAAAATTTTGGATAGCTGTGTCTGGTACGTTTGGGCATTATGCTGCACATCCTCTTCTGTCAGCTGCTTGCGCGTTTCCGACTTCCCCGTTGGATCGCCAATACGCCCTGTGAAATCTCCGATGATCAGCTGAACTTCATGGCCTAACTCTTGAAATTGGCGAAGCTTTTGCAAGACAACCGTGTGCCCAATATGAATATCAGGCGCAGATGGATCTAAGCCCAATTTCACTTTCAACGGTTTTCCCGTTACAATTGCCCGGGTAATTTTCTGTTTCAGTGCATCCTCTGGTATAATCTCAGCCGCACCACGTTTAATGATTTGCAGTTGGCGCTCGACTTCCTGCCTTTGTGCATCGGTTAATTCGATCCCTGTCATCTTGCAATCCCTCCTCATCATTATGAAAAAACAAAAAGACAACCAAATCGTCCACAAAGGGACGAGACGGTTGTCTCGCGGTACCACCCTAATTAAAGGGAAGGATCTGCGACTCTCATTCGCAGCCTTCTCTTTCACTTAGTCATTGTAACGGCATAGGATGCCGGGTATAAGCTACTGATGCTCTCAAACGGAGCATGTTCCCTCAACCAACTCGGAACGGTAATTCGGAGTCATGCTTGCATCGGTTTGCACCTTCCACCGACTCTCTGCAGCAGCGGCATTACTCCTACTAAGGGCATAACCCCAGTTCGTCATCGCTTTGATTGCTATTAAGATTATTGACCATTTAATCATATCTGCCTCAGCTCTGTCAATACTAGCTTGCAGCTTGCGCGCTCATGCTTTCCTTGTCCTTGCGAAAACGCAATCGCAGCAATCGCAGCCATTCATATGCGCGGTCGAGCTCTTTGCCTTTCAGTTCTTCCGTACCGCCCATACGCTGAAGAACCGGCTTCAGATAACGGTCGCCTTCGGATTCAAAAGCGTTCCATGCTTTGATCTGTTCCTCCTCCGGGACCGAAGCCAGTTCTGCTTCCACCAGCAGATCCATATCATAGCCTTCGCGGTCCAGTTCCTCTACCCACAGCAAGAGCTCTCTGCGCGGCATCGTCAAATCGGTTTGGAGATCAGCCAAGCTGCCTCCGCGAGCCGTAATCTCGAGCAGCTTGCGTTTGCTAACCTCGCGATCCAGCTCCATGCGCAGCTTCTGCTCCTTCTGAGCGAGGAGCCATGACTCAAACTTGACGATATCGACGCTCTTGGCAACCCAATCCAGCGGAAAACCATTCGAACGCGTATACTCCGCAGTAATTTTTAAAATATCCCCTGCATACATATTGGTCTTCTGCTCACCAAAGCCAGGGATTTGCTGAAGTTCTTCCTTGCTTTGGGGTAAGAAAACAGATATCATGCGCAGTACCCGATTCGTTGCGAGAATATACGGTGCTTTGCCTTCACGCGAGGCTTGTTCGCGTCTCCATGCACGAAGCTGTTCGTACACTTCTTCGCTTGGGTTTTCTTCGCAATAATAAGTCAGCATCTGCGTCATTCTCGCTTTGCCAGACAGCACTTGGGCGGATTCCAGCTCCGAGCTCACGATAGGACGGAAACCGCTGCGAAACTTCTCGCGTAAACCATGACGGAAGGTGCTTAACATCTCATCCCAACTCATCCCTTGGTACCACTGATCTTGCTGCAGCTTGCCCACGCTGTCGGGCTCGTTCCAGAACACATTCCACACGCCTTGCTCTTCAGCAATCGATACCTGCGCAGATAATACGCGATGATCCCCCGTTTCTTTCTCCAATGTGTTCAAAAAAACAATGTTCATACTTACCTCCTCCAAACATTTACGAAAATGGGTTAAGAAAAACGAAAAAGCACCTCTTCAGCTAGGCTGAAAAGGTGCTTCCCTTTTTCTAATATCCAAATCATACCATGTTTGTAAGATGGGCGCAACCTATGTTTTGTTGACAAGCCTATTTCGGTTATAATGAAAGACATACCAGAATGAAAAGAGGGCCCTTATGTCTGATTATGACTTTTTATACGACCATCAAGAAGAGACGACAACGCGTTTTGTATGCTTCGTCGGCAATGCGCTGCACCGTTTTGACCTTGCGATCATGACAACAACCCGTTATTACGGCAAAAAACTTGTCATTGATTTACAATCAGGACGCAGTGCGGTAATTGGTCCGGATGACTTGGCCGAAGAGGGATACCTCGAGTACGCCTTCAAGCTCAATGAAGAACAAGCATTGGAACTGAATGGATTTTTATCGCAAATTATCGGTTCCATTCATTTCACGGATATTTAACGGATCAGCGGGGGACACTGGAAAAAGCATGCGCAACCCAGATGAGGAGGCATTTTCCATGAGTGTTGAAGAGTCCGCGAAAGATAAGTATACCGAAACAAAGGGGTTCATACCCGAGCAGCGAGATGTATACACTGATTTGGAGACGGTCGAATCTCAGCGAAACGACCTGATTCCCGAGGAATTTCCCGAAGGCCCTTATGGCACAAGCCTAAACACGGAATCGCTGGGAAAAAGCACGCCTTGGCGTAAAGATCAGCGCCCGCCGAACCGGTTTTCCTATGAAAACCATGAGCTGCACGAAGGGCTCAAACGGGATTATCCTGGCGCAGATGATAACCGGAATGAACCTTCGAATCAAGAATAAGAAAGAGGCAATCTTCAAGCAGATTAAAACGCTTGAGGATTGCCTCTTCTTTTATTATTTACCGAGCAGCTCCAAATGTCTGCCAATATGATGACGCAAACCTTCAGCGAATACGTCTTCCTGCTCCGTCATCGTCCGGAAGAACTCTTCAGCAAATTGCTTGCTGCCATCGGCATTTTTGGCTTGCAGCAGCAGACCGTATGTGATGTGCAGCAATTGGCGCGCATTGTTTTCTTCCATGTAGTTTGGCAGATCGGCATCCGCGACTTCAGCAAGTGGAACGATGGCATTGATGTCCGTCGTCACGTGATAATAAGCTGTCGCTTCTGTGAAATGATCCAAAGCAAATTGATGCATGCGGCGATACAGGGATGGGTTTACTTTTGCTACAACACGTACCGCTTCGAGCCAATTTGTACCTGCCGTTTTGATATGGAACAAACCTTTTGTGTATTGTCCGATTAGCGGGAACACACTGAACTTGTCGCTACCGGAGTGAATGCTCAGCTTGTATTCAAAATGCACAGCAATCGCTGCATGGCTCGCCAGCTCACGCTCAAATTGCGCGATATCGCCGATGTAGTCGATCCCTTTTTGGAATTCTCCGCAGAAGCGCGGCGCCATGCTGAAAATGGTAACCCCACGGTCACGAAGCTCGTTCGCTACCAAATAGTGGGCTTCAGGTGATGTCGGTGTAGCCGTCTCATCAATCGAAATTTCAAAATCAACCGCACGATCCAAAGTTGCGATATATTTGCGGTAAATAGCTTCCATGAAATTAATGGCTGCGTCGTAGATGAGCACATCTTTTTGGAGCGCTTCGCGCGTGTAGTTAAGTGCTGCACCTGGTACATTAGCAGGTGTCTCCAAGTAACGTTTCTCATAG
Organism: Paenibacillus anseongensis; assembly: GCF_009757995.1. Taxonomy (NCBI): domain Bacteria; kingdom Bacillati; phylum Bacillota; class Bacilli; order Caryophanales; family Paenibacillaceae; genus Paenibacillus; species Paenibacillus anseongensis. The sequence goes on from NZ_WSEM01000012.1 coordinate 128,775, forward strand.
TGCTCACGCAAGCCTGCTGGCAAAACTGCATACTTAACTGCAACCTCATCTGCCGACAATGTTTCAATCGTGTTGTCGATGTTCTCGGAGCAATCGAGCGTCAGCATCGTAAAGCCAAGACGCAGTGCATACTCGATGTCTTCCTCTTTCTTCAAATGGTCGCCGTCTGCGCCATAGCCATCTTTGTAGCCTTCTTGGAAAACCGCGTAAGCCGCCGCGTCCAAAACGTCTTCATACGTTCTGCCTGTAAGCGCAAGCTCACGAATACTTTGCTGCGCCAATACGGGACGGATATCTTTGCCGCGAATCGTTTGAATATGTCCAGGGCTTGCAATACCAAGACGATCGCCCAGACCCATCGTAGCTACCTGCGTGCCAAATGCTTGCGGGGCCGTATAAGGCAAGAATTGATTCAATGTCAAACGATTCTCGTGCGTTAATGGAGCAACTTTCGCGCCATCCACAACTTCTCCGTTTAATTGATTGAACAAATCACTCTCACCAACCGCAACTAGCCGCTTTCCAGCCTCGGTACGTACCATAACAACTGAAGTATTTCCAATTTGTGTAAAAGATGAACCATATACTTTAACGCCTGGCGCTGATAACGTTGATGTGTTTCCTGATTTGATTGCGTCTATAAGCTCTTTCATTCCTTGTGTTCCTCCCTTATTTTGCAAACGTTTGCTATTTTCTTATAGCTTAATCATATCGCAAGTTAGGAGCGTTTTCTCTTCATCTATTCCTATTTTCAAGGAAAACTATTCATATTTTTCACTGTGCTTATGTTATACTTTCATTACAACAACTTGAACAAAAGGAGTACTCAGATGCCCAGCACCGTCACCTTCGGCAATGAGGATGAAGGCCCATTTTATATTCAACATATACATCGTAATGGATCGTTCGAGAGAACACAGCACATGCATGATATGTATGAGCTCTATTATTTGTATGAAGGTGAGCGCATGTATTTCATTCGGGACCGCTCGTATCTCATCCTTCCGGGAGACCTGGTGCTCATTAATCGGCGCGAGCTTCACGCTACTTCGGATTCCGATAAGCTTGGGCATGCGCGTGTCGTGATGAATTTCAGCGATCACTTCCTGGAAAGCATGAAATCCGATGCTCCTTACCTGCTCGATGCGTTCACGCATGCTGCTCCTGTGCTTAGGCTCGATCTCCCGACCCGTCGATTTGTCGAAGACATTCTCGGCAAAATGATACATGAAGCGAAAGAACCTCAGCTCGGGCAAACCTTCGCTTTGCGTCATTTTCTGATCGAGCTGCTGCTGTTCACTTCGCGTTTTATTCGCCAGCATCCGGTCACATCACCTGAGCATGTCTCTCCTTTACATCGAAAAATATCGACGATCGTGCGTTACATCAACACCCATTTTGCCGAAGTTTTGCGATTGGAAGAGCTTGCGGAAAGATTTGAAATCAGCCCGGCTTATTTAAGCCGTATGTTCAAGGAAATTACCGGATTTTCACTGGTCGAATATATCAATCTTGTTCGTGTCCAGGAAGCGCAAAGGCTGCTGACCGAGAGCAAAATGAAAGTCATCATAATTGCTGAGCAGGTCGGCTTCGGCTCCTTGGTCCAGTTCGGCCGTGTTTTTCGGCAGATTACCAAAACGACGCCCCTTCGCTACCGGCAATCGGCGATACAATTCTGAGGGAAGTAGCTCATTTCTCGCCAAAATGATAAGAAGCAGCGTTAGGGCTGCTCGTTAAACAGCTTGCTCGCTTTTGCTAGCACGCGCAAAAAGGAGGATGCCGATTCCTATTCGGCACCCTCCCTTTTATATTAACCGATTAACTTGATTAATCCTTTGTACGCAATCTCCTCGAACTTCGCGATCACTTTCTCCCGCTCCATCGCCCAACCGCAGTCCTCAAGCGCACAGGCAACAGGCGCATCCAGACGAATCGTCGCCAAGTCACGCGATAAATGCAGCATCTCCAGCTCCGCTTCGATTTTTGCCCGCACCCCTTTTGGCAGTGACGCCAAATTTTCCAAAATGCCGCCAATATCCTGATACTCGTTCAGCAGCTTTGTCGCTGTTTTCTCGCCAATCCCTTTGACACCTGGGTAGTTATCTGCCGTGTCGCCGGTGAGGCCTTTCAGGTCAATAATCTGCGCAGGAGTCAGACTTTTCTCTTCCATCAGCGTTTCCAGCGTATAAACCATGTAGTTGGAGTGCCCTTTTTTCATAATAATAACTTCCGTGCTCTCATTCACAAGCTGGAGCATATCATGATCTCCGGTCAAAATTTGAACTTTCGTCAGCGGGCTGTATGTACGGGCCAGTGTTCCGATGCAATCGTCAGCTTCATAACCGACAACACCAATGTTCGGAATGTTAAAGCTAGCTGTAACCTCTTTCACTAAATCGAACTGCGGAATTAACTCCTCCGGGGCAGGTCCGCGATTCGCTTTGTATGCTTCAAATTTCTCCGTACGAAATGTTTTACTCCCCATGTCCCAGCAGCATACCACGTGGGAAGGCTTAAAGGTTTGAATCGCATCAAGTAAATATTTCAGAAAGCCGTATACCCCGTTAATCGGCACGCCGGTTTCTGTTCGCATAATATAACCGCTCGATGAAGTCGCGTAATAACCGCGAAATAATAACGCCATCCCGTCAACAAGCAGCACGGAACCAGATGAATTCTCTGACAACATAATCGCTCCTATCCAAATAAATATATGTTCAGTATAGCACGGCATCGCTCTCCCCGGCACAAAAAACCACCATCAGTAAAAGTTACCAATGGCGGTTTACGTCAACTCTATTCCATTTTATCGGCTGGTATGCCACTTAATTTCTTGTATGAACTGCGTGACGGACTCGTGTAGCCTTGTTGAGATTTCATCCTCAAGAATGGCTTGTCCTTGTTCGCCCCAAGTCACCTGTTTATCGAGCACATACACACCTTGCAAAATATTTTGTGCACCCAATGCGGACAGCACCGGTTTAAGCGCGTAGTCGATAGCGAGCAAGTGAGAAAGCGTGCCGCCTACTGCTAAAGGGAGCACAATTTTACTTTCCAGCCCCTTTTGTGGGAGCAGGTCAAGGAAGGCTTTTAACACACCGGTATAGGAGGCTTTGTAAACAGGCGTAGCTACGAAAACAGCATCTGCAGCAGTAACAAGCGCATTCGCGCTCACAATGGCTTCGCTGTCAAACTTGGCGTACAGCAAGTCTTCTGCAGGGATATCGCGCACTTTGATCCAGTCTACGGTAAGACCCGCTTGCACCAATTCATTCTTCGCTACTTCAATAACCCCGTGTAATCGGGATGTGGGGGTTGGACTTCCTGAGATAATGACTACCTTCGCCATTTCGTTCACACTCCATTATGGTTTTTTGATAAAAAAGAGACCCCGCTTCCATTGTTCAATGTAAGGTCGGAGTCTCCTGTTGTTCGGTCGACTTTTAAATCATAGTATTTTACTTGGAATTATCTTACCATCGCCTGTCAGGCACGTCAACCACTTTTCTTAAAAGAAGTTCCAGCCCGGCAGCCACCGGAGGAAGAAGGAATATCTGGATGGAATCATCATACCCGAAAGAATCGGATAGAACAACGCAAACAAGACGAATACGCCCAGTAAATAGCCGTAAACCCATCTTCTTTTATGAAGCGGACCTTGTTCCAAATAATCTTTGATATAGTAGGTCAGAATGAGCACCAGGAACGGCACCATGGCAAAATAGTGATAAATAAAAGTGAGCCTCGGCACCAGCATCCATGGCAAGTATTGGGAACAATAAGCGATTAACAGCATGCGCAGCAGCTTATCTTTCCTCTTCACAGCCACATAGAACGAGCAGATGACCGCGATAAAGCCAGGCCACCAAACCAGCGGATTTCCGAACGAGACGATGCTCGACAACATGCCCTGCGGCATAAACTTGGCTTGATAGTACCAGATCGGGCGCAGCATCATCGGCCACTCCCACCAAGGGGAAGAGAACGGATGAGTCGCTACCAAATCCTTATGATACTTGTACATATGCACCTGATAAGTGACGACATCCTTCAGCTGATGTCCAGGTCCCGGAACCATCATGAAAGGAATATACGATAGCGTATAAATACCCAACGGAATGATAACAAACGTTAGTACGCACCACAGGAGAGTATAGATCGTGTTTTTTGCAAATCGTTTCTGCACATTCAGTAATCGGCTGCGCTCTAAATCGGATAGAGCCGGCTTCGTGTCTTCCTCGGTTTCAACGTGCTGCACCGGATCTTCCAGATCCGTCTGAACCTGAGATGGCGCTTTATGCGCATCCTCCTGCAGCAAACGCCGAGCGATCCGGTATTCGCTATAACGCTCTATTAAAGATAATAGCAGCAGAAGGGCTAGGCCGGCACCGCCGTAGATCACGATCCATTTGGAGGCCGCGCCTATTCCGAAAAAGAGGCCGGACAAGCCAAGTGGGATCAGTGTAGCCCACAGCTTTTCCCGATAAAAGCTTAGCGTCGTATAGCGGTACATGAAATAGAACATCAGCATGATAAAAAATACGCCGTAAACATCAATCGTCGCAATGCGTGTCTGCGCAAAGTGCATAAAGTCAAACGTTAAGAGGAATGCCGCGATAAAAGCATATTCAGAACGGCCGAACATCCGCTTGGCGAACACATAGATCACGGGTATCATGCCGACCCCGAACAGCGTTCCAATAATACGCCACCCAAACGGGTTGAGCCCGAATATGTAAATGCCGATCGCCATGAGCACTTTACCTAACGGAGGATGCGTGCTTTCATAAGGCTCTATTTTGTGAAGATGCTCGTAGGCCGTTCTTGCGTGATAAATCTCATCAAAGTAAGTCCCATTCATGTACGTAGGCGTGTACGGTACTACGCTAGATTCATCGAATAAATCCGCTGTTTTTCCTTCATCCGCAGGGTTTATATCCTGCTCTTTCAGGTCAGTAATCGGTAAAATGGTCGAATTGCCATCCCCGAAAATCCCGATTTCATGCAGATGCAGCGGTGCGCTTTCCTGCCCGTCAATCACCACTTTCACATAACGAGCGTCTTTCATCGGTTCTACTGCGTTCCATGTGAAAACCTTGGTATGATCGGATTTGACAGAGATTTGATCGTGCCACTGCTGGCCATCTTGTGAGAACCAGAAGGAATAGGAACCTTCCCCAACGCCGGCAAAGGTATTAATTCTAGTTATGTTGTGCGAGCTTCCGAGGTCAGCAACGACGGCTTCCCCAGTGGTTGTCGGCTTCCAAAAAGTAGTTGGCGCTTTATGACCGCCTAGATGGAATAAAGCAATAATGGTGTATATGACGACCAGTAAACCTAGGTATAACGCATCCTTTTTAGAGAAAAAACGTCCCTTCGGGCTTCGTTCTATCCCATCCTTACTCTCTTTGAAAATGGCATTCCAGCGCTCGGTCCACTTGTCCGTGGTCGGGACTTGTGGAATCGGGACGAGGTCATCCTGATTATTCTGTTCTTGTTGTGATTGCACGAAAAGCCTCCATCCCAAAATACATGCATAAACAAATAATATAACATTGATGGCTGATACAGCCAGCATCAAGGGATCATAGCGCGGAATATGATAATCTTGATGAAAACTTCGCAGCAGCACATCCGCAATATTGATGAAATGAGTCAAACTAAAGCCAATAAACAGACCAAGAATACGGCGATCCTTGATATAAATAAAACTCGTAAGAGCTAGCAGCAGCCCGTAGTGCAAATAGCGTTCATGCATTTTGGTCATACACATAAAAACAGCCGTTATAAATAAGAAAGCCACATACAAAACTGCACCCTTCTGGCCTTTGCTGCGGATATACAGATAGCAAGTGTACAAGATGGAAAGGATCATGAGCACTATGCCCAATTTTTCATAGGAGATATGTAAGAAACTCTTTTTTATGTCGATAAAGTTACCGCCTAAGAGCGTCATAAGATTAAACGCATTCAGGGAAGCGTAGGGATAGGAGGCCAGCGTGCCGGAGTAAAGTCCGATTAACCATCCATAACCTCTTCCAATGGCAAAAGGAAGGGCAACTACCGCTATGGTCGTCATGCCACTGAGCACACTCAGCAGGAATACCATCAAATTGCGCTTGCGTAATACATCAATGAGCAGAAAAATGCCGAAAAGAAGCGCCTGCGGCTTGAGCAATAAAGCCAAGGCGATAAACACGGAAGCTTGAGGCAGCTTCCCGCGCTGCTGCATCAGAAATGTCGCCGCAACAAACAGCATAAAAAACGAATCAACCTGTCCCCAAATCGCAGAGTTCGCCCAAATCGCAGGGTTAAAGGCAAACAACGCAGCTATTCCTATCGCTTGCAGCCATGTTCGCGCGCCGTCCTTCCTGCTGACTGCAAGTCGGAACAACAAATAAACGGTTACGATATCCGCCAGAATGGCAGGGAATTTCAGCAGTAATAACGATTGTCCACTCTCCCAAGGGATGGACAACTTGTGGTGCAGCATACCTATAACATAAAGGACATACATATATCCTGGCGGGTAATCCAGGAAATATTCCTTGGCGTTGTTATACATGCCGGACAAACCAACCGTATAAGCACGGTCCGACCAAGCCAGAAACGTTCGGACATCCGTATCATAGCCCATCCAGATTGGTGCAAGATAGAGTCTTATGAATAGCGCTGTCAGTAGCAGTAAACCCAGAAGTAAGAATTTATAGGGCCCTTCGCCCACTTGCTTGAACCAGCTTACCATGAGGCATCTCCTTAAAAATAGACTACTACCATTATACCCGTCCACTCTCTAGCAGAAAAGGAAAAAAGCACCGACCTCTTTCGGTCAGTGCTTAGGTTCAATCTTTTCAATGCGCTCGCAAATATCGTGCAGCCAATCATAATCTCCTGTAAGCGATGCGCAAAGCGATAAATTTTCTAGTTTTAAACGATTCCAAACATAGGTCGCGTTAGCTTCCATGCACAGCATTAACTCATCCTGCTCTGCTCGCGTTAACTCCCGCGCTCTGCGTAATGTCCATAACTCCGCCATACGTTGATGAACGGCCAACATGGTTCCAAGACCCTCCTGCTCGATAAGGTGCTAACATTATGCAGTATGGACAAAGTTGGGAGCGCTGAAACAAGCGGGCGACGATAAAAATATCTGACATTGAATCCCACCATTCGATAGATCGAAACCTACTACCCGATATATCGAAACCCACTGCCCGCACATCTCGTTCCACCACACTTGTTGTGCGCTAACGGACCCCACTGCCGCTATTTCGCATATTTCGCCCCTGTTCCAAATCTAACGGACTCCAGAGACGCTATTGGACCAAAATCGGGCTAATTTCCACGCTTTTTAGGTGAATAACGGCGCTGGGGTTCGTTAGAAATTCAAACGGCCGTATTTTCGCCGAATAAGGTCCACTCAGTCCGTTAGCCCGCCTCCCATTTTCAAGTAATCCACGCCTTCTCTGATTAGTTTCCTGTTTGATATTCATTTGCAACCATTCCTCATATTTCTGATCAAAGCTTTGCACACGGCCCCACTCCTTTTTTTGGACAAAATAAACACAAAAAGCCGCCCCGATACAAAGTATCGAAGCGGCGTGTTCCTCACGACCGAATATAGGAAGTGTAACTTGAAATAAAGAGACTGTCCATCCGATCATTTCTGACCTTTCCAGACAGTCTCTTCCAACTTTTTTAATTAAGGGATGTGGATAACGGAGATTCTATCAACCGGGAAAAAGAATACAGTATTATTACTTGCAAGAACAACGTTACCATGTTCAATTCCTAGAAATCTACCTGTGTGGTTCGGAGTAGTACCTGCATGGATTGTGATGGTAGTGCCAAGGCTGATGCGAGACAATGTAGCATATACGGAGCAACTCATCGTTTTCTCCTCCTTTCAATCTTTATAGTACATAGTATTCTAGTGACCTTTTTTGGTATAGACGAATGACGCAAGATATTCGTATATTTCGTATATTTCGTATTTTTGGTAGATTATGCGTTTCTATTCTTCCATTATTGGTTTGGATGAGACGAGCCTCCGCAAACCAAAAAGCCTTCCTCTCACAACACTCGTTGAGAGAGAAAGGCACTGGGTCAAGCCTATTATGCTGTTGACTCTTCTTCTTCTGACGCATTCGCTGATTCTGTGCCTTCGAGGAAGAATTGTACGAGTTTTACATGCTTTTTCAATGATTTTTCGTGAATCAGGTTGATTTTGCCGTTATCCAATGCGCCGAAGACATAAATCAATTCCTCATTCTCATGGGACCAATCAAATCCTTCCAGAATTTGCAGGCAATCTGTCCATTCCTCGTTATATTGCCCGTTCGGGAATAAGAAACGGTTCGAGTAGAGCGCAATGCTTTCTTGGATCACCCGATTTGCTGATGTATACTGCGCGAGACCCGGTTGCTCCGGCATCATCGGCAATAACGTATTGAAGAATTGGTGCAGGATCTCCACATACGTCGAAGGATCGTGGCGGATTTTGCGTTGAAGCTCATAAGACGGCTGCATTCTGCCCGAAAACAACATGGTTGCGGTCGCATATAACCAGCTGAAGCATGTGAAATTACGGTTAAATGACGTCAAATTGCTGCGTCGCTCTACGCCGACAGCTTTGAGATACACGTTATGATCAACAACCTGCTGAATAACGAGATTAAGCGGATCAATGGAATCGAAAGAGTGACCGAGCTCTTTGCTCACCAGTTGGACTTTGGAGTTGATGTCGCCAAATAGCTGCTGCTCTTCTTCCTCCGTTAAGCCAATGTAGATTTGCACGGCAAGCTGTGTCTCCATCAAATCAAGGCGTCTGCTCTCAAGTTGATTAATCGTGCCTTCCGTTTCTTCCACTTCTTGCTTAATATCTGCATCTTCAGGCATCTTGCGCTGTTTAATTTTCAGAAGTACCAGCTTCTTCTCGTAGCGTCGAACTTCCTTCTGCATTTGCTCATTCACATAACCAAGCGCCAAAATTCGATGCTGGCCATCCAAAATAGAAAGCTTCGAACCATGCTTCAGCAAAAATTCTTTCTCACCTTTGGAAAGTTGATTCACTTCACGCAGTGAAAGCGTAACCGGGCCGAAAAAGACATGATCCAGTTCGCGTTCTTGCAGATACGTGGAAATTTTACGTCTTTGCATATTACTTAGCTTCCGCTGTACCATAGGGTCGATCATCGTATAATTGAGCAAATCCTGAACGCGCAAGGCTACGGTTGAAAGCCCGAATTTCTCGCAAAACGGATGAATCGTCATTTTGAGGCGTAATCCTTCCATTAGCTCACATCCTCCTTATCGCTGATTAGGAAAGCATTCTGCTCTGTATAGAAATTCTTGATGAAATTATAAGCTTTCATGATCCGGGTACGTCTAGGTAAACGATCCTTCTCGTCTCCCGCGTAAATCCCGTTCCAATTGACATGAGGAAGTATTTTCAAAGCATGCTCAAGCGCATAACGATTGAATTTGCCTGTTTTCGTTGCTTCTTCATGGATGAACAAAGCAAGCGCAATTTGGATATTTTCAGTCCAAACGATTTCACCTTTGGCCGGCGCATCCAAATAATTCAGCAAACCGTTAAAGTAAGTCCCCGCTAAAGAAACCAGATCTTGAAGATCTTTGTCCTCATATTGGTAACCGTTATTCCGAGCAGCGGATTTCATTCTGCCTTCGAACAAGGCAATCAAAATCTCAATCAGCAAGTGATACGAGAACAAATACTCAGGCGATTTACCGCGTTCAGAGAACATGTCAACGGTCAGCTTTTGCATAGCTGGGGCTTTGGAAGCAAGCTCCGTTGCAGCAACATGGTAAAATCTGCGTTGATCCCGAAGCACAGCCAAGTTACCGCCAAGCTTGCGAGGAAGTTTGTTGATGTCGGAGAACAATTGGCGTTCTTGACGTGCGTTAATGTCTAAATACGTCATCGTGGAAATCGGGAACGCATACAAGCGGCGAAGCTTCTCTGTGATCTCTTCCATCTTTTCGTATTCCCGACGGTCTTTGGCACGTGCCATCTGGCTTTGCAACGTTTCCATAATGCGTTGGAAAGCTGCCAGTCTGTGCTGGCCATCTACCACATACAACTTCTCAATCGGTTGCAAACGAAGCGCTTGTTGTTCATCGTCATATTGACCCGCGCCTCTTGCTGAGAAAATAATGCCCGGGAAATAGATCGGTTGGCGATTCTCCAAGTACAGATTAACATAATCAATTAATTTAGAAAGATTGCGCGGAATAATCGCACGCTGAACTTCTAAATCAACTTCATAGAGTGAAAATAATTTGCTCATAGGTAATGTTGCTGCAATTGTCGCTTGCCCAAACGTCTGTCCCAAGACTCCAGGAATTTCTACATACGATGAAGGCTTCTGCTCAGCTAAGAGCTCTGATAATGAGGAAATGGCGTCCATATGCTTACCCCTTTCAACTATTAAGGTTTAATCTTCTTGTGCAAAAAAATCATATATCTCTCATTCTCCTATTTTTACCAAAATCTCTAATTTTCATTCTACGGTTCGAAGCCAATCGCCTATGCGTCTTGCCGCCTCAAGTAATCTGGCTTCATCCTGCACCAAAGCAATTCGTACAAAGCCTTCTCCTTCTGCTCCGAAAGCGTCTCCAGGTATAACAACGACACCGGCACGGAACAGCATTTCCCGGGAAATTTGTCGAGATGTCCATCCTTTTGGAATGGGTGCCCAGATAAACATGGTTGCCTTGGGTGGCGGTATCCTCCAACCGGCATCTGCTAAAGCCGAAATAAACACATTTCGTCTTCTTTCATAAACGCCGGCAACGGAATGATCGTGTTCCATATCTTCTTCTAATGCTGCAATTCCGGCCGCTTGGATGGCTCCGAATACGCCATAATCGATATTCGATTTGAGCGTTCGCAGCGCTTTTACCGCAGCCGCATTTCCAGTTAGGAACGCGATCCGACAACCTGCCATATTAAAGCTTTTGGACAGTGAATGAAACTCGACAGCAACCTCCTTAGCGCCCTCGACCTCTAAAATGCTGATCGGTTTAAAGCCGTCAAAAGCCATTTCAGAGTAGGCTAGATCGTGTACGACAAGCAATTCATGCTTTTTGGCATAAGCTATCAAATGCTCAAAAAAAGCACGATCTGCAACAGCAGACAACGGATTGCTCGGATAGTTTAACAGGATGAATTTCGCTTTGGCAGCCACGTCTACTGGGATGTCATCTAATTGGGGCAAAAAATCATTTGCAGCGCGCAGGGGAAGCAAGTAAGGCTCAACTCCCGCTAGCACGAGACTTGCCGAATATATGGGGTAACCTGGATCGGGAACAATAGCAATGTCCCCAGGATCACAGAGTGAAAGCGCCAAATGAGCAAGACCATCTTGAGAACCCATTAATGTTAAAATTTCATTATCGGGATTAAGCTCTACACCGAATCGGAACTGGTACCATCTAGCTACCGCTTCACGAAAGGCTAAGCTTCCCTCCGATGTTGGATATCCATAGTGTGCCGGGTTGCGCACAGCCTCTGTAATGGCTTCAATAATGCGTTCAGACGGCGGTAGGTCAGGACTTCCTATACCTAAATCTATGACGTCTACCCCTTGCTTCATAACCTCTCTCTTCCAATCCGCCACTTCCGAAAAAATAGCCGATCCTAGCTGGCTAAGCCGTTTTGATCCTACAATTGTCATGATAGTTATCCTCGTTATGTTGTATTAAACAGTCAATCCATAATTCCTGCTTGATGAACCAGTCTGATCATATAAAGTAAAAATAAAATGAGCCCGAAATAAGCTGCTCCGAATTTCCAACGGGTTTTGGCCGGAACCTCATAGTACCGCTCCTGAATGCCTAAAGGTGTAAAATCGACCTGTACCTGCAGACCTAGATAAAATCCACTTTCTTTCTGCAAACGGTCTACTTTGACAAGCTGCACTCTTCGAATCAAGGCTTGCTGAGGCAAATAGGCCTGTCCTTCAAAACCGATTCCTTGCCAGTACATGACAATCGTTTGCCTGCCGTCACCTACGCCCTGTAAATCCGAATACGTCGTAAAATCCAAATCACGGGTGTGATTCTCGCCAGGTATCATATACCCTTGCTGAAGTAAATGGTCAGCAGCAAATTCAAAACGGGTAGCAACGGAAACTAACTGCTCTTTATGTCTGTATTTCACGTATTTCTTATACAAATCCCAGGCAAACATCGCCCAGATCGCAAAGAAAATAAGCTGATTCACATAATGGTCTAGATAAAATATAAACACTAAACCGCCAATTAAACCAACAATCCATAACCAACGGGTGACAGCCGTTGCAATTCGGCCACCATCCAACGGATGAATCGGCAATAAATTAATTAAATTCAGGTAAAACGCAGCATAAGCGATCGAAACAATAACAGGGGAATCCACATACATGCCTAGTGCAAATGCAGCAACGCCGCCTACCGTCCCGAGAATAGGCCCTCCGATACCGACAAACGCTTCTGTTGCTGCATCGGACGGATTTTTTTTCATCATGATTAACGCGCCAAGGAACGGAATAAAAACAGGCGCCGAGACAGGAAGCCCTTTCAACTTTGCCGCTAAAACATGACCGAGTTCATGAATCAGAATCATTACTACAACCCCGATAGCAGTAGGAAGAGGAGCTAGTTGGGCGTAAGCCCAAACCGTAATAAACATCGAAATGACGGCCCCGCCGATCTTGCCGAATTTTAAGGCTGCCAAAAGCAGCTTTCCTTGCGATAGCAAAACCGCGAGGAAACCGCCTATGGCTAGCGGTGATTTTTTGCGTGGTGGTTTCTGCTTCTCATCCAACCTCACCTCACCCCCTTGCCCATGCTTCCTCAAATTCAGCTTCTTTAAAGCCAACCGTGACTTTCGCACCATCTGTTACAATAGGACGTTTGATCAGTCTGCCGTTTGAAGCTAACAGTTCCAACATTTGCTCTTCCGTCATGCCCGGGAGCTTATCTTTCAAATTCATTTCTTTGTACACTTCACCAGAGGTGTTAAAAAACTTCTTGATACCAAGCCCGCTGTCGCTTATCAACTTGGCCAATTCGGCTGCAGAAGGTGGCGTCTCGAATAACGGAACGTTCTCCGTGATTTCGACGTCATGCGCTTTTAGCCATTTCAGGGCTGCTCGGCAGGTGCCACATTTATCATAGCAAAATACTTTTACTCTCATGATGTAAGGACTCCTTTATGTAAGTGGAAAGCTAATTCATAATTACTTAAAATTTTGGGCTAATTTAATTCGAAAGTCAAGTTATTCCAAACAAAAACCATCCTAAAATTTGGATGGTTTTTGTAAAACTAGTTATTTTTTTGTAGCCACGCTTGCAAATCGGCTAAATCTGCAGGAAGCGGAGCGTTAAATTCTGCCCATTCCCTTGTCCCAGGATGAACAAAGCCGAGCCTGAAAGCATGCAGTGCCTGCCGGCTCAGTCTCTTGCCAGCCTCTTCAGCCGCCGGGCTCGTCTCAAATTCGGGCAATGTATACATTTTGTCCCCGATTAACGGGTGACCTAGGTGCCGCATATGCACGCGAATTTGGTGCGTTCTCCCGGTCTCGAGCCAGATTCGAACTAAAGCAGCCTGCACATATTGTTCCACGACTTCATAATGGGTGACGGCCGAATAACCCTCCGGAGTGACGATACGGACATGCGGTTGTTCGGGATCGCGGTCGATAGGCTCGTTAATCGTGCCTTTCGTTTCCTCAAAACGTCCCCAAACAAAGGCCAAGTATTCCTTTTTCACCTGATGCTGTATCATCTGCTCGGATATTTGCTGGTGCACATATGGCGTCTTGGCGATTGCCAATACACCGGATGTTTCTTGATCCAGCCGATGCACAGGGCGGAAACGGCATGTGCTGCCAGCCTGCTGCCAGTGATACACGACACCGTTAGCAATCGTATTGACGTAGTGTCCATGTGTGGGATGCACGATAATCCCTGCGTCTTTGGCCAGGATTAGCAGATGCTCATCTTCATGAAGAATATGCAGAGGAAGGTCTTGCGGCAAAATATCCTCGGACGCTTCCTCCTCCATACGGATCTCTACACGGTCTCCTGCTTTCACCTTAATATTAATGTACTGCCTGACGCCATTCACAGTAATGCCTTGTTCCGTCAATTTAATGCGGGACAGCAGCTTGCGCGAGACCATCAATCTTTTTTGCAGCACCGTCTTCAGAATGAAACCTTCTTCCTCAGGCGGCACCATATATACTAGCGGTTCATAATAGCTCATGATTTACGTCTAAACACCTCGGCGCTGCGTACATACTCCACATCAGCAATTCCTTCGCGGTGATTCGCTGTGCGGGCAATCGTAAAGAACAAATCGGACAGCCGGTTCAAGTATCTGCGTACTTCCGGATTAATTTCCTGTGTGCGTGCGAGGGTGACAACCCTGCGTTCAGCTCTGCGGCAAACCGTGCGGCATACATGCAGCGTAGAGGACACACTTCCGCCTCCAGGCAAAATAAACCGCGTAATATCCGGCGTTTCCGCATCGTATTTATCGATCCATGCTTCAAGAGCATCCACCATTGCTGCAGTAACTTTGTACGGACGCAGCTCCTGTTTCAATAACGCAAGATCCGACCCGCAATCGAACAGCTCATGCTGCACCTGAAGCAAATCCGGCAGAAGATCCGGATATTTGGCCGGGTCCATAAAGCTCATTGCCTGACCTACATAACAATTCAATTCGTCCGTCGTGCCGTATGCTTCAACACGAGCATCGTCTTTATCCACACGACCGCCAATTACGCCTGTCTGTCCGGCATCCCCGGTGCGAGTATAAATTTTCATTCTATGACGTCCTCCCTTTGACAAGGCTGTGATATCTTCATCATCTCATAAACGCGCTGCATATCCAAGTGACTTCTAACATGGTCAGCCAGCCTATCAAACGCGGCCTCTCTGCGTTCTTTGAAGCGCAAGCCCCCGTCAACAGGCGTGAGCCCTTTCATTTTCCGAATCCGGTTTAACCATGCTCTCCGAAAATCATCATTATGCAAAATGCCGTGCACATAAGTCCCCCAAACACGTCCTTGTTTCACAGCTGCTCCGTCTCCGTGCAGCACATGATCCGAGGCAATAGCCTCATCATTGGTATACGCTCTAATTTGAAAAGGCATGACGACATCTTCCAAAAACCGTGTTCGCCCCATATGGATTTCATATCCATCAATTTCGAACATCCGGAAGGCATCAGCATCAGCGTCATCTGCAAAAAGCGAGGAACTACCCTGCACTTGAACCGTACGTTTGTCCGGAGTAAACACGGTCTCTGTCGGCAAAAGCCCGATTCCCTCAAGCTCAGGATGATTGGATTCATAGCCCTGCGGATCAAGCAGCCTAATGCCAAGCATCTGATAACCCGCACAAATGCCGGTGACCCATCCATTCTCGGATAACGCAAACGTTTTGATACGCGCAGCCAAGCCGGACTCGTTCAAGTGCCGCAGATCATCCATCGTATTTTTGCTTCCCGGGAGCAAGACAACGTCGGGATCTCCCCAATCAGAGAGATGCGTAATGTATCTGAAATAAACATCTTTTTCTTCCTGCAGCGGATCAAAATCCGTAAAATTAGATAAACGAGGCAAGCGAATCACAGCAACATCCAGCTGATCCTTTGCTTTCTCAGGCAATCTTTGAGCCCTCTTCTGCATACGTTTGGAATCCAGGGAAGCGGAATCTTCATCCTCAATGCCAAGCTGCGGCAAATAGGGGATCACGCCTAACACTGGTTTCCCTGTCTTTTCCTCCAACCAATCCAACCCCGGTTTCAGCAGGCTGACATCCCCACGGAACTTATTAATGATAAAACCTTTTACACGATCTCGTTCTTCCGGCGTCAAAATTTCCAGCGTCCCTACAATCGATGCAAAGACACCACCGCGATCGATATCGGCGACGAGAAGCACGGGCGCATCCGCCCATCCAGCCAAACGCATGTTAACGATGTCGCGATCTTTCAGGTTAACTTCGGCAGGGCTTCCCGCACCCTCCAGCACCACAATCTCATATTCGCTGCGCAGCCGGCCTAAGGCGTCTTTGACAATCGCTTCCGCCTTCGGCAGATACGACTCGCGATAGGTCCTTGCATCTAAATCAGAGTATGGCTTGCCGTGCACGATCACCTGGGCGACCATATCCTGCTTCGGCTTAAGCAAAATGGGATTCATATCCGTTGTAGCTAAAATGCGGCAGGCATCAGCCTGTACGCCTTGAGCCCTTCCGATCTCTTTCCCGTCAAAGGTCACGTAGGAATTAAGCGACATATTTTGTGATTTAAAAGGGGCTGTCTGCCAGCCATCCTGAACGAGAATACGGCATAATGCTGCCGTAAGAATGCTTTTGCCAACATCTGAAGCTGTGCCTTGAATCATTAACGTTGCGGCTTTAGCCATGCGTTCTACCTCGATTCTGTGCCAAAGCTGCCACTGTCTGCCGGAGCCCTTCAATTAACCGCTCATTGTCTTCGCGAAGCCGAATCGCGACTCGGCAATATTGTTCATCCAAGCCTTCAAATAGCGAGGCATCTCTAATCAAAATCCCCATTTGTCCCATAAGTTTTTGCGCCTGCTTTACCGTTAAGCCTAGTGCCGGAGGAAAAGAAAATAATACAAAGTTCACATCCGTAGGCACTACATTTAAGCCCAATTGCTGCAGCTGTCCAGTGAGCCATGCTTTCTCATCCTGCAGCCAATGGCGGCTCGCCAGCTCAAACTCCTCATCCTCAAGGACAGCCGTACCGATGCGCTGAGCCAAATAATTAACGCTCCACTGCACTTGCTGCTGCCTGATTTCCCGAATCAAGTCCGGGTGCGCCACCATAAACCCTAGCCGAATGCCTGGAATCGAATAAAATTTCGTCATCGAACGAATAACAATGAGCTTCCGGCTCGTTGAAGCCAGCTTAAGCAACGAGTGTTCCTGCTCATTGGGCACAAAATCCATGAACGCCTCATCGAGCACACAGCTGCGACCACTCTCTAGAAGGCTATCTACGACGTGTCGAGGAAGCAGCCGGCCTGTCGGATTGTTCGGGTGGCCCAGGAAAAAAAGATCTACAGCCGGTATTGCGGCTTCCACATCCTGCTGCTGCAATTCAAACTGATAGGATGAACGCAGTGGGATATTGTAAATCCTGCCGCCTGTTTTGTGAATCGCTTCCTCATATTCACTGAATGACGGCCTTGCAAGCCCCGTCACGGATGGCTTCAATACCCTTGCTGTCAAATCAATCAGCTCTGCGGCCCCATTGCCGACCAAGATGCTTTCCATCTCGATTTCATATTTCTGAGCGAGCTTACGGCGCAATTCACGGACCGCAGGATCTGGATACTTCACGACATCCCTCCAGGCGTCCATCCATATCCCTTTCATAGCAGGAGGCGGTCCCAACGGATTCATATTTGAGCTAAAATCAAGAAATTCATCTCTCGACCGGCCGAACGCTTCTTCAGCAGTCCAGAGATCGCCTCCGTGTCCGTAGCGTTCTAACATGAATTCCACTCCTTTCTTTATGGTGTTGCACAAATAACGACGCCAAGCAGGAGAATCGCTTCAAGCAGCTCGTTCAAAGCACCATAGGTATCTCCGGTCAGCCCCCCTAATTTACGGCTGATGTAAGTCGCAAACAGCCAGCCTGCCAACCAAGTGGCACAGGCAAAATAGAGAGGGACAGGCCAAACGGCTGCATCCGAAACGGTATCGCCAAAATAAACAAAAAGAGTAGTCGTAAACAGGGCTACTACTAATGAAATGGCAACATGCCACTTTGTTACTCCCTGAAAAAAACTGCCTAAACCCGACTCTTTCCTCGCGTAAGGCCACCCCTGAATGGCTGCTGTCATAAACCATCTGCTCCAAACTGGGACAATCGCCAGCAGCAAATATCCCCTAATCCCAGTAGCTCCATCCCACCGATTGGACTCCAGCAGCGTGTAGAGAAGCGCGAACTTGAGCAGCAAATGAAGCACGGCCACAATGACGCCCATCGCTCCAACACGGCTGTCCTTCATGATTTCGAGCATTTGCTCGCGCGGTCTATGGCTGAGGATACCGTCTGCGGTGTCCATTAGGCCATCCAGATGCAGTCCGCCTGTCAAAACAACCCAAAGTCCCAGAAGCAGTACTGCTGCCGGAAGTGGAGGAAGGAACAGGCTTAGACCTTCACTCGCGAGAAGCAGCAGGAGACCTATCACGCCGCCGGCTAGCGGATAGAAGACCACACTGCGCCGAAAGACAAGGTCTGTATAGGTTATTTGCACGGGAATCGGCAAACGTGTTAGAAATTGAAAGGCTGCGATGCAAGCACGCAGCCAATCTAGAACAATACGAGCAGTATGCACAGCAATCCTCCCATCACTACAAAGCTGACGCCGTAAAGCATCCTGACGGCGTAGACAATATCCTGCTGCGTCCGCGGACGCAGCGGCCAGCCCAGGCGGGCGCGCTCGCTCGCTACGCCGCCATAGACGTTCAGCCCGCCAAGCTCAATTCCGAGTGCCCCGGCGACCGCCGACTCCGGAATTCCGCTATTCGGGCTGGGGTGCAGGTGCGCGAAGCGGCGTATCGCCGCCGCTGCGCGCTTCGCCGAGAGGCCCGGCTGCAGCAGGGCGACGAGGATCAGCAGGAGGCCGGTCAGCCTGGCCGGGATCCAGTTCATAGCGTCGTCCCAGCGGGCCGACGCCCAGCCGAAATGACGGTAACGATCATTTCGGTAGCCGACCATCGAATCCAACGTATTCGATGCCCGGTATAGCATAGCGAGCGGCGCTCCGCCGATCAGCGCATAGAAGAGCGGCGAAATCACCGCGTCAACGATGTTCTCCGCCACAGTCTCCACGACCGCGCGCGTTAGCTCTTCTTCGTCCAAGGCTTCCGTATCGCGGCCGACGATGTAGCCCGTATACTTGCGAGCGTCGGCAAGTTCGCCTTTGCGCAGCGGATTGTACACGAGATACGCGGCATCCTTGAGTCCCTTGATCGCAATCGTCGTTGAAATCAACCACGTACAGACGGCGTAACCGAGCCATTCGTGAACCGAACGCGCGGCTAGAACGAGGACGAATACACTCCCCGTGCTGATAATCAAAGTAGTAGTTGTAAGCAGTACTCCTTTAAATTTTTCACTCGTGGGTGAGTCGCTTTTACTGCGCAGTAACCCTTCCATCCAGCGAATCCAACGCCCGATAAGAATAACGGGATGCGTCGGCCATCTCGGATCGCCAATAAGCCAATCCAGTACAATAGCAGCAGCCGTCATACTGACGATCTCCTGCCAGGAATAAATCCACATCAGTTATCACCGCACCGATCCTCTTAAGGCTGCTTGCTTCCATCCAGCCGGTAAGCCATGCTTTTCAGTTCAATAGGGATCCCGACCGTTACCAGGAATACCTGCTCGCACACCTCAGCTAACCGCTGGTTCATTCTTCCGGCCAAATCGCGGAAGCTGCGGCCAAGCGGGTATTCCGGCACAATGCCGTCTCCGACTTCATTCGTTACCATGATGAGCTGTCCACGTCCACGGTAACCAGACACTGTATCCACCAGTTGCTCAACCTGCTTCATTACCAAAGTGGAAGCGTCCTGCTCGCCTTCATACTGGAGCAGCCAGTTGCTTAACCAGAGTGTTAAGCAATCGACCAGTACGACCGCCTCCTCGCCGCTCTCGTCCAGCTGCTGCAAGAGCTCGCACAGCCGAAACGGCTCCTCCCGGGTATCCCATGGATACCCCGAACTGAGCCTCGTCTGCTGGTGCAGACGAACCCGCTCCCTCATTTCCTCATCGTAGATGTGGGAGGTCGCGATATAGATCCCACGCTCGCTACCATGCATCGCGAGCTTCTCTGCAAAAGAGCTCTTGCCGCTGCGCGCGCCGCCCGTTACCAAAACCGCCATGGCGCCTCCGCCTCCTTCTCAGGCTGTCTACTCCCGCGACACGCCTGCGCTTTCGAATGTCGCCATCTCTCGCATGATCTTGCCTGCGGCTTCGATCAAGTTAAAGGCAAGCACCGCGCCTGTTCCTTCGCCCAGGCGCATATCCATCTGCAGCATCGCAGAGAGGCCCACAGCCTCGAGCATCTTCGCATGTCCCTGCTCTTGAGATAAGTGCGAGGCGAGCATGTAGGACGCGCTTAGCGGGGCTAATCGGATCGCCACGAGTGCTGCTGCCGACGAGATGTAGCCGTCGACGACAACCGGACACCGATTCTTCGCTGCGCCCAGAATCACCCCAACCAGTCCGGCGATCTCCAATCCGCCGACCTTGCTCAACACTTCAAGCGCGAAGTCGCCGCTTGTGCTTATGGCGTTGTCCTTCGCCGGACGAAGTCCGTTCACGTCCAGCGCCTTGTTGACAACCGACCGCTTATGCAGCCATTTCGCGTCGTCAATGCCCGTTCCGCGGCCTACGGATATTTCAGCATCCACACCGCCCAATGCGCATAAAATCGCTGCGCTGGCCGTTGTGTTGCCGATCCCCATTTCACCGGTCGCGAAAAGTCGATAGCCCTGCTGAGCCAGGCCATCCACTAACTCAATGCCCGCCTCAATCGCTTGTACGGTTTCCTCTAACGTAAGTGCCGCTTCGCGCGCCATGTTGCGTGAACCTTTTCTTACCTTGCGTGAAACCAGGTTCGGATGCTCCAGGTCCGCGTTAACCCCCATATCCACACAAACAACGTCTGCCCCAGCATGTCTGGCCAGCACATTAACCGCTGCACCGCCATGAAGGAAGTTCAGCACCATCTGCGGTGTCACTTCCGCCGGGAAAGCACTAATGCCTTCCTCACAGACACCATGGTCGCCAGCCATCACAATGACCGCTTTTTTATCAAACAACGGCTTCACTTCACCTGTAATCCCGGCGACTTGTCGTGCAATATCTTCCAACTTGCCTAAGCTCCCCTGTGGTTTGGTCAGTTGATTCAAATGATTATTTGCCTGATCCACCATATCTGCATGAATAGGCTCAATAGCTCCGATCATCGTTTGCAATTTACTCATTTCCATTCCTCCGTTACCAAGTTCATTATTTTCCCGGCTGCAATAAAATCTGTGGTGCTTGGTTCGTTGGGTGCTGCAGAACAATAGGTTCTGTTCCATAGACCTCTGTAATTAATTTGCTTGTAATAATCTCATCTGGCGTTCCTATCGCTGCCAATTCTCCGTTATGTATCACCATTAACCGTGTACAGTATTGCGAGGCCAAATTCAAGTCATGAAGAACCGCCACTACGGTTAACTGCGACTCGCGCTGCCATTCACGAATATAATCCATCATCTGTACTTGATACCCAATATCCAAAAAGGTTGTGGGCTCATCCAGCATAAGCAATCGCGGCTGCTGAGCCATGACTTTCGCAAGCGCGACCCGCTGCCTCTCGCCGCCGCTGAGACGCTCAATCGTTCGTTCAACAAGCGGTTCCAACTGCAGCTTACGAATAATCGCTTCGATGAGTTGCTCCGCTTCCACGGTATCTTCGCCAAGCCAATTCTGAAACGGATAACGGCCCATCTCCACGACTTCGCGAATTGTGAATCCAACCGGCGGCAGTGCATCCTGCTGCAAAACGGCCAGCCATCTGGCCAGTTCCTTTCGTGAATAGGCGGACGCCGGTCGGCCATCCAGCTCTACCGAGCCATTTTTAACCGGATCAATCCCGGAAAGAAGGCGTAGCAACGTCGATTTCCCGCTGCCATTTGGCCCAATAATGCCAAAAAACTCACCGTGTTGGACCTCAAAGCTTATATTTTCAAGTACCGGCCGTTCATGAAAGCTTTGCGAAAGCTGCTGCACTTTAATCATCTTTTTCAACCTCTTAACGTTTTCTTATCCTTATGTAGCAAATAGGCAAAAAATGGCGCCCCCAAAAACGCAGTGATAACTCCAAGCGGAATCTCCGTCGGACTTAGCAAGGTACGAGCGAGCGTGTCCGCCCACAAGACATAGATGCCGCCGCCAATCGCGGACAAAGGAATAATAAGACGATAGTCCGGACCGACGATCAGACGAACCAAGTGCGGAATGATGAGTCCTACGAAGCCGATAACACCTGCTACAGAGACAGCTGCCGCCGTAATAAATGTAGCAACGATTAGCACAATCAGCTTCGTGCGTTCTACATTTACTCCCAAATGGGAAGCCTGCCGCTCTCCCAACGCAAGCAAATTCAATGATCTTGCATAACTAAGCAGTATGACTAAACCTATGACTAAATATGGCGAAATAATCGTTATGTACGGCCAGCCCCTCATGGCCAAGCTGCCCATTAACCAAAAAACAATTTCATTAATGACCTGCTTGGAAATCGAAACCATAAAGGAAACAATCGCGCCAAGAAAAGCCTGCATGACAACGCCGGACAAAATAAGCGTCTCCATCTTCAGCTTGCCATCGATCTGAGCCAGCTTAAGCACGAGGAAAAGGGAAATAAGTCCCGTTACAAAAGCAACAATCGGAACCGACCATTGCCCAAACAAAGCCATCTGCAGACCAAAATAGATTAAAAACGCTGCCCCGACCGAAGCGCCCGAAGAAACCCCCAGCGCGTATGGATCGGCAAGCGGATTGCGCAGTACGCCCTGGAAAGCAGCTCCGGCAACGGAGAGAGAGGCCCCTACCAGAATCCCCAGCAATACGCGAGGCAAACGCACCTTATTTATAATTTGCTCCGCAGACTGCTGCCAAGTGACGTCGATGTAATCGCCTGCCCAAGGAATATGCTTCCCTAGGATGCCCGCAATTTGTAGTACTGGGAGATTAGCTGTTCCCAGCGATAAACTTGCCAGAATAGAAAGAAGAAGGAGTATAACCCCTACTCCTCCCCATAGCATTAGTTTTTTTTTCATTTATTTCACCAGTTCAGGATAAATGCCTTTCGCCATTTCCAACAGTCCATCGGTCAATCTCGGTCCCGGACGGCTCAGCAGGTTCTGGTCAAGACCGATTACCTGTTTGTTCTTCACAGCTTCAATAGCATCCCAGCCGCTTCGTGTGCGAATAATTTCATCAAGCGACATCTTGCTTTTGGTATCTACGACACCATTCGCAAAGAGAATAACAGCCGGGTTTTGTGCGATAATTTTCTCTTCGCTGATTTGATACCAGCCTTTACCGTCGCCGGCTACATTAATGCCGCCCGAAAGTTTGATCAGCTCATCCATGAATTCGCCGCTGCCGACGGTCCAGCCCGGACTGAATTCTATGTATACTTTTTTCTTATTTTCCTGCTTTACATCTTTCACGGCATCGACAACCTTCTTACGATCCGCTTTCATCTTGGAGACGATTTTCTCAGCTTGTTCCTGACGATCTGTAATCAAACCATAAGTTTCAATGTTCGCAATCGCATCATCCAATGTCTTTGGCTCCACTTTAAACACATTGATGTTCGATTCACGCAGTTTTTCAACCGTGTCCGCTTTCATCGAGACACCTGTAAAGACAATATTCGCATTAGTCGCAATCAAAGCTTCCTGGTTAGGCTTCGTGATACTTCCCAATTTGGGCTTGGACTTCGCAGCTTCCGGATAATCATCGAAATCGGAAACGCCGACAATCTTATCATCCAATCCAAGTGCAAAAAGTGCTTCCGTTTCTGCAGGAGAAACCGATGCGATCCGCTCCGGCGCCTTGTCAAAAGTGAATTCTTTCCCCGTTGCATCTTTAATTTTCAGCGGATACGCCGTCTTTTTGGATGTCGCAGCTACTGTTGCAGCAGGAGTAGGCGCCGTCGTTGTCTCTCCGCCAAGCTTAGATGGACTCGTAATTTCCGCTTCTTGCTTACCACAAGCCGCTAAGCTAACCGCTGTCGCTAAAGCAACCGATAAGAGGAGCGTCCTCTTGATCCCGTTCTTTTTCACTTGCATGGTGTAACCCCTCTCTCTGAAACCTGTGATTTCGATAATTCCCAAATAAAAAACCCCTCTGTTCCTAAGGAACAAAGGGGACGATAAATCGCGGTGCTCAGCAACGAATCCGTTGCTTCCTGATTTAAAGCGATCCTTTTCCTCGAAGGATGTCGTAACGGCACCATGGCAGGTATCCTGGCTCCCCGGCAATACTTCTCTTCCGGATTACAGTGGCGGGACCGCGCCGGACTTCAACCGGCTTCCCTTTTAAGCGGCAATGAAATTCATAAGTGAATTCGTTGCCGGCACCAATGGCTGCATATTTGACTATCAATCTAATTGTCGATTATAGACTTCTTGCTACTTTTGTGCAATAACCTTGAGTACTTGCTTAGCTTCCTCCATTTTCGGGGCATTGACAGGAATGAAAGCAATAAGTCCTTTTCCTTCAAAGCCTTGCTCCTTCATCCACTTGTTGCCTGAGAGCGGAATTCCATACAGATGCTTTTCGGCGGGCTTGCCCTCTTCCGCAATTTCGATAACACCGTCCGGATAATCCGAAGGGTTAATCGTCTCATCCAAAGATACGAAGCCTGCTTGATTGCTTAATGTTTTAAATTGGTCATCCGCCAGGATAAAGATGCCGTTTCCGCCTGCCGCCAATTCAACGATCATTTTTTCCATGGAGAAAATGGGAGAGGTATTCAGCTTAACGGTAGGAGTTTCGCCGATCTTCGATTTTAAAGATGCCTCTAGCTTCTCACCTGCATCACTTGGAAATCCATTTTGACCCATGACAAAGATAGAAACATCCGGCTTTGGTCCTCCACAACCCGCAACTATCACCATAAGCGCTGACACTAGCATGACCATTAGAAATTTCAATTTCATGATGTAAGAGTACCTCCGTATACGAATCTAAATATATCGATAGTCGCGAGAAAAGTCGGCTTTCACCGACTTTTCTTCCAATTATTCATATATTCATTTATTTTGAGATCAAGTATCGTACTGAGTTCTACGACAGATTCGGATGTCATTTCCTCTCCGTCCAGAACCATCTGTTCTAACCTGCGTCGCAGAGAATGAATCTCTTCTTCTAATAAGTTTAGGGAGTTACGTTTCTTAGCACGCTTAGTCAACCAACGTTGTTCGAAATCTTGTTCATTAATTTGCAGATGTTTTCGATAGGTTGATAGTTGGTATTCCATGAAAGCCATGCTCATCCCTCCTTACTACAAGAATACCAGTTTTCATGAATAATTAACATAGATTTTTCAGATTGAATCACAAATTTCTTAGAAATTTTCCAATTCTCTCTAAAGCTTCATTCAGTTGAGATACACTATAGGCATA
Source organism: Paenibacillus anseongensis (assembly GCF_009757995.1). Lineage (NCBI taxonomy): Bacteria > Bacillati > Bacillota > Bacilli > Caryophanales > Paenibacillaceae > Paenibacillus > Paenibacillus anseongensis. The sequence goes on from NZ_WSEM01000012.1 coordinate 154,032, forward strand.
AGAGCAGCGTAAGAAACCTTCCCCACCTAAACCGAACACATCTCCTGGTACAGCAGCAACCTTAGCTTCGAATAAAAGCCGCTGGGCAAATTCGTCTGAAGTAAGTCCTGTGGCAACAACGCTTGGGAACGCATAGAAAGCACCCTGCGGTTCGTGACACTCCAGTCCAATATCGCGGAACCCTTTGACGACCAGGCGCCTGCGTTGATTGTACGACTCTATCATACGGTCTTTCTCTTCCAAACCATTCGTCAAAGCCTCATGTGCAGCTACTTGACCCATCACAGGTGCGCACATCACCGTATACTGGTGAATTTTGGTCATAGCGGAGATCAACTCTCGGTGACCGCATGCATATCCCATTCTCCAGCCAGTCATCGCAAAAGCCTTGGAGAAGCCGCTGACTAGAATCGTCCGATCCTTCATGCCTGGAACAGCTGCAAAACTTACATGCTTCTGCCCATAGGTCAATTCCGCATAAATTTCATCCGAAATCACAATAAGATCGTTCTCTTCCACGACTTTGGCAATTGGCAGCCAGTCCTCATAAGTCATAATGCCGCCAGTAGGATTGCTTGGATAACATAGAATTAAAATCTTGGAGCGTGGCGTAATGGCATCACGAAGCGCCTTCTCAGTCAGCTTGAATTGATCCTTCGCGAATGTTTCGATTCCGACAGGAACGCCGCCGCTAATACTCGTAATAGGCGAATAAGAGATGTAGCAAGGTTCTGGAATCAGAATCTCATCCCCCGGCGTAATCAAAGCGCGCAGTGCCAAATCAATGGCCTCACTGCCTCCGACGGTCACAAGGACTTCATTCGACGGCTCATATTTCACTTTAAAGGATGTGTACAAATAATCCGCAATCGCTTCGCGAAGCTCAGGAATTCCTGAGTTTGGCGTATATTTCGTTCTGCCGCGTTCCAAAGAGTAAACGGCTGCTTCACGAACGTGCCAAGGGGTTGAGAAATCCGGCTCCCCCACACCAAGGGAAATAATATCATCCTTGCTGTTGCTTACTAGATCAAAAAACTTCCGAATACCTGAAGGCTTCATTTCACGTACGGCAGGAGCAAGGTAGCCCTGCATCGATTTCACTTTGTTCGGCTCTACGATTGTCTCATTTTTGATCATGGCTTTACCTCTTCCTTACGGAGAGACAAGCATCCGATGATCATCAGCCTGATCCTCGAAAATGATGCCGTCTTGTTTGTATTTTTTCAAGATAAAATTCGTTTTGGTTGAAAGCACGCGATCAATTGGCGATAGCTTGTTAGAAACAAAAGAAGCAACTTGTTTAAGCGAATGGCCTTCAACCTCTACGAGTAAATCATAAGCGCCAGACATGAGATAAACAGATTTGACCTCTGGATATAAATAGATCCGTTCCGCAATAGCGTCGAACCCGCGTCCGCGTTCAGGCGTAATTTGCACTTCAATCAGGGCGGTAACCTTTTCGTCATCTACCTTGCTCCAGTTAACAACTGTCGCGTACTTGACGATGACCTTATCCGCTTCCATCTCGCTTATCGCTCGCGCCACCTCGTCCTCCGCCGTTCCTAACATTGTGGCGATGAGTTCCGCACTCCGGCGGGCGTCTTCTTTCAGTAATTCGAGAATTTTAAGCTTCAAAGCATCCATGGTTAACCAACCTTTCTGTGATCGTATTCATTCATCCTTTAATCTTACAATGAATTGCTGTCCTAATTCAATTACTCCGCTCATCAAATTTTCAGATAATTTGTGTATAAATGAATTTTCCTGCATGAGAATAACAAAAAGCCGCCTGATCCAGGCAGCTTATTATTTATACAACCCGTTTAAATGCCAGCTTTCAGCAATTTAGCAACGGTATGTTCAATTTCACGGTGTTCATACGTAGGCCGCACATGGATACTCGGTTCCCCAGCCATACAGCCGATCCCGACAAGCGTATTTTCGTCATACACAGAAATCACATTCTGAGACTCCAACTGATTCCAGTTCACATGGTTCTGAGTACCGGTTGTTATGCATTCATTTGTATAAGACTGTATAAAATCATGAAGTTGATCACTTTCGGGATGTCCATTAATATAAGCTAATTTCAAGGTAAATCCACCTCTCTGCGATCGCTTTATTACTTCTATAATTATACCTAATCATGAATTTTTATTCAATATTTTTTCGCGATTTACAAAAAAAATACGACTTCCGGACATTTTAGTCCAGCAGCCGTACTCATCGCCTATCTTTTAATCAAAATAGATCCATACTTAAATATCGTTCACCGGTATCCGGCGCAATACAAAGCACCCTTTTCCCCGCTCCAAGCTTACGGGCGACCTGCAGTCCCGTCCAAACCGAAGCACCGGCGGATGGTCCTACGAGAATGCCTTCTTTACTAGCCAAGTCTTTCATCGTACCGATTGCGTCCTCATCTGTCACTTGTACAATCTGATCATAAATACTCGTATTCAAAATAGACGGTACAAAGCCAGGGCTCGTGCCAACCAGCTTATGAGGTCCTGGGCTTCCTCCGGATAAAACAGGAGATCCCTTGGGCTCCACGACATAAATCTGGATGTCCGGCAGCTTCTCGCGAAGCACCTCGCCCGTTCCGGTAATAGTTCCTCCCGTGCCTGAAGTTGCAACGAAAGCATCCAGACGCCCTTCCATCTGCTCCAAAATCTCCGGGGCGGTCGTAACCCGGTGAATGCTCGGATTCGCCGGATTCTCAAACTGCTGAGGGATGTAGCTGTTCGGGATTTGATCCCTCAGCTCCTGTGCTTTGGCGATAGCTCCTGGCATCCGCAGCGCAGCAGGAGTCAGGACGACCTCTGCGCCATAGGCCTTGAGCAGGTTAATCCGTTCCTTCGACATATTATCCGGCATGATGAGAATGGCTTTGTATCCTTTGGCTGCTGCATTCATCGCGAGGCCAATACCTGTATTGCCGCTCGTCGGTTCGATGATCGTGGCGCCCGGGCTAAGCAGCCCATTTTTCTCGGCCTGCTCGATTAAATTAAAAGCCGCCCGATCCTTTACACTGCCGCTTGGATTAAAATATTCAAGTTTGACATACAACTCTGCATCGCCAGGCTCCACCAACCGTTGAATTCGGACAGCCGGTGTATCACCAATCAGCTCTGTGATGCTGTTCACCATTTTTTTATGTGTCAAGGGTTGCCCCCTCCTCTTCCCATTAACCAACACTATCCACATTTTTATCGGGAAGCCCCAGAGATGTCAAGTTTTAATTACAGATAACTGCTTTTTCATAAAATACCAGCTAAAAAGCGGAGAACTGCCGATGATTAATAAAAGCACATTAATGACAAGTGGCGCCTTGCTCCACGAAATTACACAAATAAACAGCAGCACCCCGGAGACCCTTCCAACATTTAAAGCAAGCTCACGAAGCACGATATACTCCTCTCTTTGCCTGGCGCTTTCTTCCGTTGAACCAATCAAATCAAATACAGCAGATACCATCGGTACGGAGTACATAGGAAAGAAAAGCGCCGACCCCAGTCCGAAGAGAAGTAAAGTGCTGTAACCCATTTTCCAGAAAAAAGGAAGAATGATCGCTACCACCATAGCTGCACCGATAAACATGCTGACCTTCCGGAACCTCGGCTTTATAAACCGGCCTGCCGCCCAGAAGCTAACTAAAGAAACTGCCGACGTAATCAGCACAAAATTCCCCAGACTCGCTTCACTTGATGTGGAAATATAAACAAGCAGAGCGATCATGAAACCGAAGACGCCTTCTCTAACCCCCTGAAAAACCAACGCTAAACTGACACGCTTCCAAGGCGTTTCCGCTTTTCTAAGGCTTCGAATAGGAAACATCCATTCATAAGCACCTTGTACTTTTCTCTTTTTCAGAAAAAAGCTAATCACTACGCCAAGCAGAAAGATGCCAAGTGAAATGGAAAAGATTAATCGATACCCTTTGATATCGCCCAAATTCACAATCAATAAACCTGATATCCATGGCGCAATGATGCCCGCTCCAGCTCCGAGCAAGCCCACCGATCCGTTAAACCGATCTCGATTGTCAGGGTCCGTTACTTCGAAATAAACAACGTTAAAGGCAACCCAGAACAGCCCTGCAGAAATTCCTTGCACGATGCCCAGCCATACAAAATATTGAAAGCTGTTCGCTCCCAGCCACAGAACCAGCATATAAAATACGGCAGAAATAGCTACGCCGATGCGTAAGCAGTTCATTTTATTATGTTCCTTCACCCATTTTCCTGCTAACCAGAAGGTGATGGCCATCGTCAAATGAGTCGCTAACGTGAACCAACCAATTAGCGTGTAGTCATTTTTGGCTTTCCACAAATAGACGCCTACAAAAGTTCCCGACAGCGCGTTTGCGCTCCCAAATAGCGTATGAACGATAATCAGAAGAATCGCCTGTGAATCTAATCGCCCTTTTTTGGCCGAGTTGTTATGCTCAGTAGGTTGTTGATCGCGCTCTTCGAAATAGTTGCCCTTCTGTCGTTCTTTCCCTTTACCTGGATGCATTCGCTGCATACTCTGATCATTGTGCATAAATAATTCCTCACCTTTCCCCGCGGAAACGAAATAGTTCTAGTTAAACTTCCCCATTCGGGTGAAAATATGAGGTATTCCATATAAAAAAACCGAATCCACGAGGACTCGGTTTCCTTTTTACTCCGATTTAATGCGTTCAACCATCAATAGTCGATCTGTATCGGACAACACTTTTTCAACTTTAAAACAGGACGGGCACACATACACATTCATCGTGAACGGAGCCGTCAGGAACGCGCTGCCGAGCGTTTTTGGAATGGTTGGCGTGAAGGAAGTTTCGTTTACAACTTCATTCCCTGCCAGCAGAAGCAGTTCATGACAGTTTGAGCACTCCGGCGCTTCTTCCTGCTCGTCTGTGATATGCTGTACCTTTTCCCCATATTTATCAAGCGGCTCATCTGAGTCATCCCATGCCAATGACAAATCCTCATCCGCATCAGGAAACTCCTGATCTTGAAAACGAAGCGGTTGACCCGTTAATTTCACTTTCAAATCAATACTGCGATAATCCTTCAACTCGTTAAAACAATGCGGACATTCATCCTCCGGTCCAATCTCAGGATCCCAAACAATCTCTGTCTGACACCAAGGACAAACAACTTCTTCATTCGCACTCATGACGTAATCCTCCATCTATTGCACTCAAGCAAATTTCATTAAATAATAAATCCCTGCCGCCATAAACACAAATGCGATAGCAAACAAGGTGCCCCACAGGTATTTCATGTTCAAGCCTCCAAGACTATGTATGATTCTAGGTTACGCATGCGCCTACTACGTAAGATAGGGAGACAGATAGCGTCAAAGACAAGAACCCTACAGCGCGGTTATCTTTTTTGATTTCTTCATCAATTTTAAAATAAGGCGTTAAGAACTCAAAAATGAAGTAGGCTGCCAGCAACAGTAAGAATCCGTAGCCTGCCCAAATGAGAGAGTGAATCATCGTGTCATTATTCAAAATGGAAAACCGGAACAAGTTACAAATCCCAAAAATTTTCCCGCCTGTCGCCATTGCCACAGAGAGATTGCCCTTTTTGATCTCTGCCCAGTCATCATACTTCGTGACCATTTCGAAAATTGTTAAAAATACCACAAGCGCGATGACAGCTACTGCAAAAAATGCAAGCGTCGATAAATACGGATTACTCAGCAACACATCCACCTCTTCATTCATATCGTCTCCTGCCTTCCTTCCACGTAGAGAGTTTAAACGTTGATTTAAAAATCCCTATATACGGTAGAAGAGACTGAGTTTGGCTCAGTCTCTCGCAGGTACTATTAGTATATCATTAAGATTGTTTTTTTTCAGCAAGCTTTGCTTTCATAGCGGCCAATTCATCATCGATGCCACTTTTGCTGGCGCCAAGTCCTTCGAGCTCATCATCCAGGCTGCGGTTTTTGGAACGAATCTCGCCGCTTGCTTGCGCTTCAGCTTCCATTTGAAGGACTTTCTCGCTCATGCGGTCAAAGCCTTTGGCTGCGTTGTCTGTACCGAATCCGGACATCGCTTGATTGATTTGTTTTTGCGCTTTGGCTGTTTCAGCACGGGCAATCAACAAATCTTTTTTGTTTTTCATTTTGTTGAACTCGTCTTTCATCTCCGTCAACTGGCTGCGAAGCTGATCCGCATTGGTTTTGGCAAGATCATATTGACGTTTCAACTCGTCGAAACGAACTTGCTGCTCTTTCTTGTCTTCGAGCGCGCGGCGGGCCAAGTCTTCGTTGCCGGCTTCAAGAGCTTTCATCGCTTGCTCTGTACGTTTGGTAACCATTTCTTCTGCTTCTTCGAATTGAAGCTTGAATTTCTTCTCGATCGCGATTTGCTTAGCAACAGCAGATTCTGCTTCCAAAATGTCTTCTTCCATGTCACGTAAAAACTGATTTAACATCTTAACTGGGTCTTCTGCTTTGTCCAGCAAATCATTAACCGAAGCCATCGTCATATCACGCAATCTTTTAAAAATACCCATTTTGAATTCCTCCTAAGGTTAATCCTTATTTATTTTATAATTGGTAATGCGTTTTGATTTCTAATCACCGGTGCTTACACACATTAAATACGCAGTCCCAAACAATGAGTTTCAAAAAGTTGAAAATATTTTTAAAAGTTATTTCAATTCCACAACGGTCACTCCGGCTCCGCCTTCATTGTAGTTCCCCATACGGTAACTTTTCACGTGTTTGTGACGGCGCAGATACTCCTGCATGCCTGTGCGGAGCACGCCTGTTCCTTTGCCGTGAATCAGGTACACTTGCCCCAGATTGCCAAGGAACGATTCATCCAGGAAGCGATCTGCCTCAATCAACGCTTCCTCCATGTTCAGCCCGCGCATATCCAACTCCATACGAATGCTGTCATCCCTTGTTCGTTTGACGGTGGTCGCCACCTGATGAGCCGGCTTCTTCTGAGCCGTACTGCCGATTTTCTCGAGGTTGGCTATCTCAACCTTCAATTTCATAATCCCCAGCTGCACAGTCGCTTCCGTCGGGCTAACGATTTCGACCACGTGACCCTTCTGACCCAGGCTCACGACACGCACTTCATCCCCGGCCTCGATTCTCTCAGGCCGCTTCTTCGCTGCGCGAACCTGCTTCTCGCGCAGTTCTGGCGCCGCCTGATCGAGGCGGCGCTTCGCTTCAACCAGCCGGTGGTCCTTGACCCCGCCGGCTTCTTCTTGCGCCATGCGCCGCAGGTCAGCGATCACTTCGTCCGCCTCGCGGCGCGCCTTGGCGACAGCCTCACGCGCGTCGCGTTCGGCTTTCTCGAGCAGCTTGTCGCGCTGCTCGTCGAATTTGAGCTGCTGCGCCTCCAACGTCCGGCGCATCTCTTCCGCCTCGCGCCGCAGCCTCTCGGCGCTCTCGCGCTCCGCTTCTGCGATTAAGCGATTCTCTTCGAGAGACGCGATCATCGACTCTACGCGTTTCTCCTCTTCGCCGACCTGGGTGCGCGCATGCTCAATAATTCGGCGCGACAAGCCCAAGCGTTCTGCAATGGCAAACGCGTTGCTTCGCCCTGGAACCCCTACAAGCAACCGATAAGTCGGGCTTAACGTTTGGATATCAAATTCCATGCTCGCGTTTATCGTGCCGCGCGTTTGGTACGCGTAAGCCTTAAGCTCCGAGTAGTGAGTCGTTGCAATGATTCGGCAGCCTATTTGGTGGATATAATCAAGGATTGAAATCGCTAGCGCAGAGCCTTCTGCTGGATCTGTGCCTGCTCCAAGCTCATCCAGTAGGACCAAGCTTTTAGGCGTCATATCCCGCAAAATGGTGATGATATTTGTCATATGGCTAGAAAATGTACTTAAATTCTGTTCGATGCTCTGTTCATCCCCAATATCGGCATAAATCGCATCGAATACACATAACTGAGTGCCTTCTTCCGCAGGTACAAACAAACCTGACATCGCCATCAAACTTAATAACCCAACCGTTTTGAGAGAGACTGTTTTTCCCCCTGTATTCGGTCCGGTCACAATAATTTGCGTAAAATCATTCCCTAACTCCAAATCAAGCGGAACAACGAGATCTGCCGCGATTAGCGGATGACGCCCGCGCTTGATTTTGATAAAGCCGCGGTCATTCAACCTTGGCATCGTAGCTTTTAGTTCTCTGGCCAGACCTGCTTTGGCAAATGTAAAATCGAGCTCAGCCAATTGATCCACATCATAAACAAGCACATCAACTTGTTCAGCGACAAGCGCAGTTAAGGCGCGCAAAATCTTCTCGATTTCCGTTTCTTCCTTGAACTTAAGCTCGCGAATCTTATTGTTCAGTTGCACAATAGCGTCAGGTTCAATGTATAGAGTCGCTCCCGAAGCCGATTGATCATGTACCATCCCGCCGAAGTTAGAACGATATTCGGATTTGACCGGAATCACGTAACGATCGTTTCGGATCGTGATCAACACATCCTGCAGCATCTTTTGTACCGACGAATTGCGGAGCATTTGCTCCAAGCGTTCACGCACTCTGCTCTCGCCTGTACGCAGTTCACTGCGCACACGGCCTAATTCAACGCTTGCGCTATCGACAACAACGGCATTCTCATCAATGCAGCTATTAATTTTATCTTCCAACGATTTATTCTCAGTCAGTAATTCAACCTGCCCCTTGAGCATCGGAATTGAATACTCCTCATGAACAGCCAGTATAAATCGCTTCAACCTGCGGGTACCAAACATCGTCGTCGATATGTCCAGCAATTCGGCTGGATTCAGCATCCCGCCAATTCTGGCGCGGTGCAAGGAAGAACGAATATCCCGTATCCCGCCAAACGGGGCGTTGCCTTTCAGGCGTTCTACATTTACCGCTTCATCGGTTGCTTGCAGCCGCAGCTTAACGAGTTCAAAATCCCCGATCGGTTCAAGATGCTGGACAGCGTCCTTCCCGAGAGAAGTAGCTGCGTGATGAGCTAGTTTATGTAAAATTTTCGCATATTCCAATGTTTTAATAATTTTCTGATTCAACTGTCCCAACCTCATTTCTATCCTATATTATAAACCATTTTGCGTATGATTAGCTACGGAGACAATTGTTATATGGAAGATGCTGCCTGCCATAATCTGTTCAAAAGTTGGATACACTAATTTGTGCACCTATTCCTTCTGCCAAGGAATCGAAGTAAATGTCAAACACACCAAGCAAAATTCAACAAAAACATCTTTTCTGACCATGAGAGCACGTTGTCTCATCGTAGAAAAAAGGAGGTTCTTGAATGCATCTTCTAGGACATCTGGTTAGGTTTATTGTATCTGCTTTGGTATTAATGTTTGTAAGTTGGTTAGTGCCAGGATTTCAGGTCGGGGGATTCTGGAGCGCGTTTTTCCTTGCCTTGGTCATTGCCATTGCGGCATGGATCATTGAAGGAATTTTTGGTAAGCAAATCACTCCTTTTGGCAGAGGAATCGTAGGCTTTCTGGTGAGCGCGCTGGTCATCTGGGCCGCCCAGTTCGTCGTGAGTAATGTTTCAACGAGCATCATAGGTGCGATTTTAGCCGCTTTAGTCATTGGGATCATCGACTTGTTCATTCCTGTGAAAACCCCCTTCGAGCAAGGGATCACAGGAAGAGAAGATCGTCGATAACTGTATCAGTTTGTAGTCCTGATAGCCATGATAAAGCCCAAAAAAGATCGGTCTGCTGCGTACCACTCGCCGGGCCGATCTTTTCCTTTTATTCGAACCCATCCGAACGCTTTCACTAGTTTGTCACTGTTTTTTCCATATCGGTGATGTACAATTGAAAGGAAAACAAATACATTTTATCGTCGGAGGGTATTTATGAAAAAACTACTCGTTCTTTTAATGGGAGTTGCTATAGTTATCGCAATCACTGCTTGTGGAAGCAAAGCGTCCAAGCCGGCAGATACGACTTCTCCTGCTGCAACTACACAAGCGGCCGGTGGTCAGAACGTAACTTTGAAAGCAACGAACTTCAAATTTGATCAGACGGAATATCGCGTAAAAAAAGGCGAGCCTGTCACGATTACGCTTGATAACTCGCAAGGTATTCACGGTGCTTCGATCAAAGAATTCAACGTTAAATTGGATAACAGCAACAAAACTTTTACTTTTACACCAGATAAAACGGGTTCATTTCCGATTACATGCTCCATCATGTGCGGAAGCGGCCATGCCAATATGAAAACAACATTGATTGTTGAATAATTACTTGTTCAAAAGGTCTTGTCGCGGCAAACGCGGTAAGGCTTTTTTATTGTTTCGGAAATAATAAAAAGCCGCCTTTTTCTATAAAAAATAGAAATCGGCAGCTTTCATATGGGGATTCCTTGCTTCCAAAGTTCTTGCAATTTACCGGCAATATCGGGCAATTCATTAATCAGGTAAGGGGCTACGGCTGAGCTCGAAAGCATCTTCTGAAGTCCATCCGATGGAATGATCGTGATGACGTTCACGGCGATAATGACGATTAAAAGGGCTTCAGCTAAGCCGAGCAACGCCCCGCTCCAACGATTAATGACATTCAATCCCGGCGTTTTAGCTAAAATGTTTAATGCTCGTCCGATGAAGACCAATGCGAACTTCACACCAAAAAACAAGATGGCAAAGGCGATTGCATTCGAGATATAGGTGTCTAGATTGAGGCCTTTCACGATAAATTCGTATTTCTGATAATTTTGATACGTAGGCAGTGAGATCGCATTTCGAAGCACCGGTGCAAAATCCTTGTAGAAATAAAAGGCCACTAAATAAGCGAGCACAAACCCGGAGATGGATACAATTTGCGCAATAAACCCTCTAAAGTAACCAATCAGCAATCCCAAAGCAACGATAGCCAATAAAAAATAATCCAATTTGTTCAGCATCTTCCGGATTACCTGGCCGGGCTGTCTGTTTCAGCTAATTCAATCCATTCGTTATACTCAGTTTGCAGCTTAGCGTATTCCTCGCGCAGTTCACTGTATTCTTTTTTAATCTGTTGTAATTCCTTTTCCAAGGCATCGTCATTTAAACTCTGATTCAGCATTACTTCTTTGTCATTGTTGTATTGTTCTTGAAGGCGTTCTTTTTCTTCTTCCAAATAAGTGTTCAACAACGCTCTTTCTTGCTGTTGCTGTTGAATGATCGTTTTAATTTGAGCCTGGTAATGCTGAATAATTGTAGATTTCTGGCCTTCATACTGTTGTACGATGTTGGTTTGTTGGTTTTGGAAATCTGCTACAAAGTCAGCTTTTTCTTGCATGTATTGTTGAACAAGCCCTTCCTTTTCTTGCTCAAATTTTTGCTCTACTTTCGTAGTCTGACTCTTCTCTTCTTCCAGCTCTTGCTGCAATTGTAATTTCTCGTGCTGAATCTGCTGTAATTGCTCCTTCAGCTGCTCTTGTTCTTGCTTGCCTTGTTCGATTTGCTGTTTGGCTAGCAAGTATTGTTGGTTCTCTTGTTCCAGCTGTTGTTTGATTTGCTCTTGAATAAGAGTGACTTTTTCATTCTGCTGACTGGATTGTTGTAATTGTTGCTTCAATTGCTCTTGAATTTGCTTATTTTGTTCCAGTTGTTGTTGCATTTCCAATTGCTGCTGTTTGGCTTGCTGCAGTTGCTGTTTCAGCAGCTCTTGTTGTTCTTTACCTTGTTCGATCTGTTGTTTCCCTTGTTCGATTTGCTTTTTGGCTTGTAAGTGCTGCTGTTGCTCTTGTTCAAGCTGTTGTTTGAGTTGCTCTTGAATAGCAGTGGCTTCCTCATGCTGCTGGCCAGCTTGCTGTAATTGTTGTTCCATTTGTTCTTGTGCTTGTTTATTTTGTTTGAGCTGCTGTTGTAGATCTAAGAGCTGCTGCTTTTCCTGTTCAAGCAACTGCTGCGCTTCCGTAACCTGTTTTTTCTCTTGTTCCAATTGCTCTGTGAGTCGTTGCGTGTTTTGCTCGTTAAGCTGCTTCGCTTTAACTTGCTCCTCTTTAACTTGCTGCAATTGCTGGATTAGCTGATCATGCTCTTGCTCTTGTTCTTGTTTGCCTTGTTCTAGCTGCTTGACGACTTGCAAATGCTGCTGTTTTTCCTGTTCAAGCAGCTGCTGATCTTGCGTTCGTTGTTTTTTCTCCTGCTCCAGCTGCTGTTTGATTTGTTCGTGAATCTGTTTAGCTTGATCCTGTTCCTTTCTAACCTGCTGCAATTGCTGTCTCAGCTGCTCCTGTTGTTGTTTGCCTTGTTCAATTTGTTTTTTCGCTTGTAGATGCTGCTGTTTTTCCTGGTCAAGCAGCTGCCGCGTTTGGGCAACTTGCTTTTTTTCTTGTTCAAGCTGTTGTTTGGTTTGTTCATGAGCCTGTTTAGCCTGATCTTGCTGCTGTTTGGCGTGGTCTTGCTGTTGCTTGGCTTGATCTTGCTGTTGCTTCGCTTGCTCCTGCTGCTGCTTCACTTGCGCTTGCTGCTGTAGCAATTGCTGCTTGACTAACTCCTGCTCTTGTTTGCCCTTCTGCACTTCCTGCTGGAGCTGTTCCTTTTGCGCTTGAGCTTGGTCTAACTTCCCTTTTTGTTCATTCAGAAACGTTTGTTGTTTATCATAATCGTGCTTCAACTGATTGTATGTAACGTTCACTTTCTCATAGGCAGCTTTGGTAGCCTCTTGTTCTTTCTGCGCCGCGCTCAGCTCTTCCATAATTTCATTCATTCGGAAACATTCATCCGCCATGTTCACAGCAGCGAGCACGGCAATTCTTTGTGAATCCAACCGCGGATAGCCCTTGGCGATACGAAACATTTGGTCATTTACATACTCCGCCACACGCTTCATGTAATTCGTGCTTGTATCTGCTTTCAACTTGTATTGATTTCCATATATGTCAACGGTTATTTTCGTTTTATCTTCTGCAGTCATATTATTTCCCCCTTAGATGAAAAGGCTGGCCTTATCGACGTTAATTTCGATAAGACCAGCCTGTTTTCCTGCAACTTATGAGAAACTTGCTCTATTTTCTTAACTCTGCCTCATATTGCTGTTCAAGGGTTTGAACCACTTTGGCATGGAGCTCCGTTACCTCTTCATCCAACAGGGTTCTTTCCGCATGACGGTACACGAGAGCGATCGCTACGCTCTTACGATTTGCACCAAGGCGCTCTCCTGTGTAGATATCAAAAACCTGGATAGACTCAAGCAAATCGCCGGCAACTTCGGCAATGGACTGCTCCATGAGACCGACCGGTACGCTAGCATTTACAACGACTGCAATATCACGTCCAACGGACGGATAACGTGGTAATAGTTTATACACAATCGCATCGCCAGCAGCTTCAAGAATAGGAGCCAGCTCAACTTCAAGCACATACGTGTCATCCAGATCACGCTGCTGTTGAACAGTTGGGTGTAGTTGCCCCATTCGGCCAATTACTTTCGAACCTTCGGAAGTAGCAAGCAAAAGCTCTGCCGTACGCCCTGGATGGAATCCATCCGGGGAAGCCGATGTGTAAGTAAGCCCTTTGACACCCAGGTAGCTGATCAGGCGATCAAAAATTCCTTTGATATCATAGAAATCAACGGCCTCGGATTTCTGCGCCCAATGCGCCCCGCGGCGTTTGCCCGTCATGGCAATAGAAAGCAATAGCTTCTCTTGCGGCAGCGCAGTGAGTGCTGACTCATCAGTAATAAATGCTTTGCCTACTTCGAAAATAGCTACGTCATCCATCGTCCGGTTACGGTTGTAACTCACGACTTCCAGCAAATGCGGCAGCAAGCTGGTACGCAGTTGGCTGCGATCCTCGCTCATTGGCATTGCGAGGGAGATCGGCTTAGCAGCTGGGTATAGACCCGGCAGCGAAACGGTTTGATCCGGGTGCGTGAAGGAATACGTAATGACTTCATGCAGCCCGCTTTGAGTCAGGAGATTGCGCGCGATGCGACGAATCGACTGTTCTTTGGACAAGGAGCCTGGCGTCGTCACGCCGGTCATCAAGGTCGTCGGGATGTTATCGTAGCCGAAGAGGCGTGCCACTTCTTCGATCAAATCAACATCCCGTGTGATGTCTCCGCGGCGGCTCGGCACGTGCACGAGCAGCTTGCCTTCTCCCGCCGGCTCGAACGTGAAGTGCAGGCGCTCGATGATTTGGCCCATCTCGTCAAGCGAAAGCGCCGTGCCGAGATAGTTGTTCACGCGGTCAGCAGCAAGCTCGATGCTGACGGGCTTGTGTGAGCCAGCGACAGCTTCGACGATGCCGTCTGCGACTTTGCCGCCTGCATACTCAGCAATCAATGCAGCCGCGCGGTTCAATGCCGGAAGCACCGCTTCCGGGTTCACTTCTTTCTCGAAGCGAAGGCTCGCTTCAGAGCGAAGGCCTAGCTGGCGCGATGTGCGGCGCACAGATGAGCCTGCAAATTTTGCGGATTCCAGTAAAATGCGAGTCGTATCATTCGTCACTTCGGAATTCGCGCCGCCCATAACACCAGCGATCGCTACAGGCTTCGTACCGTCCGTAACAAGCAGCATGTGCGGCTCCAGGGTACGCTCTACATCGTCGAGCGTAACGAGCTTCTCGCCAGCCTCAGCAAGGCGTACATCGATGTGGCCGTTATTCAGCTGTTCAGCATCAAAAGCATGCAGCGGCTGACCATACTCCAACATCACGAAGTTCGTGATGTCAACGATGTTATTGATAGGGCGGATACCGGCCGCCATCAAACGGTTTTGCATCCACAGCGGAGAAGTGCCTACGCGCACGCCTTCGATCAGGCGCGCCGCATAGTGAGAGCACTGCTCGGTGGCTGTGATCTTCACGCTGATGCGGTCAGCGGCTTTCACACCGGCTGATCCAGCTTGCTGCAGCGCCGCTTCCGCATCCGGCAGCTTAACGCTGCGGCCAAGGATCGCTGCGATCTCATAAGCGGCTCCGAGCATGCTCAAGCAGTCGGAACGGTTCGGCGTCAGATCAAGCTCCAGCACCTTGTCATTGATCGCCAGAACATCAAGAACAGAGCTTCCGACTTCCGTTTCTGCCGGAAGCACTAGAATACCTTCCTGAATTTCTTTCGGCAGCAGTTTATCGTTCAAGCCAAGCTCTTTGGCAGAGCAAATCATCCCTTGGGATTCAACACCGCGCAATTTGGCGCGTTTGATTTGCAGGCCTCCCGGTAGAACAGCTCCAATCATAGCGACAGGCACTTTTTGGCCTGCATCAATATTTTTGGCTCCGCAGACGATTTGCAAATCTTCGCCTTGACCGACATCAATGACACACACGCTTAATTTATCCGCATCCGGATGCTTCTCACGGGATTTCACATACCCGACAACTACGTTCGTTACGCCTTTATTTCGATCCTCCACGATATCCACTTCGATACCGCTTCGGGTTAACTTTTCTGCTAATTCCTCAGCTGTGAAACCTGATACATCTACATATTCCGATAACCATTGGTATGAAACATTCATGCTTAACCCCTCCTTTTCCTAGTGCTTACAGATGTAAGAATTGTTTTAAGAAACGCAGATCATTCGTATAGAAATGACGGATATCTTCGATTCCGTATTTCAACATAGCAATACGCTCAACGCCCATACCGAAGGCGAACCCTGTATACTCCTTAGGATCGTAACCGCCCATCTCAAGAACGCGCGGATGCACCATACCCGCTCCGAGAATTTCTAACCAACCTGTTTGTTTACAAGTCCGGCAGCCAACGCCTCCGCACATTGCACAGCTCACATCAACCTCGACACTCGGCTCTGTGAATGGGAAGAAGCTGGGACGCAAACGAATTCTTGTTTCTTTGCCATACATTTCTTGCACGAATTGCAGCAAAGTACCTTTCAAATCGCTCATCCGAACGTTGCGGTCGATAACCAGACCTTCGATTTGCGTAAACATGTGGGAATGTGTCGCATCGTCGTCGTCGCGGCGGTATACTTTACCCGGGCAAATGATTTTGATCGGAACTTCGCCTTTACGTTTCTCCATCGTTCTCACTTGAACAGGGGAAGTTTGGGTACGCATCAAGATTTCTTCAGTAATGTAGAAGGAGTCCTGCATATCGCGGGCCGGGTGGTCTTTGGGCAGGTTCAGCGCTTCGAAATTGTAATAGTCCTGCTCAACCTCCGGTCCTTCTGCAACCGTATAGCCCATTCCGATGAAAATATCTTCAATTTCTTGAATTACTTTGCTTAATGGGTGTACGGCGCCTTGCTCAGACGGACGACCCGGCAGCGTAACGTCGATCATTTCAGCACGTAGTCTGTTTTCCGTTTCCTGCTGCTGATATGCCGCTTGCTTCTCTTCGATCACCGATTCAATCGCAGCACGAACATCGTTCGCCACTTGCCCAATGATCGGTCTCTCTTCTGCGCTTAACGCTCCCATTCCGCGAAGAACCTCGGTTAATGGACCTTTTTTACCTAAATATTTAATACGTAAATCGTTCAGCTCCTGCTGGCTTTGTACGCCGCTTAGCTCTTGCAGTGCTTCCTGCTTCAAAGCTTCTAACCGCTCTTTCATTGCAATCCCTCCTGAATTAGGCCCTTGAATCAACCAAAATGAAAACACAAAAAAGACTTTCCGCTCCCTCGCAAGGGACGAAAAGCCGTGGTACCACCCTAATTAGATCCATTTCCCGGCCAATAGGCCAAAAAATGATCTCACTTCATTCCAGATAACGGACGATGTGTCCGGTTCCCTCTACTTAGAAGAAAGCCAATAAAGCTTAACTCGGTTCAAAGGACTGCTCGGGAGCGAACTTCTGCAGCCTGATTCTCGGGGTCAGCTCTCAATCAACGGCTTACCCTCCCTGTCAAGAAGCACTGCGTACTCTTCTCCGTCAAAGCATTTTACGTATATGTACCAGTAATTATATGCAAGATAGTGCTCATATGCAAGTACGCGCTCTTTATATATGCATTTTCCCAGTTGACTCGGAAAGCAAATAAGCGTATATTTTATTTAAACAGTTTAAACATTAATTTATATAAATATTTCATTGTTTAAAATTTTGATCATGCAATGAACCGGAAGGAGCGTTTCTATGGAAGATGACTTGATGGCTTATACCAATCGTTTCCGGACAACGTTTGAAGCAGCCCATCGAAAAATTAATAGCGCCGTATTCGCTGAATTGAAATCAGAGTTAACGGGGCCGCAGTTATTTATGCTGTTCATGATCGCCAAGGAGGGAACTCCCAAGCAAACCGTTCTTGCTGAGAAAATGGGGGTCAAACCTAGTGCGATTACCGTCATGATCGATCGCCTTGTCCAAAGCGGGCATGTCATTCGCAAGCATCATGAATCGGATCGGCGCATTGTTCTCGTAGAAAACACAGAGCTTGGCCAAGAGGTTCTTACCACAGCTCAAAACGTTCAAAAAGAAGTGATCGCCCGAGGCTTATCCAAGCTCCCGCCTGAAGAGCTCAGGGTCCTCGTAAGTGCTTTTGAAAAGCTAACCACCTATTATTGAAATTTAATTTAATTAAAAAAGGAGTGGACTGTAGTGGAAACTATACAAAAAACAATTCCTAACGACAACCTTTCCGAAACAGCGGCTCCTGTGCTAAAAAATCGTGGCCTCCTGCTGACAGGACTTATTATTGCCATGCTGTTCGGTGCTCTCGACGGTACGATTGTCGGAACCGCCATGCCTCGTATCGTTGGTGAATTAGGCGGTCTTGGTTTAATGGCTTGGCTGACAACAGCTTATATGCTGACTTCAACCGTTGTTGTTCCTATCGCGGGTAAATTGGCTGACTTGATGGGCCGCCGCGTGATTTATGTGACAGGACTTATCATTTTCATCGGAGCTTCCGCGTTATGCGGGATGTCCCAGAACATCACGGAGCTCATCCTGTTCCGCGGCTTGCAAGGTATAGGCGGCGGTATCATGATGCCGATGGCGATGATTATTATTGGGGACCTGTTTACCGGTAAACAACGTGCCAAATGGCAAGGTGTTTTCGGTGCGATTTTCGGTCTTTCTTCCGTTGTCGGTCCGCAAATCGGCGGTTGGATCGTTGATGCTTTAGATTGGCGCTGGGTATTCTACATCAATCTTCCCGTTGGTATCCTGGCTGTTATCTTGATCGCAATTGCACTGCCTAAGCATAAAGCAATCGGCAAAGTGAAATTCGACATTCCGGGTATTGCCACCATGATTATCGGTGTTGTTTCCATGCTGCTAGCATTAACATTCGGCGGTAAAGATTATGCTTGGTTATCTTGGCAAATCATTGGCCTTTTCGCCATAGCGATTGTATCGTTAGTTTCCTTCGTCATTATCGAAAGCAAAGCGCAAGAGCCAATTCTTCCTGTTCGTTTATTTAAAAACAGAACTTTTACAACCATTAACGGTGTAGGTTTCCTTATGGCTATTGGTATGTTCGGTGCTATTATGTTCGTACCTCTCTTCATGCAAGGTATTGTCGGGATCAGCGCCTCCGCGTCCGGTACGGTGATGATGCCTCTGATGCTTACGATGATTGCGGCCAGCGTAGTTTCCGGTCAATTTATTCATAAAATCGGTGTACGCAAACAACTGTTATCCGGGATGATTATCATGGCTGTTGGCTTCTATTTCCTAAGCACGATGGGGATAGACACGACAAAACTGATAGCATCTGCCTATATGCTGATCTTAGGTCTTGGCATGGGGCTTGTGATGCCGATTCTGACCCTAGCTTTGCAAGAAAGCTTCCCGAAATCTGAGCTTGGTGTGGTTACGTCTTCCAGCCAATTCTTCCGTCAAATCGGCGGTACGTTCGGTATGACAATTTTGGGTGCTATCATGAACCACAAATCATCGGTTTTGCTTGATCAGGACTTAACGCCTGTTGTTAAACAGCTGCCTGCAGAAGCGAGCCAGTTATCCAATCAAATGACAGATATGATTCACTCCAATCCGCAGGGCTTGTATTCTTCTCTCTTAAGTCCTGAAACGTTGGCGAAAATGCCAAAAGAATTTGTAGAGCACATGCTTCCTATTTTGAAAAATGCGCTTGTCTCCTCCCTTCATCAAGTATTCATAATCGGGCTAGTCTTTGTATTGCTAGGGGCGGTTCTTACCCTGTTTATCGGCAACATTAAAGTTGGCCCTAAAGCGAAAAAGACAAGTCCAAAGGCTGAAAAAGACCTTTCCGCCGAACTTGCTTAATGTATCAATCAGCCTCCCTCCTTCTTCGGAAGGTCGGAGGCTTTTTATCTTTTGACAACCTTCCAGCAATAGCGTTTAATGAGGTTGGATACTATAAAAGGAGAGTGATTACCATGAAATATCGCAGACTTGGGAAAACAGATTTAAAAGTTTCTATCGTTGGTGTGGGAACCTGGCAATTCGGAGGAGAATGGGGACTTACGTACACACAAGCGGAAGCAGATGCTATCTTGGATCAAGCCGCTGATCTTGGCATTAACCTAATCGATACCGCGGAATGCTATGGGGATCATCTTTCCGAATCGTTTATCGGCAATTATTTATCCAGACGCAATCGTGAGAATTGGGTTGTAGCCACGAAATTCGGTCACCATTTCCATGATCTATTTACACGAACTGACGAATTCAACTCGGAAAGTGTTATCAAACAATTGGATGCTTCGCTCAAAGCTTTGCAAACGGATTACATAGATTTATACCAATTTCACTCAGGACCAGACAGTTTATTCGACAACGATGACTTATGGACAACCTTAGATAAACAAGTGCAAGCAGGGAAGATCAGACATTTGGGAACTTCCATCGGCAGTAATGCCAACATCCATCAGACAGAAGCCTCTACGAAGGTAAATTCCAAAGCGATTCAAGTGGTCTATAATCGTTTGGATCGAGCGCCGGAAGAGCTGGTTTTCCCTTCCTGTGTGAATCAGGATCTTGGCGTACTGGCACGCGTGCCTTTGGCAAGCGGTTATCTAAGCGGCAAGTACAAGCCTGGTGCGGTATTTGGCAACAACGATGTCCGTCATCGCCATGATGCGGAGAACGTCAGACAAAAGCTGGAGGAAGTGCAGCGCATTCAAAAAGAAGAAGTGCCAGAAGGCATGGATATGGCCAAATGGGCGCTCGCATGGTGCTTAAAGCACGATGCCGTCACAAGCGTTATTCCGGGCTGCAAGAACCCAGAGCAAGTCATTGCTAACGCAAGCGCAACAGATCTTATCAGCGACAACCACCCACAAGCATGGAAAGCATAAGCAATAGGAAGGACTAACTTCTAGATGAACTTGGACGAGCATACAACAACTTGGAAGCAGCTTAATGACCATTTGGCGTCATGGGTAACAGCTAGCAAAGTCCATACCGAAGATGGCCATGTTGCTTCCTACATTCCTGAACTAGCGAATGCTCCAGCTGATATCTTGGGGATCTGCATCATGGATGCAGAAGGGAATACCGTTGTAGCCGGTGATACCGACTATCATTTTACGCTGCAAAGCATCTCCAAAGTATTCACCCTTATTCTGGCTCTCATGGATAACGGCGAAGAGTACGTGTTCTCCAAGGTCGGCATGGAGCCGACGGGAGACGATTTCAACTCGATGCTGAAGCTCGAGCTGGTAGAGCCCGGTATACCTTTTAACCCGCTTATCAATGCCGGAGCTATCGCTATCTCGTCCTTAATTGCAGGGGACACGCCACCTGAACAAACACAGCGAATTCTGCAGTTTTTCCGGGAACTTGCGGACAATCCGGCGCTGGACATTAATCAGGATGTGTTCAAATCGGAATCAGACACGGCCCACCGAAATCGCTCGCTTGCTTACTTCTTGAAAGATAACGGCGTTCTGGACCGCGAGGTTGACGATGTCCTGCGGGTCTATTTCAACCACTGTTCCATCCAAGTGAACTGCACGGATTTAGCGAGAATGGCATTAGTTCTCGCCCATAACGGCGTCGATCCGATTCGCAAGCAGCGCCTGATTCCGCGGCGGTTCGTACAAATCGCCAAGACGTTCATGTTTACCTGCGGGATGTATAATGCCTCAGGCGAGTTCGCCATGAACGTAGGGCTTCCCGCTAAAAGCGGCGTGTCCGGCAGTATTCTAACGATGGTGCCCGGACGCTACGGCATCGGTCTTGTCAGCCCTGCTCTCAACCGCAAAGGCAACAGCACCGCTGGCGTTCACCTCCTGGGGAAGCTTTCGCAGGAGTTTGACTGGAGCTTGTTTTAACAACAAACAGCGGTATTCGTCATCACACGAATACCGCTGTTTCGTATATCAAGCAAGCTATTGAATGGCTCGTTTTATTCGCTGCAGCACTTCAATCAGTTCATCAATCTCGGTTTCGCTTAGGCGAACCGTCACATAGTTAGGTGATATACCCCCGTCGTTGATCTCCAGCAAGGCCACCTCATCCTTGTCATCCAATTTAACAGACAATTGTTCTCTTTCGAGCATGTTAATCCAAGCCATGACGGCACCTACTTTCGGCCAATGTGTTAGTAGACGATGAATTCTTTTTTGTAAACCGTTTCATTATCCTCTGTATCCATCACACGCATTTCCAATTCCCAGTTCCCTCTGAATGGCAGATAGGCTCCCTCCGTACGATAACTGAACTTGGCAAAGCCGTATGACTCCTCTTGTTCCTTATCCTCATAGGCCGCTATCGGCACCGCTATCGGAGCGATCTCTTTGTCGTCCAAATAATGAAGAATCATCAGCACCTGTTTCGGTTTCCCTGAATTTTCAGGAAGGAATACTTTGGCTGTAAATGAGTTGGTCCCTTGGATTTTGGGTGTGATATCCGCAGATACGTGGACCTTATCTCCCATCTGATGCCACTGCAGCGGCTCATTGGCCGGAATTGGCGCCACATAGGTGATAATTCCCACCAACAGCACAATGAGTACCATTAGGGTCAAATCCACTCTTACCCATAGGAAGGACTGAGCAGCCTTCTTCTTGCGCATCATGAGACGAATCACAAATGCCGTAAGCACGACTAGAATAACTGCGCCAACTTTCACTAGCAGCAAGATCCCCCATCCGGCGTATAACAGATAATGCAAATTCGGCAGGAATAAGAATACGGATAAAATACCGGATATCGTCAGCACGATGATGGAAATCAGCGCCATATTTGAAAATTGTCGCATGTACGTGGCAATGTCACTGCTCTTCTGACGCCACTTCGCGTAGAGAAGTACCAATCCTCCCACCCACATGGCTGCGCCCACCAAATGAATCCAATCGAGCCCGATCGTTGCCCATACAGGTGAAAAAGAAGCCGCATGGCCGCTAAAGCTTTTAGCCGCAAGCAAGCCTAATGGCCATATCCAGTCTAACCACGCCCACCTGCCGATAAGGACGAACCCGATGAAAGATAAGACTAGTAGAATCAGCCAGGATATTCCGATATTGGTCGCACTAAAAAGCTTCGCGACTTCTTCCACACCGCCGCCGCCTAGTAAATCCTCGATATGAGTAAAAATGAGCAGCAGGAGGGCGACAAGTTGAGCACGCTGCAAATTCAGCGTCCATGAAGATAATGTTTTTCTTGTTTCATTTCCGCCATTCGTACCTAGCATCCTTAACCAGATGACCCATCCTGTCAAAGCGAGCACCATGAGATACCACAGCCCGCGAGACGCATACTGCAAGAGTACCTTCGTCGTAAGCGGACCTGAACCGTGCTCGTGATTGGCATGGGAGGAAGGAAGATCTAGCGTATCTTCTTGCGGCGGATTGCCGATTGTCAGAGGATAGCTTCCGCCAACAGGGTGGCCGTCAGCCGAAATAACATGATAGCTAATTAAATAAACGCCCTCGGTCAGCTTAGGCAGATCAAGGAGCACACCTGTTTGCTCTTTGTTCAAATAAGCTTTATTACTGGTCATTTCGTCGCCGTCATGATTAAAAACCTTGATATAAAAGAGCCCTGCATCTAAAGGTTCATTGAAGGTAATTGCGATTTGGGGCGGAGAGCTTTCCAGCTTAGCGCCCGATTCCGGAATTGCCTGTACCAGCGATGCATGAGCAGAAGCAGTTTGGGGGGCGACGAAAGAACTTAAGAGCATCATTGATAATATACACAATAATACAGCGGGCAAGAACCAAAACCGACGAACATGTTGTTTCTGTTTATACATAGATAAATTCCTCTAATCCATTATTGGTCTACGTCCGGCAAAACCATCTTCTTTGCCGTGGTAATAACGGATCTTGTCCTCTCCTTGCTTCCAACAAAGCAAAACTTCCTGGCCCCCGATCGTAGAGGGAAAATCCACAAGACCCGTCTCTATATCCTTAAGTTCGATACCCGTTTGCTGAAAATGTTGGATCAGCCCGCGCGCTTCAATTTGCATAAATTCAAGCTCCGCTTCCTGCATAAAAAAGGGATCCTTTTCCGTGCCGGGTTTCTCAGCCAACTCATTTTTCTTCCTGCGAAGCTCTGTGTATTTCTCCTCAAAAGCCCGCTTCAGCAGTTGCATTTTCTTTAACTCCTGATCAACAAACGGAAGCATTTCATTCGCTTCTTCCAAGCTAAAATATTTTTTATCAGACATCTTGCACCTCCATGCCTAATTTTAACAAAAAAAGAGCGCAACTTCGAATTCTACCCATGCGTATGCGGGTGCTCGTGTGAGGATCCATGCTCATCCACATGAGTCACAGATAACTCGGCATATCCGACACCTTTAAGCACTTGAATTCGCTGCTGCAATTCTCTAAGCTTCTCCACCTTGCCCCTAACAACTAATATTTCCAAGCATTGCTGATGATTTAAATGAATATGCATCGTGGAAATAATGGCATGGTGATACTCATGCTGCAGTTCCATCAACGTAATGGGCAGATCGCTAATATGATGGTCATAGACCATCACAATGGTTCCGGCTACCGTTTCGTCCAACTGCATGCTGCTGGAGGTCAACAACGCTTTGCGTGTGAGATCTCGGATCGCTTCAGAGCGGTTGCTATAGCCCTGGATGGCAATGAGCCGATCATATTGCTCAATTAATGATTGCGGCATCGAGATGCCAAAACGTACAAGCGTTTCTTTCTCCGACATGGGATCACGCTCCTTTCTAACTAACCTCGTCCTCTACCTTCACTCTACCAGAAAGTGGTGTTGTCGCAAAATGGTCAGCCCCTATTTGAGGTGAAAATAATAAAAGAGAGCGGACATACGCCCTGCTCCCTTGCTTGTTAGATAAAGTTCATCAGTTTTTTGACACGAACTTCCAGCTCCACGAGTGAGAAAGGTTTCGTCATATAGTCATCAGCGCCCATCTGATAGCCTTTGAGCATATCGTCTTCCTTTTTCTTG
The DNA here is from genome assembly GCF_009757995.1 of Paenibacillus anseongensis. Taxonomy (NCBI): domain Bacteria; kingdom Bacillati; phylum Bacillota; class Bacilli; order Caryophanales; family Paenibacillaceae; genus Paenibacillus; species Paenibacillus anseongensis. The sequence goes on from NZ_WSEM01000012.1 coordinate 178,265, forward strand.
CCGGAAAGCATAAGCACCTTCATGTTCGCATTCGCGGAGCGCTCATCCTTCTTAATTTGATCTAACAAGGAAAAACCGTCCAGCCTAGGCATCATGCCATCCAGAATACACGCATGATAAGTCTTTTCCTGCATCAAGCCGAGCGCCTCTTCACCATCGGAAGCATGTGTGATGGCAATCGGCAGATGCTCCAAATGAGAAGTCAGAATTGCTCTTAAGATTGGATCATCGTCAACGATTAGCAAACTTTTCTTCTCAGGAAGAGGCGGCGACGCCGATTTGTTCGAATCGCTCTCTTTCTCTGCTGAAGCGCATATTACGCGGTTCCGGCCCTGCTGTTTGGCTTGATACATTGCTTCATCTGCCTTAGCCACCCAATCCGCCACGGACAATCCTTCCCGCCACTGGGCAACTCCTGCAGAGAACGTGATGGAGAAAGGTTTCCCCTCATAATGGGCAACCGGATTCGAGCTAATGATGTGCAGAATGTTCTGAATCGTGGAATACGCCTGTTCCAAAGAGGTGTTCGGCAGGGCAATTACGAACTCTTCACCGCCAAAACGCGCCAGTAAATCCGTTGAGCGTAAATTAGTTTGCAAGAGATGAGCCAAGCCTTGCAATACCAAATCTCCTACGTGATGTCCATACGTATCATTGATTCTTTTGAAAAAATCAATATCGATGAAAACAAGCGAAATCGGAGCTGGATACCGCTCAATCCGCTGCAGCTCCATGCCAATCTGAAGGTCAAAATATCGCCGGTTGAACACGCCGGTAAGCGGATCACGGAAGGCCAACTGCTCGAAATTTTTCGTCCTTTTGAGCAAACCATAGATCCTGGCGGCTAATTCTTCATACTGAAAGGGCTTGGTCACATAATCGTCAGCCCCTAGATGGAAGCAGCGAACTTTATCATTCAAATCATTGCGCCCTGATAGAACAATGAGGGGCAGCCATTTCAATGTCGGATCTTCTTTGAGAAACTCAAACAGCTCATAGCCTGATTGCGGATGCATCATAAGATCAAGTGTCACGAGATCATAGGTGTGTGTACGCAATAATTTCATAGCTGATTCCACATCAGCAGCCTCATCGACCACACAATCATCAAGCTGAAGACGCCGGGTCAAATACGAACGCAGCACTTCGTCATCATCGACAAGCAGCAAACGGCTTTTCAAGGTTCGAAGCATAGAGCCTCCTGTGGGATCCTTTTGCTCGTCCATTTGGATCTCCGTCAGGCAGATATCGTATTCCATATTCATATCGCGAAGGAGCACGAGACTGCGCTCTGCGTTTTCTTGAACCGGGTTCGTCGATGTCAACGACAACGCCTGATCCGTGTCAATAGTTTGCGTCCATTCCCATAGGCGCACCAATTCCTCCGCCAGCCGGCCAATCCTGTCATAGCCAAAAATCGGCGCACTGCCCTTCAACGTATGGATAATGCGATAGAACCGATTCAAGTCCTCGATTTCCGGCTTAACACGAACGGCATCCAGCAGGGTCTCAAGCTCTTTCAACTGCTTTTCAAACTCGCGAATGAACAGTTTTCTGCCTTGTCTTAGAATTCTTGCATCTTTATCCGATTCTGACCTGGAGCCCTTTGACTCTAGATTCGTATGATTCATGACGGACAATCACCCTTTTTACAAATAAAATTAATACTCTATAGGTTTCGAATCAACTCTCCAATAAGTGTCCGACCGTATCTAGAAGTTGAAGCGGGCTGAACGGTTTCACAATATAAGTGGTGACGCCTGCCGCTTTGGCCTTCTCTTTATCTTTGTCCAAGGCTTTCGCTGTTAAAAGAATAACAGGCAGGTCCCGGTTCGCGTTATCGCTCTGACGAAGCCACTCGCATACTTCAACACCCGTGCGCTCCGGCATCATATAATCAAGGATAACCAGATCGAACGATGCCTTCTGAAGCTGCTCAATGGCTTGCTGACCGTCCTCTACCTCCGTGATTTCATATCCTTCATCGGATAACGTTTCTGTAAGCAGGAAGCGGAGTGCAAGCTCGTCGTCAGCCAGCAATATTTTATATACAGACATAAAGGTCACCTCTATTAAAATATGACTTTAATTATAGCATCATGCTCAAAGGCAAGATAGGAATTTGTCGAATAAAGTCAAAAAATATTATTTCATTCGCGAAGCATCATATTCTTTCCATGATGAGCCGTTAATTTCTTTAAGTCCTTCCACGGAGGGATAGATATAAACCCAACCTTCACGCTCCCCGTTCACATCTTGGATCCAGACGCGGTCATATTCATTATTGGAGGCTCCAGGACCATAATAACCTTCCAGGACATCCATCGCTTGCAGGCCTTCTTCCGTCACTTCCAACCATTCCCCAACAACATGCTGCTCCCCATTGCCTTCCGTTAGCAAGAGCGCAGGATAAGGCCCAACATCAAATAAACGGCCAAAAATCGTACCCGATTGCACGGACTGCACAAAAGGAGCTGCTACGAAGTGATTACTCTCTCCAACAAGCAGTGTGCCGTAGACAAATACAGATATCATGAAAACTCCTCCTGTCGAATTATGTAATTTATAAGGTTCATTTTAAATTCGCTAGCCATCTCCCCGATCCCTTTTCAAAACATCCAACCTTTTACAATTTCATGTAGAGCCGGGCAAAGAAAAAAAGCAACATCCACAATGGATGCTGCTTCTATGCTTGATTAGCTGTTAACTCGCGCGTTTTCACAATAATTTTGCGGATGCTGTCTTCCGATAGATGAAAGACCTTGATTAACTCCATCACCGTGGAGCCAGTTTGGTACAACCGGAAAATTTCTTGATTTCTACGCTCGATAATAATGCGTGTTCCGTTATTTTCTCCCCATCCAGCGCGTTTCTGCTCTTTCTTAGGGATATATACGATTTCACCTTGGATATATTCTTGTAATTGTTTTAATAGGTTAGGGGGAAGAACGTCCTTCCCGTTCTTGTAACTCATGGATGAAAACCTCCTCAAATTGTCGCAAAGATTAAACTTTGTTCGGATTTGCAGAGAGTAATCTCATCGCCCCTAAACCTCATACCATTCTTATCAAAATGGAATAAAAAAAACACGACCATAATCGTGCCTGTCGGTTGTATATGCAATTATACAAATTCAGGTGAACGGTTATTCCACGAATGATATTCAGTTAGGAGACGATTACCTCTGCGGCGGCCGCAACACTCATCGCTACTGTCATTGTCATTGTGTTCATTAAAAAACACTCCTTTCACCTAATATTGGGATTGTATTACATGGGTTGGAGAGCAAAGTCTCTCCTGTATTGCCTGTGTGTTCACTTCGTGTTCACAATTCTCATTATATGTAAAAAGCTTCTCGCTGTCTACTCGTAAGTTAAGAATATGCGGGAGCCCAGAGGGCCCCCGGTTGTAACGATGACCTCTGCTTACGCAGAGATCACCTCCGCTTTTGTTGTAATCACCTTGATCACTCCTTTCCGAAGTTATTAGCTGGCCGGCTACTTCTCTATTTACTCATAATCCTACCCCATTCTCAAGTGAAAGAATCGTTATAAGGATTCTTTCCTAGGCTGGTGTGTGCTTCCCTAGAGGCTAACGGACCTGGTTGCCGCTATTATAGTGTTTTTGCTGGTTGAGCAAGGGGTAACGGACTGTACAGCCGCTATCTGCTGATTTTAGGGTGGATATCGGTAACTTTCAGGTAAATAACGGCACCTGAGTCCGTTAGATCCAATTTTCATCCTAAAAGTGGCAGATAGCGGCATCTCAGTCCGTTAGAGTCACAGATCAGTGCCCCAGCGCCGTCACCGCGATGCCGCTGCTGTTCAGCAGCGCGCGGATATCGCGCGCAAACTCCACGGCGTGAGCACCGTCGCCGTGGATACAGATCGTGTCCGCGCGCATGCTCAGATCCTCTCCCTCCTGGGAGAGGACCTTCCCCTCGCGGACGAGGCGTACCACTTGCGCCGCTGCATCCGCGGCGCTCTCCAGGAGCGCCCCGGGCTGATCCCGGGGCGTCAGCGTGCCGTCCCGCCGGTAGGTGCGGTCCGCGAAAGCTTCGCTCGCGGTTCGCAGCCCCGCGGCGGCACCCGCCCGCAGCAGCTCGCTGCCGGGCGGTCCAAGCAGCGTCAGCTCCGCGCTGACGCTGAGCGTCGCTGCCGCAATGGCCGCGGCGAGATCATGGCGCTTCGCCGCCATGTGATAGAGCGCGCCATGCGGCTTGACGTGCTGCAGGCGCCCGCCTTCGGCGTGGACGAACGCCTGCAGCGCCCCGAGCTGATACAACGTCAGCTCGTAAGCCTCGGCCGGCGTGATGGCGATCTCCCGCCGGCCAAAGCCCTGCAGATCGGGGAGGCCCGGATGGGCCCCGATCGCCACGCCTTTACGCATGCACAGCTGCACGGTGCTGCGCATGGTGGCAGGATCGCCTGCGTGGAATCCGCAGGCGATGTTGGCGGAGCTGACGAAGTCCAGCAGCTCCTCGTCGCGCCCGAGGCGATAAGCGCCGAAGGCTTCGCCCATATCACAATTTAAATCTATACTCAGCACACTCACTTTTCCATCACCTTTCATAACTCCAATGCTTCACTTTGTTTTTATCAAATATCATTTGAACTTCTCATCTCATCCGACCATCAATCTTCATCCACGATCCCTAAACCCAGCACGCACGCCAGCTTCCAGCAACCGCATATCCATAGCCTGCAGCAAAAGCTGCTCCTGGGCTTCCCTCAAGCTAACCTCGCGGAAACGCAGTTTGCCCCCTGGCTTCACTTGAGCGATTAGCGGCAGATGGGCCGTAATGACATGGGCAATGCGCGGATAGCCGCCTGTTGTCTGGCAGTCAGAAAGCAAAAGAATGGGCTGACCGCTCGGTGGCACCTGAATCGTGCCTGGAACAACGGCTTCCGAAATCATTTCATGGGAGATACCGCGTTTCAACGAAAGAGGTTTTCCTTCCAGCCGATATCCCATCCGGTCCGATTGCGGGGTAACCGTGAAGCTTCGAGCCAGAAACTTCGCTTTGACCGATTTCGCAAAATGGTCCGCTTCCTTGCCCCATACAATGCCCACAACCGGGTTGTCTTCGTAATTCGGCCGAATAAAAGGAGTGACCTCACCAGACACAGAACAATTGTTGATGTTCAGGGCTGCTTTCTTCGCACTGCCCAGCTTCAGTTCATCTCCCGCTAGAAGCGCTCTGCCTTCATGCCCGCCAATCCCTGCCCGCAGATAAGTGCTTGTGCTGCCCATGCTGACATTCGCTGCAAAGCCCCCATGCACAGCTAAATAAGCTCTACACCCCTTCACCGCATAGCGGAAGCTCAGTTGTTTCCCTTTTTGGATGAAAAAAGATCGCCATAACGGCACTCTGCTGCCCTCCACATCCGCCTCGAGATCTGCTCCACACAAGGCTATCAGCATATCCGATTGCGCGACCATGCTCGGTCCGTTCAGGGTAATTTCCAATACGGCGGCATCGGCGGTATTCCCTACAAGAATGTTAGCTGCTTGGTGGGCAAAAAAGTCCATAGGACCCGATGCAATGACACCAAATTTGCGGTATCCGTAACGCCCTTGATCCTGCAGGATCGATAACATCCCCGGCTTGATGATTTTAAAGCCCATGTTCCAGGTTCCTTTCAGCGGTAAAATGGAACTGCTCCGGCGTGATGGCGACGAATTTCACCCGATCTCCTACCTGCAATAAGGAAGGAGGCGCGGATTGCGGCTGAAATAAAGCAAGCGGCGTCCGACCGATCAGGTTCCACCCGCCTGGCGTTTCAAATGGATAAATGCCGGTTTGCGCGCCGCCAATTCCTACCGATCCGGTTGGAATACGAGGTCTGGGCACTGATTTTCTAGGTGTAACCAACCGCTCATCCATGCCGCCCAAATACGGGAAACCCGGGGCAAAACCAATCATATAGACCGGATAGATTTGTGCAGTATGCAAGGCGACGATTTCTTCCTCTGTCAGACTGTGATAAGCCGCTACTTCCGCAAGATCAGGACCATACTCCCCACCATAACAAACGGGAATTTCGATAAGTTTCTCTGTCTGAGATGACTGCTGCTCGTTTGTGAACTCAAAGCCGCCCAAGCACCGCACAATATGTTGGAGAACCTTGTCGCAAGGAAGCATATAGTTTTCTCCAGCAGGGTGTACATGTTTGCGGTGAACCTCCGCTTCAGAAAAATGCTGATATACCACGACCGGATCATAATAAATCGTAATTGTCGTATAAGCGGGCACCATTTCTATAAAACCTGCGAAAGGGTGCTTCTCCAGATAGGCTGTCACTTGCCGCACCAGATCTAGTGTTGACAACTCAATGCTTGTGCCAAGCGTAAGTACGATGGCCGAATCCCCAAGGTGATGCCATTCGTAATGGAGCTTCGTCATGCAAATTTCTGCTTTTTCAACCAGTTTGCGCAAAGTTCTGGCCATATATAGGCTTCATCGTGATCAGTCGCCATGCCAATACCATGCCGTCCGCTCTCAAAAACATGCAGATCGTACGGCACTTTATGACGGCTAAGCGCCATGGCAAAAAGTAAGCTGTTCTCGACAGGAACGGCGGCATCGTCGGCAGTGTGCCAGAGGAAAGTCGGCGGTGTATCCGACGATACTTGTTTCTCTGTGGATAACAGAGTAACCAGCTTCTCATCCGGTGCCTCGCCTAACAGGTTCTTTCTGGAGCCCACATGTCCAAACTCATAGAAGGAAATGACAGGATAACAAAGAATTAAAGCGTCCGGACGGCTGCTTTGTCTCTCGATAGGATCTTCTGCTTCTTGGTTCCCGGCATCAAATAGCGTACCTGCGGAGGAAGCCAGGTGACCACCTGCGGAGAATCCAAGGATCCCTAGCCGATTCGGATCAATCCCCCATTGCTCTGCATGGTGTCTTACCGTTCGAATCGCTCTTTGGGCATCTTGGAGCGGAATTGGATGTTCATATGGAGCTACCCGGTAGTTTAAAACAAAGGCCGAAATCCCAAGTCCATTGAGCCACTTTGCAACAGGTTCGCCTTCATGGGGCGCACGCCTACCGTAGCCGCCTCCGGGACATACTATAACGGCAGAGCTCAAGCCTTCGCTTGCTACAGGATACAAAGTCAAGCTCGGGCATCCTTGGTTTTCCTCACCGATGCTAATCTCGGATGCTCCGGGCCATAATTCGATTGTGGTTGCGCTGTTCACTCAAGAAACCTCCTTTATTTATGTGCTATGCTAATCATATCGAATCCCCCCAAGTTCGCATAGGTAGGATTTTACAAAAAATTAGGGCATTGCCTTGATTCTTGTGTGGAAAGAAAAAATAAGACGGCGCAGGATTAACCCTGCACCGCCTTTTTCATTTCTACTCTGTATCCCAAATGACTTCCCAATTCCCATTCACACTGGCTTCAATTGTACCTCGCTCCATAATATACCCGGCAAGAAGCTCCGCAACATCCGTCGGAATATCCTTAATGACCGGCTTATCCTGGAACATGGCATAGTTGCCTCCGCCTGCCGCTCTGTAATTGTTCATCACAACATCGTAGGATGCGTTAAGGTCCAGCGGCTGCCCGTCATAATCGAGCTGTACGACACGCTCTCCAATCGGACGGGAGATGTTCAATTTATACGTAATGCCTTCCCACATATCATAATTGTAATGCTGTGGCTTCGGCTCTCTAAACTTGCTGCTGACCTGAACTTCGCCGCCAGGTGTCAGTTCGAAATATTCCGCGGACTGTTCCAAGGCGTCCTTGATGTCTTGTCCGGAAATACGAATCACTTTCAATGTATTCGGGTAAATGTAATTGGATACGATGTCCCTCATCGTAATATCGGAAGGAAAACCCGGTGATACGTTATCAAACAACGCCGTATTGGAAATGGGCGCTCCGGACAGCTCCATCTGTACCCGATTGATGAATTCGATCAGTGCGCTGTCTTTCAAGCGGGTCTGCATGGGATCTTTCACGAGCATATCGCCCGTGAGCTTGCCGATCGGTTGATCCAGCCACTCTTGCGTTTTCGCTTCATGGGTATCTACAAGCTCCATGAGCTTCTTGTCTGCTTCAACACCCGTTACGGAGAGCAGCTCGGATGTCTTGGTGTCGATCCGCCATTTGCCTTCTACCAACGAAAGCTCCAGCTTCACTTTCCCTAGCGTAACGCCAGCCGTTCCCGGTTGCACAACAAGGACACCGTTTATGCTTTGCCCTGCAATGCTCCGGTGCTGGTGCCCGGTCAGCAGCACATCCACCCCTTCAACTTCCATACAAAGCTGATAGCCCTGATTTTCACCTGTCAAAGGTTCCGTAGGTTCCCCTGTCTCCAGATGTCTTTCAAAGCCGCCATGATAAGAGACGACTACAACATCCGCTTGCTCTTCTTCCTTAAGCACCTTCACCCACTTGTGAGCTGCTTCTACAGCATCCACAAACTGCAAACCGGCGATATGCGCAGGGTTTTCCCAATTTGGAATATACGGTGTTGTCAATCCCAAAATACCGATGCGAACACCTTCAGGAAGTTCCTTGATGATATAAGGTTTACCTAAGAATGGCTCTCCGCTTGCTCCGTCTACAATACTTGCGCACAGCCACGGGAACTCAGATTCCTTGACCGCTTTACCAAGTACATCAAGGCCATAATTAAACTCATGATTCCCGATTACAGCAGCATCATAGCCAATATAATTGAGTCCGATCACCATCGGATCCATCGGCTCGTTATCCAATCTAGCGTGATGGTAGGCCAGCGGAGTGCCTTGAATGAGATCCCCGTTGTCGATGACGATTACATTGGCTTCCTTCTTCCGTTCAGCTTCTACCAATGCCGCTATTTTGGCTAAACCCACATCGTTGGGCAAGTTATTCGCGTAATACAAAGGCAGCATATTGCCATGTAAATCGCTTGTTTCCAGTATGGTTACTGTACTTTTCTGCACCTTACCAGGCTGAGTCAAGTTCCCCACTCCACAACTTTTTATTTTGTAAATACGTACATAACAATTGGCAGTTTAACAAATACTTCACACTATCTTCCATATCCCTTATGTTAATGTTATATTACATCTTAGATAAATAGCAAATAAATTTAAACGGAGGTCAAAAAAGTAATGAAAAAATTAACAGTGATTACCCTTTCCATGATGGTTGTTGCCACAGGTCTACTTGCTGGCTGTGCAAAGAAAGAAACTCCAGCTCCATCAGCTTCAGCAGGTGCAGCAGCGAGTGCTTCTCCGTCAGCAGCAGCTTCCGCTAGCCCAGCAGCAGCAACGGGTTTTGTTCCAAAAGAACTTAAAGTTCAATTCGTCCCTTCCCAAAATGCAGAGACACTTGAAGCGAAAGCAAAACCACTTGAAAAACTTCTCGGGGACAAGCTGGGTATTCCGGTTAAAGTTTCCGTTTCAACTGACTATAACGTTGTAATCGAAGCTATGGCTTCCAAACAAGTTGACGTTGGCTTCCTGCCACCGAGCAACTACGTTGTTGCTCATGATAACCGCAAAGCAGCTGATCTGCTTGCCCAAGCGACACGTTTCGGCGTTGACGATGCAACTGGCCAACCAACGACTGAACTTGTGAATTTCTACAAATCCGAAATCCTTGTGAAAGCAGATTCCCCAATCAAATCGGTTGCTGATTTGAAAGGCAAAAAAATGGGCTGGCAAGGTGTTACTTCCGCAGCTGGTTACGTTTATCCAGGTCTGTTGTTGAAAAAAGCTGGCGTTGATCCAGTGAAAGACGTAACAGGCGTACAATTCCAAGGACATGACAAAGCGGTTATCGCGCTTCTTAACGGTCAAGTTGACGCTGTCGGCGTATTCCAAGACATTCGTACGAACATGATCAAGGATTACCCAGACATTTTCAAACAAACAAAAGTTCTAGCTTTCTCCGATAAAATCCCTAACGATACAATCGCTGTTCGCTCCGATATGGATGCAGCATGGAAAAAGAAAATCCAAGACGCTTTCCTAGCACTTGGTACGGATCCAGAAGGCCAAAAAATCATTTTTGATGTTTATACACATAAAGGTTATGTTGTAGCGAAAGATGAAGATTTCAACATCGTTCGTGATGCGAACAAAGAAATGGGCTTGAAATAAGCCTATCTAAATCAAGAGGCTGTCCCAAAGTCATTCATTGACGGAGGGAGAGCCTCTTTTTTTTCAATTCTACGTATTTCCACGCTTGCATACTATGGATGTGGCACGTCCGGTAAATTTTTTTTTACTTTTGCATGACAAACGTTTACTTGAACTTGTCATATATCATAGTGGGGTGAAAATGGAATGTTCGAAAAGCTTATTAGCAGTAAAAATGAAGTCTCCATCCGGTGCGGCAACGACGAAATTAGAGGAGTTATTACGCATTACTATTCAGCCTTCCAACTGTTGAAAATAAGAAACATCATGATTCCCCTGGAGCTAATCGAACAGATTGAAGTTCTGGAACCGACAAACAGCTCAGCTGGATTATCAAAACTTAGCCGGGGTTCACTTCGTTTAGTTACCCGCGAGAGACTTTCAAGTCAAGTGTAATAGACATACATCATACAACGTGCATAACAAAACAGACGCCGCAGCTAGCGGCGTCTGTTGCTTTATACGATACGTTTACGAAGCGATCCTGAAATGTAGTCAATAATTGAGACGGTAATGATGATCCCGATCAGGATGATCCCTACACGCGGCCACTGCCTCGCATTCAGCGCGAAAATAAGCGGTGTACCGATCCCTCCAGCACCAATGACTCCAAGCAGGGTTGCAGAACGAACGTTGATCTCGAAGCGATATAGCGTATACGAGATGAAATCAGGAATGACTTGAGGAATGACGGCAAAGGCCATCCGCTGCCAAATATTAGCGCCAACGGCGTTCATCGCCTCTGTAGGCCCCATATCCATATTTTCAATGGCTTCGGCATACAGCTTCCCGAGCATCCCTACGGAGTGCAATCCTAAGGCCATTACCCCGGCATATGCATTAGGCCCTACAGCTTTGATAAAGATCAAAGCCATAATAATTTCAGGAATCGTACGAACAATACTCAAGAACAATTTCCCTGTTCCCGAGACGGCGCGGAAACGGCTCATATTCGCTGCAGCCCAGAAGGCAAACGGCAAACAGACAATCGCCGAAACGAAGTTCCCCAAGTAGGAAATGGACAACGTTTCAAGCAAAGAACGAAGTAAATCTTCGCCTTCCGGAATATAGACATACGCCCAATCCGGATGAAACAAGCCGGTAATCATGGCTTTCGTCAAAATCCAAGTCGTTGGTTGAAAGCCTGTTAACTCCAGACCTGTCAACGACCAGATGAACAAAGCGATAACCGCGACCCATCCTACAATTTTGTAAGTGCGCGCACGAGATTCTGACATTGGCTTTGCGCTGCCCTTCAGCAGGTAGGAACGGAACCGGGTACTTACCAAATCGATAATGACAACAACAATCAACGTGTAAATGACAATCGCACAGGACTGATCGTAACGAAACAGATCCAACGTGTTTTTGAGCAGCAAACCGATACCACCGGCTCCAACCAAACCTAGGATCGCGGAGGCGCGGATACTGACTTCAAATGTATACAAGAAATGAGCAAGATACGTAGGTGCAACCTGTGGAAGAACACCGAAACGAATCAGCTTCAGTTTATTGGCACCAACGGCTGTCATCGCTTCCAGTGGGCCTGGATCGATCGCTTCCGTCGATTCATATGCAAGCTTGGACAAAATACCGAACGTGAAGAAAATCAGCGCGAGCGTACCTGCTGTGGGCCCAAACCCCACTAGCACCGCAAACAGTGCAGCGTACAGCAAATCCGGAATCGTGCGAAGCAGGTTCATGATCAGCCTGGCCGGATAAAAAAGCCACGGCGATGTGGTTACGTTACGTGCTGCAAGAAGCGCCATGGGATAAGCGAAAAGAGCTCCTATGGTTGTACCGATAATGGACATTTGGATGGTTTGTGCCATCGGCTTCCAAATATCAGCGAAAAACGCCCAATCCGGCGGAAACATTTCCCCAATGAATTTGAGGATTTCCGGTGTTCCGGTAACCAGCTTCGAGAGTGTCGCGTCCGTCTGATAGATGCTTCCGATCAGGAACAAGATCATGATGATGGCTGTGAGATAAATCTTCGTTCGAGGAGGTCTTTTGACAGACGTCACACTCATCCCTCCTGCACCCCCAACAGCTCATCTTTCTTAATGGCACGGCCATAAATTTCGGAGAATACCTCGTCTGTCGCTTCAGCAACGGGTCCGTCATATACGACTTTACCTGCACGAAGCCCGATAATCCGCGTTGCGTATTCACGTGCAAGATCAATAAAGTGCAGGTTAACAACCGTTGTGATACCCAGTTCCGTGTTAATGCGTTTCAGGTCATCCATAACCTGTCTTGTCGTTAAAGGATCCAAGGAGGCAACAGGCTCATCCGCCAAAATGATTTTGGCTTCTTGGGCAAGCGCCCTCGCGATGGAAACACGCTGTTGCTGACCACCGGACAATTCATCAGCGCGTGAATAGGCCTTCTCCCGAATATTCACTCTTTCCAGTGCTTTCAGGGAAAGCTCGATATCATGTTTAGGGAACAAACCAAGGATGGTACGTAATGTGGAGTGGTAGCCTACGCGACCAGATAATACGTTGCGAAGAACCGTGGAACGCTTAACGAGATTGAAGGTTTGGAAGATCATCCCGATATCTCTGCGCATCCGGCGTAATTCCGAACCATTTGCTTTTGTGATCGATTTGCCATCTATCAGAATTTCTCCGTCTGTCGTCTCATGCAAGCGATTGATTGAACGCAATAAAGTAGATTTCCCTGCGCCTGAGAGACCGACGATCACAATAAACTCTCCCGGGTTAATCGTCAAATTAATGTCGTTCAGACCCACAGTTCCGTTAGGATACACCTTGGAAATATGTTTAAACTCAATCATATAAGTCCTACTTTCTTTAAATGGTATCAAAGATCAGACCAAACTAATTCAACGAATTTCGTCAAAATCCTTCTTTCTATGATAACCTTTAGAAAATATTCATATTCCATTGTTCACCATGACAACAAAAGAGCCCCGGAATTTGATCCGAGGCTAGTCATAATTACTTATTTATCAAACTTTCGAACTATACTTTAGCACGCCAGCGCTCCTCGATTTTCATCCCTTTCCACACTGCAATGGAGACGATCCACGCAATGATGAACAGGGCGACGAGGATGAAGCCCAAGGTGCCGAAATCAATATCCTGCAGCCAAGTCCAGAAGGTGCCTTCCATGCCGAATTCTTCCGAGAGCACCTGCCCCAACTCAATGACACCGATAATTAAAGCGGCAATGACGGCCAGAGCGGTTACAGTCAAATTGTAATAAAGCTTGCGCACGGGCGTATGGAAAGCCCACTTGTACGCCTTAGTCATGAACATCCCGTCAGCTGTGTCAAATAGACTCATGCCTGCTGCAAATAATAGCGGAAGCGAGATGACGCCGATGAATGGAATGGCATCTTTGGCCGCATGGGCGGAAATGGCTAACAGCGCAATTTCACTAGCCGTATCGAAGCCTAGACCAAAGAGAAACCCTAGCGGATACACATGCCAGCTTTTGCTGATGAAAGAGAACAACGGCTTGATCATACGGGCGATGAAGCCGCGGGACTCCAACAGCTCTTCAAACTCATTGTCATCCTGCTTACCGCCGCGAAATTTGACGAACAGTTTATATAAGCTTATTAGAATAATCAAGTTAATGACTCCAATGATAACTAGAAAGAGCCCGGATACCGAAGCGCCGATAACGCCTCCGAAACGCTGCATCCATGGAAGCTCACGCTCCGCCCATGTCACCGAAAAAGCGGTCACAATGGACATAAGGAAAACGACCGAAGAATGACCTAGCGAGAAATAAAAACCGACGCCTAACGGGTTGCGTTTCTGTTGAACAAGCTTACGCACGGTATTGTCAATGGCCGCGATATGATCGACGTCAAAGGCATGCCGCATGCCCAGCGTATAGGCAAGCAGTCCGATCCCCCAAAAAGCAGGAGACGTTTTGGCCACCGAATAAAGTCCAATAAGGCCTAATATATGGAGAAGCAAGATAAAGCCTATGTATCCGCCCCAGCTTTTCCGCTGCTCCAGCAATGATTTCCACATGTGGTATACACACAACCTTTCCATTCGTGCCACGATTTATTTACAATGTAGCACACGTGTGCGTGACTTGAGAAGCATTTTACCTAATTTATTGTGAAGAAATCTAACATTTATTTGATATAATAGTATCCGTTCCAAAATAATGAGCTATGTAAGGAGTGTAAACGATCTGATGTCTCTTCGTCTTTTTAAACTTTTTACCATTTTCGTACCTGTAGTCATCATCGGCGGCTTTGAATATATACGCCATGAGTTCCTATTAAATTACTTAACAATGGAAGCCGGCAACTTCTCCATTACCGTTATTACGCTGCTGCTCTCGTACCTCTTTGCTTCATGGATGTTTCAAAGCATTGAACGCAGCAATGAGCAGCTTACCATGGGCGAAGCACGCAGAGCCGTCTACGAAGAGCGGGAACGTCTCGCCCGAGAGCTGCATGACGACTTGGCTCAGACGCTTTTTTTCCTTAACGTCAAGTTAAAGCAAGGTGATTTGGAGGAAGCCAAAGCCGCCGTATCGGAAATCGACAACTCGCTCCGTCAGGCGATTTTCAATCTTCGCACGCCGCCTGAAGAAGGGACCGGCCTTGAGCAGCGTATCCATAAATTTCTGCACGACTGGCGGATGGTGACGGGTATTGAGCTGCAGGAGGAGCTGGAAATTGAGGAGAACAGCTTCACTCCCGCAGAGGAGGTACAGCTTTTCGGCATCATCCAGGAGGCCTTTACGAACATTCGCAAACACTCCATGGCAACAGAAGCGGCAATCTTGTTGGAAGCTCAGCCGGATGCCTGGAAACTGCAGATTACGGATAATGGCCGTGGACTTCAGCATGCTGAAGCAGCAGGCAAGAAGTATGGCATTGAGCTGATGCAGAAACGGGCGTCTGATTTAGGAGCCTCCTTCGAATTTAAGGCAAGAGGTACAGGCGAAGCACAAGCAGGAACAGGAAGCGGAGACATAACCGGAACCGATCTCACAGTGCAAGCCGCAGATAGGAGGAACTGATTTTGACATCCACACAACCCTTCCGTGTACTTATAGTAGATGATCATCCCTTGGCCCGAAAAGCGATCCGCAGCATGCTGGATCCTGTGGCCGACTTTGAAATTGTGGGGGAAGCCAGCAGCGGTGAAGCTGCGATTGTGCAGTGTGGTGAAGTCGCGCCCGATGTGGTATTGATGGATATTCATATGTCTCCTATGGATGGACTTGAAGCGACACGGCGCATCAAACAAGCCTATGGGACGATCCGAATCGTCATGCTGACGGTTTCCGACGATGTGGCCGACCTCTTCACGGCCCTGCAGTTCGGAGCCCAGGGCTATTTGCTCAAAAATATGGACCCTGATGAATGGCTTACCTATCTTCGCGCCCTGCTCGACGATAATTCCGATGCCGCCCGGGGGATGGCGGACAAGCTTTTCCAACGGTTTCGCGCACCGGTTGGGAATTTGGCGGAAGGTCCAACACCGAGCATGCTAACCTCTCGGGAGCAGGAAATCACCGCCTATGTCGCCCAGGGAGACAATAATCGGCAGATTGCTGAGAAACTGCTTATTTCAGAGCATACCGTCAAAAATCATATGAAAAATATATTGGTTAAGCTCGGGCTTGAGAACCGCGTTCAGCTAACCGGATTCGCCATTAAGCACGGCTTGACACGAAAAGGACAAAACTAGTCGAAAAAATAGCCCACTAGAGTCATACTCAGATGCTTACCAAACAGGTAACATGGACAACATGAGAAGAGTTGATTCGAAAGGGGAAAATGTTCCATGTTTAAAAAATTGATGTTAAACGCAAGTATCCTGCTGGTCGGTTCCATGCTGCTAATCGTTGGCGTCGCCAGCGCTCATGTAACGGTATATCCCAAAGAAGCCACACAAGGCAGCTACGAGATGTTTACGGTTCGTGTGCCATCCGAGAAAGATATTCCTACGGTAAAAGTGGAAGTGAAGTTCCCGATGGACTCCGTTGCCGTTTCCCGTTTTGAGCCAAAAGCCGGCTGGACATATGAAGTCGCCAAAGATTCCGCTGGTAAAATTACCGGCGTTACCTGGAAAGCAAGCGGAGACGGACTCGCGAGCACGGAGTTCGGTGATTTTAATATGCAGGGTAAAGTAGCGGACGCTGCTACCCAAATCGTTTGGAAAGCTTACCAAACCTACAAAGACGGCAGCGTCGTGGAATGGGTCGGCGCAGACGGTTCAGACAAGCCTGCTTCCGTTACGACGGTGAAAGCCAAAGCCGGCGCTATCACAGACAGCCATGGGAACGTCGTTGCTGGCCAAGCTGCTGCTGAAAGCGGCAGTTCCAGCTCCAAAACACCGCTGTACCTTTCCATTGTAGCTGTTGTGCTTGGGGCATTATCCTTGATCGTTTCGTTCACAAGAAAACGCCGCTAATCCGGCTATAAGAAAAGGCCTTGAGTTCTCCGTCAGGATTGACGCTGAACTCAAGGCCTTTCTTATGCTCTTTGATAAATCCGGAAGTAATACTCGTACGGGTTTTTCTCGTTCCGTTCTCCCTGTTCGCTTGAGACCAAGGTCCACTCGGACAAGTCCAGCTCCGACATGTACGTGTCCGCTTCAAACTCGTGCTCGATGAATGTTATGTACATCCGATCAACCTTCTCTGCGAACAGGCGAAATATTTCCGCGCCGCCAATGACGAAAAGCTCTTGATCTTTGAACTCTTGAACGGCTTCATCGACGGAGTGAATGACCTCGCAGCCCTCCGCCCGAAACTCCGTATTCTGCGTAAGGATCACATTGCGTCTGCCTGGCAGCGGCCTTCCGATGGATTCATACGTCTTGCGCCCCATCAGAATCGGGTGCCCCATCGTCACGGCTTTAAAAAATTTCAGATCACCTGGCAAGTGCCAAGGCAATGTATTGTTTACACCAATGGCACGGTTGCGATCCATGGCGAAAATAAATGAAATACTCATAGCCGGTGCAAACCTCCTTTCGTAACACGTCTATACCGCTACTGGCGCTTTAATCGTTGGATGCGGATTGTATCCGATCAACTCGATGTCGATGACATCGAAATCGAACAGCGATGCCACATTTTGATTCAGCTTCAGCGTTGGCAATTCCTTCGGCTCACGGCTCAGAAGCGTATGAATTTGATCAATATGGTTCGTGTAAATATGCGCATCGCCAATGGTATGGACAAACTCCCCTACGCCTAGTCCGCACTCCTGTGCGATTAGGTGCGTAAGCAGCGCGTAGCCAGCAATGTTAAAAGGAACGCCCAGGAACGTGTCGGCACTGCGCTGATATAACTGGCAGCTCAGCTTGCCGCCCGCCACATAGAACTGAAACATCGTGTGACACGGCGGCAGCGCCATGCTCGGAACATCCTCTGGATTCCATGCGGAGACGATGAGCCTGCGCGAATCCGGGTTCGTTTTGATCATATGGATGACCTCTTTGAGCTGATCAATCGTTCCGCCCTGCGTTGTCGTCCAATCTCTCCACTGCTTGCCGTACACATCTCCGAGCTCGCCGTATTGCTTCGCAAATGCCTCGTCATTCAGCACCTTGTCTACGAAACTCGCCATTTGCTCGTCATACTGAACCTTGAAAGCTTCATCCTGCTGAGAGCGCAGCCCAAAATTCGTCATATCGGGTCCTGTATAATCTGCGCTTTCAATCCACTTTTTAAAAGCCCATTCATTCCAAATATGGTTGTTATGCTGCAGCAGATATCGAATATTCGTATCTCCTTTAATAAACCAGAGCATTTCAC
Source organism: Paenibacillus anseongensis (assembly GCF_009757995.1). NCBI lineage: Bacteria > Bacillati > Bacillota > Bacilli > Caryophanales > Paenibacillaceae > Paenibacillus > Paenibacillus anseongensis. The sequence continues at coordinate 196,194 of NZ_WSEM01000012.1, forward strand.
TGGCAATTAACCGAAAAGGCACTCTTTTCGTCGTCACAAGCGGGAATCCCTCCGAAAGGTCAAAACGCATCTGCCTCCCAAATACGGACAATGTCCCCGTCCCTGTTCGGTCTTCCTTTTTAGTCCCGTTTGCCAATATATCTTGTAGCAATTCCTGATAGGCTTTCAAAGCTAACGAACCTCCATCCCATAATAAAAGGCATATCCATCTATTTTACCATTCCTGTCCCCTCAGTGGTATCTGTAAGTGCGGACAATTTCTCCACGAAATCCCAATCTCTCAGAGATGCATTTTTGCGGCAGTTATGGTACTATTTGCTCCTAGAAGAGGTTCGCAAACTCCCTCTATGATAAAAATTTCCATCGAAGCCATTCGAAGCTGAGCGGCCGCGTTCAGAGGTTATTTTTATCGCCAATAAGAATTTGTTCTATCTGAGATCACCGGAACTTTTTTAAATTCTTATGTGGTAAAAAAACTATGAAAAGAGGATTCATCATGTCTGCAGGTAGAAGCAATGAAGATTTAAAAGAAATCACCCTACTCGGAAATCAAGGAACGAAGTATGTCTTCAACTATGATCCGACGGTGCTGGAAGCATTCGATAACAAACATCCGAACCGGGATTATTTCGTCAAATTTAATTTTCCTGAGTTCACGAGCCTGTGTCCCGTCACTGGACAGCCGGATTTCGCCACCCTCTACATCTCCTATATTCCGAATATCAAAATGGTAGAGAGCAAGTCCCTTAAGCTGTACCTGTTCAGCTTCCGCAACCACGGCGATTTCCACGAGGACTGCGTCAACATTATCATGGATGATTTGATCAAGCTCATGGAGCCTCGTTATATTGAGGTTTGGGGGAAATTCACTCCGCGCGGCGGCATTTCAATCGATCCGTATTGCAACTGGGGTCAGCCCGGCACGAAGTTTGAAGCGATGGCTGAGCACCGGTTAATGAACCACGATATGTATCCGGAAAAAATCGATAATCGTTAATTTTGCTGCAGGGGTAAGGTAATTGTTACTGTCGTACCTACGCCTTCTTCACTCTCATAAACAATTTTGCCGTTCATCGTCTCGATGATTCGGATAGTAACAGCTGTCCCAAGTCCCGTCCCGACATCCTTCGTGGAATAAAACAGATGGCCGATGCGGGACAGCTGATCTTTGCTCATTCCTCTGCCGTTATCGCAAATGCTGATCTGTACTTCACCAACCATCCCCGTCAAACGTACCTTCACTTCACCATTCGCCTGTGTAGCTTCAATCGCGTTTTTAATTACATTCACCAGCGCTTGCTGCAGTTGCCCTCTATCGGAATGAATATAGATGTGCTCATCGACATGACAAGTAAGCTCTACGCCATTTTTCATTGCCATCGGTGTTAGCAAGATCAGGATATTCGTTAGCACGTCCGAAAAAGAAAAGGATTCCAACTTCGTTAGTTTAGGTTTGGAGAAATTCAAATAATCACTGATAATTGTTTCGGCCCGCTCCAGTTCCTCCATGGCAATGGTCAGGTACTGTTGATTTTTGCCTAGTTCGCTTGGGCGCATGAGCTGGAGAAACCCTTTTACAACCGTTAGTGGATTACGAACCTCATGAGCGATAGAAGCAGCAAGTTCACCTAAGGTTTTCATTTTTTCAGCTTTTTGGATTTCCGCTTTCATTTTGGCATGTTCTTCATTCAGTTCCAGCAGCATCGTGGAGAACCAAGTTCCCAAAATCGTGAGGATTCCGAACGCAGTGATGGCGGGAATCATGCGATAATCCAGGGGTTCGCCGGAAAACAATGAGTACGAAATTAATATCATGAGCATGACAAACAGTGGTCCCAGGGCAACCACAATAGTGGCCTTAATCCGCGAGTTCCCCGTCAAAGCATTAACTTTGAACGAAGCAAGCAAGGGAATCATGAACGCAATCGTCATACTAATATATCCAAACAAAAGCGCATCGCCACCAAGGTAAGTACGCGTCATAATGATCATCACATAGTTGATAAAGCCTGCTTTCCGTCCCATATACACAGTTGCTATGACCATAGGAACGTAGCGCAAATCCCAAAATAAGTTAAGATCTTCATAAGAAAAAAGCAGACAAAGCGAGGATGCCATTCCATACAACAGCCCCATCATAATGGGAGATTTGGCGTAACTCCAACGTTCGCCAAAAACGCTCTGCAATAAAACAGGAGCAAGGACAATCAGGATGTTCAGAAATAATTTCTCTAGTAACATAGCTCCTCCTACACCTACAGCCACTCAAATTCTTACCCCTTGTAACTTCTGCAAAAACCAGGATATTCCCTTTTTTAACCATTGGATTTTTCTGGATAACTGCCATAAAATAAAAAAACTATGACGGAAGACTTCATTCGAAGCCTTCAATCATAGCTTATTTAACTATACGTTAATTTGTAAAAGTCAGTACTTGCAGTAACCGAAGCAGCATGACAGCGCTTTGCGCCCGTGTAGCTTCCATATCCGGGTCAAATGAAGAGGAGCTTGTGCCTTCCATTAGCTTTAACTTCCCAAGGTGATCAATTGCCTCTTGCGACCATGGCTGAATTTGCTTTTGATCCTCATAGGAAGGTGCCTCCCCTTGAACTTTCTGCTCGTTGTACCCCGCTGCCAGTAAAGCGCGATTCATCATAACCGCCATTTCCTGACGGGTAATTGTTTGTTCCGGACGGAACGTCCCATCCTCGTAGCCAGTAATAATGCCAGCTTTCACGGCGGCGTTTACAGCATTGTTGTACCATTCTTTAGCGTTCATGTCTTTAAAAGGGGCGTCATCTCCCGAGGACTTGATGCCCAGTGTCCGTACAATCATTGCTGCTAATTCTGCGCGGGTAACGGGTTGATCCGGACGGAATTCCTCTTTGGAAATGCCTTGGACGAGCCATTTGTTGGCCATTTGTTCAATTTCGTTCTTCGCCCAGTGTGTGGCTGTATCCCCGAAGGAAACCTGATTTTCGATCAGCATAAACGTGCCGTTTGCACGACCGTAAATGGTAACTTCCCCTGCTTGAACGGTAAATGGAACCGGCTCATAGCTGACATTGCCATTGGCATCTTGTACAACCCTGACGGCAGCCAAGTTACGCTCAGTAAGCGTTCCATTCTCTACTTTCAACGTATATGGCACATACTGATTGAAGTCATGGATGTCCACGGATTGACCATCGTTCAGAACTGCCTTCATGGAGAAATCCATCGAAGTCACGACATGAAGTCCGGCAGCTTGGGCTTGTGCCGAAGCGGAATCGTTGGTGGTGATAGCAACCTCAAGCTTCGCGAATTGCTCTGAAACTAGCTGCTTTACAGGAAGCTTGAGGCCTCCTATTGAGGAATCAATCCTCACCGATGGCACTTCAAGCAGCTTATTGAGCGCGGATTGCGTCAAGTTGACCTGCACCTGCTCCGTGCTGCCCGGTGTCTCTACCGCAAGTGTAACTGGTCCGCCCCCTTGTGCTTTGGTGATCGCCTCAAGCGCCTGTGTATCTACCGAAGCAGTAATGATCGTTTTGCCGTTTACTTCCGACACTTTAGTCCCTAACTTAGCGGAAGGTGTTGAAATCGGGCCTCCAGGAGCGGAGCTGTAAGGAGAGGCTCCTTTGTCTTCCCTGTCGTTTGCGTTTCGTGTTACTTTCAGCCGGTACGTTTTCGTTGCGTTGTTTTCTGCGGTAACTACAATCTCAATGACATTTGAACCCACGTTTAGTTGGATCGGTGTTGATGCTGTTCCTCTGTCTACGGAGGCTCCGTTGATTGTTACTTGCGCATTGTTGTCATTTGCATTTGGCGTTAAAGTAATTTGACTTACATCGTAAGAGACACTTAATGTGTACTCGGTTTGCGCCGCATCAAAGGCGGGGCTCAACGCACCAGCATTTGTTGTCAGGCTGCTCAACGTATTATCCGTAGAAGGCCAAACTTCAGTCGCCGTCACGCCGCTAGCTTTCACATAATTAGTACCTGGATTATCTAAAATATTTTTGATAACGGAAATGTTCGTACCCTTCTGAAGCTGAATTCCATTCGTATTTCCAGTGATGGTATTGCCTATGATTTGTACGTCTTGAGGGTCACCAGCGCCGACACCCCCGGCATTTTGATCCCCGTTGTCGTGTTCAAGCAAAATCCCCCAGTAACCGGAAGCCGTGTTATTGCGAATGATGTTATTTTCGATGCGTGTTCCTGGCCCGTTTAAAATGTTGATCCCTACACCATTGTTGACAGTCGTTGTATTTTCAATGATGTTATGTTCGATCCGTGTATCCGGAGTGCCCATGGTGACGACAATTCCTTCACGCGCATTGCGAATCACATTGTCATGGATGTAGTTTTGAGGTCCTGTTTTACTATGATTGCTTGGAGCCGTCCCGCCAGTATTCCCAAGCCCTACGCCGCCGCCGGTAAAAATATTCTCAACGGTATTGCCATAAACTTCGTTCAAATATTCCAACTCACCATGGAGATCAATTGCGTCCAGCTTTGTGTTCTTATAATGATTGTTTCGCAGTACGTTGTTGTGCGCTACGTTTTGAATGAGGGAACCATGGCGTAAATACGGCCCTTCAAAGTTGGAATCTTCCACTACATTCCAATACGTATCATTATCGAAACCGAGCCTATCAACCTTCGGCATCCCTTGAATGGACGTGCCATATCCGGCACCGCCGCCGCCTAAGTCCGTTGCATTGCGGAAAGTCGCATGACGAACAACAACATCGTGACTGTTTTCAATGCGAATGGCCATGCGCCGAAAACGCTCCACAGTGACATGATCAACGGTGACATTATAGGACGGATCTTCTCCGTAATTGGCGATAGCAATCATGCTGTCAGGCCCTCCGGCAGCCGGATTATTGATCACATGATCCAATGAAAAGGCACGATTCCACGTGGAAGTAACGGTCAGATTTGAAATCAAAATATCATGTTGACTCGATGATTTCAGCACAGAACTATTTTTAACATCATCAATGCTTGATTTCAAAATCGTTTGCGACTCGCTCTCCCCCCGCAGGTTGACGCCTGACTTCAGTTTTAGATTGATAAATCCATCCGGGGAAGTGATTAAGTTATAAACGCCATTCGGAATGAACACCTCGTCGCCAGCCGTAGAGGCATCTATTGCATTTTGGATGGCAATGCGGTCATCTTGGGCATTATCCGCTGGGTCAGCGCCGTAATCAAGTACATTACGCGTAACGCCAGTTACCTGATGAGGCGAGTGTATAGCATGTTCAGACCCATCAGGATTCGTTAATCCCGGCTTTGTAAAAGGGACCGTCCCTGACGGCGCCGTTGGCGTAATATTGGGGACGATAGCCACCGGTGTATCACCTGAAGGGAACGGTGGATAGATCATAACTTCCGTTAAACTTGTGAACGTACTGCCATCGGAGTTCCCGTGTCCAATGATGCGAACGAAGCGAGCTTGTATATCCGGGATATCAAAAGCTTGCATATCCACCGTATTCGGACGGCTGTTTCCGGTGAACACATTCGTCCAGGTTTGAGCATCGTTTGATGTTTGAATATCAATGAGCGTAGTCCGCAGATCGCCTTTATAAAAAGCAATGCCCACATACCCAATGTTCTTCGGTTGTCCCAAATCAAACATCACATATTGCCCGTCACCTGAAGCTGACCAGCGGCTGAACAAGTTGTTATCGAGCGTGTTGCTCTCAACGTTTCCATCGCTGCTGCTCGCATTGACTTCTACGACTTGCAGAGGTGTAACTGGAGCAGACAATGTCGTTACGTTGTAGGTAAGAGGTGTCAGCGAGTAATTGCCTACCGCATCTCCTGCGTAAACGCTATATGTAACGCTTGTATTCGGGGTTAACCCTTGAACGGTGTATGTATTCCCTGTCACATTGCTTAGCAGCACATCATTCTGATAAAGCTTATAGTTCGATACCGCACTGTCATCGATGGCTGCCGGCCAGGTTAATTGAACAAAATCCATGCCTAAATTGATTGATTTTAAGGCTGCGTTTTGACCCCATATTGGCGGGGTAGTGTCGCTTTGAACAACACGCCGTACCAGGAGTTGCGGCTCAGGGTTGGAGGCTGAAGTGTTCTCTTTTGAATATACGTTAACGGAGTTGGTTGAGTTTGAAGCAATGATGAAAGAAACTTTCTGGTCGGAGAGATGCTGCCTTACATAATCCGTCACGTCTACGGTGTATAAAATCGGTTTAGCTGAATTAGCCTGATTCACAATAAATTGTCCTAATGGATTCATGGCTGATAAATCCGTTTGAGGAGCATTATTCCAGGTTATCGTTGATTCTTGCCATGAATTATTCAAAAGACCATACACTTGAAGGGCCGTGTCAATGTCACTGCTGCCTTTTTTCGCAGACACTTGCAAATAATATTTGTATGTACTATCGGATACGGTAGACACATCAAACTTGAAATAAACTTCTGTCTTTTTCGAGGAGCTGGTTGAAAGGCTGTATAATCCTAACGTCGAACTCCCCAAATTCGTTCTGTTGTCGTAGTTCGTATCCGCTACCTCAGGCTTAGTGCTGTCTATAACGATAGCAGCATCTGCACTGGTTGGGAGAGCAGCAACATCTACCTCAACGTCCGCTGCTCTGCCTGCCGCAGGAACGAGGAGTAGAGAAAAGACCATGGAGAACAGTACCAACAAAGCTAATCTTTTTTGTAAAAAGCGAATTTTCATGTACCATGCTCCTTATTCAGTTTAGTTTCGCGTCAGTGTAAGCGCATACAATTAGTCGCGATTCCATCATATTACCCCCTTTTTGACAACTTTTATTGTCATTTATTTAGGTGAAGGAGGGATATTATTGGAAAAGATGTAGGAATGCCTGTAGAGGGAACTCTGTTCCTCTATTTTGGTGAAAAACGTGAACAGTTCCCTCCCATATGAGGAATAGCGCGCCCAATCTGGCGATTTACGCGGTACAGGAGCGAAGTGGATGTGCGTGGCATTGGATGAAGTCCAATGACAGCCCCTGATAATGGCCAAAGCCTTCTCTATATTGCACTTTGTGCAGCATAGAGGGCTCAAATCGGCCAATGCCTCCTTCTTCGTTGTACAAAATACAACGTAAAAGGCAGAATTGAGCGGTTTTCACGCTATTTAGATTGAATTCATTGTAATTTGTGCAATGAAGGTTGGGGTGATAGGGTTTAGAGCTGTTCTATGTTGTACAAAATGCAGCATAGATACGGGATCGAGGTGCAGTGGCGCAAAGTGGTGATGCGACGAGGATCGACTACTTGGTGTGAAGCGGTTATGTAGAGCGGAATGGTCACTTGGTGCGAGGCGGGCATTTGATGTGGCTTGGTTAGTTGATGCGAGGCAGACATACAGAGCGGTATGGTTACTTGGTGCGAGGCAATCATACAGAGCGATATGGTTACTTGGTGCGAGGCGGGCATTCGACGTGGCATGGTTACTTGATGCGAGCAGTCATTCAGAGCAATATGGTTACTTAGTGCAAGGCGAGCATTTGATGTGGCTTGGTTACTTGATGCGAGGCGGGCATTCGATGTGGCATGGTTAGTTGATGCGAGGCAGACATACAGAGCGGTATGGTTACTTGGTGCAAGGCGGGCATTCAATGTGGCATGGTTACTTGATACGAGGCAGTCATACAGAGCGATATGGTCACTTCGTGCAAGGCGGGCATTCGATGTGGCTTGGTTACTTGATGCGAGGCAGTCATCTCTTCCACCGTGGCAAAAAACCGACCCCACAGGGTCGGCTTTTACATGCATTAATACATCGGCTTAGCTTGGTACAACAATTGCGGCTGCGGGCATTGCGGGAAAGGGTAGATATCCCGAATTTGACTGAAGGCATAATGCTTCGTGGCAAATTGCGTATGGTATAAGTATTCGATCAGGTAAATCGACCCGCCTTGCACACTGCACAAAATTCCTGAAGTACCGGTACCGTCCATTAGGGATACACCTACTGGACTGCCTATCCAAGCATATGCTTTTTGCTGTAGTGACATAGGCCATCACCTCCTGCATTACTTTATGCGGGGAGGCGCCCATACGTTCAGCTCACTTGCTGAGCTTTTCCACACGCACACGACCGGAGAAAAAGGTTGCCCCTCCGCCCATATCCGCCACGCGATCCGGCGTAAGCGCATTAACCAAGGCTTTGCTGCCATTACCGGAAGCGGACGAATCCGCCCAGAGTCCTTGGCTCACGACGACACCTGGCAGCACATCCGAGCCCGCCGCTACGGTTAGCTCACATTCACCGCGAGCATTCCATACGCGAACCATTTCGCCACTCGCTACCCCCAAAGAGGCGGCATCCGCTTCATTCATATGCAGCTTCGGCGTTTTTTCCATGCGGACATGCTTTTCATTATGAGCAAACGTCGAGTTCAGAAAGTTATGATTCGGCGCAGGAATAAACAGAAACGGCAAATCCCCTTCATCGGGAAGCGGAATGTACGTCGGCAAAGCCGGATAACCCTTCTCCGCCATCTCACGGGAGAAAAGTTCGATTTTACCGCTCGGCGTTCGTAACTGTCCTGGAAACAGCGGCTTCACTTCCGCTTTCATGAACTGGTTCTCCAGCAGGCTCTCATAGGTAATATTCGCTAACGCTGGATTTCCCGGGTGATCCAAAGCTTGGCGTACCAAATCCGCATCGCTATCCTGCAAAGCCTCATCCTCATAGCCCATCTCCGCTGCAAGCAGACGAAACACATCGACATTCGCTTTGCTCTCGCCGTATGGCCGAGCGACAGGGAGTTGAAGATGCACGTAATGATGCCAATAGGAACGATAAAAGTCCGTATTCTCAAAAGACGAAGTTGCCGGGAGCACGATATCGGCGTATTTCGCCGTCTCGGTCAGAAACAGATCATGCACAACCGTAAACAAATCGTCTCGCTGAAGCCCTTCTCTCACTTTATTGGCATGCGGGGCAACTAAAGCCGGATTGGAATTGTAGACATACAACGAGCGAATTGGCGGATCCAACTCCAGCAACGCGCTGCCAAGCAAATTCATATTAATTTGCCGCGCCTCTTTTACCCGCAAATCAGGCCGCTGTAAGGCGGGAATGTTGTGCTCCAAATAGGCGCCGTTTCCTTTTATAGCGCCACCTCCATGCTGCAGCCACTGCCCCGTTAATGCCGGCAAGCAGGCAATGGTCCTCACGCACATACCGCCGTTATCGTGATGCTGAATCCCGTTGCCAATACGAATAAAAGAAGGCGACGTCTGACCGTACAGTCGGGCCAAGCGATTGAGGTCTTCGACGGAGACTCCTGTTATTGCAGATACCACAGAAGGTTCATATTGCCGAACATGTTCCCTCAGCTCCTCATGGCCAACTGTATATTGCCGTAAAAAAGCTTCATCCACGCTATCTTCGGCGAACAATATATGCATGATTCCCAGCGCAAGCGCGGCATCCGTTCCCGGCATAATTGGGATAAACCAATCCGCCCAACGGCCTGTTTGGTTCTTGTGCGCGTCAATGACAACGATTTGTGCACCGTTTTTGCGGGCTTTCTCAGCCAGCATCACCTGATGCATATTCGTGCTGACGGCATTGATTCCCCACATAATGATGAGTTTGGCGTGCACCGTATCCTCCGGATCGGTTCCAAAGCTGCCGCCCATCGTATATTTATAGCCTTCGGTTCCTGCGGCTTCGCAAATCGAGTACAGCAAACGGCTTGCACCCATCCGGTTAAAAAACCGGCGATCCATCCCCTCGGTCCCAATCCGCCCCATATTGCCGTAAAAGCTGTATGGCAGAATGGACTCGGCACCTTCCTCTGCGATCAGCTTTTTCCAGCGGGTCGTGATCTCTGCGATCGCTTCCTCCCAGGATATGCGTTCAAAGCGGCTCCCCTCCCCTTTCGGGCCAACGCGCTTCATCGGGTACTGCAGCCTTTTATCATCATAAAGTCGTGCCGTCATGTTGCGAACTTTATTGCAAATTGCCCCTTGTGTTACCGGGTGGTTGGGGTCTCCTTCTATTTTAACGATCTTGCCGGCTTCCTTATGAAGCAGCAATCCGCATTGATCTGGACAATCCAGTGAGCATACGGAGGGAAAAATGCCATTCTCCTGCTCAATCATCGACGAGTGCATCTGCTATTAGCTCCTTTCCGTCACTTCAACTTCTTTACTATATAACGAATTAATAGGAAGGGAAACAATGGCGCGTGAAAATGCCCCACTACATGGCCTAGTGGGGCACTACGCTTAGTCCAGGACTGAGCCTCCTAGAACAAAACGATATTGCAGATGCTTAAAAAACATATGGTCAATCCGCACGCCGCCTGTCTTTTTGGAAGCGGAATGAATGATTTTCCCATCTCCTAAATAAATGCCCATATGGCTGATCGGCTTCTGTGAAGGGTCCAGATTGGCATAATCGGAAGGACGATTGCCCATGAAATTCGTAAAGAACAGCAAGTCCCCGCGTTTTGCCTGTTTAAGATCGGTGTATTTTCGTTTGGATAGTGCTTCCACATAAGCAGCCTGATTCTTCGCATCCCAGGGCAAATCCATCCCAAGCGCAGTCAAATATACCCAACGCGTGAAATCCGAGCAGTCAAAAGATTGCGGATCCAGCCGGTCCGACCCATACACATAGGGGGTTCCGAGGTAGCTTTTGGCGGTCTCGATTACGTTCTCGACGTAACCTCCTTTTTTCGGGACGATGCCCGGACTGGGAAAAGCCTGGATCAAAGGAAAGCCGTTTGGCAGAAGCGCCTGCTTCTTATTCTCTGCAGCCAGGCTCTTTACTCGATTCGAGGCAGAGGCAGCGGCATAGAGCTGCTCTACGCCCAAATCGCCGATGTACAGCTCCGCATCGCTGCTGGTCAAATTCCAGTCCGACATCCGGTTATCCGTCTCCCGTTCGGACGTCAATTGCACCTGGTCCCCCGTGCCCAGCTGCTTAATCCTTGATGGGTGAGAGCACCCGGTAAGTGTGAGCGCGGAGGCTAACACAATGCTTATTGCAAATATGCGCATATTCAAACTCCTTGGCACGTGATCCTGTTAGGATGCCAAATTTTCGGGAGAATAAACTTGAGGGGGAAGGCTGCCGTACGCTGTATTTTATGCAACATTAAAGACGGTTTGTAGGGAAACCGAGCCACTCCACTGTACAAAATGCAATGAAAATGCTTGGTTTGTGTTGAAACGGCAGCTTTCGCAGCTAAATGGTTGCATAAAGTACAATGGGGCTGACTCCAGGCATGAGATTCGGTACAAATGGTTGTATAAAATACAACCTGAACGGAAGTCGATGTGCTGAAGCAGCGAACCAAGGCCGTACGGAAGAGCCGTGATGAATCGTGGTGAACGTTTGTTAGCGATGTAAAACAGCGCTAGAGCAAGGCGCCGTGGAGCTCAGGCTCTTGCGGGGTTACATACGATGGAGCCTAACACCCCTAATAAAAAAGCCCGCAGGAATCATCCTCCCTGCGGACCTTACTTCTATCGCTTTTTGCCCAAATTAAGCTCTTTCATAATTTGCCGGCCTGTCGGTGTCTGGGCCAGGCCGCCTTTGGCCGTCTCGCGATGCTTTTCGGGCATCGCGGTGCCCACCTCGTACATCACCTGCACGACTTCGTCGGAGGGGATGACGGAACGAACGCCCGCCAGCGCCATATCGGCCGCTGCCATGGCATTCACTGCACCGAAGCCGTTGCGGACGATGCACGGAATTTCGACCAGTCCGCCGACTGGGTCGCAGATAAGCCCTAGCGTGTTCTTCAGCGCTAGTCCCACCGCATGCATCGCCTGCTCAGGCGTACCGCCGCGAAGCTCAACAAGCGCTCCCGCGGCCATGCCGATCGCGGAGCCTACCTCAGCCTGGCAGCCGCCTTCCGCGCCAGACACAAAAGAGTTGTTCGCGATTACATAACCAATCGCGCCTGCACTCAGCAATCCCCGGACCATGTGATCATCATCCCAGCCGAACCGCTGCTGGCTGCTGATGAAAACTCCGGGGATAATGCCGCAAGAGCCAGCCGTAGGCGTAGCAATAATGCGTCCCATGGAAGCATTCACTTCGGACACGGCTAACGCGTACGCCATCGCCTTGCAAGCTTCCTCACCGAGTGAAGCTTCTGTCGTCGTCATATAGCTGGCAACACGCTGAGCGTCCTTGCCTGTCAATCCGCTGCGGGAGGTTGTATCTTCCGTCAGTCCCTTCGCCACGGCTTCTTTCATAATTTGATAGTAAGCCCTCATTTTTTCAAACACATATTCCGGTGTCTTGCCCGATTCTTGGCTTTGATCGGCCAGCATGACTTCCGCAATCGTCATTCCTTCTACAGCACATACTTCAGTAAGTTGTTTTAATGTTCGGAATCTCAAGTTATTCGCCTCTTTCTGCGAGATCCACTCTTTTGATATCAAATATCATGCTTAAGGAGCTGAGCTCCTCAATCAAGGCATCTGGAACGGAAACGTCAGTTTCAATGACGGTCATCGCTTCTCGGTCCCTGCCTTTCCGATCCAAATCCATGAATCCAATATTGATCTGGTTGCGTCCCAGCAAGGTGGTAATGTCTGCGATCATCCCCGGCCGGTCGTGATGAGAAATAATTAACGTAGGGTATACCGCGGTAAATTTCACATCGAATTGATTCACATTTACAATTTCAACGTTCCCGCCACCGATGGACGCCCCTATCATACTCACTTCTTTGCTCCCGGAGGAAATCGTAAATTTGACCGTATTCGGATGATCGGCCTTATCTTTACTTGTGAGGAAGGCAATCTCCACACCCCGAGCTTCCGCCTCTTCGGCCGCCTCCGGTATCCGCGGATCATCCGTTTCAAAATCGAGCAAGCCGCCAATAAGCGCCAAGTCGGTACCATGCCCCCGGTATGTATCCGCAAAAGACCCGTATAAGGTAATTTCAGCTTTCGTTGGCTGCTCACCAAGCAGCTGCCTGACAACACGCCCTAGACGGACGGCTCCCGCTGTATGGGAGCTGGATGGACCTATCATGGAAGGTCCAATGATGGAAAACACATCTTTAAAGCGCATCATGCAGTTCTCCAATCCTAAGAAGTTAAAGCTTTATACTACTATTGTATGAAGTGCTTCTGCGAATGACAAGGTCTAATATCTTGTCCTTATTTTCCCAAAATGCTCCGGTCTCATTCTATGGTGACGGCAATTGTGAGCGCAACAAGAAAAGCCTCTATCCACGCAAAAGCGTTCAATAGAGACTTTGATTACTTATGTAGAGGCTTAAACAACCAATGCAGCTTCTGCCAGGTTGCTGGAGACTTGCTCCTGCTCATTAACTTTCCTGCCCTTGCCGAATGGGATGCAAAGCGGCGTACCAAACAGGGGATCCTCAATAATTTGGCAATCCATGTTAAACACGGTACGAATCGTATCCTCGGTAATAATATCTTCCGGCTTCCCTTGGATGGCGATCTTCTTATTATGAATAGCCACGATGTGATGCGCATAGCGACAAGCCAGATTAATGTCATGCAGAACCATGACGATGCTGCGCTGCTGCTCGACATTCAATTCAAATAACAAGTCAAGCACTTCAACTTGGTGTGACATATCCAGATAAGTGGTCGGCTCGTCGAGTAAAATCGTATCCGTTCCCTGGGCCAACGTCATGGCAATCCAAGCTCGTTGTCGCTGTCCACCTGATAAAGAATCCACCGTACGATCCGCATATTGCTGCATATTCGTAGCTTTCAGCGCTTTCGTCACCATCTCTTCATCTTCTGCGGACCACTGCTGCAACCAGGTCTGGTAGGGATATCTCCCTTGCTTGACGAGTTGGAGCACCGTTAATCCTTCCGGAGCAACCGGCCCTTGCGGCAGAATGGACAAACGCTTCGCAATCTCCTTCGTCGGAAGCTTGGCGATGGCTTGCCCGTCTAACAAAATGCTGCCATTGGTAGGCTTCAGCAACCTGGCCAACGAACGAAGTAACGTTGATTTACCGCAACCATTGCTGCCGATAAACACGGTGATCTTCCCCTTAGGGATCGCAATATCCAAATCTTCATAGATACTGTTATCTCCATAAGTTAACGTTAAATGTTGGGCCTCGATGGCGTGCATCGGTCATCAATCCTTCCTTGGCTATATGTTCAAACGAAATTGTATTTATTCATTTAGGTATGTGAGGTCAGTAGAATCCAAACTTTATTTATTTAGTGTATAGTTGATGAAAACCATTGTCAATGATTTTGAGAATCATTTTCAACAAAATTCAATATGCAAGCGCCAATTTCATCCATTCCGTGAATGGACGTCTCCTTCACTACTCGGTGAATCCCATTTTTCTGCACAAAAAAAGACTTTCCCAGGTCATAATCTGAGAAAGCCCTGCATTTCATCGGCATGAAGCAGAATACGCACCCGCGGCACAAAGGGTTATCCAACTGGCCTGATTGGCGAAGGGGATTAACGTTACACCGCGCCTTTGCGGCTGCTGATCAGCTTCTGTACCGCTTGTGTGCGGTTTCTTACCTCCAGCTTCTGAAAAATCGCCGTAAGGTGTTTCTTGATCGTAATCTCACTTAAAAAAAGCTGCTTGGCAATTTCGGCGTTCGTCATGCCTTGCATTAACAAATCGGAGATTTTGCGCTGTATGTCCGTTAACGGTACGAACGGAGGCTCTGCAACCGGTTCACTCTCCATGAACTCAGTCATCCCGAGTTTCAGCATCATTTTCCGCAGATACGCTTGCAGCTTGTGCCCTCTCGTATCCGTCGTGAAGGTATGCGTTGGCGTCACCTGATCGTAATCGTAATGGACTACGGGCGACATCTCGCAACCCAGCCGGTGATGAATTTCTGTAGAAAACGGAATCGGAGGCGGAGATCCGGCAATAAACCCGCCGGTAAGCAGCAGCGTGATGAAGAAATGTCCCGTGTCCGCCAACAAGCTCATATCATTATAGTTCAATACGTCAATTGTTTGTATGTAGTATCCCACAGGTGTTTCGGATAGCAGTGCAAATTCATCCAACTGTTCCTGAGGCAAGCTGCGAAAATAGGCCGACGAAAGCGGCTTGTTCAATAGATAATCAATGGTTAAGCCATTAATCGGAATGACCGCTGTTAAACCGACAACTTCCCCTTGCGGCTTGCGCAGCAGACGGACGGTGCCTGGTCCTAAACCAGCAAGTTCCCGCAAATGCACGTGTTTGAGATTAAACAGATTTTGCTCGCGCGTGATAACGAACTCTCCCGTTTGATTCGTGGCGCTGTCGACATAAGGAATTCGGTACTCTTGGGCTTCCTCGTAACGGCGTTGGATGTAGCGTTCCGCATCGGCAAAATTGGCTTCGTCCATAACCTCAAAATAGTTGCTAGCAGCATCTTGATTGAAAAACTGCCGTATCAGTTCATCCCCGAAATAGTGGAAGAAGTCACTGGCTTCGAGCGAAATATCGTCGTTCTTCCCAATACTCCGTATCGTTCGATGATAATAATACATCATGCATTTGCGCCTTAGAGTCGCATAGTAGTCCGGTGACCTTGCACTAAGTTCTTGGCTGAAAGCCGTGCGAACCAAATCATGCAGCAGCCATCCCCGCTTCACTCTTCTGACGAACGATAATTCGGTAAGCTGCTGAAATTGTTCCACAGTGATCGGCTCTTCTAACACATGAGCAAGTGTCTCCTGATTAAAATGCTTTAATACGGAAGCCGCTTCCACCATTCTGCGCAAGGCGGGCTGAGAGACCTCTTTTAACCATTGCTTCGTAATTAAGGGCAGCACTTCAATTTCCTGCAGGTGAATGAGTTCTCGTATGGAGGACGTTTGCGCCGTTAGGGAGAGCGTCAGCGGATGCCCTTTCGTCTGGTTCCAAATCCAGTAAATTGTGTTTTCATCCAGGATAGACAGGTTATGTAAATAGGTTTTCACGTCCGAAAACGATAGATCCGAGAGCGGCATCTGCATCGTACAGTGTCTCCATGTAGAGGACAATCTCCATGCGCCCTGCAGGGCATAACGGCCTGAAATCACAATAGAAATAGAGGGATGCAGCTCTTTGATAAAATGCTCCCGAAGCCAGTGATCAAGCTCCCCCATCTCTTCGTACGTATCGATAGTTAAGAGTAACCTATGCTCTATCGCTGCTCGATTCAGAATTCCAATGCATTCCATTGTGGAGATAGGTTGATCCGGTATCGAGACGGAGACGTGCTTGCCGACAAGTCGCTCTAACAGCTGAACCATATGATGGCATAAAGAGGAGGGGTTATGTACGATGTCACGGCTGTCCAGCGAAATCACGTGAACATTGCGTCCAGCTGCAAGCTGCCGAAACTCATCGAGCAGAAAGCTTTTGCCAATTCCGCCTGTGCCGTATAGGTTCAGCAATCTTTTCTCCGGGTAAGTCCTCTGCAAAAATCCGTTAAACATCTGTAATTCCCGCTGTCTGCCCACGACCAATCTGCCGTTTATTTCCGCCATCGTTCCTCACCCATTTAATGTTCGGATTTTTATACGAAGGTATCATACCAAAATATACCATAGGATAGTAGTGCCAATATTCCTATTGAGCTATCGTTAGTACACATGCACCTGAGTGCGGAGTTTAGGAGGAATAAGTGCGATGAAACACATATGGAAAAACGTAATGGTCATGCTATGCGTCAGCCTGCTTACATTTGTAATTGCTTGCGGCAAAGAGGCGCCCGCTTCCACAGAAGCCTCCACCAAGGCATCCAGTGACATCCAGAAAAACATTCAGATCCTCATCCTGGATGGAGCGAGCGGCATTGAAGCTTCCCAGGCTGATGGCCGCGACACCATCGACTATGTGATGAAGCAAGATGTGAAGGAAACCGCCGAGCTGTCGCGCAAAAGGTTCAAAGAGCACGGTTTTACCATGGATGAAGTACCTGCCGAGGGAGCATTTCTTTTTTCAGGGAGCAACGGTACGCTCGGTGTGGAATATACCGTCTCCAGACTAGTGGGAGGTAAGGGCGAAACATCCGTCCATATCTCGTATAAGGTGATTAAATAATTAACCATTGGTGGAGGAGAGTTCATGTTGATGCATCTTCAACGAAAGATGATTCCCTTATTGGCTGTCTTTATCTTCGCGATATGTTTCGTGCTGCCAACTCCGCGCGCTCATGCGCAGGTGCAAATGCAATATTTTTTTATCGGAGGCAGTGATCCTTATTTAATTGCTGGCGCAGACATTCCAGTCATCTATAGTGACGACAGAGCCATCGGGACCAAGATAGAGTCCTTCGAAATGTTATATTCCACCGACAATATTAATTGGCATAACGTTCTCGAGTTGAAAAGCCAGTCGATTAGCGCTCAATTCCGCCTCCCGATCGATCCGTCCATCACCTCGGTGAGCATTCGCGTTATGATTCATTATGTCCCGATTCTGGGATCTGACACGTATTTGGAGCGGACCGAAGGGCCATTCAAAGTCATGCAGCCGGGGGAAACCAGCGATTTCCAAGCTTCCGCCAATGATGACGGTTCGGTAACACTCACCTGGAATGATAACTCCAACATGGAATCTTCCTATATCATTAAACGCGACGGTCCGGATGGCACGAAATATTTTAATGTGCAAAATACAACCGGTGATTTTGGGCCTGTGGCGACCGTCGATAAAGCGACGAATAAAAATAAGAATACGTTATATGCCTATACCGTAACACCGGTCATTGACCAGTACGCGCTGCCCGACAATGTAATCCCAGGCGTGGAGACGGTCTTCATTTGGAATAAAGCCCCTCGTGACGGCCTGGTTATTGTGGATAAAGTTAATCCTGTCGTTCAAATCCCTGTTCTCGTTGGTAAAAATAAAGTGATTACCAAAGTTCCAGTCATCGACCTCAAACCT
Organism: Paenibacillus anseongensis; assembly: GCF_009757995.1. Classification (NCBI taxonomy): domain Bacteria; kingdom Bacillati; phylum Bacillota; class Bacilli; order Caryophanales; family Paenibacillaceae; genus Paenibacillus; species Paenibacillus anseongensis. The sequence goes on from NZ_WSEM01000012.1 coordinate 214,064, forward strand.
GCCGTAGACGTGAAGATCCCGGATAAGCTAGGTCCGATCAGCAAAGGGGGCACACAAGGCAGTACGCAAGGCGACGCCGGTCAGCCGAACACTGAGGCGCTGCTCGAAGAGGCCGTCAAGGGCTCCAGCGACTGGGCCAAAGCTGATCTCAAGCTGGCCATCGCAGCATCGCTCACGACACCATCGGTGCTTGGCAACTATCAGCAGCCTATCACTCGGGAGCAGTTCGCCGGCATCGCCGTGAAGCTCTACGAAGCGCTCAGCAGCAAGCCGGCAGCAGCGGCTGCGCCGAATCCGTTCACGGATACGGTGAACGTCGACGTGCTGAAGGCGTTCCAGCTCGGCATTGTCACAGGCGTATCCGCGACCAGCTTCTCGCCGGACGCGAGCATTTCACGGCAAGAGCTGTGCGTCATGCTGATGCGCGCTGTGAAGGCGGCGAAGCCTGCCGCCACGCTGAACATCAGCAGCACTTCCGGCCTTGCCGACAGTGACTTGATCGCGCCGTGGGCGCTGGATGCGGTTCGATTCGCCATCAACCACGCCATCATGAATGGCGTGGGCGGAGGGCGCATTGACCCGCTGGGCAGCACGACGCGCGAGCAGGCGATCCTCCTCGTCAAGCGGACGTTTGACGCGTATAAGTAGACGGGATTGGATTCTTCCTCCCGTTAAAGATGCTGCGGCGCTGTTGCGGAGAGGATGCTCCGTTACGGCGCCTAAATGCGCTCAAGAAAAGGAATCGCCATAGCGGCAATTCGCTTAAAGCCCTCCTGATTCGGATGCAGGCGATCACTGCTCAAAAAGCCCAGCGTGAAGCGATTAAAGCCACTTTCCGCGTACAAATTCAGCACAGGCAGCGCATACTCGACGCCAATCGCTTGAATAACCTCGACATAGTCTGCTAAACGATGGCCCTCCGCATTCACGGAATCAATGTCGAATCCGTCTTTATCTCTTTGCAGCGGTGTCCACAGATTGAGGCGGCACGCCGGATTTTTGCTCAGAATATCCTCCACTAAGGTGACATAGGCGCCATAAAATGTATGGATATCCCGCTCTTCCTTGCGTCCAATCGGCTTATCCAGCCGAAAATCATTCGTGCCCGAAAAGATGGTCACACAATCGTACACAGGCTCCATCTGCCTGCCGACATGCACAGTCGCGCCGTAATCACGGTCTCCTCCCGCTGTGAGCGGGCATCCGCTTTTACCTTCATTCAGGACGGTGGAAAACCCAAGCGCTGTACTGACCAATGGTTGATAACCACCTGCAGCTGAAATGCTGTCTCCTAACGTGCACCAGCTTTTCCCCTGCCATTTGGGCTGATCTTTTAATCTCATTACTTTTCCTCCATGTCTAATAAAAAAGAGAACATGCAGCAAGTAAATGCATGGCACGTTCTCTTCTCATTTAAATTTGTTTTATTTTTTTGCGGTTGCGTACCAATCATTCACTTCTTTGTAGCTGGCATCTCCGCCAGACGATTTGAATTTGGCTTGGAAAGCTTCAATACCACTGATCGGCTCCGCCCCGAAAATCAGCTTCGTCGTATAGTCTCCCACCATCGTGTTCAATTGTTGGAAGTTTTTCGAGAACTCAGGCAAGTACGGAGCAAGGCCTAATGGATCTTTAACTCTTGTGTTCTCTGGTTGAATCGTGTTCATGAAATTCCAAGCATCGAACAAACGCATATCTTTACGTACACGTGCTTGCCAGTAAGTTGGATAGTTTTTATCATCGGTACCCATCAAGAAATTGTTCGCTTGGTTGCGCTCATCCGTAAAAATCGGTTGAATTGGCGTATAAGCGCCGTCTTTGAATGTGTAGTGCTTACCTTCTTGGCCGATCGCCATTTCTTTAAACGTTGCCGGCTCCAGCTTCGCATTCATCCATTTGATCGCATCTTCCGCATGTTTAGACGCTTTAGGAATGAAGGTAATGCGGTCAAAACCTGTCGCAGCGCTCAAACCGATTTTACCGTCTTTGCCTTTCAGCGCAGGGATATAATTCGCTTTCGCGTTCGGATTATTTTTCACAAGAGCATCGTTAACCACAGGAACATCAGCCCAGTGAATCATGATCATCCCCGCTCTACCGCTGGTAAATTTCTCTTTGGCCGTAGCATCTTTGTTAGCAGCAAACTCCTTATCCAGCAGCCCTTGTTTGAAAAGATCGCTCGCAAACGTCACATATTCTTTGAAAGCAGGGTCCATAATGCGTGGCGTCAGCTTGCCGTTCACATCGTTCCAGAAAAGCGGCATACCGAAAGCGCCAACGATGTTATTAATAAACATGGCTTCACTTTTAATCGTTAATGGAATGTTTTTATCGCCGTTTCCTCCGGGATCTTTCTCTTTAAACGCTTTCAAAACAGCTACCAACTCATCCAATGTCGTCGGTGCTTTCATGCCTACTTTGTCGAGCCAATCCTGTCTTACATACAAACTCTCACCGGCGAAGGAAATTGTTTTGGTAGGAATCGCATATAGTTTACCGTCTACTTTAGCTGCTTCCAGCACGGCTGGATCGACGGAGGCTTTAATGTTCGGTCCGAATTTATCAATCAGAGGTCCAAGGTCTGTCAAAGCGCCTTTTTTCGCATAATCGGCAAATAATGCTTTGAAGTCCGTCGTTCCTCCTGTTGTAACAGCATCATACGGTTCGCCGGAAGCGATAAGAATGTTCAGCTTGTCTGCTGCTTTATCCTGAGGGAGCATATCGTATTGCACTTTGTAGCCTGTTTTCTCTTCCAGGAATTTCGCAACCGGGTACGTGTTGTAATCGTCCTTTTGCCAAATTTGAAGCGATTTCAATTCTGGCTTTGGTCCAGAAGTTGTTGCTGCTGGCGCTGCGCTTGCCGGGGCTGCATTATTGCTTGCCGGCGTATTGCTTTTGGACGAACAAGCAACAAGTGAAGTAACCGATAAGCTTGCTGCAAGTGTTAGAAGCATGACTTTATTGTGTCTTTTTAACATGTGCAAACCTCCCTAGTAATTGTATATACTATATCATTAAACCCTTGACGCTAACATCAAGGGCATTAATGCTCATTCACCCTTTGACAGAGCCGATCAGAACGCCTTTGACAAAATGTTTTTGCAGATACGGGTACACTAACAGCATCGGAATAATGGACGCGATAACCGTTGCCGCACGAATGCCTTCCGGTGAAACGTTCATCATGTCGTCTACGCTTTTGTTCATGGCACTGGAGCTGTCCGCATCCATCACAATATCCCGCAAGTACAGCTGCAAGGGCTTCAAACCTGCGTCATTGATGTAGAGCATCGGATGAAAGTAATCATTCCAAAAGTACACCGCATAGAATAGCGCGATTGTCGCAATAACAGGAACGCTTAACGGAATAATGATTCTGAACAGAATCGTAAAGTTGCGGGCGCCGTCCATTTTAGCCGATTCTTCCAAGGCTTCCGGCAAGGATTCGTAATAACTTTTAATCACCAGCATGTTAAAGACACTAATCAGGGCCGGCAGCATGATGGACCACAGGTTATTAATCAAATGAAGCTGCTTCATCAACAAGTAGTTCGGTATGATACCACCATTAAACATCATCGTGAAAATGAACAGCAGCATGATGAAGGAAATGCCGGGCAGATGCCTTTTGGACAAGGGGTAAGCGGTTAATGCGGTGATCAGAATCGCCAGAAATGTACCCACTATCGTAATTAGCAGCGAAATCCCAATTGAATGTAAAAACTGGCTGGAGGAAACGACGTATTTCATGGTATCCAGCTGAAAGCCGATCGGAATGATCCCCACTTTACCGGAAACTACGGCTGATTCATCACTAATGGCTTTGGATAAAATATTCGCTAACGGCAGCAAAGTTGCTAAACCGCAGATGATTAACACGAGATAAATGAAGAAGTCCAGCGATCTATCGCCAATCGTTTTTTTGTGCATGACTGTTTTCGCCTCCTACCAGATGCTGCGCTTGATTAACTTTTTGCTCAGTTCGTTGCCGGCTACGATCAAGATGAAGCCAACAACGGAGTTGAATAACCCGACCGCTGTACTAAAGCTATAGTCCTGCTGGCCAAGACCTTGCCGGTACACGAAGGTGCCGATGACATCGCCGGAGGCATAAACGACGGAATTGTACATCGTCAAAATTTGCTCCGTACCCGCCTCAAGCAAGTACCCCAAGCGCAAAATCAAGATCAAAATGATCGTCGGCAAAATGCCGGGCAGTGTAATGTAAAGCATTTGCCGAATACGTCCCGCACCATCAATGGAAGCTGCTTCATACTGCTCTTGCTCGATTCCTGCGATGGCAGCGATAAAGATGATGGCGTTCCATCCGGATTCCTTCCAGCCTGCTGTAAATACAACGACACTACGGAAAAACTGGTTGTCCAGGAAAAACGAGATTGGTTCGCCCCCGAACCATTGGATGACATTGTTCACCAGACCGCCTGTCGGAGACAGAATGTTAATGAACAAGCCCGAGATGATGACCCACGATAAGAAATGCGGGAGGAAAATGATCGTTTGAATCGTCTTTTTGAAAAAGACTTTGCGCACCTCATTCAAGAAAAGCGCAATGATGATCGGGATTGGAAAAAGCAGCACAATCTTATACAAGCTGATCAACAGCGTGTTGATGAATACCTGATAAAACTCTTCCGAATGAATCAGCTTCTCGAATTGATCCAGCCCTACCCATTTACTCCCGCTAAATCCGTCGAAAATATTGAAGTCCTGAAAAGCAATCACAATGCCGTACATCGGCGCATATTTGAACAGCAGCAAAAATATCAATCCAGGCACAAGCAACAAGTACATATCATAATTGCTCAGCATCAGCTTCAGACGGCCACTACCTTTGGTCATTGGCTTGGCGTGAGCTGTTTGGAGCTCGATTTCCGCTCGTGTTGTACGCATGAATGGCTCACCTCCGTGTTCTTATAGGACAATTATATCGGTGGGCACAAATGAAATGTAGATGGTAATATTTCTGTTTCTGGTGCAATCTTATGGTTTTAACACAAAAAAGCCGCCCCTAAGAGGCGACTTCTTTATAAGCGATACGCGCCGTAACGGTCGTTCCCTCCCCCAGCGTGGAGTGAATGCACAGCCCGTAGTGATCACCGGCGAACAGCTTGATCCTTTCGTTAACGTTATACAGTCCGTATGAGCTCCCGGAACCGTCCGATTTCATCGAAGGACGAGGCTGAGTCAGCAGACTCTGCACGAGCTCCTCATCCATGCCGATGCCATCGTCCGAGACGGTAAGGAGCAGAACCCCGTCCTCTTTCCTAGCGCCAATGAGGATGGTGCCGGTCTTGCCCTTGGATCTGCGAATCCCGTGCAGGAGCGCATTCTCGACAATCGGCTGCAGCGTTAGCTTCGGCATCTCCAAGTCGTCGAGCCCCTCTTCGATGTCGAAGTGTACCTCGAAGCTCTTCGGGAACCGACTCTGCTGGATTTCCAAATACACTTTAGCCAGATTAAGTTCATCGGTCACGCTGACCAAGTCCCTGCCTTTATTGAGGCTAAGCCTGAAATATTTGGCCAAGCCATTAATCATATTTGAAATCTCCGGTGCATTATGACCAATGGCGATCCAATTAATTGTATCCAGCGTGTTGTACAAGAAATGCGGATTAATTTGCGCTTGCAAGGCGCGAAGCTGAGCCTCCCGCTCCTGCACTTTGGATTGATAGGTTTCCTCCATCAAACCATGAACTCGGTGGATGAGATGATCCACACTATTTTCAAGCAGCTTAAAGTCGCCACCCGCATTGAATGTACGGTCATCCAAACTTTCAATGCCGCCTCGTTTAATCGTCCGAATCACCGTTTGAATACGCCGGTTCATGTTGCGAACAATCATCGCCAGAAGGATAAACACGAGCAGAAGAAACAAAATCGTTACGGTCGAAATCGTCGCCACGCCAGAAAATTGGTTCAATGCAACAGCTCGCGAGCTGATCTCCGATTGCGGTACTTCAGCAACGAGCTTCCACCCTGTAGAGGCCACCTTTGTATAAATCGCAAAACGCGGATTTTTATCATCAAGCAGACGAACGACGCCTTCATCATGAAGGGCAATCGTACTCAACGGCTCGCCTTCCATCATTTTTTTACCAAGCAATGACTTATCTTGATTCGAAATCATCTGACCATCGTCCGCAATCAAATAAATATTACCATCTTTGGTTAACTTAATTTTATTCAAAATGTCGGTTATCGTCTTTTCCGCCACATCGATTAGCAGCACACCGGAAATTTGGTCGTACTCATGCAAATCCCGGAGCATACGGGCAGCGGAGAAAATATAGGCCGGCCCTTGATCGATAAAGGATTCCAAATAAGCGCCCGACCACACGATTGCGCCTCCTGAATTCATCACCTTTTCATACCAAGGCCAGTTCTTCAGACTCTCCTGTGTAAAAAAGTTAACCCGCTCGCCCGTAAACATGCGATCCCCATTGACGAACAAACGAACCCGAAACACATTGGTATTCGTCTCTGCACTATCGACCAAAATACGCAGCTCTTTCAAGGATTCCAGTTGCTGATCAATCGTGGCTTTACGATTCAAATATTCCGCCAGCTTCGGATTCATAAACAACGTATTGGACGTATCCCGGACCGAATCGAATTGAAAATCCAAGTTGATGCTTGCTTGTTTAAGCGTTTGCAGCATCGTATTCGTAACTTCCTCTTCTAGGATGTGCGAGGACCGCTGGGTGTGCATGACAAGCAGAACAGCCGCAGGAATGAGGATAAACAGCACATAGCCTAGCAGCCAATACTTTGCCGCCATCACACCATTAGTGAGCAGCAGCACATAATTCCAACCATTAATAAGCAGCCGTTTCATCGAGTGGCACCTTCTTTATATCATCTGGTCACGATATGTGCTCGGGGTGAGTCCGACATATTTTTTGAACAACTTGCTGAAGTAGCTGGGGTCGGAGTAACCTACCATAAAACATACCTCATAAAATTTATTACGGGGATCGCTTAGCAGCTCCTTCGCTTTCTCAATTCTTACCTTGGTCAAAAACTCATTAATCGTCTCGCCCGTCTCCTGCTTAAACAGCAAACACATATACGTGGATGACAAATAGACCTCTTTGGCAATATCCCCAATCTGCAAATTCTCCGCATATCGCTGCTCGATTAAGGCGTGGATGCGTTCAATGACATTTTTCGGCTTCCCTTTGCGCTTCTCCTCAATGCTTTCACATACCTGTAGAAGGTGCTCCTCCACAATTTGACGTAAATCAGCCATGCGCTCCTGTTTAAAAATGCTTTCCCACAAGTCTCTTTCCTTCTTCTCCATGTCGGGTCCGAGCATATTCAGCTCTTGCAAAAGCCGGCTTGTCAGCAAAATTAATTGCAAGCTGACGTTCCGTGCATTTGAGAAGCCTAACCTGCGGTTCTGAGCAAGCGGGATAAATACATCGTCCAATTCGGCATGCAGCGCCGTTTTATCGGATGATTTGACCACCGACATGATACGCTCACCCTGCGCAGCATCAAAACGGTACACGCTTTCATTATCATGTTCCAAATGGTCGATGGAAATAATGCGATTTTTCCCCAAATACCAGCGATGATCCGCAGCCTCCTGCGCCCGATTATACGATTGCGGCAATGCAGCCAACTCGGAAATTCGCTCGCCTACGCCGATTGTCACGCTTATTTTCAGCCACTTCAGCAAGCTATCGCGAATGTCTTCCGCCATACCAAGCAGCATCTCCTCCTGGGTATCCTCCTCGCCCATCCTCAGAATGCCGACATATTCGCCATTGCGATTTTCAAACACATATCCCTGCATATATTTCCCGATAATTTCCTGAATAATATTTAAAATAGAATAAGCCAGCAACTGCTGATCCCTCTCGGAGCGTGTCGCGACAACTTGATCGCTATCATCGATTTTCACAACAATCGTCCAATAAACCGCATCGCTAGGCAGCACGAGCCCAAGAAAATCAAGCCGATCCTTGATCCTGCCCGAGTGCGGAATGCCGTCCCGAATTAAGGACATCAGAAACTTTTCACGAAGCAAAGGCATGCTTTGGGTTAATTTGGCCTGCATATCAACGATATAAGTGCGTTCTTGCTCCGCTTCCTTGAGTTCATTGACGACCCGTTCGACAACAGCGGCCAGTTCCAGCCTATCGACAGGTTTAAAAATATAGTCCACCGCATTGACCTTAAGCGCCGACTTCAAATAATCCGCATCGTCATGCCCGCTTACAAACACAATTTTCATCAGCGGAAAACGCGCTTTAATCGCATGGGAAAGACGAATCCCATCCATCTGCGGCATACGAACATCCGTCAAAACAATATCCGGCTTGAGGCTCTCAATCACTTCCAAACCTACGTCTCCATCATCCGCTTCGCCAACAACTTCAATGCCATATTTCTCCCATTCAAAATAAGACATTAATCCGTGCCTCACCGTAGGTTCATCATCTACAATTACGAGTCGAAACATGTTGTATGCGCCTCCCTTACCCAGTGATTCTAGTATACTTGCTAGCTGCCGTCTTCGAAATAGACTGTGATCAAAAAAAATCGCCCCCGCTGCCAAAGGCAGGTCTGGGACGATCTTCTCCTCGATTTAGTTGCTTTCCTCGTCGTATTCAATGTGACCGGAGGCCACCGTAACAGCTTCTACTTTTCCAGGATTTTCGCCCAGCCAAGCCCCTTGCTCTACCAGCCTGCGCTGAAGCTCCGGAATGTTCACCTCACGGAAACCGGCGCCTGTCACGCTCGCCATGGCCGCAGCCGTTCCAGCCGCTTGCCCCATGGCAAAGCAGTTCGGCATTACGCGCAGCGAGCCTTGTACAGGACGGTCCGACGAAACTGAGCGTCCGGCAACGATAAGGTTGGATTTGCCCTGTGGCAGCATGCAGCGGTACGGAACACCATGTGATTTACCTTTTGGCAAATGCTTGATAACCATAGTGCTGCTGGCATTGGCAAGGTGAATATCGATAAAGTACGCATTACGCGCAATATCATCTTCAAACGTCCGCATGGAGATGAAATCATCCACGACAAGCGTGTAGTCGCCTGCTATGCGGCGTGTTTCCCGAATCCCGATTTGATCGCCGGAGTGCACGAGATGAATATTCTCGAACCCTGGCACATACTTGCGCAGGAATTTAATTTGTACATCGATCAGTTTACGCCCTTCAATAGCCGCATGCGTCAAATCCTCCGCGCTCGTACCGTCGATGCCGAAAATATGCCCAAAATTAAAGCCCGCAATCGAATCGGTAATCCATGCGATACCGGATACGCGCTTGCGGCCTTCTGGGAGATCTCCGTTTTGCTGCGCTTCCACGATGGTTTTGTCGAGCTGCTTGGATTGCCCCGACTCCTGACAGAACTGATCAAAACGCGCTTTATCCGCTCCCGTTACGAGATAACACATCGTTCCCGGCTGCAGCTCGCCATTTTCCCCGCCAGTCTGGAACGGTACACCGGCTAACGCCGCCAAATCCGCGTCCCCGCTCGCATCAATGTACAGCTTAGCTTGAACGACCGAACGTCCCGATTTGTTGCTGATCACGAGTCCGCTGATGCGGTCTCCTTCCAGCAGCACTTGGTCTGCAACGGTGTGGAACAAGATTTTGGCACCACTTTCCAAAACTTGCTGATCATACACACGCTTCAGCGTTTCAACATCGATAGGCACCCAGTCCAACTGTTCCTTGTAACGCTCGTGAAACGCATCCCCTGCTGCCTGCTTCATCTCGTTCAGAAGATCCAGACCAATTCCGCGTATGATCGGCTTTTCGCCATCCGAGTAGGGGCAAAATGCAGGTACTAATGCTGCCGTACCCATGCCGCCCAAATATCCCCGCTGCTCGATCAGCAGTGTGTCTGCGCCATTGCGTGCTGCTGCCATGGCTGCGGCCACACCCGATGCCCCGCCTCCGACAACGACGACGTCCGGTGTATAGGAAATTGGAAGTTCAGATGAAACTGTAATGGTTTGTGCCGTTTGTTTAGCCATTTGTTCTACCTCCATAGGATCTAATACCTTCATTATAGTCCGACCGGAAAGTGAAACTAGTTTAATTTTAGTTTAATCAAAAAAGCGATCATGGTACGATAGAAATCAAGATGCAGCATGCCAACTGTGAGGTGAAATCACATGCCTATACGCAAAGACGTAACACAGAAAACAATCGCCAAAGAGCTCGGAGTCACCGTACAGACCGTCTCCAAAGCATTAAAAGGTAAACCTGGCATGTCCGAGACGACCCGCCAGCTGATCCTCGAAACGATGGGGCAGCGAGGATATTTTACCAAAGATCAAATTCGCAGCCTGCGCGCCGAGCACATCTCACCTTACCCTGTGGAAAAAATGAGATTCCTGCTTGTGCAAACAGAGGCATCTTTGAACTATCATGCTCGTTTGATCGGCGGCTTGCAGGATCGTTTCGCCTCCTTCGGCCACCACATCGAAGTCTGTATGCTGCCGACTTCCATTCGGAGCAGCGAGATGTCCGACTGGTTGGAGGAGCATGGCATTGCCTACACCGACGGCATCTTCATTGCACCCAGTCTGACGCCGAAGTCTTGGGAGGATGAGCTTCTGAAGCTGCCGATCCCCAAAATTCTGCTGAGCTATCCACCGCTCGGCACCAAAGTAGACAGCGTCATCTGGGACATCTATGAAGCGACTTTCCAAGCCGTTGCCTACCTGCGGTCCATCGGGCATGTTCGGATCATGTATGTTGGCGATACGCACCAACAACGTGGGTTTATCCTGCGCTGGCAGGCCTTTCAGCATGCCATGAATGAATTTGAGGCGGCGATCGATCCCCGCCAGCATTCCATCGATGCGCGGAGTACGAATCCGCATTGGCTGGACGACTTGCGCGCCAAGCTGCTTCGCAGCGCGCCTACCGCCTTGATTTGCGGCGTCGACGGCGAGGTCCCGGCTGTGTATCAGCTCTGCACCGAGCTGGGGCTGCGCATCCCCGAGGATATCTCCCTCATCGGCATGCTCAATGAGCAGCCCGCTTCCCTGCCGGAGTTCACCCGGCCGCTGCTGTCCGTGCGCGAAACCGGCTACCGGGCGGCCGATCGCATGCTCTGGCGTATCGCGAATCCCACGCTGCCGTGTGAGCATATTCGCATTCAGGGGGAGCTGTGGATTGGGCGGACGACGGCTGAGAATTTGGGATCTGCTACTGTATAACAAAAAGGCTGTCCCCAAAGTCATCAATGACCAGGGACAGCCTCTTTTAAGTTCATGCTATTTGTTCTTTTTTTCCAAAGCTTTTAACAAAACTACAACAGATTCGGCTCTTGTTGCGTTAGCTTGCGGAACAAACGTATTATTGTCTCGGCCTTGCACAATACCCGCTTGCTTCACGAAAGCAACGCTGCCTTTGGCCCATGCCGGGATCGTCTCGTCATCCGAGAAGCCCGTAGCCGCACCTGCCGTCGTGGATGCTCCCATCGCGTTTGCGATAATGACGGCCATTTCAGCACGTGTGATTGGGGCATCCGGGCGGAAGCTGCCATCTTCGTAGCCGTGAATGATGCCTGCTTTGACTGCTTTTCCGATAGCTTGCTGTGCCCAGGCTCCGATTCTGGCATTGTCTGTGAAGGTTAATTGCGCTCCCTCGCCTTGCAGTTTCAACGCATTCATGAGCATTACCGCGAATTCAGCGCGCGTTACCGTTGAATCCGGTTTAAACGTGCCATCCGGATATCCGCTGACGATGCCTCCGCTAACCGCATTTTGAATGTCAGCCTCTGCCCAATGTCCTGCAATATCACGGAAAGCAAGGTTGCCGGATGGCTCCTTCGTTGGTTCGGTTGATCCGACAGCGAATACCGCATATTTTGTAAAGTGATTCACCGCTACAGTAATTCGATCCCCATTCACAGTGCCCCCAGCGACTTCCACCCATTGCTTCTGCACTTCATCATAATAGAAGACAGATGGTCTTTGATCTTTTTGAACAGCCGATGGGTTAAAAGCGAAGCTCAATGTGACCGGTTTACTGAAGTTCTCCGTGAAGTTCTTCAAAATCTCAAAGATCGGACTCACAAGAATCTCTTTACCCGTAATCAGATTTTGAGTGTTCACTAATTTTTCAATCGATAATTTTAATTCTTTCAATACAGCTCCGGCAGGAATAGAAATGGTAATTGAATCGCCTAAACTAACTACTCCTGATTGACCTACTTGAAGTGTTAATTGACCATTTGTTGCAGTGACAGAATTAGGATCGGAGTTTACGGAACCAGGGTTACCGGCATCTTCATGTTCATTCTCATGTTCATCCGTAATTTCCTGAGCAGCGCGATTCACGGTAACTGTATAAGTCTTCTGTGTCCCGTTCTGCGCTGTCACGACAATAGTAATTGTGTTCGCCCCGACAGTTAATGGAATATTCCCGCTAGTTTGGCTGCTCAGTACCGGTGTTCCATTGACAGTCATCGTCGAATGGCTATCAGCCAAAGTGCCTGTTACCGTAAGACTGGATACTGCATTGGCTACATTGGACGTGTAACTCGTTTGCCCGGCTGTAAATGCCGGCGTCAGCGCTCCGTTCGAAGGCGTCAAGCTGCTCAAGTCTGCGTTCTCGCTTAAAATCGGCGCGCGTTCAACAGTCAGGCTATACGTATTATTTGTCATACCATCCTGAGCAGTTACTACAATGCTAATCGTGTTTGAACCAACGTTCAAATTGCTAGCACTGTAGGTATAAACATCGCCTGTTACTGTTGAATAGGTAGCACCCGTTACAGTAATCGTTTCACTAGGCTCAGCCTTTACTAAAAACATATTGAGACCTGAAACCGTATTTGGTACTTCCACTTGATAATGAAGCTGGGAGTTTGAGAAATCCGGTGTTAACGTCCCTTGATCGACCGACAAATCTGCAAGCAGAGCATTGTTGCTAATTCTCGTTACATCGATCGTGTAAGTTTTCGTCGTGTGATTCACAGCTGTTACAACAATTTCAATGTGATTCACGCCAACATTAAGCGCAATATCCGCACTTGCATGACCGCTTTGTACCGTTTGGCCTTTTACAGTTACACTTGCCCCAGCGTCCGCTGTTGTTGGCGTAACCGTCATGCTCTCAACGTTATTGGCTACGCTTAACGTGTAATTCGTCGTGCCAGCTGCAAAAATCTCATTCAAGCTTCCACGGCTAACACTCAAAGCGCTTAAATCAGCATTTGAGCTTAGCTCACGGGTAATCTTGACCGTTAATGATGCAGATGAATTGCCAATCTCGTCCGTTGCTACGATCTTAATATCATTGTCACCCATTGCCAGCTTCGACAAGTCAATAGGCAGGATCGCTTTGCCGCCAACTGCTGTTACATTCGTTCCAGCCTGTAGGACATTCGTATTTCCGACCATCGCCGTGACACTCGCACCCGCTTCGGTATCAACGATGATGTTGAAGTTATTCGTTTGTGCTGTGTTGTTCTTGTCTGCTGACCCATCTTCGACGGGTACAGCCGGCGGTAACGTGTCTTTCGTTACAGGGACTGTCAATGTACCGGAAGCTGCCCCCATACCATCTGTCACAACAATTTCAATATTGTTTACGCCTTCTGTAAGAAGTGAGAGATTGATTGGCAGTGTTGCTTTGCCGCTTACAGCTGTCACATTCGTTCCAGATTCTAGAACATTAGTGCCGCCTACTTTCGCTGTCACCGCTGCTCCTGTTTCTGCATTTACGATGATGCTGAAGTTAGCGTTCTGGGTCGTACCTGCTTGCGGCGCCGTTCCATCTTCCGTAGGATCAGTTGGCGGAGTCGTGTCTATTGTTACCTCAACGCTCAGTGCATTGGACGCATTGCCTGTGGCATCTGTTGAGACAACTTCAATCACGTTAGATCCTTCCGCAAGCTTCGTAAAATCAATAGGCAGCGTCGCTTTGCCGCCAACAGCCGTTACACTTGTTCCCGACTGCAGGACGTTCGTGGCTCCTACTTTCGCAGTCACGGTTGAACCCGTTTCTGCATTTACGATAATGTTGAAATTCGCGTTCTGAGTCGTTCCCGCTTTGTTGGCCGTTCCGTCTTCCGCCGGAATGTCTGGTGAATTCGTATCCTTATTGACCGTAATCGTTAAGGTAACGGACGGGTTGCCAACGGCATCTTTTGCTTCAATTGTAATGCTGTTCGGTCCTTCCGCCAGCTTCGTTACATCAATCGGCAGATCGGCTTTATTATTCGCCGCCGTTACTTCCGAACCAGACAGCAGCACATTCGTGCTTCCCACTTTCGCCGTCACCGTTGTTCCATTTTCAGCGGTTACGATGATGTCAAAATTGGCATTCTGCGTCGTATTATCTTTGTTAGCCGATCCATCTTCGACAGGTGCAACCGGTGGTGTTATATCTTTGGTTACTGGTACTGTCAATGTGCCGGAGGCATTCCCCATACCATCTGTTGCAACAATGTCAATACTGTTTACGCCTTCTGTGAGGAGTGAAAGATCAATAGGCAGTGTTGCTTTGCCATTTGCAGCTGTCACACTCGATTGCAGAACGCTGGTGCCGCCTACTTTCGCTGTCACCGCTGCCCCTGATTCTGCATTTACGATGATGCTGAAGTTTGCGTTCTGGGTCGTACCTGCTTTCGGCGCTGTTCCATCTTCCGTTGGAGTACTTGGCGCAGTCGTATCTATCGCTACCGCAACCGTCAAAGCATTAGAAGGATTGCCTATCGCATCTGTTGCGACAACTTCAATCAAGTTTGATCCTTCAGCGAGCTTCGTAAAATCAATAGGCAGCGTCGCTTTACCGCCAACAGCCGTTACATTTGTTCCCGACTGGAGGACGTTCGCGCCTCCTACTTTCGCTGTCACTGCTGAACCCGCTTCCGCATTTACGAAAATGCTGAAATTCGCATTCTGCGTCGTTCCCGCTTTGTTGGCCGTTCCGTCTTCCGTTGGAACATTGGGTGGACTTGTATCCTTATTGACAGTAATCGTCAAGGCTGTGGAGGTATTACCAACAGCATCTTTCGCTTCAATTGTGATGCTGTTCGGTCCTTCCGCCAACTTCGTTACATCAATCGGCAGTACGGCTTTATTAGTCGCCACCGTTACTTCCGAACCAGACTGCAGCACATTCGTGCCTCCCACTTTCGCTGTCACCTTGGCCCCATTCTCTGCGGTTACGATGATATCGAAATTGGTATTCTGCGTCGTGTTTGCTTTATCTGCTGATCCGTCTTCAAGCGGTTTGTTCGGCGCAATCGTATCTTTCGTGACAGGTACCGTCAGTGTACCTGATGCGTTTCCTGCTGCGTCCGTCACAACAACAGCGATCTGATTAGCGTTTTCAGCAAGCTTCGCCAGATCAATCTGCAGCGTTGCTTTCCCGTTAGCCGCTTTGACATCAGTGCCAGCTTGAAGCACATTCGCAGCGCCAACTAGCGCTGTCACCTTGGCATCGGTTTCCGCATTAACGACAATAGTGAAATTCGTATTCTGCGTCGTTCCTGCTTTATCCGCTGTTCCGTCTTCCGTTGGTGTAAGAGGTGCAATCGTGTCTTTCGTAAGTGTAACCGTTAATTCTTCGGAAAAATTGTCCGTTCCAACGGTAAAAGCAATCACAATATCGTTGCTGCCTTCTGCTAGCTTCGTGATGTCAATAGGCAGTGTTGCTTTGCCGCTTGCATCCGCAGTAACATTTGTTACTGTCTTTAAAACATTTACGCCTGCCACTTGAGCTGTGACAACCGCTCCATTGACAGCATTATTTACTTTGATGCTAAAGTCCGCATTTTGTGCGGTTCCCGCTTTATTCGCCGATCCATCCTCTGTTGGCGCTTTATAAATCTCTACAATATTCGAAACGGCCGATTGCTGCCCGTCTTTGTAGTTAACCGTATTTCCTTTTGCCTTAACTTTAAATGTATACTTGCCTGGGCCTGCTGAACGCATAGCACTCAGGAAATCTGCACTTAGCGTACTGGCACTCGTCAAAACTACGCTGCCCCACACCGAATCATTGCGGTATAGCTGTACCTCGTAGCCTGCTGCGCCTGCCACTGGATTCCAAGTGGCGATTCCGTCTTTTGACAGTTTCACGGTTGTCGCCGTTGGACTCAACTCAGGAGATGAATTACTTACATTCACGGCATAGGTTTGCGTTGCTCCATCGGATAGATGGAAAGTAAACGTATACCACCCGACAGCGAATTGAGCCAATAGCTCTCTTTTGAGCGTAATTTTATTCACACCCGTGGTATAATCTGTTCCTTGAACTAACAGATTCCCCCTATTACTGACACTGACACTTTTCAGCAAGCTAGTGTTCACATCCACAGCGATGTCCGCCTGTTGGGAGATATTAATGTTAAATGTACCAGCAGTAGGTACCGAAGGGGTTGCCGTATTTTGCCACGTTATGCCATCAGCGGATTCAAGAAAAGTTCCATTATCACCTGCCGCATAAAATTCCCCATTATTAAACGCAACAGACTGCAAAGCATAAAAATTGGTTGAGTCCGATCGAACCAAGGTCCAAGTGCCTGCTGGATCTGTCGCTCTATAAATGGACCCAATTTTGCTAACACCAATATATGCACCGTTCGCATAGGCGATTGAAGTGAGCCCCTGCTTTTTCACTGCCGTAGCATTAATTGACCAATGGACTCCATCATCTGACGTCAAAACGGCTCCTGAGGAATTGCTCACGGCAACATACTTGCCACCGTCATGCACCACAGACTGCAAGCCAGGTATCAGTGGTGTATTAACCTTCGACCAATTAATAGCGTCAGAAGATACTTTAATGAAGCCATCATTACCATTTTTCCCGACAGCCATATACTTGCTTCCGTCATAAATCATGCTCGTAAATGATCCGCCATACGGATATTGCCAATTCACGCCATCGGTGGAAACAACAATGCCGTCATTCCCAAGCTGCATAAATACGCCCTTTGCATAGAAGGCATTTTGAGCTGTCATCGTGGAGCCTTTAGGTTGTTGTTGAAAATCCTCACCATTCTCGGACGTAAAAATACCGCCATAAGACGTGCCGTCCCAACCAAACAAGTAATATTTGGAATGGTCTGTATCATACAAGCCTCCAAATATTTGATTCGGCGTTGTGTCGGATGTCTTGAATGGTGCACCTAACTTTTTCCAGCTAGTTCCATCCGTCCATGTATAACTCCATCCCAAAGCATCGTTGGCATAGAAGCGATCATTTAGACTTAGCACAGAATTGATGAAAAAAGCGTCCGGAAGCTTTGTGTGCTCAGTCCAAGTCTTTCCATCTGTTGACGTATGTACATAACCGCCAGAATCACCGATGACGATCGCTGTGTTGCTGACCGCTATGGAAGTCAAATTATTGCTCGTCCCAATCGTCATCGACGACCAAGTTTTGCCGTCAGATGAGATGATCACCTTGCCACCCGTCGTAACCGCGAAAAACTTGTTGATCCCGTTTTGCACATAAGCAACTCTATCAATTCTGCTCGATATCGTAGAATCGCGCTGCGTCCATACGGTTCCGTCCGGAGACGTCATGACCGTCCCTTGATCTCCGACAGCAACGAATTGATTGCCACCGAATGCAACGCCGGTATAGGTCACATCCAGGCGTGATCTATCCGCGGCTATTTGCCAATCGAACCCATCGGTTGACTTCAAAATTTTGCCGTAGTAGCCCACCGCCACATACACATTACTTCCAAAAGCGGCGCCTGTTATAGGCTCGTTCGGAATTACGCTGTGCTGGTCGCCTGGCTGCTGAGTTGCGGCCATCGTCTTTTGCCCCAGCATCGTTCCAAAAACGAGCAAGAAACAAATGAGCATAATGCCTGCTCTTTGTAGATTTTTTAACAAATTATCCCTCCTCAACGATCTGTCAATAATAAAATGCATGACCAGTAAAGCTTATCATACGGAATTCTATTTTCACATGATAATAAGATTAAAATGATTGCATTATTTCCACTAGAAACATAGATTGTCAAATATTATTCGCAATTAAAAAAACCGAGCATGGCTATGCATCGGCGGCTTTTTAACAGCATCAATTTAAGCAAGTTTGTACTCTTCTATCAGTTCAATATTTCTCTTCCGATTCCTCGCGTAATCCTTAATCAGCTGCTTAATATTCGGATAGAGCACTATGCTGTCCAGCTCAGTAAATGAAACCCATCTGACACCGGTTTGATTCTCATCGGGATTCGCCGGTAGAGACGGCTTGAAGCCTTCTTTTATCTGGCAGTCAAACATCAAGCTTAGGCAGTGCGGCGAATTGCTTTCATACGTTGTTATCAAATGCGGAACATGTTCGGAAACAAAGGCCAGCGGCCCCACTTCTACATCCACAGAGGCTTCCTCCCAAGCCTCCCGCTTCACTGCTTCTATGACAGACTCTCCAGCCTCCACGCCACCTGCCGGAAGATTGTAATGAATCCCGTTTTTGTCTTCAAATTGTATAAGCAGAACAGCATCATTTTCGATAATAAGCGCACACGCTCTTACCCGGATTGGATAAGTCAATTAGATCATCGCCTTTCAATAGGTATCATATACAGCTACTGCAGAACTTGATTTTCAGGTAAATGAAAGACGGAGATGACCCCCTGAATGTGATAAGCAACCTTCTCCTCTGTTACAAAACAAAGAACCGCACTCGTCGGCCGATCACGAACTGCAATCATGGTCATCCCCAAGACTTCAGCATTCAAACGCACAATATAGTGAAACTTCGTTGTTCCGTCGATGCTTAATGCTTCAATTGTATGTTGAGCAATCTTGATATCCTGCTCGCTTAACCCTTTTTCGAAAATAGACGAAATATCGTGCAATAAATCGGGGAACTCATCTATTTCAACCCTCGTCCCAGCGACTGCTTCATCCTCTAGCATATCAGGATTTCCAGATAATTGCTTTACGTTATTTTTGAATCCGGACATCGCCATATAGATCTTCGTGAAAAATGAATTTAACATAATGGATTGCTCCTCCCGTTTACTGAGTGCAACTTTGTTAATCGTGCGTCTCGTGGCCAATTTGGAACAGTATTAGATATATTGTTTGGAGAGTGAAAAAAGAAGCTGTTTCCTGAGCAGAACAATCTGCCGTATGGACATTCTCTTCTTGTTGAGTCAATATTGTATCAAATCTTGGAGCATGAAGTAATAAAGGAAGTACAGGGCGCTATTTGAGCTAAAATAGTCATTATGAAGATCTAGACGGAACTACAGGGCTTTATTTCTATTTAAAACCTCACATATGGACTAATATAGGCGGAATAGAGGATCATAGTTCCCATTCTCTGAGGGAATAGTTAAGTTTAAAAGTAATAGTGGAACGTAGTTCCGCTAAGGTCAGTGCTACCAACCCGATAAGCCATTTGATCTCCATAAACTGAGAAGAAATAACTTCCAAACAAAAAAAAGGAACCCAGCCAACGGGGCCGGGTTCAAAAAGTTTATATTAAAAAGGGGGTCTTGGTTATTATATTACCCTCCGAACATTATGGAACCATAACAGGAATATTTCATTTATGTTACAAAATAGAAAACGCTTTATTCTTTTCCTCTTTAAGCACTTCTATACGCTTTTTTAGGCTTCCATACGTTTCTATACTTTTCCATACGCTTTTACACGCTCTTACACGCCTCTAAACGCTTCTACACCCTCCCCCTACTCATTTTGTAGACTTCTCAGAATTTGTGTTTAATCTGTAAATCGCCCAAAAAGGGTTGCACCTTTCCCCCTCCTAGCATATAATAGTAATAATTAAATTAGAATTATTATAAATAAGGAGGGACCGTATGAATACCGAATACGACTACCACCATCTTCACCACGTAAAAAAACAAACTAAATCCAGAAAAACATTATGGGTAACCCTTCTACTAACTGCCTTTTTCACCATTGTAGAAATCGTCGGTGGAGTGCTCTCCAATTCGCTCGCGCTGCTATCGGATTCGGCGCATATGATCTCGGACGTCATCGCTCTGGGCTTAAGCATGATTGCCCTGCATCTCGCAACCCGGCAGCCAAACGCACGATTCACTTTCGGGTTCCTGCGCTTTGAGATCATCGCTTCATTCCTAAACGGCCTCGCCCTCTGCGTGATCGCCTTAGGAATCTTCATCGAGGGCATTCAGCGCATGATTCATCCTCAGCCGATCCAGCTTGGCCTTATGTTAGGGATTGCTTCGATCGGATTCATCGTCAACCTGGTGCTCACCTTGGTACTCCACAACAGCGTGAAGGAAGAGGATAATCTGAATGTCAAAAGCGCCCTCTGGCACTTTTTTGGCGATCTGCTCAGCTCAGTTGGCGTCATCGTATCATCCATTATTATTTATTACTCTGGTTTGCTCATCTTCGACCCTCTCATCTCCATGGTGATTGGCGGCATTATTTTCATCGGCGGCAGCAAAATCATTCGTGAATCGTACCTGATTCTCATGGAATCCGTGCCGGAGCGTTATAACCTGGACGAAATTCGCAAACAGATTGCCTCTGTCGAGGGCGTAGAGGATGTGCATGAAATGCATCTTTGGGCCGTTTCGACGGACCATTATTCCTTAACAGCTCACGTGTTCATCAGTCCGAACATTCAACCGTTCTGCGTCATTCTCGCCATCAATGAAACGCTCAAAAGCAAATACGGCATCGAGCATGCCACGATTCAAATTGAGCATGCCGAGATCAATCCGCATGGGGAGTACGGTAAAGCTTTCTTGAAACATCAAAACCGTTTGAACTCCGCTTCCAGCAGCTCCCTACCACTCCTTTAATCCAAAAAAAGATAAGACCATCGATCTCTCCCCCAAGTGATCAATGGTCTTTCTTATTTTCCTGAAGATTTCCGGACAATCATCTCTAGATCAATAAACAGTTCATGCCCTGTCACACGTGGCAAGTATTCCTCCAGCAGCTGCGTATTCTCCTCATCCAACTCTTCCCCAATCTGCCGCATGAGAAAAGCCGCAACCAAGCTGGTTTGCAAATCAACGGGCATCTCGAAGCTGGTGATGGACGGGTAGCTCGACTTCGAGAAAAACTCATTATCCATCCCAATGAGCTGTATCTCTCCGGGTACGGATATCCCACGTTCGTGGCAAAGGGCCAAGAGCTCAAGCGCCAAAGCATCATTAAACGTATATATTCCAATAGGCCGCAAGTCCCCGCTTAAGCGCAGCGCTTCATCAAGTGTACCCTCAATTCCAAGCTCGCCTGCATCCAAAAGCGCATGCACGGTCGATTCTATACGATCACTTAGCCCAGTCATAAATCCTTGGATACGCTGTTCGTTAGCTCCCATTCCTTTGCTTCTGCCTGCATAAATCACGGAGCGGCAGCCGTTCTCCAGAAAATGCTGAACCGCCTCCGAAGACGCTTTCGCAAAATCCAAGTTAACCGCCATTTTGACGATTTCGTTCGGCCATCCCCATCCATTGAAGATGACAAGGGGCGTGCCCTCTCCGACTAACTGCTGCGTAGAGTGCATGCTCATCGCCAAACCATGGCTGACCAAGCCGTCTACTCTACGCTGTAATAAGTGCTCCAGATGGCGCTGTTCAATCTCCGGATCCATACCGGCCGCCGAGAAGATTGACAAATGGTAGCCAAAATGATGCACCTTCTGCTCCAGGTTCTCCGCAAAACGGCCATAATAGCCGCCAAAATGCGGAATAATCAACCCGAGCTCATAGGACCTGCGGCGGCTCAAATTCGTCGCCATCACATTCCGGCGATAGCCTAACCGAACAACGGCTTCTTCCACCTTGCGAATCGTTTCGGGCGCCATCGGCACCTTCCTGCGATTGATAACATTCGATACGGTAGCAATGGAAACGCCGGCTTCCGATGCCACATCGATAATTGTAGGCTGTTTACTTTTATTCACATGATTTCCCTCATTTATGAATCGCTTTAATTTATTCTATCGAACAGCCAATCCCTCGTCAATTAGAACAGTAAAAGTAAATTTTCCAGAGTTTGTCCAGTGGATTCAAGTTTCATTCTGGCGGTCCTTATGTGTGTAACCGCATTGAATAAAATACAACGAGAACACGCGACAGACGTACTCATTTTTCTTTTGGTTGGATGAAATCCAACTACAATGGTTAAAAGCCTCTAAATCGATTCAAAATTTATAGCTTTGCTGGATTCTGTCCAATCAAATAGGCATTTAGGTATCGAAAATCGCCTTTTCGTTGGAAATCATCCAGCGAGCTTGGCTTAGATACCTCCTACTAAAATCAAAAAAACTTGACCGCAACAACGGCCAAGTTTCCATTCATTCCTCATGATGCCCAATCAGGGAAATAATCTGCTTTTTCAACTTCAGGAAAGACTCCGAATCCTTCACATCTTCCACGTCCCGCAAACCGGGTGGTATGACGATCTCCTTACGGATTGTGCCCGGATGCGCCTGCATCACATACACACGCTGAGAAAGGAAGATCGCTTCCTCGATATCGTGCGTGATGAATATAACGGTCGTCTTCTCCTTCTCCCAGATGCGCAGCAGCAGTTCTTGCATCGAGTTTTTGGTTTGCGGATCGAGCGCCCCGAAAGGCTCATCCATCAGCAGCACTTCCGGATTGTTGGCGAGTGCTCTTGCGATCGCCACCCGCTGCTTCATCCCGCCGGAGAGCTCTTTCGGCAGCGATCTGGCGAACTTTTGCAAGCCGACAAGCTCCATGAAGTGATCTGAAATGGCTCTTTTTTCGAAAATAGGAACACCCTTCAGCGTCAGTCCGAACTCGATGTTTTCCCGCACGGAAAGCCATGGGAACAGCGTGTAGGATTGGAACACCATTCCGCGATCAGCGCCAGGACCATCAATTTCATGCCCCGAAATGCTCAGAGATCCTGTCGTCATCGTTTCTAGACCGGCAACAATTCGCAAAAGTGAGGACTTCCCGCAGCCGGAGGGACCAACAAAACTTACAAACTCATGGGCATCCACATGGAAGGAAACTCTGTCGAGCGCTACGAACTGTGACTTCTTTGAACTGTACACTTTCGTTATATCAGAAGCTGTAATTTTGCTCATTCGTAACTCTGTTTCATGCGAAGGTTCAATATGCAGGGCTTGTTGTGCTCTCATCAGTTAACGCCCTCCTTCCAGCCATGGGAAAAATCTGCGGTGACAATAAGCAAAGGTACGATCCGTCATCAATCCGAGTAAGCCAATGGCGATAATGCCCACGAAGATTTGATCCGTATTCAGGAACCTTTGCGCCTTCATGATGGAGAACCCCAGCCCGCTGCTTGCCGCAACCAGCTCCGCCACCACCAGATAGGTCCATGCCCAGCCAATAATTAAACGCAAGGTGTTCATCAGATCAGGCAGCAGCGCAGGGATCAGCACTTTCTCAATGGCTTGCCAGCGATTCGCGCCAAGGGTGTACGAGGTTTGCAGCAAATCGTTAGACACCGATCGTGTATTGTCTGCCACCATCAGCATGAGCTGGAAGAAGCAGCCGATGAAAATGACGATGACCTTCGCCCACTCCCCGATTCCTGCCCAAACCATAATCAGCGGAATGAACGCCGTAGCTGGCATATAGCGAATAAATTCGGTCGGTGGAACGAGCAGCGCTTCCGCAAAACGGAACGTACCCGCCAGAATACCAAGCGGAATCCCAAGCAAACAAGCAAGTAAAAATCCTGCCCCTACACGGAAAATACTAATGCCAACATGATGCCAAAACGTGGAACTCTGCAGCTGAATGGCAAATTGGCGAAGCACTTGATCCGGTGTCGGCAAGAAGGTTCGATTCACCAAATTGCCATAGCTGAGCACACTCCAAAAGACGAGTGCCAAACATATAATGAGAACAATACCTGAAACATACGTTTTACGATTGATGTCGCCTCGTATGGCAAACAACGTGGATTTGCGTCTTTTTTTCATAGCCGTTTCCATAGAGCACCTCTCACTCACCTGTTATTTCTTTCGCTCTTTCATCACTTCTTCAACAAAATGTCCGTCCAAGAAGCTTTCTGCTTTCGGGATGGTGCTCAGCATATCCAAGCTTTTCAAGAACTCGGCTGTTTTCTGAGATGTATAATGCAGGGAGCTGTACGAATCGCCTTTTTGGAAAGCTTTCACATTATCGTCTAACTGGAATATTTTCACGCTGTCGACTCCAGCTTTGTATTCGTCCACTGGCGTCTCGGCCGCCTTCGCCATAATTTGTAGCGACTCTTCCGGATTAGCTTTCCAGTAGTCCAGCGCGTCGAACCAGGCATTCAAAATTTTCTTCACGTCTTCCGGACGATTTTTGGTAATTTCTTCTTTAAACACGAGCAAGTCAGGAATGAGTCCAGGCGTATCCTTAGAGGAAAATAACAGCTTGCCTTTGCCCTCTTGAATCGCTTTGCTCAGGAATGGTTCCCACAGTACGGCGCCGTCCAGGTTGCCTGAGATGAAAGCAGGTCCTGCATCGTTCACCGTCATATTGGTGTAAGAGACGTCTTTCTCAGCGAGGCCGGCCTTCTCAAGCGCCGTTAGCATGAGCAGGTGATCAACCGTTCCTAGCTCCGTTGCTACTTTTTTCCCTTTTAAATCATGCAGCGAATTGATGTTAGGTTTGACTACGACGCCATCTCCACCATTGGAGTTATCGTTCACAAGGACCGCCTTGAGTGGAATCCCTTTGCTTGCAGGAGCAAGCGTATCACTTAAAGTTTGGCTATTCGCATCGACTTTGCCGGACGCAAGGGCAGATAAGGAGTCACTGTACACGGGGAACCAAACAAGATCGACCTTTACGCCATTTTTCTCAAAGAACCCTTTTTCCTTCACCAGATACCAAACAAACCAGCCCGGCCATGGACTTAGCGCCAATTTGATAGGTTGATCACTGCCACCTGCTGCCTTACTTGCTGCCTCTTTGCTCGAGCATCCGCTCACGACTGTAAAAGCGAGTAACAACGCCATCATCAGAAATACCATTCTTTTTCTCATTCTGATTCTCCCTCTCCATTTAAACTGGTAAAAAGAAAAACCCGGAACGATATCATATTCTGATATCCTCCCGGGCTTTTATCCCTCCGTGTGCACGATGACCTTCACCGTGTGTCTTCTCTTGGACCAGACCGACAGCCTTCATCTGCCGCGGAACCCTAGAAAACAAGTTTGCTATGAGGTTGTAACTAACTCTTACATTTGTCTATATCATACTTACATCCTAGACTTATGTCAATATACATAACACAAATAATTATTTTGTTGTCAAATCAGTTAATTATGTAATAATATATTACATAATAACAACGAATTTGGAGGTGCAGACGATGTATTCGATTCATTTCCACTTAAGTATGTTAGATATCACAATGGCAGCTGCGTCAAAAAATGAAACCATCCCTGCTGCAGCACCAAGTCAGGAAGAACTGGCCATCAAGCATCCTCTCCAGACCTCCCCTATAGATAACGCTGATTGGGCGGAGACGAACGCGCTTCCCCCGGCAAATTAACCCCTGTATGCACAAAAGCCCGACACCCTGTCGCTCAGGGTATCGGGCTTTATTCTTAACTCTTACACACCTAACCATTTCTTGAATAAATGTTTCGTTGTGTCTGCATTCAATGCTGCGATGGAAGTCGTCAGCGGAATGCCTTTCGGACAAGAGCGTACGCAGTTCTGCGAGTTACCGCAGCCTTCGATACCGCCATCTGTCATCAGTGCATCCAAACGCTCGTCTTTGTTCATTTCACCTGTTGGATGAGCATTGAACAAACGAACTTGGGATAGCGCAGATGGTCCGATGAAAGAGTTCTTGTCATTGACGTTCGGACAAGCTTCCAGACATACGCCGCACGTCATACATTTGGACAACTCGTATGCCCATTGACGCTTCGACTCCGCCATACGCGGTCCTGGTCCAAGATCATAAGTACCGTCGATCGGAACCCATGCTTTGACTTTCTTCAAAGCGTTGAACATGCGTCCACGGTCGATGACAAGGTCACGCATAACAGGGAACGTGCTCATCGGAGCTACGCGAACCGGCTGCTCCAGCTTATCGATCAGAGCCGAACAAGCTTGGCGCGGCTTCCCGTTAATGACCATGGAGCAAGCTCCGCAAACTTCTTCCAGACAGTTGGATTCCCAACAAACTGGTGTAGTTTTATCACCACGCGCGTTCTTTGGATTACGTTGCACTTCCATCAAACCGCTGATGACGTTCATATTGGGACGATAAGGAACTTCAAATTCCTCGGTATAAGGCTTAGAATCCGGACTCTCTTGACGAGTCACGATAAACTTCACGGTTTTCTGTGCGCTTAGTGTCTCAGCCATGATTAATGTCCTCCCTTTTTCTTCTCCGTGGAGTAATCACGTTTCCGCGGTGCAATCAAAGATACATCAATGTCTTCATAGCTGATTTTCGGACCTTCCGGCGTCCAATCGGCAATCGTTGTTTTCATGAAATTGTCATCATCACGTTCAGGGAAGTCAGGCTTGTAGTGCGCGCCACGGCTCTCGTTACGCATTAATGCACCCACCGTCATCGCTTCAGCAAGCTCGAACATGTTCCAGAGTTGGCGTGTGAACGCAACCCCTTGGTTGTTCCAACGAGCTGTATCTGTAATGTTGATGTTGTTGTATCTTTCTTTCATGTCTTTGATTTTATTGATTGTATCTTCAAGACGATCATTGTAACGAACAACCGTCATATTCGCATTCATCATGTCGCCAAGTTCTTTGTGCAGAACATAGGCATTTTCTGTCCCGCTGTTCATTTTGAGCAAGCTCTCATAACGGTCTTGGTGACGTTTCTTCTCACGATCGAACACGATGGAAGACGTATCATCCGCATGTTTCTCTAGGCCGCGAATATACTCAACCGCTTTAGGACCGGAGACCATACCGTCATAGATAGCCGAAACAAGGGAGTTCGCGCCCAAACGGTTTGCACCGTGATGCTGATACTCACACTCACCCGCAGCGAACAAGCCCGGGATGTTCGTCATCATGTTGTAGTCAACCCACATACCGCCCATGGAATAGTGAACCGCTGGGAAAATCTTCATTGGGATTTTACGCGGATCATCGCCCATGAATTTCTCGTAGATTTCCATGATACCGCCAAGCTTGATATCAAGCTCTTTTGGATCTTTATGAGAAAGGTCAAGGTAAACCATGTTTTCGCCGTTAATACCAAGCTTCTGATCGATACAAACGGAGAAAATTTCACGTGTTGCGATATCACGAGGTACCAAGTTTCCGTACGCCGGATATTTCTCTTCAAGGAAGTACCAAGGCTTCCCGTCTTTGTAAGTCCAAATACGACCGCCTTCCCCACGTGCGGACTCTGACATCAAGCGAAGCTTGTCATCGCCAGGAATCGCCGTCGGGTGAATTTGAATCATTTCACCATTCGCATATTTAACGCCTTGTTGGTAAACAGCACTTGCTGCCGTACCTGTGTTAATAACGGAGTTTGTTGTTTTACCAAAGATAATACCAGGGCCGCCTGTTGCCAAAATAACAGCGTCAGCCGGGAACGTTTGGATCTCCATGCTGCGCAAATCTTGAGCCGCAATACCACGGCAAACATTCTCGTCATCCAGAACGGAGCCAAGGAATTCCCAGTGCTCGAACTTCGTAACGAGACCAGCTGTTTCCCAACGGCGTACTTGCTCATCAAGTGCATACAGAAGCTGTTGCCCTGTTGTTGCACCCGCAAATGCCGTACGGTGATATTTCGTTCCGCCGAAACGACGGAAATCAAGAAGACCTTCCGGTGTACGGTTGAACATAACACCCATACGGTCCATCAAGTGAATGATGCCTGGTGCTGCATCACATAATGCTTTAACTGGCGGTTGATTCGCCAAGAAATCTCCACCATAAACGGTATCGTCAAAGTGCTCCCACGTGGAGTCCCCTTCACCTTTCGTATTCACCGCACCGTTAATGCCGCCTTGCGCACATACGGAGTGGGAACGTTTAACAGGAACCAAGGAGAACAATTGCACGTGAACTCCGGCCTCCGCTGCTTTAATTGTCGCCATGAGTCCCGCAAGGCCTCCGCCGACGACGATGATTTTCGAATTAGCCACTTCTGTTCACCCTCCCTTAATGCCCCGAATGCGCTTCTACCGGAACTTGAAATTGAGTATCTGTAAATGCAGTCAAAGACATAATAAACATCACGGACATCACCACAAACAATACCATCCAAATAATGGAGGAGTAACGTTGTGCGCGAGGTCCAACCGTAATTCCCCAGCTTACAAGGAATGACCATAAACCGTTGCAGAAATGGAATGTCGCTGAAACGATACCAATCACATAAATCGTAAACATAACGGGATTCGTCGCAATGTCATGCATTGTCATACCGAGATTTTCGTGTGCAACATTGCCTAGTGCAACTTGCAGACGAGTCTCGAACAAATGCCATGCTACGAACAGGAACGTAATAACGCCGGTTACCCGTTGAAGCATAAACATTTGGTTACGGAAATAGCTGTAGTTCGAGACGTTATTACGTGCTTGATAAGCCACATAAAGTCCATAAACGGCATGGTAAAGAAGCGGAAGCCAGATGCCCACGATTTCTAACAGCAGGACCAACGGCAGACCGTTCAACCAGTTAATTTGATCCACGAATGCTTGTGGACCCTTCGTAGCTTCATAGTTAGTGAGCAAATGCTCAATAAGGAAGAAGCCCACTGGAATTACACCAAGCAAAGAGTGGATCTTTCGAAAGTAATACGAATTACCCATAATGTAACCAATTCCCCCCTCAACAAAATTTCATAAATACCATCCGACATGTTCTGACAAAACAAGCCACATACCATTCTACTCTCGCCGCAAACGAGCGTCAACCCATAATCATCCACGCCTATTTTACACCTAATTAGTAAGCGAATATACACGGTCGTCCAATAAATGTGAATAAAAAGTGACATGTACATCGTACCTCTTCTACGCTTATAATGGAAGTGCCGTTTTTTTATATACACTTATAACAAATTTGCATATACGAATGAATACGGAGATGAAAATTACATGGAACTCTTGGATGTTTTCGCCGTTGTTGTCGAACAAGTGAGCCTGAATAAAGCGTCACAGCTGCTTAATATCTCTCAACCCGCTCTTTCACGCAAAATTATGAAGCTGGAAGAAGAACTAGGCGTGGAGCTATTCATCCGCAAAGGAAAACGTCTTGAGCTGACCAAAGCAGGTCAGATCTGCTACGATCATGCGCTCGAGCTTCGCCACGTGGAACGGAAATTCAAGCAAACCCTTCAAATGTACAAAGCCGCAGGCACGCATTCTTCGATTACGGTTGGCGCCAGTTTAACAACTTTGCAGGCTACACTGCCGGATCTGATTACAGATTATCTGCAGGTTTATCCGCTCACGGAGATTAAACTGCTTACAGGCAAAACGCATGAAATCGTGACCATGGTCAAAGAAAATAAAGTCGACATCGGTATCGTCGCTTCCCAAATCAATGCATCGAGCCTGCACTGCGAGCCGTTGTTCGATGATCATCTTTGTCTGGTGCTTCCGCTGGGGCACCCATTCATTGATCGAGCCCATATTACGATGAGCGATTTGAATGACCTGCCGATGATTCTTTTCTCCAAAGGCACCTGGTATCGCATCCTGATGGATGAGCTCTTCCATCGGTATACGATTTTTCCTAATGTCCAAATGGAAATCGATTCTTTCGAGGCGATCATACGGCTCGTGTCTACCTGCAAAACCGCTACGCTGCTTCCTAAGTCGTATCTGCGAGAAGATTTGATTCAGAATAATGAGTTAATTCTGCGCTATTTAGTGGAACTAGAGCAAACGAAACGAACCACTTCGCTGATCTACTCGGACCAAGCAACAGATAACCCGGAGTCCCTTAAATTCATCGAACAAACGATCAACTACTTTGCCAGGCACAAATAAACCTCCAATTCGCTCGGCATATCGAGCAAATTAGAGGTTCTATGCTAATAGACAAACTTATAACCCACGCCCCAAACCGTTCGGATCCGCCTAGGCTCTTTGGGATTGTCTTCGATTTTTTTGCGAAGATTGGCAATATGCACATCAATCGCACGATCGGTGACATAGGAATCGAAGCCCCGGACGGTTTGCAATAAATCCTCTCGTGTGTACACACGGCCAGGATGATTGACGAAACATTTCATAATTTCAAACTCTGAATACGTCGTCTCGACCAGCTGCCCCTGAACAATCATCGAACGGGTTTGAAGATCGAGGGTAATCTTGTTTTTATCCGCGAGCAGCGCCTCATCTGTTTCCGGCTTTGTATCGTGGCGTACCGCCTGGTTCATACGTGTGTTGTCACCCGCATTTTGATACAAATTGGAACGACGGATCAAAGCATGGACTCTAGCGCTCATTTCATGCATGCTGAACGGCTTACACATATAGTCATCGGCTCCAGCCCCCAGCGCAGCCACCCGTTCAACCACTTTATTTCTCATCGAGACAATCATGATCGGCACACTCAACGTAGTTCGCACCTGTCTGCACAGTTCAAGTCCGTCCATATCCGGCAGCATAAGATCCAGCAAAATGACGTCAGGAGCAAACGGTTTAACCGCTTCAATCCCCTTTTGCCCCGTCTCCATTCGAATGACTTCAAAGCCTTCTTCACCCAAATACATGGAGATCATATCGCCGATCATAGGATCGTCTTCGATTATTAATACTTTGTACATTCGGAGTCCACCTTCGCCTCGAAATTCTCTCGTTGAGACTTACAAGACGGAACCATCAGCTTCCGGCCCGTCCGACTTCACTTCAAGTCCCAGCTTTTTCGCCACAAAAGCCGTTGTGCTTGCCTGGAACAGGATGGTGATCAGCACAGCCATAAAAGTGACACTCGCAATGAGATCACTGTGCGCAATCCCCATGCCAGCAACCATTCCGCATAAAGCTGCTGGAATGACACCTGTTTCACGAACCCAGAACATAAATAAAATCTCATTCCATTTCCACATCGCTTTACGGTCCGGCCACGTACAGACCAGCACCGTCAGCGGACGTGCGATAAAAACAAATACGAAGATGACACCCAAGCTCGTCCAAAAATGCTCGAGGATGACCGGGAAATTCACTTGGCTGCCGAGAAGAATAAAAATTAGCATTCTCATGATAATCGTAATATTTTCGGAAAAATGCTCCATTTCATGGCGCTTATCTTCCATATCAAGCTTGAACGTGCCGGCGTTCCCCCAGATCAGCCCCGCTGTAAAAGTCGCCATAAAGCCGCTAACGCCGAGGATTTCCCCTGCCAAATATGCTCCTAAAGAGGTAACGACCATAGCAATCGTTGCATAATCCCTCAGCAAGCCAAGTTTCAAGTGGGCGGTAAGAAAGGTCATCGCATAGCCGATAACAGCTCCCAGCAGAAGCCCTCCAAGTGCCGTTTTCACAAAATCAAGCGTACCTGAAAGCAGGGAAACTTCCTGCGTGCCCAGGATGACTGCAATTAGCGAAAATGTCAGAATGGAAGCCGTCGCATCATTAAATGCCGATTCACTTTCAACCGTCTCTCGGACTTTGCGGCGGATTTTCACTTGTTTAAATACCGGAATGAGCGTTGCCGGATCTGTTGATGCAATAATTGCCCCAAGGAGTAAAGCATACAACCATGGCAGATCCAGAAGGAAATGCGAAGCCGCTGCAACGGCCAAGCAGGTAATGATCACACCGGGAATGCTAAGCATGCCGACCGTAACCCAGACTTGCCGCAAACCGGTGAGCTTGATATTGCGTCCCCCGTCAAAGAGAATTAGTGCGGAGCCGATAACGAGAATGAATTGATTCGTAAACGAGACGCTTGGTTCATTAATCCAATGGAAGGCTTGTCCCGCAATCATTCCTGCTACAAGAAACATGGCGACATCAGGAAGTTTAAGCCAATTAGCTGCCTTCCCGAACAACATCCCTAATCCGAAAATGAGCACGAGCAGCACAATGACATGTTCAATGAGCTGGGAAGTTGAATTCTCCATCTTATCGGATAACTTCACTTTCAAATTCTTCGATTTGATCGTTCGTTCCGATGATCACCATGACATCATTTTCATTCACCACATCGGTAGCGGTAGGCGCGATAATAACACCTGTTTGCTTGTTAACCGCCACCACGCTGCAGCCGTATTTGGCACGTGGATCTAATTGTTTAATCGTAAGACCACATAACCTTTTCGGCACGGAGAGCTCTGCAATCGTATAATCTTTGGAAATTTCAATATAATCCAATAAATTCGGTGAATTGAGCTGATGAGCTACGCGTATCCCCATGTCACGTTCAGGATAGATGACACGGTCAACCCCTAGCTTCTGCAAAACTTTCCCATGCAATTCAGACAGGGCTTTGGCGACCACCTTTTTAACCCCTAAATCTTTCAGGACAATTGCTGTTAAAATACTGGACTGAATGTCGTCCCCGATCGCTACGACTGCGCAATCAAAATTACGCACTCCCAGAGACTTCAGCACATCTTCATCCGTGGCATCCGCCACAACGGCATGCGTAAGCTCATGGCTCATCTCGTCGACCGCTTCCTCATCCTTATCGATGCCAAGCACCTCATTGCCCAGCTTAATAAGCTCTTTGGAAATGCTGGCTCCGAATCGCCCAAGCCCGACTACCACATATTGCGTTTTCTTCATTTGTTAAGCTTCCCCTATCCAATCGTGATTTTACCCTCTGGGTATCTATATAATTCCTTCTCTTGTTTCGGCTGAAGCGCATAAGCGAGCGTGATCGGGCCAAGGCGCCCGGCAAACATCGTCAAGCTGATGAGAATTTTACCAAAAAGTGTTAAATCGGGCGTGAGTCCCATCGTTAGTCCTACCGTCGCGAACGCGGAAGTGACTTCAAACAAGATTTTGAGCAGCTGTGAATCTTCCGTGGTCGATAGCAGCATGGTAACCGTAATAACCAGAAATAAGGCAATCATCGTTAACGTAATCGCTTTAAGGATACGGTCCTTTGCCAAACGGTAGCGGAAAATGACAATATCCTCTTTCCCACGGATCATCGTGACAATGGCTGCGATCAAGATGGTAAATGTCGTTGTTTTGATACCGCCGCCTGTGGAACCTGGAGATGCCCCGATAAACATGAGAATGACCATGAAAAATTGTGAAGCTTGGCGAAGCGCGCCAATATCCACCGTATTCGGTCCTGCGGTCCTCGGCGCGACAGATTGAAAGAAGGAAGCAAGTATTTTGCCGCCTAAATCAAGTGAACCTAAAGTTCTGTTATTTGTATATTCGAATATAAAAATGATAAGAGCTCCTGCAACGATAAGAAGGCCAGTCATGCTTAGTACAACCTTGGAGTGCAAAGAGAGCTTCCTCGTTTTGCGATAATCCATTGCATCCGACATCACAATAAAGCCTAATCCCCCTAGAACAATAAGGGCCATGGCGACAAAGTTAACAACAAAATCGTCTGCATACCCAGTTAAGGAAACGAAAGGAGCATCGACGGTGCCGAACAAATCAAACCCTGCATTGTTAAACATGGAGATCGCATGCCAAATGCCGAAATACAGTGCTTTAGAAAAACCGAGGTCAAAGCTCCAACGGATCGTGAAAATAACAGCCGCAATCGCTTCGATCGATAAGGAGTAAATAATCACTTTACGGATCAAACGGACAATGCCTTCCATGCTCCCTTGATTGAAAGCCTCTTGAAGCACCAGCCGTTCCTTGAGGGTAATTTTCTTGCGGAAAACAAGGGCAAGCAGTGTAGCCATCGTCATAAACCCTAATCCCCCAATCTGAATTAAGGAGACAATGACGATCTGGCCGAACATGGTGTACGTACTTCCAGTATCAACAACAACGAGTCCTGTCACGCAGGTCGCTGAAGTTGAAGTAAACAGCGCATCAATAAATGGTACGGATTGACCGGTCGCTGAAGCAATCGGCAGTGTGAGGAGCCCCGCTCCGATAAAGATGATGACGGCGAAGCCAAGAACCAGAATTTGTGGCGGTGTCATCTGCCAAACACTTATTTTTTTACGCATAGGACCTCGTTCCCCGCTCGACTATAGTCATTCGGCTTCACTTGCAAATATAGGTATTATATAACTGATTGATTTGTATTTCCACCTAAAATTCGCATTCTTGTAAAACTCATGGTAACGTGGAAATGAAGGTTTCATACTCGTG
This sequence comes from Paenibacillus anseongensis, assembly GCF_009757995.1. Taxonomy (NCBI): domain Bacteria; kingdom Bacillati; phylum Bacillota; class Bacilli; order Caryophanales; family Paenibacillaceae; genus Paenibacillus; species Paenibacillus anseongensis. The sequence continues at coordinate 248,252 of NZ_WSEM01000012.1, forward strand.
AATTCAGAAGGGAAATGAATGATGCCAAGGCCGAAATTTAACCGATTTCTCCTCCTCCTAGCCTGTATAGGCATAGCCCTTTATGCGGGCATAACAGCTTTGTATGGCTTACAAACGGAAGAAGCGCCGGCGGGCGAGAACCCTTCCATCACCAAAGCGCAGGCCGCAGAACATGCTTCTACCTTCATCAGCGAGCGTTATGCGATCAAGGGGAGCAACACTTTTGTAGCGTATCAGTCTAAAAAAGAGCGCAGCGGCTATTTGCAGAAAGAGCATTTATCCGAAAGCTATGACGCGGCGTTTGGCAAACGCTATCCGCTGGACTATTATCAAGTCAACGTGAGTGATGCCAAGAAAAACCGTCAGTTTGAAGTTGAAGTCAACTACACGGATGGCTCCGTGATCGGGTGGCGTGAGGTCTATAACGCTGAGAGCGAGAGTGCCCTTATCAGCAAACAGAAGGCTGACATTATGGCCAAGCAGGAAATGCGGGCTCACGGGCTTGAGCCCGATGACATGAAAGCCATCGATAAAGATGACGGCGCAGCGCAGAAAGACTCTGGCTTGGTTTTATATTATGAAAAACAATCTCAACCTTTGGGAGAAGCGAAATTACAAGTTCGCACCCAATTCGATGAGAAAAATTTAGTCGGCTACACCGTACTTTTCAGCTTGCCGGCTTCGCATCTGGATTGGCTTGACGCGCAGGATCATTCCGCTTCCGTAATGACCTGGATTTCAATGGGCTTTTCCATTCTCATGACCATTGCCGCCATTGTCCTTGTCATCATTTATCGGAAACAAATGAGATTTCTCAGCGGACTGCTGCTGACGGCTATTTTCTTAGCCATTTACATCGCCAATAACTTTAATATGTATCCTGCTTTTCGCTTGATTAGCGGCGCAGGCCCGAGTGCTGAGTTCGCCACATGGGCAACCATCATTTTCATGAACGTACTTGCGGTTGGACTCGCCATTTCACTCTACTTCTCTCTTGTTGCCGGCAATGGGCTATGGAATTCAATGGGGCAGCCCAAATGGCCAACTTGGAAGGAACAAATGTATGGCACAGAGGTATTTTATGGCATGGGACGGGGCTACTTACTGGCGCTTTTCATCCTTGGCATTCAACAAGTCCTGTTCTATACAGGGGATGTCAAATTTGATGTATGGGCGGTCAACGATCCAACCGATTCCGTGCTCAATATGGTGGAACCCCGCCTCTTCCCTTTAATGGCTTGGGTTGCGGCGATTTCGGAGGAAGCCACTTACCGGCTGCTGGGCATTATCTTATTCAAAAAGCTGTTCCGCAATAATTTCATTGCGATTCTTATTCCTAGCGTGATTTGGGCGGCCAGCCACACCCAGTATCCGATCTATCCGGTCTATACGCGATTAATCGAAGTAACCATCATCGGTATTATTCTTGGTTATGTGTTCCTCAAATATGGCTTCATTACCGCCGTTTTCGCTCATGCCTGCATGGACAGCATCCTGATGGGGATGTCGCTCTTCTCCTTAGGACACGTAAGCGATGTGCTGTGCGGGATCTTGTACCTCCTGCTCCCAGCCATCGTCGGCTATTTCCTAACCTGGCTTCATGGAAAAAGGCGGGGTCCCCTTATTCCTGGGGAACCGCCGCCTCGCCTTGGAGCGCTTTGAGAATCTCGCCTGCTAATTTCTCACCTATACCCAGAGGCTTGAAGTCTTGGACTTCAGCCTCTTTTATTTTGCGCACGGAGCCGAAATGCTTCAAGAGTGCCTTCCTGCGCTTCTCCCCGATACCAGGGATGGCATCGAGCTGTGAGGCTACCATGGACTTCGCCCTCGTTTCCCGGTGGAACGTGATGGCGAAACGGTGGACCTCATCTTGAATCCGTTGAAGCAGATAAAACTCCTGACTGTCCCGCGGCAGCGGAATGATCTCCGCAGGATCTCCCATCATCAACTGCGCCGTCTTATGCTTCGCATCCTTCACCAGGCCGCAAATCGGAATGTACAGCCCAAGCTCATTCTCCAAGACATCGACCGCGGCGGAAATCTGCCCTTTGCCTCCGTCGACGACGATAAGATCCGGCATCGTCAGATTGTCCTTAAGTACACGTTCATACCTGCGGCGAATGACCTCACGCATCGTCTCGTAATCATCCGGGCCAACAACGGTTTTCACTTTGTACTTGCGATACTCTTTGCGATCGGGCTTCCCGTCCACAAAAACGACCATCGCCGAGACCGGATTCGTCCCCTGAATGTTCGAGTTATCGAACGCTTCGATCCGGCGAATCTTGCCCATACCGAGCCACTCGCCGAGGTTTTCCACGGCTTTGGTCGTCCGGCTTTCGTCCCGCTCCACGAGACGGAACTTCTCTTCCAGCGCATTGCGGGCGTTATCTTTGGCCATATCGACCATTTGCTTCTTCAGTCCGCGCTGCGGGATGTGGACCTTGACCTTCAACCACGATTCCAGCGCCTCGCGGACATCTTTCATCTCAGCCTCAGCTTGGGCAGAGGACTGCACGGGCTGCTCAGCAGGGACAACGTCTGCTGCAGCAGGGGCTGCGCCTGCTGCAGCAGGGGCTGCGCCTGCTTCCGCCTCAGGCATGCCAGGCAGGAAGATCTCCTTCGGCAGCGCAGGATTGTCGATGTACATCTGCGTGACATAGGTGATGAAGTCACTGTACTCATCGCCATAATACGGAAACAGCGAGACGTGCCGCTCGATGAGCTTGCCCTGGCGCATGTACTGGATATGTACCGCCATCCAGCCCTTATCCACCGCATAGCCGAACACGTCACGGTCCTGCGCGTCAACCGCATTGATCTTCTGCTTCTCCATCAACGCGTCGATGCTCATGATATGATCGCGCAGCTCCTTTGCGCGCTCGAAGTTCAGTTCTTCCGCTGCCGCCAGCATCTTGGTCGTCAGCTCTTCCTTAATGACATCGTGTCCCCCGTTCAGGAAACGGGTGATCTCCTGCACCATCCGCTCATTCTGCTCAGCGGATACGTCATACTCGCAAGGCGCCAGACATTGTCCGATATGATAGTATAGGCATACTTTATCGGGCATTGTCTTGCACTTGCGGAGCGGATACAACCGGTCCAGCAGCTTCTTGGTCTGCTGGGCCGCAAAAGCATTCGGATAAGGGCCGAAGTACTTGCCCTTATCCTTATACACCCGCCGCGTGACTTCCAGACGCGGCTGCGCTTCATGGGTAATCTTGATGTAAGGGAACGTCTTGTCATCCTTGAGGAGTACATTGTACCGCGGATGATGCTGCTTAATCAGATTACACTCGAGAATGAGCGCCTCCACATTGGAGGAGGTGATGATATATTCAAAGTCGCGGATTTCGCTGACTAGTCTTTGCGTCTTGGCACCGTGGCTTCCTGTAAAGTAGGAACGCACGCGGTTTTTCAGCACTTTGGCTTTCCCTACATAAATGATCGTACCTTCGCGGTTCTTCATAATATAGCAACCAGGTTTATCCGGTAATAAGGAAAGCTTATGTTTAATCATTTCCAGACGCTGTTCACGGACGGCCGCGTCCTCCTGCTCATGGTCAAACTCCGTCATGATTCCTATCTCCTTTCGTGCACAAAAAAAGCTCATTTTCAGCATAGCAGAAAATGAGCTTTTTCTCACGAACAATTGTTTCTAATTCGAATTCAGAAACAACTTATTGATGGCGAGTTACAACATTTTTCAAAGCTTCTTTGGATTGGAAACCAACCACTTTATCAACAGGCTGTCCGTCTTTGAAAACGATCAGTGTTGGGATACTCATTACGCCGAAACGCGCAGCGGACTCTGGATTGTCATCCACGTTCACTTTTGCGATTTTCAAAGCTTCTACTTCTTTATCAAGCTCTTCCAAAACAGGAGCGATCATTTTGCAAGGTCCGCACCAAGGTGCCCAGAAGTCTACAAGTACTGTACCTTCGCTCTCAACTTCAGCTTTAAAGCTGTTATCAGAAACATTCACGATTGCCATGATAGTTCCTCCTTCTAAGAATGGATTTATAACATCAAGTAGTTAATTGCTACCGATGAACGTCAACATGTAAAGTATACCACACCCATAGGCCATTTCAACCAAACCATAACTTAGCAATCCGGCTGGCTCTGGAACCTACTTGGATGGCACGCCTACCGGCAGCCCCTGAAGCCTTTGCTGCTCAATATAAGCTATACGATCCTTCAAATTCGCTTGCAGCATCTGCAGCATTTCCATTTGGCGCTCAATGTCCTGCAGCTTCTCCGTGTAGAGTGGCAGCAGATCATCGCATTGCGACTCCTGATTTTTCATGACGCAGTTTAGAAAGCTTTCAATTTGTTCGGTCGTAAAACCCAGGCTCAAATAAAACTGAATAGTTTTCACGCGTTCAACAGCCATTTGATTAAAAACCCGATAGCCGTTTTCTTCGCGCTGCGTTGCGATAAGCCCTTTGGCCTCGTAGTACCGCAAAGAACGAATGCTAGCACCTGTCAGCTTGGATAATTCACTAATCCGCATGGCTTTCACCTTTTTCCTTTTCCTTGATCAAGTAAGGATGACTTTATTGTAAACCATAACACTAATGTTAGAGTCAAGACTTATTTTATACTTTCCGCTCCTGTCTGTTATTGTTTGCATAATTGTCACTTCCATTATCTTTACAAGTTTCAAGGAATTTGGGTATACTAAGTTTAAACTTTAGAATGTCGGACGTTAGGGGGTAACCACATGAGCGATCCTAAACACCCTGAGCTTCACGTGTATGAAGAACCGCGTAACGATTTCATGGACGTTGGTATCGGATTTGGCGTGTTCTTCGCGATCTTGTTTGTCATTGCAGCCGTTGCAACTGCTATTCAAGTAATGAAGTAGAACCTGTACAAGCCCATAAATCAACCGCTTTGCACTGTTAGTGTAGGGCGGTTTTTTCATTAGACCACACTGCAAAGGGGACTTACGATTCAAATGATTAAAGTTCATCCAGATCGCCAAAAGCTCATTTCTTTTATCGGTTTAACGAACGCAGACTTACGATTATTAAAAAGTAAAGAAGAAGCCTTCCAAAGTGTTGTAGAAAAACTGGTCGACCAACTGTATGCCGAAATCACCCAGGTCCCTGAGCTTGTTGCCATTATTCAGCAGCACAGCACGATTGAGCGCCTCAAAGAGACGCAGCGTTGGTACTTTCTATCCATGGCCTCCGGACTTATTGACGATGAATACATAACGAAACGTTTATACATAGGAAAAGTACACTCCCGCATCGGCCTGACAACCTCCTGGTACTTGGGCACCTATTTAAAATATACGGACATAGCTACTCAGCATTTCAAAGAAATCATGCCTGACGAGTGGACGCAAGTGCTCCATGCGTTAAGTAAAATGTTCAACCTGGACAGCCAACTTGTATTGGAAGCCTACGAGCAGGATGAGAAGCTGAAAATTCAAACCTTGGTGGACGAGCAGGCTATTATGCTGACGACCATCTCCAGTGTTGTGCAGGACCTCGCTTCCATGATGGTGGAACTTGGCGGCAGCAGTCAAACTGTAGCCGATACCGCGATAAAAACGGCGGAATCGCAAGATTTATCCAACCATCGCATTGACGAACTCCAGCATGAGATCAAAGATATCTCGAAAATGGGTTCCGTCATGAAAGAAATTTCCGACCAGACGCATCTGCTTGGTCTTAATGCAGCTATTGAAGCTGCACGCTCTGGCGAGCATGGCCGCGGCTTTGAAGTTGTCGCCAACGAGGTGCGCAAGCTGGCTTCGAATTCACGGGAAGCGCTCGACACCATCCAGAAGAAGCTGAAGCTAATCACTCAGAAGCTCGAACTCGTGCAGAAGGGCTCCGAGGAAACAACTCACTTCGCGCGTACACAAGCTGCTAGTGCGCAGGAGCTTACTTCCTTCGTTCAAATGATTGAAAGTGTAACTACCCAGTTGGAACGTCTAAAGAAATCATAACATTCATTGATACAAGAAAGACCCTTCCATCCACGTTATCTGTGGTAGAAGGGTCTTTTTGAATGCCACGAATCCTACGATCGTCCCCGTTTATTCGTGCCGGTCACTTCAACGACCTCAACAAAAGGACGAATACGGTCCATAATTCGTTGTCCTTTGTACTCCTCGTCGCCATCCTTGTTCGTGAAACTGAAATGCTTCTCAAGATCATGCAGCGCATAGTTGGACGTAAAGAACGTCGGTTTTCTGTTCATCCTATGGTTCACAATCGCCCCAATGACATGGTCGCGGAGCCACGGGTTCAGGTTCTCCGCTCCAATGTCGTCGAAAACAAGCAGATCCGTTTCTTTCAGAAGATCGATCGTCTCTTTCAGCTTAGCGGGCTCTTGGAACATGCCTTTCAAGTCCTCAGCAAAATCCGGCATATACACGATGGCGCCCGTCATCCCCACTTTGGCCAGCTGATGCAGCATATAGCCCATGAGGAACGTTTTCCCCGTACCGAACGATCCGCATAAATAAAGCCCGCGTGTTTGCAGTCCGGTTTCCATGGTTTGATTGACGTAATCATTGATTTGCATGACGGCTTTCGCCCGGTCCAAATCCGTTTCCAGAATATCGCCAAACGAGAAGCTGCGCGAAATCATCCTTGGATCTACGTGGAACGTACGAATCCGAGATGAAATCGCATCCTGGAGCTGCTTGGAGGTAAACTTTTTGCACGCCACTTTTTCTTCATGTATATACACTCTATCGTTATCCGTATCGGCAGTTAGCATCGTATAGTGACCTATCATATCATTCGGGCAGTTCTCCAAGCCTGGGCAATTGGAGCAGGTTTTGTACTCGGTCACATATTGGTACAGCTTATTCATGTTAATCTTGACGGCATAATCATCGACAAACGGGTACTTCTCGCGAAACTTATGAACTAAGGCGTCATCCATGACCGCCTTGATTTTGACTTCGGCCTTGCGTCTCCATTCCGAGTTCGGCATGGATTTAAGAATGTGCGACAGCGATTCCATGATTGCGGCACCTCCTACATATGTGATCTCTTGATATTGTCATAGCGCTCGTCAGCTCTTCCGATTAAACCGCTCATCCAGCTTCTGGGCCATCCTTCTCGCAGCCTCCAGCTCTTCTTCGGTCAATCTGGAAGAAGCCGCAGCGCCTGCATCCTGCACCACCATTGGGATATGCGGCTTTTGCGTCTTGCCCTGCCGGCCCCTGGTTACGGATCCTCCGCCGGCCTTGGCGGCCTCCACTTTGGATGCAGCTTTCTGTTTGTAGCTGATTTTCTCGCGTACGTACTCTACGGCCTGCTCGTAAGTAATAATTTGTTTGCCGAGCATATCCGAGGCGACCGCTTCAATAGAAGACTTCGCCCATGAGCGGCGGTCGATGTGCAGGAAGTGAATCAATACATTGATGACTTCTTCGTTTAACTTATAATTCAAATCAATTTTCTCAAATATATTAAGTACGCCGTCGGGAATAGAGCCCTGAGTAAAAAACATTTTCAGGACTGCCGTATACGGCTCGTTACGCATAATGTAGTTGTATTGATGATCTGTGCATTCACCGCGCAACTGCTGCGGCACTTCCAAATAATACGCCATCTCCACGGATTTCTCTTCCGCTTGATCTGTCGAGTTTTCGGCTCCGGTCTCTTCCGTTCTGGACAAGGTTCGCTCTCTTTCCTCGTCACGCTTCTTGCTTTGCCTGTAAAAGAGATTCGCGTTGTACTGCATGAGATCCATCTGCAGCTCGCCATCTTCGCTAAAGACGCCATCTTCATCGAGCAACCGGCAAGTTTCCTGCAAGGAAAGATTATACTTCTTGGCCACAATATTAATGGCAGCCATTTGATCCGGCTTATGCTTGAGCGCCTCAACGAAAATCCGGTTGCTCGCTCCGCGTGGGAACCTCATGATAATGTCCGCATACTGGAAGCCTTTGGTTGTGACATCCAACCGGGCCTCACCCTGTTTGCTCGCAGATGCTTCATATAGCGCCTGCTCCAACTCATAGTCGACCACTTGGGTATTAAGCCTGAACAGGTCATAAAAGGGAACGGATAAATTCTCTTCACTTGCTTCGCGGCACTCTTCCGGCTCCGGCGCCAGCAAGTCCTCCCGAAGAGAGAGCAGCATGAACTTACCGACCTTATCGCGTAGCAGCAGCGTCAAATGTTGATTCCTGAAAAATTCATTGGGCCCAAGCGGCGGGAACAACGTGTAGACAAAAATATAATCTTCTTCATCCGCCAAAAACTTGCGGGTTGTCTGCAAGAGGCCAATGGCCTCAAGCTTGGAGGATTGCTCGATCAAATACTTCCGGCCTCGTTCTCCCTGCTCCAGATCTAGCAGCAGAAATAACTTACGCTGCTGTTCCAAAGCCGAAAATCCGACCTTTTCCGCACTCATCTGCTGATAGAGAGCTTGATAGAGGCTTATTGCCAAACCACCGATCATCGGCTGATACATCATCGCCAACATTTTAAAATCCAAACTGCTTAAAGAAAATTCACGGCCTACACAAAACCTGTGATTCTCCGTGAAATGCAGCATATTCGTCATTCTCATCCGTTTACAGCACCATCCTGCCTAGGCTCAACCGATTGCCTGCCACCTTGCCAGCATCTCGGTTTCTCTCTCTATTAGTCTACCACAAAAATCGACACGCTTGGTATCTAGTAGAGAAAGATAATATTACCTAAAATGAAAAAACCAACCTTTCGGCTGGCTGGGTTGGCCTTGTACATGCCGCCTAGCTTTCGATGGAACATTCCGAATTTTGTTGATACTTTTTGCCCCATTCTTTCATTAGCAAAATAATCGGCGTCAAGGTTTGGCCAAACTCCGTCAAAGAATACTCCACTTTCGGAGGCACTTGGTGGTACACCTCACGATGGACAATGCCGTCCTCCTCCAACTCACGCAGCTGCAAGGTCAGCATTCTTTGAGAAATGGATGGACAGATTCGTTTGAATTCATTGAATCTTTTGGAACCATCGATCATGTGATAGAGCAGCACGCCCTTCCATTTGCCTCCGATGACGTCCAATGTATATTCAACCGGGCAGCCTTCCCGATCTCCTGTGCTGCCATAGCCGCTTTCGCGATCACGCATAATGCCTCGGCACCTCCTTAGTATACAAATTGATACTATACCACACGAATGTGCGTACTTCCTATTTTAGAATGAATGAGCTACACTGACAACATCATAACTATCATTTATAGGAGATGAGCATATTGAGTTCCCAAGAAACGATGAAAGCCGTAGGACTATTCCGTTATCTTCCTATTGAGCATCCTGAAAGCCTTATTCATGTTGATGCCCTGAAACCAGTTCCCACTGGCAAGGATCTATTAATTAAGGTCAAAGCCATTTCCGTAAATCCCGTAGATACGAAAGTGCGTGCTCCGAAAGAGAAAACCGAAGACGCACCTCGCGTTCTGGGATGGGACGTCGCAGGTATCGTAGAGCAAGTCGGACCGGACTGTACGTTGTTTGAGCCTGGGGATGAAGTCTATTACGCCGGAAGCATAACACGCCCTGGCGGCAACAGCGAGTATCATCTCGTTGACGAACGCATCGCTGGCCGGAAACCGAAAACGCTGAATTTCGCCGATGCAGCCGCGTTGCCGTTAACAGCCATCACCGCTTGGGAAGGCCTGTATGAGCGGCTCGGCGTATCACGGAATAAAGAGGATAATGTCGGCAAAAACGTACTGATTATCGGCGCTGCCGGAGGAGTCGGCTCTATCGCCACACAGCTAGCGAAACTTGCCGGCCTTACCGTCATCGGTACAGCTTCACGCCCTGAATCTGTGCAATGGGCACAACAAATGGGAGCCGATCATATAATCAACCATTATGATGCTTTTTTGCCGCAATTAACTGCACTCGGTCTAACTGAGGTTGACTATATTTTCTGCTTAAACAGCACGGCTGAGCATTGGAAGAATATGGCGGACGCAATCGCTCCGCAAGGGAAAATCTGTTCCATTGTAGAAACTAGTCAAACACTAAATATGAATCTCCTGAAAAATAAGAGCGTCACGTTCGCTTGGGAGTTCATGTTCACGCGCGCGATGTTTCAAACATCGGACATGATCGAACAGCACAACCTGCTGAATGAAGTAGCCGAACTAGTCGATAACGGACTACTGAGCGCCACAGTGACTCAGCGATTAACGCCAATCGATGCAGCAAACCTCCGCAAGGCCCATGGCATGCTAGAGGAAGGCCATACGATAGGCAAAATTGTTCTGGAGCATTTTGAATAAAAGGAAAATGGGGTTGTCTTAAGGTCTACTATGACCTGTGGACACCCCCTTGTCTATAACAACATAACTTATTTCACGCATGCCGGATTCAGCCAGGGGAAGCTTCGGTTTCCTCACTGGCCCGGGTCTCTTCTCCGTACATGGCAGGGTTCATTTTCCTCGCAATAGCCAAATCGAGCAGTCCCCGCTCTGTGTGCTGATCCTCCAGACTCTCCACCCACAGGCGAATCAGATCATTCATTTTGGTTGCGTTTTTGATTGGTATTTGATGCTTCGCATCTTTTATGAAATAGAGTGAGCTGTTGGGCAGACCCTGGTGAAGCAAATGGGCATACCGATGAAAAGAACGATCTTTTCTACCGAACATTAATAAAATCGGATGCTTGATATTCCGGAGTCGATGCGTGCAGGAGTAGGCAATGGTTTGCTTAAAATACATGCAGACATCATTGGACGTGTCTTTCTTCGCGCTCTCGTACAACTGGCGATAGGTTTCATGATTGTCTGCGTTTCCGTTCGTGATAGCTTTCTTCAACAGATCCATCAGCATAACCGGGCCGGTCATATTGCACGCCATCCATACCCTGATTTTGTTATATACGTCGGTCAATTCCGACATGCCGCTCACCACGATTCCTCCAAGGAATCGCTCAGGATAAGCTAACAGCGCTTCCAAAAGGACCATCCCGCCGGTCGAATATCCGCAGAGATAAGCCTTTTCAATCCCGGTTTCATCGAGTAGCATTCGAACATCGCGTGCGATTAACTCCATACTGAGCGGTCGTTCCGAAGCTAGGCTGGACCCGTGACCGCGAATATCAAATGTGATCACCTGAAAATGGTGGGATAACTGTTTTTTTTGATAAAAGAAAGACTCTGAAGTTAACAGAGGCGGATGGATAAACACAATAGGGATGCCGGTTCCTGAAATCTCATAATTCAGAATCGTCCCTTTTAAATGGGCAAAAGGCAAAGTCGTCTCCTCCGTCAGGTCATGTTCAAGAACTTCACCTTATCGTAGCCCGCTTTGCCTTTTATTATTACACTAGAACATTTTGAAGCCTTTAATCCGAAGTGTTTTGATCGCTGATCCGCTAAGAATTGCACCAACCAGGCCGCCGATAGCCGGAACGATATCAACTATCGTAAAGCTTTCCCCGCTGGATAAAAAAGAGGCTGACCCCATTGACCCGTAGATCACAACGCCAATGACCAGTGCGATGAACGCATAGAGTGGAAACCATGTCGTCTTCATCAGCATGTTCAAAATAAAACCGATTCCAAAAAATAACACCATCATTAAGACAGTGGCAATAATCATCTGCAGCAATGTCTGATCCCCCTAATTATGAAACTGATCTTCAGCTTTCTTTTCATTGTAATCCACGAGATCGCACAGGTAAAGTGTACACAAATTGAACATTTTCCATTTCACCCTTTGTTCATTTGCCCTTTCTCCATGAATTGGATACAATGTAGGGGATATTAGCCTTGAATGGAGGAACACCCATGAGTGAAGCCGTACAAACGCTGGAAGGCTGGTATGCGCTCCATGATTTCCGGATGATTGACTGGAACGCATGGCATGCCGCAACCCCGCAAGAGCGTAAACATGCAACGGAAGAGCTGAATACATTCCTATCCGAATGGCAGCAAATTGAAAACGATAAATTAGGCAGCACTGCCGTATATAGCATCGTTGGACAGAAAGCTGACTTTGTATTCATGCAATTGCGCGAAACGTTAGAAGAACTGAATGATTTGGAAAATGCTTTTAATAAATCCAGCTTCGCCGCTTTTACAATCCCGGTATATTCCTATGTTTCTATCGTTGAATTAAGCAGTTACTTAGCTAAACCTGGCGTCGATCCTGCGGATGATCCAGAGATTCAAGCACGTTTGAAGCCAACGCTGCCTAAAGCGAAGCATATCTGCTTCTATCCGATGAACAAGCGTCGCGAAGGCAATGACAACTGGTACATGCTCCCTGCGGACGATCGCAAAACGATGATGCGCAGCCACGGCATGATTGGCCGTACATACGCTGGCAAAGTGAAACAAATCATCACGGGTTCTGTTGGTCTGGATGATTGGGAGTGGGGCGTAACGCTGTTCTCCGACGATCCTCTGCATTTCAAAAAGCTCGTTTATGAAATGCGTTTTGACGAAGTAAGCGCACGTTTCGGTGAATTCGGTGATTTCTACGTGGGTAACTTGCTTACACCTGAGAAGTTTACTAAACTCATTACGGTTTAAAATAAATAGAAGGGCGGACCTCATGTCTGTCCTTCTTTTTGTCTAATAAAAAAAAGCCTGCCCTCTATAGAGCAAGCTTTATCCAATTAATCCTCATCATCGTCGTCGCGGAGCGCAGCGGCAAGTTCGGCTTCCATCTGCGCTTTGCGTGCGAGATACGCCTCGGTATCACGATCCCGCTGCCGACTCTTTTCCTTCAACCGTTCGATGGCTGGAAGGATGAGAATATCGATTTCCTTTTGTACAACTGCTACATGATCGTAACGTTTCTCCGTCTCCAGAAAATGACCGACTTCAATCAGTCCATTGTAACGATCCAGTTCATCCCGGGTAAGAAGTCCTCTTACTTGGACACTGCAGTGCCGCATAGCGATCCCCCCGTTTACGAATGATGACTAGAAACGCCCTTTGCGAATAACGAGCGGAATTCCGCCGATAATGTAGAGGTATCTCATATCAACCACTTTTTTCATCATGGCTGCTACATTACCTTTGAGTTTACGGGACCCAACAATACCGATGGCTTGTCCTTTACCTAAGGAAGCCACTGTACCTTTGTTGGAGAATTTGAAAGTTTTCATTTGCGAACCGCGAATGGAAGCAATCAGGTTATGAGCCACAGCTTCCCCTTGCTGCATTGCGATTTGTGCTGTTGGAGGGTATGGTCGGCCTTCATCGTTCATGACGATGGAACAGTCACCAACAACATAGATATTATCGAATTGAGGAGCACGCAGGTACTCATCAACTTTAATTCTGCCGCGCATCGTTTCAAATCCTGCCTCGTCGAGCATGTGGTTACCGCGGATACCGCCTGTCCAAACAACAGTTGCAGCCTTGATAAACTCATCGCCCGCGATAAGAACGCCTTCCGGAGTGCATTCTTTGATCGCTGTGCCGATTTTGAACGTGATGCCTTTGTCCGTTAAAATTTTCATCGCATACTCAACCAGCTCAGGGTCAAAACCTGGCAGTGCTGTTGGAGCCGCTTCAATATTATAAATCTTCACGAGGGAAGGATCGACGTCGAATTCTTTGCAAAGCTGTGGAATACGATCTGCCAATTCACCGATGAATTCAATACCGGTAAATCCTGCTCCACCGATAACGAATGTCAGGTAATCTTTGCGATCCGGCTCACGCTTGTATTTCGCGAATTGGTACTCAATGTGCTCGCGGATGAAGCGAACACTGTTGATGCTGCGAATATTCAGCGCGTATTCTTTAAGTCCAGGGATTCCGAACGTTTCAGCTTCGCCGCCAAGACCGATAACTAGGTAGTCGTAAGAAAGCGTACCGTCTTCGAGAATAACCTTTTTCTCATGCGGACGGATTTGAGTAACAGTCGACTTCACGAAATCCACTTTGAACTCATCAATCAATTTCAGAATGTTCACGCGTGCATTTTCAGGATTATCTGTTCCTGCAGCAGGCATATGGAGATGCGTGGTAATGTAATGGTAATCATGCTTGTTTACGAGTGTTACATCAGCTTCATTGTAATTTAATTCTTTTTGCAATCGAATTGCAGAAAGAATCCCGCCGTAACCGGCTCCTAGAATAACGATTCTTGGTATTCTACTCATGTCTCTCTCACTTCCATATCCGATTTTATTGTCCCATGGTTTCTCTATCTTGTGAAAATTTACACAAACAGTTTCAAAAGTCGTATACTGCCTCTAGTTTGCTCTCACACACAATGATTTATGATGATCAAAAAATGCATCAAAAAGCACAAATTTAGTCACAACATGGTAAACCGATTCTCATGATATAATATAATTTAAATTAGTAAAGATCAAGTGCTATTTTGGCTTAAAATCAAGCTTACAGCCGCTTCAGCCCTGTCCAACCATTGTAAGCATTACTTATCATATTTATAAGCGATTTATATAAAGAATTCACACTTTTCTGTTTCCTTCATTAGAAGAGACGTTTATAATGGAATAATGATTGTGGCAATTCTTGCAATTCTGAGAATAGTGGCACATCAAAGGAAATGAATCGGAGGAGTTTAACAATGATCGAGAAAGAAACTAATCAAGACATCGTTGATATTATTGTCATCGGTGGTGGACCTGCTGGGATGTTCGCATCCTTCTACGCTGGAATGCGCCATGCGTCCGTGAAAATTATTGAAAGCATGCCGCAACTAGGTGGACAGCTTGCCGCGCTTTACCCTGAGAAGTACATTTATGACGTAGCCGGATTCCCGAAAGTAACGGCGCAAGATCTAGTCAATAACTTACTAGCTCAAATGAAACACTTTCCTATAGATGTTTGCCTAGAAGAGAAAGTACATCAAGTTGTTAAAAAAGAAGAGCGTCTTTTCGAAATCACAACGGACAAAGGTACGCACACTAGCCGCGCCGTTATTATCACAGGCGGAGTTGGCGCATTCGAACCGCGTCGCTTGGAACTTCCAGAAGCCGCACAATACGAGAAAAAGAACTTACACTATTTCGTAAGCGATTTGAACGCATTTGCCGGCCAAAAAGTATTGATCAGCGGTGGCGGCGATTCCGCGGTAGACTGGGCGCTCATGCTAGAGCCGATTGCTGAGAAAGTGACGCTGATTCACCGTCGCGATAAATTCCGCGCACACGAGCATAGTGTTGAGAACCTGATGAACTCTAAAGTAAACATCGTAACGCCTACAGAAATTACGAAGCTTCAAGGCAGCGACCGCATTGAGCAAGTTACACTCAAAGATATCAAGTCAGGCGAAGAAACCGTGCATGATGTGGATGCTGTTATCGTTAACTTCGGATTCGTATCATCCCTAGGACCGATTGCTGAGTGGGGACTTAACATTGAAAACGGCTCGATCGTTGTTGACTCCAGAATGGAAACGAACATTCCAGGTATCTTTGCTGCTGGGGATATCACGACATATCCGGGCAAATTGAAATTGATTGCTGTTGGCTTCGGCGAAGCACCTACGGCGATTAATAATGCCAAAGTGTATATCGACCCAACTGCTAAGCTTTCACCAGGACACAGCTCCAATTTGAAATTTTAATTCATAATCTTTCTACATAAAAAGGGGTATTCTATACCTAATCTTCGGATTAGGAGGAATACCCCTTTGTCATCTATATGTCCGGTTTGCAATGGCCTGCAGGAATTAACCACCGACTGCCCCGTGTGCTCACATACCATGTGTGATGGCGGCAGACTAAGCGACTACCTTGGTCCCTACTCCCCTTATCGGGAGATTGATGTGTACTCGATGTCCGATTCGGACGGCACGTTGTCGGGTCATGGTGGTGAATGCCTTCATTTGCTCAATTGCCCCGATTGTATGCACAGTTTAACCATTCAGATACCGAATCTATGAGCATCAACTCTCTTAGATATGTATCTGTTAACCCATTAGTTGAGCGGAGCTTCATCCTTGATGTAGACTTGCAGCTTCAAGTTGCGTCTCTGGATTTCGGCGAGCAATAGATCAACAAAATCTGATTCTAATCTCAAATCCAGTGCTTTGTAATAAGAGTCGATCAATGTTTCGTCGCTAATTTGTCTCACTGAAATCACCTTTATTCTATAATTTGTAATTATATTATCATGGGGTTAAAAATAGAACAACTGTTCCATTATCCACAGAAAATTGTGTATATCCTGTGGGTAAATTGTTGATATCCCCCCTAAACGGTATGATTGCTTGGGGGATATTGTGTATAAAGTTATACACATGCTAGACTATGCGGATACTGATAAAAAAAATTGATCGCTTAATTTGTAAAAATCCGTGTAATACTTAATATTTCCTTAACGAAGTTCACAAATTTGAAAAGAAATTTTAATCGCCCGTTAATATTCATTGTTTATAATACGATTAGAAAGTTAATCAAAGGAGTGATAGACATGATCGTCTACGATATTGTACTGAATGGTGAAATCAAGGAAACGATTAAGCCCAAAAAGAACCGCTTGAAAGAAATCTACACGTATATGCTAGATCAAACAAAGCTTATGAAGGCTAAATATGGCGAGAACGTAAAAATTAAAAGCCGCATCGTGTACTAGGAATGATTCCCCGTCACTTGCGGCTCTTTTTTTCGGCTATGTTAGATAATCCCTTTACGATGAAGCACCGTCAACAAGCGGTAAAAGTCATAACTTCCGTTTTTCGGGGTATCAATAAGGCCCGCTTTAACCGCCGCATCAACCGCAGCTTTGGCCCACTCGGGCACTTCTTTTAGCGCCGCTTGTCCTTCTAATGCGCTTATTCTGGTCTGTAAGGCAGCAATTTGTGCCTGCAGCTGTTCTAACATTTTCACAACCTCCTCATCATATCTCGTTAATCCGTTTGTTTGTATCAAATTATTAAGCTTACTTGCGTAAGAGATATCTGTGGCGTAGCCGCTGCTCTGCAAGGCTTGTGTTTGTTCTCCTGGACTTTTGGCGTTCCTTACATTCACATATCGGGGCAGCTGGAAGAGGAGATCTTGATCCCGAAAGCAGAATTCGATCGATGGATACGCGCGGAAATCACTAGGCACATTATCGTAACGCACACCGTTTACCATCTCCCAAGTCAAGGCCGATACTCTGTCTCCTGTCCAATAAGGTGTAAGCACACCACTGCCAACCTTATATCCTACCAAATTGTTCCACGCATTCACGTTTCCACCCGTTTCTAGAATCGCCTGTGCGATACGAACGGAAGGGAAAATCGGAGAGTGATCCAGACGAAGTTCTACAGCAATTGGAGCAATCAGCTCGATAAATGCTTGTCTAGTTACCATGCACTCACCCCCTTTTCCTAGTTCAAGCTAGTACTCTTTCAATCTATTCTATTCTTCTGTGAGCAAAAGGTTCCCCTTATGAGGACTCCGTCTCAGTCCCACTTTACTTTTCCCTTAGGTTAAGGTTTAGTAAGGAAAGGAGGGCTGATTGAATATGCAAATCAAAGAATTAGCAGAGAAGCTTAACATTTCTCCAAGAACCATCCGCTTTTATGAACAAAAAGGGCTGATTTCTCCCCACAAGCAAGAACACAATTTATATAGAAGATTTACGGAAAAAGAAGTATGGCGGTTACAAACAATCATTTCGCTGAGAGAAGCCGGGATGACGATTGAGGATATTAAAAAAGCGTTGCCTCTAGCCGGCGATGAAGATACCGAACAACTTCAGTATTATTTGGAAATGCAGCGATCCATCATCTTTTCTCAGTGGCTGGAGCTCAAACAAATTATTGAAACGACGGATACAATGATTGATCTTTTAAAATATCAACAAACGCTTCCATTAGAAGATATTTTCTTGCTAGCGGAAGGGTCCAAACGATGGAGAGAAACCAGAAAAAATTGGAATGACAAATGGAATTTCGACCATCAAGCCTTAACCCATGACAACAATGTAGTCAATAATGATAGAGAATATAAGGATTATGAGAAAGCTCTGCAAACTACAATCGATTGGGTTGCTCCCAAGGCGGGTGAACGGGGACTTGATATTGGAACAGGGACGGGAAATTTGGCAGGCAAGTTTCTGGAGAAGGGAATTCCTATCGCCGGAATCGATCAATCCAAGGAAATGCTGAAGCATTGCGGGCGCAAGCATCCACAGATGGAACTTAAGCTGGGGAACTTTCTTGCTATTCCATATCTGGATGGACAATTTGATTTCATTGTAACCAGTTTTGCCCTGCACCATATTTCCGATGAACAAAAAATACTGGCCCTTGGCGAAATGCGCCGCGTATTGAAACCCCACGGCCGAATATGCATCACGGATTTAATGTTTGAAAACGAAGATCAAAAAGTACAGTACATAGCTGATTTAGAGCGCCAAGGCAGAACGGAGGACATCCAGCTGATTCTGAATGCCTATTACGCCACGAACTCTACGCTGCTAAGCTGGTTTGACGAAAACGGGTATATCACCAAGCATAAACAACTGAATGAGCTGCTCACCATGGTTTATGCCGTTCCAATCCGCTAAATAAATTGTTGACCTTCTCCTTACGTCAATCCTTACGATGAACTTGTAACGTAACTTAAGGAGGAGTTTGACCTATGCCTAACCATGATGAAATTTACAAACTAGAAGCAGAAACTTACGATCTGCTCATCTCTAAGCAGCCGAGTCTCTTAGATGTAATCGAAAGCATCCAACCTGTCGAAGGTCTAGACATCCTAGATCTAGGGGCTGGCTCTGGCAGATTGACCCGTGTACTTGCCCCTAAGGCCAAATCCATCTTGGCCGTCGATGCATCAGAAGCCATGTTGCAAGTAACGGCACATAGTCTTCAAGAAGCCGGCCTGCACAACTGGAGCATTCAGGTGGCCGACCATCGAGCTCTCCCTGTCCGTGATAACAGCTACGATTTAATCGTTTCAGGCTGGAGTATCTGTTATTTAGGGAGCTCTGATATCCCGAATTGGCAAGAAAACATCCGCCAGGTGCTGACGGAAATAAAGCGCGTGCTGCGCCCTGGCGGTTGCGCCATTATTTTCGAGAATTTCGGAACGGGTTCGACTGTCCCTAATCCCCCGAGTTTTCTGCGTGCTTACTATGATTTGCTTGAAAACGAATTCGGGATGTCCCACACTTGGATTCGGACGGATTATCAATTTGACAACTTGGAGGAGGCGGAGCGGCTGAGTCGTTTTTTCTTTGGTGATGAGCTGGCTCAGCAAGTTGTTCAAGAAGGGTGGATACAGCTTCCGGAGTGCGCGGGGATTTGGTGGCTGCGCTAGAGAAGCTCAGAGTTCCACTCCCTGCTCCTCATCGTGTGGCACCGTAAAATCAAAAAAAAGAAGCAGCGAAATGATCTGCTGCTTCTTACTTATTATAAAAGAAGACTCAACGCTTCTATCCATTAGCCAGAAAATGATTCGAGGATAATTTTGACCAATAAGAACGGAAGAGCGCCAATGGAGATAAACGCATATAAAAATCCTTGCAAAAAGTTTCTGAACAGTTTCACCAAAATCACTCCCATCTAAATTCGTCAAGATTGTGAACTTTCTTCAATTATACTCCTTCGCCAGCAAAGTTTTATGAAAATAAGATTAATTCTTTCATTGCTTGTCCATAAATGGGCACAAAAAAAAGAGCAGCTATAAGCCGCTCTCATCTTTATTGATTAAGCCTCAACTTTATCATCGCAAGGCTCAGGTGTTCCTTCATAATCTGCCGGTTTGAAGGAAGATCCGCAACCGCAGGAAGCTACTGCATTCGGGTTGTTGATGGTGAAACCGCCGCCCATACCCTTGTCTTCAAAGTCGATTTGGACGCCGTACAAATATTTGGCGCTTTCTTCATCCACAACCACTTTCACGCCGTGAATAGTAAATTCTTTATCGTCAGCCTTTTGATCATCGTCGAAGCCCATCCCGTAAGAATACCCGCTGCAACCGCCAGCTTTGACGCCTAGTCGCAAGAACAGGTTCGGTGATTCTTCTGAAGCCAAAAGTTCTTTAATTTTATCACTCGCAGATTCGCTAATGTTAATCATAACGGAAATCCCTCCTTGATGTTTCCCATTGTGGAAAACTGGCATTATCCATAAGTTTCGTAATGCTTACTATCAAGTATACTCCTATTCCATGCATTGCTCAAGGGCAGCTGCGCATACATGGCTAGCAAAGTTCCCAAAGCCTTACTGCTTGCGTTGCATCGCATAATATTGCAAGATCAACTGATCCAATTCTCGACTACACTGTTGCACTTCAGGATGCAGGAAACCATATTCAGTGCCTAAAGCCACCATTTGGTCTCGAAGCTGTTCGATTGCTATATCTAATCGTTCCTGCAGTTCGGTCACGAAATATGTTGGCACGATATAATCACCTTTTAACCCTACGTAATCACATTGCAATAGTATACAGGAATTTGTTAATATTGGGAATAACCTTTTACGAATTTTGATAGCAAAATTTGTAGATTTCCTAGATTGTCAATTTATGTCCATGTTCATCATATTGCCCCCTCCCACAGGGAGGTTTATAATGATTAGGAAAGTTTGTACGTTTATTGAAAACTTAGAGAGTCTTTGAGCCAAACTCAGAGCTCCCTATATGTGTGAATTCCTGAACCGAACTGGCTGACAGGTAGGCGAGCCACTCACACCGCTAAGGCGCATGAAATCATCTGCAGATGGATGCGTCGATTCTTTATGTGCTTTATTTTGATTTCATAGGAGGAATGAAGATGAGTGTAATCACCACAGACCCGATCAAACGGATGGCGGAAATTGCCGACAAAGTTGAACACGGTCAACGTCTATCCCTGGAGGATGGATTATTTTTGTATGAATCGGACGATCTTCTGAGCATAGGTCAAATGGCAAACAAAGTAAACACACGATTGAACGGAAACAAGGTTTATTTTGTGCAAAATATGAGTTTGTATTTCACGAATGTGTGTGAGGAGCATTGTGCTTTTTGCCATTTCCGCCGCGATGAGGGCGAAGAAGGTTCATACACGCTTACGCCAAGCCAAATGTTAGAGTATGTAGCTGAACATTATAACCCAGAAATCAGAGAGTTCCATATTAGCCAAGGGCATAATCCTCATTTGCCTTTTGAATATTACGTTGATTGCATTCGCCAATTGAAAAATGCCTACCCTGATGTGACCATTAAGGCGCATACCGCGGCAGAAATTGAATTTTTCTCACGGATTAGCGGCTTAAGCTACCGAGATGTCTTGAAGACGTTGATGGATGCAGGCCTATCCACACTGCCAGGTGGTGGTGCAGAGATTCTTACGGAGCGCTACCGGTCCAAAATGAAAGTCGAAAAAGCTTCTTCGGAAGAATGGCTCGACGTTCATCGTAATGCCCACTTGCTTGGCATGAAAACTCACGCCACGATGCTGTACGGCTCGATTGAGACAAAAGAAGAACGTATTCGCCATATGATGCTTTTACGCGAACTGCAAGACGAAACAAACGGTTTCTTGGTCTTCATTCCGAACTCCATCCAACCTGCCAGCAAAAACGCGGGCCTCAAAAGACGCGTACCTGCTTGGGACGAGCTGAAAACCATCGCGATCAGCCGTTTAATGCTGGATAATTTCCCTCATATCAAAGCTTACTTCATTAATATTGGTACGAAATTGACTCAACTTTCCTTCACCTTCGGCGCTTCCGATGCCCATGGCACAATTGTGAAAGAGAAGATTTCACACGCAGCTGGCGCGCTATCCCCTGAAGGTCTTACTAGGGACGAGCTTGTTTGGTTAATTCAAGGTGCTGGACGTACAGCCGTTGAACGCGACACCTTTTATAATGAAATCAAAGTGTATTAGTCATACTAGAGAAGAGAGAATAGTCAAGAAGGGATACGGAGTGTTATGAAAAAATTTGTGATTCTCGGAGGAGGTTATGGCGGTCTGACCATAGCCTTGAACATGCTGGAGAAAGATTTGCCGGAAGATACCATACTGGAAATGATCGATCGGAGTCCTTTCCAAGGGCTCAAAACGGAATATTACGCACTTGCTTCAGGGACAATTGCAGAAACGCATATTCGAGTAGCTTATCCGGATGATCCTCGTTTATTGCTGACTTACGGAGAAGTGTCCTCGGTGGATTTGGAGAAAAAGGAAATTCTTTTCGAAGATAGAGAACCTGTCACGTATGATTGGCTTGTAATTGGTCTAGGCTGTGTAGATAGCTATCATGGCATCACGGGTGCCAAAGAGTTCTCCTCCAGCATTCAAACGCTGGCGCAAACACGCGCTACGTACCAACGCATCAATAACATTGCGCCTTATGGGCAAGTTTCTATTATCGGCGGCGGTTTAAGCGGTGTGGAAATGGCTGCGGAGTTAAGAGAAAGCCGGGCCGATCTGAACATTCGACTTATCGACCGCGGTCCAAGTCTTCTGTCCGCTTTCCCAAGCAACCTGCAGCAATATGTGCGGGAATGGATGACCCAGCATCACATCGAGCTTCGCCCGAATGTTTCTTTATGCCGTCTGGATGGTGGAGATTTGTACAACGGGGATGAAATCATTCAAACCGATGCGACCATTTGGACAGCAGGCATTCAGCCGAATCCAATTGTTGAAGCCCTGAACGTACCCAAAGACCGTCAAGGGCGTATTATGTTAAATGAGTATCACCAAATTCCAGATCATAAAGACGTGTATGTTGTCGGCGACTGCGCTTCCCTGCCATTCTCGCCAAGTGCGCAAGCGGCACAAGCGCAAGGCAAGCAGATTGCTGAAGTCATGCAAGCGATTTGGAAAGGTGAAACGCCGCGGCTTGGTGAGATTAAACTCAGAGGTACATTAGGTTCACTCGGTAAAAAAGCTGGGTTCGGGATCATGGGTAAACGCACACTGATGACAGGCAAAATCGCCCGTATGCTAAAAAGTGGCGTTCTCTGGAAATCGAAACGCCACTTCGGATAAGTTCAGGCTCAATCGCTTAGCAGATCGTACATCGCTTCAATCTCTTTGATCTTCGCAAGAATGAGTTCGTGAAGTTGATCTGCGTTCTCTGCGGCAATGATTTCGCCGTTCAATAGAGCATAGGGCTCCATGTAGCACTGTCCGCAATTACCAAGACAGCCATATTCGATGACATCATAGTCGGGATTTTGTTCTAGTGCTTTCATGACTTTCTCTGTTCCATTGTGCATGTTGCTGGCGCAAAACTCTATGATTGGTCTCATAATAAAAATTCCACCTTATGTCGATATATTCAAGTTGAAAACCATTTTCATTTAATCATTATTGTAATATAATATTAAAAGAAAGGAGATGAATCAAATGTCTGAAAAAACAAAAGAAGCTATTTATGATGAAGTCCTTGAGGTTTTAGATAAACTTCGTCCTTTTCTACAACGCGATGGCGGCGACGTGGATCTCGTTGACGTAGAAGATGGTATTGTGAAGCTGAAACTGATGGGTGCTTGTGGAAGCTGCCCGAGTTCAACTATTACGTTGAAAGCTGGTATCGAACGTGCACTTGTTGAAGAAGTTGAAGGTATAACTGAAGTCGTGCAAGTGTTCTAATACGACTATATCATAAGAAAGAGCTTACCACTATGGTAAGCTCTTTTTGCTAATCTATTTGCGTTGATTAAGCAGCGGCAGCGGCTGGATGGGGTCGAGTCCTCCAGATATATCCATGATGTTGCCCGTGATGAAATCAGAAGACGGCAAGCATAAGAATTCGATGACCCTGGCCACATCCTCGCCAGTCCCCGGTCTACCTACCGGCGTTTCGCCGTCGACCTCCAGACGGGCCTCCTGCATCGTGCGCTCTTTATTTTTCCCGCGAATGTCGCCTGGGCAAATCATATTCACGGTGATCCCGTGGCTGGCTTCTTCTTCGGCCAATGTCTTTGTGAAGGAGACCAAGCCCACCTTCGCTGCCGCGTAGACAGCGCGATGTGTCCAGCCTCTTGCTTCAGCGGCTCGGCCAAATCCAAAATGGATAATCCGCCCCCACCGCTTCTCCCTCATCATCGGCAAAACCAATTGATCAAGTTCCATAACGCCAAGCAAATTGCCGCGCATTAAATATTCAATTTCATCGACACCATAATCAGCAAAAAACCGTCGTTCCCGGAAAAAAGGTCCCGCATTATTCACGAGAATATCGATCGGGCCCAGCTCTGACGCTGTTTGTTCCACCATGCGTGTTATGTCTTCCCGCTTAGCGACATCGCCTTGGACGGCCATACTGCGAACACCAAAATCTTGCAAGAGATGGACAAGCTCAGTGGCTTCCCTTTCACTATTTACATAATTGACAGCCACCTGACACCCTTGTCTAGCCATCGTGATGGCGGTCATTTTGCCGAGTCCTTTCGCACTGCCTGTAATAAGAACCGTTCGGCCTCTTAATTCCATGGTCCTCTTACCCCTTTGCAATACTAGCCGTAATATAAGAGAATGCTATGATTAAGGTTCGGCAAACCATATCAAATCCCTGCTGAAGATCGGCGACATTTGATTTTACATTTTCGACATGAATCCGATCCCCCGGATACGGCTCTTTTTGCATCAGATCATCCAGCATCTCAGCATTAATATAGTGAATCTCCATATTGCGTTGATTGCGCAGCCGATCGAGCGGAGATTTATAATCCATTTTGAGCGTATACAGCTGAACTTCTAGCGCCCCGTGAATTTTCTTCTCATGCATCCTGCGCAATACCGTAAAGTACGAATACCGCGCTTTCAGCACCTCCGTCTTGAGCTCAAATAAATCATTCATGAATGTACCCAATTTGTCCAAAATGGAAAACAACCGAATGAAGGCATTTTTGAAAAAATAAACGAAAAGGCGATAGGCTTCCATCTCTTGCGCGTTCATATCTTCGAGAAACATTTTATTGATATGCTCAGCGTAACGCTCACAGCAGTATTTGCTTTGTTCAAGCTCGTCTAATGCATCAATGAACCCTTTACTCCAGATCGCTTGCCGATGGTATTTCGGGTAGTCTGAGGCCGTGTGGTGATGTTCCTTCGATTCCAAATGCTCGATAAACACTCTTACTGCATTGCCGGCCTCCAGCAGGAGTCCGCTGTCTACCCGCTCTGGTTCATGGAATAATGCTCGCAGCATGGGTACACCCCCTTTTTTAGTAAGCTTTATGGATGAACAACAATAGAAGTAAGTATGGGCATAAATAAAAAGAAATAGCCCTCTCTATAGTAAGAAGGCCTCTTCTCCCACAAAACCGTTCTGTCCTATTGCCAGAAATCAGCCCAATCCGGGCCTTATGCTTTGCGATCATATAGCGTAAGCACGCATAAATAACATAGAAATCCAAACATACCGGCAACGATTACCGCATGCACCATGCCAGTTAGCAAATAAGCGAGTTCATTCCCCATCGACCAAGTGACGACAGCTCCGCTGATAACTTGCAGGGAAACTAGAATGAGTGCCCATTTACTGCCAAAGCGCAATTTGTCTGAGCTCTGGTAATAACGTTTTGCCTGAAAGTAAAGAAAGAGAATGCACAGGAACAGCAGTAAAGCCGCAATCCGGTGTGTAAAAACGATGCCCGTCGCACCACTAAGCTCAGGGATGACTTGCCCATTGCATAATGGCCAACCTGAACATCCGCCAGATGATACCGTATGACGAACGAAAGCACCCAAGTAAACAACAATATAGCTATAGATCGTCGTAATCCATACGATCGCCTTAAAGGAACTGCGAATGGCTGTATCTCTTTGAAATTGGCCCCATGGTGTGAATACAAGCGCAAGCAGCAGGGAAAACGCAAACGCCAGGAGGGATAAGCCAAAATGAAGCGCCAGTACGAGTGAAGATTGCGGCCAAACAACGGCGAGTGCGCCCATTACGGCTTGTACCAGTGTCATAACAACGGTTCCAGTGATGAAGTATTTCGCATCTTTCCGTTTGACATAACGAAACACTAAGATGAATGTGGCAATCAGGATTAGCGTCACGATACCGACGACCAGTCGATGACTGTATTCGATAAACGATGATATCGTATGCGCCGGGACGAATTTCCCATGACATAGCGGCCACTCGTCTCCGCAGCCTCTTCCTGCGTCAGCCTTTGTAACCAAGGCCCCCATTGCAAGAATGAGAAACATGCCGATGGCGGACAAATTCGCTAGCCTTTGAATCAGTTTTTGCATGATTGCACCTACTTTTACGTCGTGACTTCTGTGGATCTTGTCGAATATTCGTTTGGTTCGTTTTCAATTATATCTTTAAAAAGTTGGCAAATCCATTCGCAATTGTTACAAAGCTCCGAAACCACCGCTATTCGGCCAAACTCATGGCGAAGTTGTGATTTTCACGCTATATCCAAGGATAAACGACTTTGTCGTCCTTTAGGACGAGCGGGTTTATCAAGGTAGAGCGAAGCAAAAGTAAAAAAACTTTTACTTTCTTATCTACTAAAAAAACGACTCTGAAAAGAGCCGTTTCTCTTCCTTCTATTTATGGGGCAAGAGCACCTGATACCTCGAGAGCCCGATCAAGGAACTGCTCAATTTCTTCGCGTGTTTTACGCAACTTGCTGACGAAACGAACAAGCTCTTTGCCGTCGCGGAAGGCGATAAAGCTTGGAATACCGAGAATGTTCAGCTGCTCGCACAAATCCGGCACTTCGTCGCGATCCAGTTCAACGAAAGTAATCCGTCCTTTATAAGCTTCTTCTACAGCCGGCATGAATGGCTCAATAAAGTGGCAGTCTTTGCACCAAGTAGCTTTAAATACAGCAATCGTTAATACCGGTTGTGAGATTTGTTCTTGAAAAGCTTGTTCATTGGAAATTTTCAACATGATGAGCACCTCACTGCTTAGGAATTTATTAACTTATAGCATGCCCCAAAAAGCGTGTCAAGATTTACGAATGACAGCATCTTCCTATTTG
Organism: Paenibacillus anseongensis; assembly: GCF_009757995.1. NCBI lineage: Bacteria > Bacillati > Bacillota > Bacilli > Caryophanales > Paenibacillaceae > Paenibacillus > Paenibacillus anseongensis. The sequence goes on from NZ_WSEM01000012.1 coordinate 275,120, forward strand.
CGTATATTTACATTATTAGTAAAAAGTGATATCATAATTATATCAAATAGATATTCAAATGAAGTGGCTACTCCAACTTGAAGGGATGTTGATTACATGAAGGAAAAACAAGCTTGGTCCATTAATGGATTTCTTGGTATTTTGTTATTTATTATTGGCGGAGGATTAGGGGTTTTACTCCTGACACAGGAACGTATCTTGCCGGGTGTCATTTTAATCATACTTGGCGTTATCTTTGTTTCGACCATTACAGCCGTACAGCCGAATGAAGCTTCCGTCGTCACGTTCTTCGGCAGCTATCTAGGTACGATCCGGAAGAGCGGGCTGTGGCTTATTGTTCCATTTTCAAATCGAAAGAAAATTTCCTTGCGGGTTCGCAATTTTAACAGCGTCAAATTGAAAGTCAACGATATCGAGGGCAATCCGATCGAAATCGCCGCCGTCGTCGTGTTCAAAGTCGTAGATACGTACAAAGCGCTATTTGATGTAGATAGCTATGAGAAGTTCGTCGAAATTCAAAGTGAAACGGCGCTTCGCCATGTAGCAAGCAAATATCCTTACGACCGTTTCGACAGCGAAGGTTATTCGCTCCGGGGGAATGCCGATGAAGTAGCCGCTGAGCTTAGTCTTGAGCTTCAGCATCGTCTCTCGGTTGCAGGTGTCGAGGTCATGGAATCTCGTCTCACTCACCTTGCTTACTCCACCGAAATTGCCAGCGCCATGCTTCAGCGTCAGCAAGCTTCAGCTATTTTATCCGCCCGCCAAACGATCGTTGACGGAGCTGTCGGCATGGTTCAGATGGCCATCGCCCGCCTCGAAGCCGAAGGCTTGCAGCTCGATGAAGAGAGGAAGGCGGCCATGATCAACAATTTGCTTGTAGCCATTGTATCGGACCGCTCAGCGAATCCGGTCATTAATACCGGCTCGCTATACTAAACGGGCACCGCTATGGCTCCTAAGAAAAACTTCGCGCTCCGACTCGATCCCAAGCTCTATGAAGCTTTGGAGCGCTGGGCGGAGGATGAGTTCCGGAGCGTTAACAGCCATATTGAGTATTTGCTTCGCGAATCGATGCAGCGGGCGGGACGATTGCCGAAGGTCCGACCCTATGGCTCTGACTCGGAAAAAGATGAGCAAGTTGATTCTTGAAGGTGTGCCGGGCAGGCACCCTCACCAATAAAAACCCCCTGACCTTCGTAAGGTCAAGGGGTTTTACTACTTTACAGTTATACCATTGATCATTAAATTGTTTAAATCCAACCCATCTTTACGTGCAACCTCGCCTTGATAGACGATCCTGCCTGTATCTAAATCAACTACAGCCACACCGGGACTTTTCCTTCCGTAATAATTCATATAAAGCCGGTTATCGACAAACTGTTTCATTTGAACGTGCAGCTCGTCTTGCATCCAATCCTTCAAATTGATTTTCACGTCGCTCTGCAGCTTCTTTTCCGCCAAATTATAATGAACAACCCGCGATTGATCATAGATGTTCATGGGAGTAAAATATAAATCGTCGCCAAGGTAATCAATTCTAAGTTCTCCGGGTTTTCCATTCATGAGCAGATCACGGACGAGCTCGTTTTGAACAGTTGTTAGTTGGCCGTTCCAAATATCGTAGTACAGAAGCTCCCGATTCAGGATATCTTTTTTCCCATCTAATGCGTAAGAGCTCCGATCGAAAAGCAAATAACGGTTCGGCTTCATCACATTGTTTGATGATATAAGTGCAGTCGTTGTCTGCGACGTTTGATCCTGAGATACACCAGTTGCAATCAACTGCTTCCCTTCTATGCTTTTTTTATCAAGATCCACGGTATAAATAACGTATTTAGCGTCTTCAGGCTGCGAATATTTGCCGGACTTTTGATATTGATTAACCAACAGCTTCATGCTCTGATCTTTCACATAGACATCCAAAACATTGATAAATTCATTCTTTTCTTTAGGTAGTTTCACCTGAAAGGATTGACTACTCTTCTTTGCTTTCTCCATCACAGAGATTTCAATCATATCCGACTGGATCTCACTCTTTTTAAATCGAAAGTCATATTGAGCATATGCAATCAGCTTTTCATCCACATATAAAGCACTCAGGTTCTTTTTCCCTCTCATAAAAGAGCGATATTCCTTGAATAATTCCTGCAATTCATCTTGGTAAAAATAGGTTGAATCCAGCCTCTCCCAGAAAGAATCCTTGTCGGTCGGATACTCGCTCCCCGCTGGACGTATGGCGATTGGCTCAGACGTATATTGTCCTCTAACCGTTATATGAGAAGCTTCCTCTTCGCGGCCTCCCAATGTTTTGAGATAATAATCGGGTTTATCGACTTCAGACGCAGTGGCATAATATATACTAATCGTTAAAACAACAAATGGAATAAGGACTACAAGTATCCAATAACGTTTCATTGTCTCGGGCGCCTCCTTAAACGGTTACTTTTTTATGCAACAAATAGGAACTGAACCATAATGAAAGGGCTGTGACAAGGATCCCCATCACCAGTTCCAGCTGAACAAGCTCGCTTGGGAAAAAGAAATCCGGGACCCATATTTCTGAGATCATTCCAGGTAGTATGATGAGAAACACTGCCGCGCCGATATAGAGGATACCCGCTGCAATCCCTTTGAAACGAAAACTGCGTTCGAGTAAAACGGCTGTAAACAAGATAATCACACTCACCACACCTGCTCCGTAGTACAGAGCAAATTCTGTGAAATACGAAGGAAGCAGGATTTTGAGTATAGGGTGGTGCCGAATGATTTCCGAGACTGTCACGTCTAGTCTGAATTCACTTGGAAGGAACGCCTCGAAAGCCGTAATCCGAACGTACAGCAGTAGGAATTGGTAAGCAACAAGCCCCCAAACAAACAAGACAATAGAGCTCAACTTAGCCAGATACACATTCATTCTCGAAGTTGGCAGCATAAGCAGCCTGTAAGCAAACGTACTTCTCCCAACCCATTCCTTATACCAAATCAGAAAAATATAGAGGAGAAGCGTCACACCGCATAGACTAATAGACCAATCAAATAGGATATTATCATATCCATTCAAGCTGGCCTTGCTATAATTCTGGACATATTGGACGGCAGTCATTGATTGGCTCTCCATCGCTCTTTCGGCATTATTCATATAATCATGCGTATATAACCAAACGTCCAATAATTGCAAAAGCAAAGTAATAACGAATAATGCGCCATAAAATTTGCTAAAACGGGCAATCTCCCAGTTCAGCAATTTTCCAAAGTTGCTCATGCCAAATACACCTCCCTCATAACATCTACGACGGATTTCCCTTCCTTGGACCGCATTTCCTCCGCATAAAATTGTTTCAACACCCGGCCTTGCTCAAGCAGCACAACTTTGTCAATCAGATGTTCAATATCGTGGATTTCATGCGTCGTTATCAGAACTCCTCGGTCTTCAATCAGATGGCTGGTGAACACAGCCGCGATCTGCTCACGGCTGAACATATCAATCCCCGAGAAAGGTTCGTCCATGAGCAGGTAATCAGCGTCCAAGGAGAGTCCGAGCAATAAGTTCGCTTTCGCCGAATTCCCCTTGGACAAGCTGCCTAACCGGTCTTCCTTTTTCAATTTAAAAAAAGCTAACAGGTCCTGTGCCCGCTTCTCATTCCAGTTCGCATAGAAGTCCTGCATAAACTGCATGGCATCTCCTATTTTCATAGAGGAAGGCATCGTCAACGTATCAGGAATAAACACAACCTTCTCATAGGCCATCTTGTTAACAGGCTGGCCGTCAATTCGAATTCGACCACTTCCAACGGGAGTTAGCCCCATAATGGCTTTCATGATTGTGGATTTGCCGACGCCGTTAATGCCAATAAGACAAGTGATTTCTCCCTTTTCCGCTGTGAAAGAGACCTCATCCAGCACATTTTTTCTCCCATATTTTTTAACAATTCGATCGACTTCTATCATTCTTTAACCTCCCTTGCTCGCTCTGCCTCGTACTTCTCTTTGACGAAACGAAGCAGGTCATCCGTAGGAAGTTCAATCTTTTTGATGGATTGTATAAACACCTCCACAGCCTCCTGAATAAGTTCTTGACGAATCGAATTCAAAACCTGCTTGTCCGTCGTTATCCGACTAGGGGAATTACCCGCGGTTGTTATCAAATGTTGCTCCTCCATTTCTTTATACGCCCTCTGTACCGTATTGGGATTAATTTGGAGCAAACCTGCAAGTTCGCGTCTAGATGGAATTTCCTGGCCTGCAGCCAACTTACCTGTTGCCATTTCTTCTTTAAAATGCCGGACAACCTGCAGATAAACCGGATCGCGATTGTTAAACGTAATGTTCATCTACCCATCTCCTATGTACTTCCTTAGTAAATCTGGATAATTATAGTGTGTGTATTAGTTAACTCATACACTAAGTGTACTATACCCTTCATACACTTATTTTGTCAAGAAAAATATCCTATATATTTACTTTTATGAATTGTAATCACCAATTTCTTCTTCAATACGACTAATAGATCACATCCGGTACAACAAAAAAACATCCCTGCTAGCCTAAGCTAGAGGGATGTTTTCCGTATTACACTGTAACTGTAATAACAGGTGCAGTAATTATCGGTTCAACCGTAACGTCAGATGTTGTATTGGAGAAATCGGAGACTTCGAGAACGACCGGCGCACCAGCTGTAGTTGCTGTCGTAGCTAAAACCAGGGATGCCGTTGTAAGGGTGGACAATCCAGCCACTTGCAGCACACCGTTGACATATACGTTGTAGTAACCGTCTGTCGGAGGTGCTGGAAGGTCTGTAATCGCATTGCCGTTATCATCTAAAAAGCTTGCTGCTGGAATCGTGGTATCCGTCGTAATCATACCTGCTGTAAGAACTGCGCTATATCTTGTAACAGCAGGATCTACCGTTGTTTCAACCTCAGTTCCACTAGCTGTTGGTGCGGAAGCTGTGGCGGTCACAAAAAGTTTAATCAGAGACGCTGCCATAATTTCACCCCCTTCCCTAATTCCCAATGGCTATCTATAAATACGGACGCTTTGGACAATGATGGGGACCCCTTTTTCTGGGACATCCTCTGACGTTAAAGTTAAAGCTCCTTCCCGTATGTGGTATAACGTTCGAGGCTGCAGAACACCGTTCACGAAGACTTGTCGATACGAGATCATCTTCGGACTTGGAATAGATTGAATTCCGTATCCGGGGATCTGATCTTCATGGGTATACTCCCGTTTCTCCCCATCGGAAATGGCATAGAAGAAATAGGTCTGCGCCAAAAATTTGACGCCTAGACGTTTGGTTCTATGCCTGGACCTTTTTTTTCGTCGTTTAGACGCCTTCTTAGGGCATGGACAACTTGCCACATACAAGTTCATGCTGATGTAAATCACCCCGCCAACGCTGACTTCTGTTAGTTCATTTTATGCATAAAATAATGCCAGTAATTGGATTAAATTATCAGGTGCTTCCCCCATTTATGGAAAAAAGCAGCCTTAAATGTGCGGTATCCTCACATACCTGCGAGTAAATGGGCTAACAATAAGGAGATGATGCAGGTGAGGTCGAGGAGGTTATTATGAGATCAACACAGTTGGAGATCATCCCTTTATCCAAAAACATCGCAGAACGATTAGAAAAGGGGCTCACCCAACAATTAGAGCTTCTTCGAGGCGGTGTTCAGCCATTTCCTCTTACAACGGAGGAGACACGGATCGTGGAAGACATACGGGCGCGAACCCGGAAGGAGAACCGGAATAACGTAACACGCACAATGGCCTATTGGGCCTGTTACCAGAAGTACCCTGAGCTGCACTGGGCTCTGTTAGCCCATATGGTCTCCCGCAACGGTGGTTGGAACATGACCGATCTGCATGGCGATCTCCTGCCGCACCTTATTGACGATGATCAAGCTGAGCATCTGTTTGCTTTTCTGGAACGCGCAAATGGGCTTATTTTTCAAGATGCTTATCCACAATTGCTGCTTTATGACGAAAGTAAGAAGCGCGAGAAGAACCTGTTCCACTTGCTTCCCCATTTGAATATTTCCATCTGGATGGTCCCTGTCTGGCATGAATTTTGGACGAGCCCGGACTCCACCGCGCTGACAATTGCTCTTATTGTGAATGAACAAAATTACATCGAGCAGCGAATTGTGCAGAAGGGCAAGTTCCGAGAAACCGTGCTAGATAAGACGCTTTTTAAAGCTCAAGGCTGGATGCAGTTGAATCAAATTGCTTTCCCTTTTTGGTCCCCGTCCGCCGAAGCCGGCTCCCCCCAGCCTCGTCTGGGTGGACTCATTCTCGAGAATTTTGCCGACTTAGCTGAACGCATAGCCCTTGGGAAAGGCCTCTACGCACTTCTAATCGGAGTGCCAGAAGTGCTGCAAGGTGTACTCCGCTTTGCCGCATCGACGCCCCACACGGGTTCACGCGCTGACTATTGGCCTCACTTATTTACCCCCATACAAAAAGCCCCCCCTGATCATTTCTATCAGGAGAGGCTGGATGGCTGCTTCCTCAAGAAGGGAAGCTCGCCTTTGTATAGTCCTACACTTGAGACTGTATGGCCGGATCGGCCGTTACTGCCTGTGGAGCCTGGCGACTGGTTCCAAGATGTTGAAACGCCAATGGGGTATATGCACCCTATAGAAGTGCCGCAGACCTTTGATTTAACCCAAGCCATGAGCGAAGGGCTTAATAGCATTGAGCTCGCCATACTGGCGGCGCAGGCTATTAACGTCGTCCGATAAGGCGGCTTGCTTTGCCGATCAGCTTTTGAACAGGCGCTGGGAAATTCTTGACATCGTCCTTCGTAACCACACGCGTCGCCATGAGCATCAGCGGGTATAAAACAGCCGTGAAGCCGCAAACAAGTATTGCGTTGATCCCTTCATTGATCCTGTACAAGCTGGTTGGATGTACATACGTGTGGGTCAACCACTCAGCCGCGATGCCTAAGCCGACAATGACCACGATTGAAATCGTTAAACCAATAAAGCGCCGTCCAAGAATGGTGAAGCTCACTTCTTTGCGCAGCGTGCGCAAATTGAGCCATGACATAGCGATGAAGCAAAGCCCTGTGGAACCAATAATCCCATAGATGCCGAACCATGGAGCGAGCAAGAAGCTGCCGGCCAGCTTAACCGCAATACCAACGGCAACATGCAGCATCAGCGGTTTCATACGGCCCATGCCCATCAAGACGGCACCGGAGGTCTGCATCACAATTTGGAACATAGCGCCCAAAGTTAACAAAGAGATCATGTAAGGTCCATGACTCATCCCATAGGCTGTATCTTCATGTCCGAACATGAAGAAATCAAGCGGACGGGCAGCAATCGCGATAACGAGCACTGCAGGCAATCCCGATAAAATAGACAGCTGCAGCACTCTGGTTGTTTGATGCCCTACCTGCTTCAGATCTTTGCGGGAGTAAGCCGCTGATATAATAGGCACGACAGATTGACTGAGCGCAATCGCCAAAATAATTGGGATGCCCGCCAGAGATTGTGCCCGGCCCCCGATAATACCGACCAAACCAAGCGCCTCGCTGCTGCCAATCTTCCCTTCCAAGAGGGGAATGATGATCGACGTATCAATCGCATAGACCAAGGTAACCGTCACTGAGAAGATGACGATCGGGATCGAGAGCTTCAGGAGGCTGCGGTAAATGTCCCTATACCTTGCAGGTGCTGTTGCAGCTGCCGAGGAGTGCCCGGCTGCAGTTTCATGAGCCGCAGCGGAAGACACATTTTCTTTCAGCCTTTGAGCGTCCCTGCGTTTGAGCTTCATCGCATAGTAAAGCATAACGGCAAGTGCAGCGATGCCGCCCATCACCCCGCCGAATGATGCACCTGCTACCCCCCAAGCCAAGCTGATGTTTAATAAAATAAAGGCAAGACCAATCGAAGTGACCAGTCTAAAAATTTGCTCCACAACTTGCGAGATCCCATTAGGCATCATGTTTTGTCGGCCTTGGAAATAACCGCGCATAATCGCAATAAGCGGGAAGAACAGCATGGCCGGTGCGATAGCGCGTGTTGCCAGCGTAGCGTCGGGTCCGCCGCGTGATATTTGTTCCGCATAAATCGGCGCAAACACATATAAGAGCACGGTCATGAATGCGCCAGCGACGATAGCAAATAAAATAGCTGCGCGATAAATTCGCTCTGCCTCGGCAGGTCGTCCAATCGCGTATTTTTCCGATACCATTTTACTTAAAGCGCTGGGAATCCCTGCTGTCGCTACAACAAGAAGAATAGAGTACAAATTAAAAGCTATCGAATAACTGCCCATTCCCCCCTCGTGCAGCAGGTGCACCAGCGGAATACGCTGAAAAACGCCGAGAAACCGCGCTACAAGCGCGGCTACGGTGAGAATGAGCGTCCCTTTTACAAGAGAATCTTTGGTTTCCTTCGTCAAATGTGTTCCTACTCTCTAATCCCGTATTCAAACAACATCATGTTCAATTAAAAAACCCAAATCAAGAAGAGAACGATCATCGCCAGTTGCAGCACAATTTTGACAGCACTGCTGGCAAAGAAACCGATCACGGAGCCTATCCCGGCGCTGATCGCATTTTGCCATTTGGTGCCGATGATGATTTCTCCAATCACAGCGCCTAAGAAAGGTCCTATGATTAACCCAAAAGCCGGAATGACGAAAGGCCCCACAATAAGGCCAATCGTACTCCCGATCACAGCCGCCTTCGAACCTCCGAATTTCTTGACTCCCATTGCGCTCACAGCGTAATCGGCAACCATAATAATAAGGACGATCAGGGTTTGCGTGGTCCAGAACACCCAGCCAAACGGCTCAAAGCTGATCAGCCAGCCATATAGAAAGAACGCCGCATAGATAGCCAAAACACCAGGCAGCACTGGATAAACCGCACCTATCATACCTACAACAAACAAAAGAATGACCAAGCTCCAGGCTAACGTGATCATGAGCTCATCTCCGTCCGATATTGTACTGGCTAAACTGGCTAATTACAGCATATAAGCGTGAATGATTTTGGCAACCGCACTTTCTTCGTTCGTCACCGTCGTGATATCCGCAATCTGTTTGACTTCATCCTGCGCATTCCCCATGGCAACACCAAGACCTGCTTCACGAATCATCGTGATATCATTCTGGCTGTCCCCCATCGCAATCACTTCCGACATCTGAATCCCGAGTAGCTGACAAACAGCCTCCACACCGCTTGCTTTGCTAATCCCAAGCGGGTTTAATTCAATATTCGACGGATGAGAGTTGGTGATTTCAAGCGTTCCCCAGCTCTCTGCAATTTCGCGAATACGCTGCAGTTTCTCCGCGTTTTCCGTAAAGAAACCGAATTTCAGCCATTCGCCGTTCGGGATGTCCAGGCCTTCGCGCTCGCGATTGAAGACACCTTCGACAGAGTAAGCCCACCACCAGCAGTCATGCTCCTCAGCCAGCGCATGTAATCGGCTCACGGTTTCAACCGGAAACAGTGTCCGCCGAAGCAATTTGTTCGGCGACTCCCATACTTCACTGCCATTTACCATAACCATAGGCGTAGATAGCCCCAGCTCCTGAATGTAAGGCAAGGCGCTGATGGCTCCGCGGCCGGTCGACATGATGACGATTTTGCCAGCCTCCGTCGCTTGACGAATGGCGGATTGATTTTCCGGCGATATTTTTTTCTCCTCATCCAGTAAGGTACCGTCCATATCGAGGGCAATTAACTTATAAAGTCCCACGTTCCCCATCTCCTGTCTATACGGTTGTCGTCCTTGATAGACCTAGTAAGCAGCGAGCACTTTCTTAGGCAGCTCTTCCATAAAAGTCATATGCCAGAGGGCAAAAATATAGATCGTCCAAATCCGGCGTGCATAATCGCCCTGGCCGTTACGGTGCTTCTGAAGCATCCGCTCTACCGTATTCATATTAATATAATCTTCAATTCCGCTGGCTTTGATCTGCTCAAGCAGCACATCCCCCATCGGACCTTGTACCCATTGACGCAAAGGTACAGGGAACCCCAGCTTCGGACGGTTCAGAATCGGGTCTGGGATGATGCCTTCCATCGCCTTGCGGAAAATATATTTGGTCGTTCCATTGGCAATGCGATATTTCGCCGGGATGCGGCGTGCCACATCGAACAGCTCCTTATCCAGGAAAGGAACGCGCAGTTCAAGAGAATGCGCCATCGTCATTTTATCGGCCTTCATCAGGATATCGCCGGGCATCCACAGATTCATATCGATATACTGCATCCGGCTGACCGGATCAAGATGTTTGGTCTTGTTGTAATAGTCTCCAGCGATCTGCACGGGATTCTTATAAGCACGCAGCATCTCCGTATCGAGACGCAGCACTTCCGCTTTCATATCCTCTGTGAAAATCTTCGCGTTCCCAAGGAAGCGCTCCTCCAGCGGCGTCGTGCCGCGCAACACATAGTTGCGCCCCTTCACGCTGCTTGGCAGCATCCGCGCGAAGCGGTTCAGCATGCGCTTGATCGAATGCGGCAGCTGATCGATCGGCCGCAGCGACTGCGGCTCGCGATAGATGCGGTAGCCGCCGAACAGTTCGTCCGCGCCTTCGCCGGACAGCACAACCGTCACGTGCTCGCGCGCAAGCTGCGCCACGTGGTAGAGGGCAATGGCCGAAGGATCGGCAACAGGCTCGTCCTGGTGCCAGATCGCCTTCGGCATCGTGCTGAAGAAGTCATCCTTCGTGATGACTTTGTCGTAGTGCTCTGTGCCAAGCGCCGCAGCCGTTTGGGCGGCGATTGGCGTCTCGTTGTTGGCGCCTTCGAAGCCAACGGAGAACGTGCGGATCGGTTCAATGTTCCGCATGTGGGTGGCGATGGCCGTGGAGTCAATCCCGCTGGACAAGAAACATCCGCGCTCCACATCACTGACCATGTGGTGCTTGACGGAGTCCTTCAACGTTTCGCGGATTTGCTCTACGTAGTAGTCAAAAGGACGTTCCTCAGGCTCAAACATTGGATCCCAATACTTATGTATGGACATTTCGCCATCGAAGGTTACCTTGACATAGTGGGCCGGCGGCAGTTTGTGGATGCCGTGGAACATCGTGTTCGGCTCTGGAACATACTGAAAGGTCAGATAGTTCAGCAAGCTGTCCGTATGGATCAACCGGTTCATGCCATCCGCAGCGAGCAAGCTCTTAATTTCCGAGCCGAACAAAAACTGACGGTCGTTGACATGATAATAAAACGGCTTAATGCCGAAATGGTCTCTCGCTCCGAACAGCTGCTTCTTTTTCTTGTCCCAGATCACGAATCCGAACATGCCTCGCAAATGCTTGACGCATTCCTCTCCGAACTCCTCGTAAAGGTGAACAATAACCTCCGTATCGCTATGCGTGCGGAATTGGTGCCCGCGTTCCTGCAGCATTCCGCGTAACTCTTTGTAATTATAAATTTCTCCGTTAAAAATGATCCAGACGGAATCATCCTCGTTGGCTAGCGGCTGATGCCCTTCTTGAATATCAATAATGGACAACCGGCGAAAGCCAAGACCAATCCGATTATCCGTCCAAAAACCGGAATCGTTCGGTCCCCGATGCACAATCACATCCGTCATTTGCTGCAGCATCGCAACTGTTGGTTCTCTATCTTCAAAATACATCACACCCGTAATACCACACATGGTGAAACTCACTCCTCCGTACCATTCATCAAACTATCTCTCGCGACTACCGATACATTAGTATACCATATCCGTCCGCCATACTGGAAATAGGATGAAAGTACGCATTCAGCTGTCTATCATAGGAAAATGAAGGTAATGATCAGTCTTTTTAATGAAGCTGTGAATCGCGTCGTTTTCATGCTGTCCCCCACCTTTCTTTTCTCTACGCACAAAAGTTTACCTCGTGCAACTTTTGGCGTATAGGAGGGTTCTCCTCCTTACCTCAACATATGCTCAGGAATGAAGAACGGTTCCACCTCTTATATATTGCTTCCTGTAGGCGAGCGGTGAGAGACCTATTTTGGCACGAAAACAGTTGGAGAAATAAGCGGCATGATGGAAGCCCACCTCCTCAGAGATGCGCTCAATGGACCACTGCGTTTTCAGCAGCAGCAGCTTGGATTGTTCAATTCGATAGGCAAGCAAATACTCGAGTGGCGTGCAGCCATACACACTTTTCATACAGCGGCTCAAATAATTCGGATGAAAATGGAACTCGTCAGCCAACTGCTCATTGGTCAAATCAGCCGAGTAATGCTGCTTGAGATAAGCTTCGATTCGCTCAGCCAATCTATGTACTTTAGATTGCTCATCAGGTTTACTTCCAATATCTAACGCACGCAAAATTTCCGTAAAAATGCGCTGCTCTTCCCAGAACGATACCGACCTCTCCGAGACGGACATTTGTAGGAGTTGGTGCCAAAGCTCTTGGATCCGCTCGGGGTCCGACGCTGTCCCTTGTTGAGCAAGGGTAATTTCATTTTTTTGAGGTAAAACGAATTCGCTGCGCGGAAAGGGCTTGCTCTCTCTGATCGTGTAAGGGCTGCTGGTTTGAAAATGGAGCCAATAAAAATGACACTCCGCATCGCACGGACGCACGGCATAATGATATTTATCCGGGAGCAGCAGCACATATTGGCCTTCGGTCAAGCTCCACGTCAACTCCTCTTCCCCCAAATGAAGCGTACCTTTCGTAATGAGAAGAAGATCATACATCCCTAACCCTGCGCGATCCGGATGCGTGTCCCCTGCCTGGTACGCCCTGAACCCGCTCTCCAAATAATAAGGAAGAGGCGGTGCAGCTAACGATATCTCTTTCATTTGGCGGCGACTCCTTTATAAAGTTGTGTGAAATTTTATAAATAACTGGTTGTATTTCTACCTGTTTCTTCCCCAGTATCCCTCATATAATTGGAGAAAGTAAAGCCTATTTCGCAAATTCGGGAGGTTGCTTCATGTCAAATGCACTGCTGCAGGCCAAGCACAAATTGTCCTTGAATCAAATCCAAATCAACGATGACTTCTGGAATCATTACGTCAGTCTTGTTCGCAATACAGTCATTCCCTATCAATGGGAAGCGCTGAATGATCGTGTTCCCGATGCCGAACCTAGCCATGCGATCCATAATTTCCGAATTGCCGCAGGCTTGGAAACAGGCGAATACCACGGTTGGGTGTTCCAGGATTCCGATCTGGCCAAGTGGCTCGAAGCTGTCGCCTATTCCCTTCAACAGCAGCCTGATGCAGCGTTGGAACAGACCGCAGACGAGACCATTGACCTGATCGTACAAGCGCAGCAAAGCGATGGTTATTTAAATACATACTTTACGATTAAAGAACCTGGCAAGCGTTGGACGAACTTGTACGAGTGCCATGAATTGTATTGTGCAGGCCATATGATTGAAGCTGCCGTTGCGTACTTTGAGGCTACAGGGAAAAGGAAGCTGCTGGATGCGATGTGCCGTTTTGCGGATCATATTCAGGATGTATTCGGACCCGAGGAAGGTAAGATTCGAGGCTACGACGGGCATCAGGAAATTGAATTGGCCTTGGTCAAATTGTATACGGTAACGAAGCAGGAGAAATATCTCCAGCTTGCCTGCTATTTCATCGATGAGCGAGGACAGCAGCCCGATTTCTTCGATGGGGAGTGGGAGCGTAGGGGAAAAACCTCCATCTATCGCGCCGGTGAAACCCCATTGCCGAGTCTGAGCAGCATTTATAATCAGAGCCATCTGCCTGTTCGTGAGCAAGATACAGCTACCGGGCACTCGGTTAGGGCCGTTTACATGTACACAGCCATGGCTGATTTGGCCAGATTGACCGGGGACGAGAAGCTGCTTGCCGCATGCAAGAAGCTTTGGGCGAATATGACGCAGAAGCAAATGTACATCACGGGAGGCATCGGTTCGACGCACCATGGGGAGGCGTTCTCGTTCGACTATGATCTGCCGAATGATACGGTGTACGCTGAGACTTGCGCTTCCATCGGTTTAGTGTATTTTGCTCAGCGTATGCTGCGTCTCGAGACACGGAGCGAGTATGCCGACGTGATCGAGCGGGCGTTATATAACATCATCATTGGTAGTATGAGTCAGGATGGCAAACGATTCTTTTATGTGAATCCGTTGGAGGTTTGGCCACAAGCATCGGCGAACAATCCCGGCAAACGTCATGTGAAAGCCGAGCGTCAGAAATGGTTTGGATGCGCTTGCTGCCCTCCGAACTTGGCGCGGATTCTCTCTTCACTTGGGGAGTATATGTATACGACTGAACCAGGACGAATCAACTGCCATTTGTTTATCGGCAGCGAAAGTACGATCACGTTGGACGATGCAACGCAAGTTGGGCTGAAACAAGTCAGTTCGTTGCCTTGGCGTGGGGATACTTCGCTTGAACTAAGCTTGGCTCAGCCACGCTCGTTCACGTTGGCTTTGCGCATGCCTTACTGGTGCGACAGCCAACCTCAATTGCTCATCAACGGTGAAAAAGAGGATACGTACGCGGTTGAGAATGGCTATGCGATTATCAATCGAATTTGGACGGATGGTGACACCGTCACTTGGCTGCTTCCGATGGAGGCACACCTCATCCAAGCGAATCCGCTTATCCGCAGCAATGCCGGGAAAGCCGCTATTCAAAGAGGGCCTTTAGTGTACTGCGTTGAGCAGGTCGATAATGGCGCTCCTCTGGCAACACTTAGCCTTCAGAGTGGAACGAGGTTGAAAGTGGACGCCGACACAAGTGCGCTTGGTGGCACAGTGAGGATTGAGGCTGAGGGCTTTAAGGATGCGACACCTGAGGCTTGGGCTTCGGCGGAGCCGTACCGTCGCTGGGCGCCATCGGCGGACCCAGTCGCCTTGCAGGCGGTTCCCTATTTCCAATGGGGGAATCGTGGGGTTGGCGAGATGGCGGTGTGGATTCGGGTACACCAGTGAAAATAGAAAAGAGGCTGCTTTTTGAGGCGGCCTCTTTTTTGTGTTTGCATTTGTACTTGGTCTTGGGCTCTTCGGGTCTTGATTCCTAGAATTCTCGGTTAGAGGGAACTCTGGTACGCTATTTTGCCAATTTGCCACTACTTGAAGGTTTAGTGGGAACTACAGTCCCCTATTTCGATGTATTCCCCTGAAAAAGCGGAGTTTGCGAACAAATAAGACCCCACAGTTCCCCCTAATCGCGAAAAGAGCCCTTTTCGATCAAATAGGGGACTGTAGTTCCCTCTCGTGAGCGAAAGAGACGAGCCCACGAGCCCACACCTACCAAGGCCGCTTCCCGCCGCCAAGCTTCGTCAAAACGCCGTCGTTGGCAGCGTCATAAGCTTGAAAGATTTTCGCCGCAATCGGAGAGGCGCCATAACGCCCGAAGCCCCCTTCGGGCACGACAACCGCAACGGCCAGCTTCGGATTCTCGACCGGCGCAAAGGCGATGAACACGGCATTTTCAACCGAGCCTCCCGATACGCTTTGGGTGGATGTGCCTGTTTTGCGCGCCACATTAAAAGGCAGCTCCTCGATCCCCTCAGCCCCGCTTTTCATCCCATGGATAATCGTGTTCCAATGCTCTTTGGCAAATTCGGCGGAGAAGTCGTCCAGTACTTCGGGCTCTATTTTTCTAACCAGCTGGCCCTGGTAGTCGCGTATCTCATCTACAAATAGCGGCTTCATCCGCTTCCCCCGACTAGCCAACGTGGCGGTGTACTGAGCAAGCTGCAAGGTTGTGGTCTTTTCGTTTTGTCCCCAGGATGCATAAACCATCGCGGATTGATAACTGTCTTTCACAGCATTTTTGATAAAATCATTAGAGCCTGCAAGCTCGCCCGGTAAGCCGCTGCCTGTTTTGACGCCCATTCCAAATTTCGCCATGTATTCCGCCCATTTGGCCGTCACTTCCGGATTCTCCCTGCCGTATTTGGCCCAGAATGGAATCCCGACTTTTTCAGACATGAACGTGTTCGAGGAATGTTCAATCGCCCCGGCAGCATCCATCGCCCCGTAAGCCGCTTTTCCCGAATTGGTGATGGTGCTGTTGCCTCCTTTACCAAAACTAAACGACCCCGTATCGTTATAAACATAACCATTCCCGCTGAAAAAATTCTCCTTAAGCCCTATCAACACGGACATAGGTTTAATCGTGGAACCCATGAACACAATCGACGATGGATGTTTCGCATTTTCTTTCTCGTCTGGATATTTGGCTTTTGCCGTTCGAATGCTGCCATTAGGAATAAAGCTCTCGATTTCTTTGTAGACGCTTGCCGACATGCCGCCGGTCCACGCGTTTGCATCGTAATCCGGATAGTTCGCCATCGTAACCACGCGTCCCGTATCCACTTCCATAGCCACTGCAAACCCGGATGCTGCCTGCATCCCAACACTCAAGTACAAATCATTGGCGTGCGATGGGCTGCGCAAGTAACGAATATGCTCCTCCAGCATGCGTTCTGTCGCTTTTTGGATATCTTTATGTATGCTCAAATATAAATTATTTCCTTTAACGGGAGCCGTGACATCGGCTCTCCCAATGATTTTGTTAACGGCGTCCACGGGGTATGTCTTCCTGCCGTTTCTGCCGCGCAGCTCATCCTGATACATGCGTTCAATGCCATCGAAACCTACATTTTCAGAGCTCAAATATTCTTGAACCATAGGACTGTCTTTATAGATTTCTTTGGCTGTAGGAGAGGTAAAAGAGTTCGTATATCCCACTAAATGCGTAGCAATTGTTGTGTTACCGTCATCATCCAGTTCATAGGTGCGGATGCTTTCCTCCGTTACGTCCAGCCATTTAAATTCATCCCGATGTTCTAAAAGGTAGGCGATCTCTTCGCTGGACAAATCCGCCTTAATTCTTCGCGGAACCCAGTAATAGCTTGGTTTCTTAATTTCAGCCTTATGGTAGTCGTAGCCGATGTCCATGGCTAAAATGATTTCTTCCGGCGTCGGACTTTTCGAGTTTGGTTTGGCATACTTGTCGAAAACATCCACTTTCAGCCGATCCGCGATAGCAATTAACTCATCTAACTTTTGCGCGCTGGGATCAATTCGAAAAAATAAGGATTGCATGGGAATGGTATACGCAAGCGGAGATTTCGAGGAGTCATAGATGTTGCCGCGAATGGGAGCAATTTGTATCGTTTGTGTGCCGTTTCTATTCTCTGCGGCTTTATGTATTTTCGTTTCAACAAACTGCAGCATAGCCAATCGCACGATCAGGATGGAAAATAAGACAAAGGTTACAAAGAAAAAAAGATTGATCCGCAGCGAAAAATGTCTCTTTTGAGCAAGCTCTTTTTTCCTCGGATCATCCGCGATCGGCGATTTCATCACTGTAAGGCCCCCTTCTGTGTCAGGATGTATCCTGAAACAGACGCAGCGGCCTGGCAATAAGTTCACTAAAATTTGGTAAACTTGGCTCACTTCCCAAGACAAGCCCACAAAAAAACCTTCAGCCCCACTTATAACGTGGATTTGAAGGTTTTTTACTCGTTTCTGCCTCTACCAAGGCCTCTTCCCGCCGCCAAGCTTGGTCAATATGCCTTCGTTGGCTGCATCGTAAGCCTGAAAGATTTTTGCCGCAATCGGGGATGCGCCATAACGTCCGTAGCCGCCTTCCGGCACGACGACCGCCACAGCAAGCTTCGGATTCTCGACCGGCGCGAAGGCGATGAACACGGCGTTATCGATCGTTCCGCCTGAGACGGCTTGTGTCGAAGTCCCTGTCTTCCGAGCCACGTTATAAGGCAGTTCATCAATGCCTTCCGCGCCACTCTTCATCCCATGAATGATGGTGTTCCAATCCCCTTTGGCGAACATAGCGGTATTATCTTCCAGCACTTCCGGTTCTACCTTTTTGACTAGTTCACCTTCAAAGCTTCGAATCTCGTCAACGAACAACGGCTTCATCCGTTTACCGCGGCTGCCTAGAGTTGCGGCGAACTGCGCGAGCTGCAGCGTCGTTGTTTTCTCATTCTGCCCCCATGAAGCATAAACCATGGCAGATTGATAACTGTCTTTTTTGGCGTTCTTGGAGAAGTCATTCGAACCGGCAATTTCGCCAGGCAAGCCGCTCCCCGTCTTGACGCCTAAGCCGAACTTCGCCAAATATTCCGCCCATTTATCCGTTACAGCAGGATTTTCCCCACCGTATTTCTGATAAAATGGAATACCGACTTTGGCCGACATGTACGTATTGGACGAGTGTTCGATGGAGCTGGAGGCATCCAAGTTGCCATATGCCGTTCTCCCTGAGTTGGAAATCGAACTTGTCGAATTCGCTTTACCAAACGTGAAGGTACCTGAATCGTAATAGTACTGATTGGAAGGAGTAATCAACTTCTCTGTTAAACCAATCAGAACGGACAATGGTTTGATCGTAGAACCCATGAAAACGATGGAAGACGGATGTTTCGGACGCTCTTTATCTGTGTATTTCGGGTACGCGGTTGTAATCGAACCATTCGCAATATAGGAGCCAACTTCGTCTAAGGTTGCTTGCGAGATTCCGCCCGTCCATTCATTCGTATTGTAGTCCGGGTAGTTAGCCATCGTTACGACGCGCCCCGTGTCTACTTCCATAGCTACCGCATAACCGGCCTGCGCATTCGCCCCGTATTTGATAAAGGCATCATTCCGCGCGTACGGTGTATGTAGAAAAGCAATCTGATCGGCGATCGCCTTCTCCGCCGTTTTTTGAATATCTTTGTTGATCGACAGATACAAATTGTTCCCTTTGGTCGGCTTTGTTACCGTCGCGCGCCCGATAATTTTCATGGCCGCATTAACGGGGTAAATTTTATAACCATTTTTCCCGCGAAGCTCATCTTGGTACATCCTCTCGATGCCATCAAAGCCGACATTTTCGGTATCGAGATATTCCTTGCTGTTTTCGTTATCTTGGTACATCTCTTTAGCTTTTTCCGTGGAATAGCTTTTGAGGTAGCCAATCAATTGCGGAGCGATGGTCGACGGCGATCCGTCTGTATCCATGTCGTCCAATTCGTAAGTACGGATGCTTTCTTCTGTCACTTCCAGCCACTTGAATTCATCCCGGTGCTCTAATAAATAGGCGATTTCTTCTTTGGACAAATCTGTTTTGATTTTACGCGGAACCCAGTAATAACTCGGATCCTTCACTTTGTTTTTATTGATGTCATACCCCAAATCCATAGCAAGTACGATATCCGCGGGCTCCAGCTTCTTGGAATCCGGTTTGCCGTATTTATCAAAAACGTCAGTCTTCAGCTTGTTCGCCATGCGAATAACTTCATCTTTATCCTGCTGAGAGGGCTCGATTCGGAAAAATAAGGACTGCACTGGAATGGTATAGGCAAGAGGTGATTTCGTAGAATCATAAATGTTGCCGCGGATGGGTGCAATTTTATTCGTCTGATTCGTATTTGTATTCTCTGCTGCCTTCAAATCTTTGGCTTGCACGAATTGTAAAATGGCCAAACGCACGATAAGTACGGAGAACAATAAGAACGTTATAAAGAAAAAGATATTGATCCGAAACGAAAAATGCCGTTTCTTCGTGATTTCTTTTTTCTTTGGATCATCCATTATGGATGGTTTCATCACACTCAGATCCTTTCTTACACAATAGCTTGCTGATCATCAAAAAGCTCTAGCAGGGATCGGATACCCTCCCCGGTATGATAGTCGTAACGGATAATGCGAACCGCATCGATGCCGACTTGATTCGGCGCCCACACATCGTTCGTTTCGTGATCACCAATATAAAGGACATCCTTGGCCGCTACACCCGCACGCTCCAGGGCAAGTTGGAAAATAGCCGGATCCGGCTTCTCAAGACCAACCTCTGTCGACACGAGGACAGGATCAAAATAGTGCAGAATTCCTTTATCCTCTAAAATAGCTTTCAATGTCGGTGCAAAATTGCTAATAATTCCTATTCTAAAGCCCTGGGCTTGAAGCCGCTCGAGAAAAGGCTTAACATCATCAAACAATTCGTAATACTCAGGTGCAGTATAAATGTCGTACAGCTCGTGGCAGCAGTTGAAAATCTCTTCCTCTGTCCATTCCTCATGGATACCCAGCTTATGCAGCACATATTTATATAGGTTGACCCAGAATTCACGATCTGACTCCGGAGAACATACAATAAAGTTATCTTGCTTGTTCACATAATAAAATAGACGGAAAGCCTCCGTAAACAGTTCACTGATGTGATCCTCATCCCGCTCTACAGCGCGCAATTGCAGGTATTGTTTCAAAATGGTCTGGGCTGCGGGAATCGTTAACAGCGTGTCCCCGGCATCTAAGTAAATCATTGGATATTCCTGAATGGATTTAGACATACAAACTCCTTCATGTTCTCAAAAATAGCACTTTTAATAGTTTACCACATTTACGAATGGATGAGAAAAACCACAAAAAAGCCTCCTCCCGGATGTCCGTGAGAAGGCGGTTTACTTCCTTTTGTTAATCTTAAATAGGATTAAACATCTCTAATATGCGTTTGGTCAAAATTCGGCGGATTAAACCAGTTGCCCCCACTGGCCACCCAAGTGGAATCCAGAGGCACCCAAATTTTGGACTCTTTCAGATACACTTCGTTCCAAGCGTGAGGTCCATAGCTGCCCTGCCCGTCATAGCCAAGGCCCGTTACAACTTTCACATCCAACCCTACTGCCCTTGCCATTTGAGCGTATAGCCTGGAATAATCGATACAAACGCCTTCCTTGGTGTTGAACGTATCTTCCGGTGTCTGTTCCTTCCAAATGCGCTGTTCTTCATACAGCTTCACTTTATCCCAATCGTAGTGGACTCGGGTGCCCACCCAATTGTACAGCAGCTTCGCCTTCTCTTCGTCCGTGGTTCCGCTGGCGGTGACTTCTTTGGCCGCATCTACAATGTTGCCTGGGACTTTCGCGTCCAGAACTTCATATTTTCGCTGTAAAATATTCGTAAATTCCTGCTCCACCGCCCGGGTAAATACCGGCACCTTATCGGCGATGAAATCCCCGGTGAAGGGAGAAATGACTTCCTTCGCCCCTTTTTGATACATCTGAGAAGACTCGATATAGGGGGTTACCATCGAATGCGGGAATAGAGTGACATAAATGAACAAAACGGCAATAAGAATGAGCGCACGCGCAAAACCGGCCACAGAGCCGATGGCGCCCCCGGAAACCGAGGAAATAAACGAATGGCTGCGTTCCCGATAAGGGTCGCGATGAGCCAGCCAGGGTCCGATGAGCGGATCAATCAGCAGGTTCAGGAGCTGCTTCACAATCATATAGCCGAGCAAGAACAATACGCCGAAACGCAGTAACGCGAAATCTCGAATGCTTGTCAGTGCCGTATAATACGCTTGTTTGAGAGCGCTAATCTCTACGGATGGCACTTGCAGATCCTGACCCTTCAGCCAGGTTTGAAGCAATGGAGATACGAGCTGCACACCTTTCCACGCAACGAACATGGACAAGATGACGACCACCGCTTCCACGAGCATGGATAGCAGATGTTTGGCGGACCCAGACCCGCCTCGGAAAAAGCCCTGAAGGACAGAGCCTGCGAAAGTGAGCACAATCACAATGGATATGAAGTTTATGGAATTGGCTTTGAACCAGCTAATATCCGCCATGACCGCTCACCATCCTTACTTATTTTTCAGCTAACCTGCGTTTTTCTTCGCCTGCTCAATGAAAGCATTCACTGCCGCATTCGCATTCATTTTAAAAGTTTTACCTAGGAAAGTAACCTGCACTTCATCGCTTCCAGCTTTACCTTCAACTTTCAGACTCTTCGTCGAAACGATAAAAGAACCGTCTGGATTTGCTTTGAATTGCGCTTCTTTGGCTTCCGAAGTTAGCGCATTGATCGCTTTATCTTTGACCTCATCGCCAACCTGGGATACGACGCTTGTCCCAATATCCTTTATTTTATCCTTATAACTTGCTCCATAAACGACGAGAGCACCAACTACGACAAGGACAACAATCCATTTAACGACCGTTTTTACAATCCCGATAACAATAAATAAAACAATAATAGCAGCAACTAGTAAATACCAACGATCCTGTGCGAATGAAATCCACTGATCCAAAAGAACCCCTCCTGTTTATCCAAAAGTCCATCCCTATCATACTACAGGGAATCCTTAGTCTTCATCCCTTTTTTTCTTTAACTGCGCCAGTTTTCGCTGAATTTCATCCGTTTGATCGACTCTGCCTCTCGTTTTGCGAAAGGACTGCCGGAGCCGGAATACTAGAAATACAGCGACACAAGCAAGTAAAAGAATCACATAAGCATCCATAGCTTCCTCCATCCCAATTGTGTCAATTATACGGAAAGGTCATATCCATCGGACGAGCGGCGTACATCTTAAGAAAGAGACAAGTCTAAACAAGGTGGTGAGCACATGCGAACAGCCCTTTGGCTGTACTTATTTATGTTTGTGGCTTTTTTTGATTTGCACGCACAGTACCCGATTCTGTCACCTTTCGCCTTATCCTTAGGGGCCGCTCCTTCCTTTATAGGGCTAATCATGGGCGTATACTCGATCACGCACTTGCCTGGCAATCTCATCGCTGGCTATGGCGTGGACAAATACGGCAGCAAATTTTTCATTGTCTTTAGCCTGATTGTAGCAGGGATCATCTTACTTTTTCAATCGAATGTAAAAGATCCATGGCACCTGCTCTACATTCGTTCCATAAGCGGATTTGTGCTTGCCTTCTTATCTCCGGCCTGTTTGTCACTGCTGGCACGCATCGCCAAAGACCGCATCCAACAAAGTAAGCTGATGGCGGGGAACGGCCTGATCCACACGTTAGCTTCCGTGGTTTCTCCTGCTGCTGGAGCCATCCTGGTTGCCAAAATCGGTTTTACAACCGCTTTTTCCGTGTTGGGCTGGATTCTGATCATAACGGGATTCTTGGCTATCTTTGGTGTCAAAGAGAAGCAGATGCTGAGCCAATCCGCCGGCAAGCTTCCCGTTTTGGATCATCACGGCCATGGGATACCAGATGAAGATGCCAACTTTCCTGTCGGTGCGTCCGTTCCTTGGCTATTTTTTCTTATTCCAATGGCGCTTTCCTGCTCTCAAGGCATTCTATTCTTTGAGCTGCCGCTGATGGAATCCGCTAGAGAATCCATTCTCACCTCCGGCGTATTTTTTACACTAATCAGCTTGGGCGCTCTGCTAAGTATCTCATTCTGGTTCCTTAACAAAGTATCGCCATTTATCCGGACTGTCTGTGGAAGCTTGTCATTAGCTGTAGTTTTCTTCGGCTTAGCTATTCAGTGGGCTATCCCTTTACCTGTTTCCCTCTTCCTGATCGGAATGGCCAAAGGTGTTATTTATCCTGCATTAGCTGCCTTGCTTGCCAGCATTACCAGCAGCAGCCGTTATGGCCGCGTCTTTTCTTTGCTCTCGATCTCTTATTCCGTTGGCGCCTTCATCGGCCCTATGATGGCTGGGCAGCTTCGCGACCATATTTCTTCTTATTTCATCGCCTTCTTCATCCTCATGCTGGCACTTTCGCTTTTACCCTTGCGGTCGTTTAAAGCGCCAGTTACGACATAACGCTTCCTGTTCATGGCGGCTTGACCTGTGCAAGCCGTCTTTGTGCTGTCAATCTCTGTCATTTCCCGGGAAATGGCAGCGTATTATTTAGGCAAACGTCGAATGGAATCCTTGGATCACTGCCAAAAACGGGTTATACTACAAAAAAACCTGATGGAGGATAGCCCATGTCGATCACAATCATTGTAGAAGGCAAAAACGACAAAAGCCGCCTAAAGCGCGTCGTTGACGATAGCGTCCAGATCCTTTGCACCTTCGGAACACCTAGCTCGCAAACCTTGGAGGAATTACGAAAAAAAGCCGGAGACAAGCAAGTTTATTTGTTTACGGACAATGACTCTTCGGGTAAAAAAATACGTTTTCTGCTGCGGGATACGTTCCCGGATGCCGAGCAAATCTATACGCGTAAAGGGTATGCGGGTGTCGAAGGAACACCTGAGGAATATCTGATTCAGCAATTAGAAAAAGCAGGCCTGGAGGAGTATATTATCTACCCTTCACCAGATCCTGCTTTTGAATAGTTGATGCCGTTAACTTATTTCTCTTTGGACAAGGTCACCACATCTTTGACAATATGGTCCGCATCGAGTTCCGGATTGCTTGCATCGTAATAATTGCGCAATTTCCCTTTTTTATCAACAAGTAAAATAGCATTGGAGTGAGAGAAGTTTCCGTCCTTCTCCTTAATGACCATGATGCCGAAGTCCTCAGCCAGCTTGTGGGTCTTAGCCTCTTCTCCACGGAGGAACATCCATCCGCTTGGGTCAGGCTTGGACTCAAACTTGCTTCCGAACTCCTTCAGAACAGCCGGTGTATCCCGGTTCGGATCGACGGTGATCGAGATAATTTCGGATTTTGTGCCGAACAGCTCTTTTTTCTTCAAAGCATCCTGGACTTGCGTCAGCAGGAAAGTTGTCGGCATACAAACGTCCGGGCAAAAAGAATAGAAGAAATAAACGAGCCTTACTTTACCATCCGTATCAGCGGAAGCAACGGTCTTCCCATCCAAGTCTTGCAGTTGAAAAGATGGAGATTGCTTCATCGCCGTCAAGCGTTGATCCGGTTCG
Organism: Paenibacillus anseongensis; assembly: GCF_009757995.1. NCBI lineage: Bacteria > Bacillati > Bacillota > Bacilli > Caryophanales > Paenibacillaceae > Paenibacillus > Paenibacillus anseongensis. Next base: position 299,697 of record NZ_WSEM01000012.1, read on the forward strand.
CTGCTGTTCACCCAAAGCTTATAAGCAAAAGAAGCAATCATTGCAATCAAGATAGCGCCCAGCGCCAGCTTGAACCAATTTTTTTCAAAAAATGTACTCATTCTTGTCATCCGTCCTTCACTAGCTAATCTTTACCGTATCAATGACCATGAGGATCGATAAAAGTGTTAGATACATAATCGAGAAAAGAAACATGCGTTTCGCCCATACAACTTCAGCTTCACCTGTAGCTTTGAAACCCTTCACGCTCATGAACACCCAGATTAATCCGAGAATTGTGGAGCCAATTAAGAAGAGGTATCCTTCATATCCGTAAGCGGTCAACATAACGGTAACCGGAACGAGCAGGACCACATAACGCACCATGGAAATCTTAGTCACGTAAGATCCTTTGACGACCGGTAAAAGCGGGAATCCAGCAGCCCGATATTCTTCCATGCGGCGAATGCCCAGCGCCCAGAAATGCGGCGGCTGCCATAGAAATAAGAAGAGGAACACCAAGATAGCACCTAAATCAACCGTACCGCTAACTGCGCAGTAGCCGATGACCGGTGGCGTCGCACCAGAGAATGCGCCTACAAACGTACTCCAGACGGAGGTTCTTTTGAACCATGCGGTGTAGAGCCAGACATACAGGAACAAGCCGATTAACCCGATCAACGTTGCCAGTGGGGATGCTGCTCCAAAGTAGAGGACAGCCAGTCCAATCGTTCCCAGAATTATGCCGTACCATAACACGACATTGGGTCCGAGTCGTCCACTAGGCAGCGCTCTGTTCTGCGTCCGCTCCATTTTGGCGTCCATTTCACGGTCCAAGTAATTGTTCAGCACCGTACCGCCAGCCATAACTAGAGCCGTTCCGAGCATGGTAAAAAACAAATGGGCCCAACTTACGTCCCAGCGAGCGGCCATCCAATATCCGGCGAAAGCCGTCATTAGGTTGGAATAAATAATCCCCGGCTTCACCAAGCGATAAAAATCCTTTAACGTCACAGGCTCTGCAGATGTTGACTTATTAACCGCATCTATGGCTTCGTTCCTGGCGGAACCTGGTGTCGAATCGTTAGAAACGCTTTCGTAACTAGCTTGATTTTCCACGTCTTGCCCTCCTCTATATCGAACTTCCGAGCTCATTCAATTATAATCTTATTTATCATACCAACCCCTACACGGTTTGACAATGAAGTGGGGGCAGTTGTCATGATATTGTCGATTCTCCTTCCAGTATGCGTGTAAATTAAACTTACCATTCTCTCCCAATGGAAAAAAGACCGCATTCTCGGTCATACCAAGCCATTCCGTTGTGTAAAATTCCAGTTCCCCCTCCAACGAACGCAGGTGTCGCCACATCGCGCGATAGTGAAAAGTGACGTCGTCGTCCTTTAAAGACGAGCGCTTGTTAAGAGCCCGGTTGGAGCGCCACAAAAAATATTCAGTGTAACTGAGACACTTGGCAGGGGTAACCTCTTACCACAAACCTATGGGGAACTACAGGCCACTATTCTAGCAAATTCAGCCCGTTTCCGCTTTCGAGCAGAACTACAGGGCCTTATTTGACCGCTAATCCCGTTTTCTTTCAGAAAACGGACAAATAGCGGCCCACAGTTCCCCTCCGCACGAAAAAGAGCCTATTTCGCTGAAATAGTGCCCTGTATTTCCCCTGGCAAGGAGATGCCGCCCATTGGATAGCTGCAAACCCGACATAAATATAAATCCCAGCACGTCAAAAAAGGAGCCCTGTGGGCTCCTCCAACTTATTTATTAACCATTAATGGGGTTAAAGCAAGCACGCTGCGGCGCAATTCATGCCAAGCTTGGGCAAGAACATGCTGCAATTGCCAGGCATGCCGCCCCATGACCGTGACAATGATCCCGTGTTTATAAGTAAGGCTGGCACCGACACGTACTTGTTTAATGTCATTTATCTTCTCCAGGCACGTCAGCAGGCCATCCAGGTGCTTCGGCCCAAGCTGATCCGAGAAGATATACAAATTCCCCAGATGCGTTTCCTGCTCCCAACTCCCAGGGGCTGTAAGCTGCATATCTCGGGGCTCAATTCTCTGGTTCTGATAATAAATCAGTTCCGTGCCGTACCAAACCTTCATCCGATTCGTATAACGCGAGTACTGAAAAATCTCTCCCCTCTGCGTTCGTCCCGGGCAGAGCACATCAGAGAATATGCACGCAGCTCCTGGAGCAAGATGCACCTCCGTTTCGGAGAAGAACTGTGCATCTTTGTAGAGCATGAGCGGCTCAGGGATGTACTCCAGCAGCGCCCCAGCCTCCACATGCAGCGACTGGCGCTGCGTGCTTCCTTGCTCCTCGGAGGAAGGATGAACCTTCGTGAACGACTGGTTCGTTAGAAAAACACGTGCGCCCTCTTCAAGGCGCACGTTGATTTCGTAATGATCCCCTGACATCAGTCCCGGGGAGCAGTCCATCATGTAAACGCCCAGTTGTTCCACGGGCTGGTCTCCGGTGAACGTATCGTTCTCATAGCGGAACGTTTTGGCGATTTTGAGCGGGGAGGCGTGATATTTGTGAACCAGCTGCGTGAAGCCGCTGCGTACCGCAAATGCTGCCTGAATCTCCCCGGTCACCTTAGGCATGGCTGAACTCCTGCTCCACCCATGTCACAATATCATCAAGACCTGTGCCGCCCATCAGGTTGGAGAAAATATACGGACGGTCGCCGCGCATTTTCTTCGTATCCGAGTCCATGACGTCCAGGCTGGCGCCGACATACGGAGCCAAATCAATTTTGTTAATGATGAGCATATCGGATCTCATAATGCCAGGCCCGCCTTTGCGCGGAATTTTCTCCCCTTGCGCAACATCAATAATATAGATGAAGCGATCCACTAATTCCGGGCTAAAGGCTGCAGCCAAATTATCGCCGCCACTCTCGATGAAAATGATATCGAGATGCTCAAAACGCTGCTCCAACTCTTCAATCGCTTCGAAATTCATGGAAGCATCTTCACGAATCGCCGTATGCGGGCATCCACCGGTCTCCACCCCGATAATACGATCTTCGGGCAATGCTTCCGAACTGATCAGAATCCGCGCATCTTCCTTCGTATAGATATCATTCGTAATCACCGCGATACTGAAACGGTCGTTGAGTTTGCGTGCCAGACGCTCGACCAAAGCTGTTTTTCCGGAGCCGACTGGCCCACCGATACCAATACGCATTGGACGGCTCCGATCGACAGACGGTTTCTCCCATTGATGGTGATGATGATGACCTTGTCCTTGACACATAGTTATTCCTCCTTGAAATTGAATTAAGACATGAACAACCGCGAATAGAGGGTCTCGTGCTGTATCATTGCCAGATCAGCCGAGGGTGAATTCGTATACGCATCCTTAGGATCTAAATGAGCTACGCGCTGCCACTGGCTTCCAATCAACGGAATCACCTTGGCGAGCAGCATTTGGCCTTGCGTTTGGCCCATGGACATGAGCCTGAGAGCACTGTTGATACACGTCATTACACAACTGTACAGATATCCCTCCACCGCTTGATCCAGCGGAACGCCGAGGTGATAGCTCACCCATCCATGTACCATCGGATGATTGGCACTGCAGCGCCCGTCCTTCACGGCTTCGTCTAATGACTCCCAATCCAGTCTGGGATACAAAGCCCGGGATAACTGCAGCAGCCTGCGTCCCATCTTCTGAACGCCGCTTCTCGCCTCACTTGACACCCGCTGCACATGCAGCATGTGGTCGATTGCCCAAAGCTGTTCCCAATCCCCACGGGGAATATGCATGTAGGCTGCTTTGATCACCATCGCATCAGACGATGACCAGCTGTGGAGGAGCATGGTGCTGATGTAAGCCTCAAGCTCATCGACGGTTTCCAAACGTCCTTGCTGAACTAACGTTTCCAAGCCGAAGGAATGTGAAAATCCACCGATCGGCAATGCCGAATCTAGTAGCTGCTGGTAGGCAAGCCAGTGAAACTTTGGGGCTGCTGCTTCTTGCTGCGTGGCCGCTGCCCGCTGCGCCTCATCCATGAGCATCACCTACATTTTTTAAAATAGGAAATATAATTGCGCCATCGGAAGCTTCGTCGCCGGCTCACAGGTGATGGCTTCGCCATCCACTTTGACTTCATAAGTCTCCGGGTTCACTTCTATGGAAGGCGTTTCGTTGTTATGAATCATGTCTTTCTTCGAAATTTCGCGACAGCCCTTCACAGGCTCAACCCGCTTCTGTAGACCGAGCCTCTGCGCGATGCCATTGTCATAAGCCGTTTGAGAAACGAACGTCATCGAGCTTTGGGTCAAAGCTTTGCCGAAAGCCGCAAACATCGGCCTTCCGAACACAGGCTGCGGTGTTGGAATAGATGCATTGGGGTCCCCCATTTGCGCGTACGCAATGCTGCCGCCTTTGAGCACCAAATCAGGTTTAACCCCGAAGAACATCGGGCTCCAAACCACCAGATCCGCGAATTTGCCCGGCTCTATGGAACCAACCAGATGCGAAACGCCATGCGTAATCGCAGGGTTAATCGTATACTTGGCAATGTATCGCTTGATGCGGAAATTGTCGCCTTCCTCCGTATCCGGAGCGAGCGGTCCCCGCTGTTTCTTCATCTTATCCGCCGTTTGCCAGGTGCGAATGATGACCTCCCCAACCCGGCCCATCGCCTGCGAATCCGAGCTCAGCATGCTGAACACTCCAAGATCATGCAGAATATCCTCGGCAGCGATCGTTTCCGGGCGAATCCGAGAATCGGCAAATGCCACATCCTCAGGAATCCGGCTGTCCAAATGATGACAAACCATGAGCATATCCAAATGCTCTTCAATCGTATTAATCGTGTAAGGACGTGTCGGATTGGTCGAAGACGGCAGTATATTCAGCTCAGCAGCGGCCCGGATGATATCCGGCGCATGCCCTCCGCCTGCTCCTTCCGTATGATACGTGTGGATGGTACGGCCTTTGATGGCCGCCAGCGTATCCTCCAAAAATCCCGCTTCATTTAATGTATCCGTATGAATAGCGACCTGAACGTCATATTGATCGGCTGCCTTCAGGCACGTGTCGATGGCCGCCGGTGTCGTTCCCCAATCTTCGTGCAGCTTCAAACCGATGGCGCCAGCTTCAATCTGTTCGATTAATGGCGCCAAGAAGGAGGAATTTCCCTTCCCTGTGAATCCCAAGTTCATCGGGAACGCTTCAGCAGCTTCCAGCATCCGCTGCATATGCCAGGCGCCAGGCGTGCAGGTTGTCGCATTCGTACCTGTTGCCGGTCCTGTACCGCCGCCGATCATCGTCGTCACGCCGGAGGACAGCGCCGTTTCGATCTGCTGAGGGCATATATAATGAATGTGAGCATCAATGCCTCCAGCCGTTACGATTTTACCTTCGCCAGCAATGACCTCCGTGCTTGCTCCGACAATCAGATTCGGGTGCACACCATCCATAATATCGGGATTGCCGGCTTTGCCAATTCCGACGATATGTCCATCCTTGATGCCGATATCGCCTTTCACAATCCCCCAATGATCGATAACGACAGCGTTCGTGATCAGCGTGTCGAGCACGCCTTGATCTCGGGTGGCGCCACTCGACTGTCCCATGCCGTCCCGGATGACTTTCCCTCCGCCAAATTTGCATTCGTCCCCATAGACAGTGTAATCATGCTCAATTTGCGCCCATAATTCCGTATCCGCCAACCGAATAGCGTCGCCGGTCGTAGGCCCGAACATCAGCGCGTAGCTCTTACGATCTATTTGACTCACACGCTTTTCCCCTCCCATGCCTGCCATCTAGCTCTCGTCTCATTGGACATCTGGTCCTTAACCGCCGGCCCTTCGCTCAAGTTATTGAGCCCATAGGACAATTTGGCTCCGCCCAACTCAACAAGCTGAATCGGCTTTTGCTCGCCAGGTTCGAACCGAACGGCCGTCCCCGCCGGAATATCCAGATGCATGCCGAAGGCCAGTTCTCTTGGAAAAGCCAACGCTCGGTTCACTTCAAAAAAGTGATAGTGGGAGCCCACCTGAATCGGTCGATCCCCTGTGTTCGTGACGATGACTTCGACGGATTGTCTGCCTTTATTCATTTCTATAACGCCTTTGTTTATTCGATATTCTCCCGGAACCATCTTCTCGCCCCTTTCAATCGATTCATCCATTTCGTTAGGTAATGGGTTGGTGAACCGTCACCAGCTTCGTGCCATCGGGAAATGTAGCTTCTACCTGTACGTCATGAATCATCTGAGGAACACCTTCCATAACCTGCTCTGCTTTCAAAATGGTCGTACCGAACGCCATCAGCTCGGCAACTGTCATGCCATCTCTGGCGCCTTCCATAATTTCAGATGTAATAAGTGCAATACTTTCGGGATAATTCAGCTTTACGCCTCTGGCCAGTCGCCGCCTTGCTAAGTCTGCAGCTACTGTTATGAGGAGCTTTTCTTTCTCACGTTCGGTTAAATGCACATCATCACCTCTTCAAAAACCGAATAATGGGATTCTTTTACACTTATTATATTCGGATATTTCATGCTTGTAAATCTTTAATGTCATATTAATTAACATAGAACGCTTGATTTTTCTAATTATTTTCCATATTTTATACATCGAACACAAAGAATTTGCATTTCCTTGTGCATGAATCACAAAACGAAAACCAATTTATGTCATGAATATTGACATTAACCTTTTACCCACTTTATCATAAGCCTTGTAATCCAAATCTTGTAAGTAAGGGAGTGGGACGAATCATGAGAGAGATAAGAAACAAGGGGAAGCTCACCGTCGCTTTAAGCATGGCATTGATGTTGGTCGCAACGGGCTGTGCAAAGTCGGAGCCTACTGCAACCACCGCAGCAACGAAGGCGGCAGAAGTCAAAGCGGAAACGAAAGACGAGACTGTACCTGTTGGTATTCTTCACTCTCTGACGGGCACGATGTCCATTAGTGAAGTATCTGTACGAGATGCGGAGTTAATGGCGATTGATGAAATTAATGCAGCTGGGGGACTCTTAGGCAAAAAACTAAAGCCCGTCATTGAAGACGGCGCATCCGATTGGCCTACTTTTGCAGAGAAAACTAAGAAGTTACTGCAGAAAGACAGCGTTGTGACAATTTTCGGTTGCTGGACATCAGCCAGCCGTAAAGCGGTCCTTCCGGTCGTCGAGCAAAACAAAGGATTATTGTGGTATCCCGTTCAGTATGAAGGCGTGGAATCCTCACCGAACATTTTCTATGTCGGCGCAACAACGAACCAACAAATTATCCCCGCTGTAACCTGGCTCCTCCAAAACAAGGGCAAGAAGTTCTACCTCCTCGGCTCTGACTATGTTTTCCCAAGAACAGCCAACAAAATTATTAAAGAGCAGCTTAAAGCCGAAGGCGGCACCCTTGTCGCTGAAGAGTATACGCCGCTTGGTCACACGGATTACAACACAATTATTAGCAAAATCAAAAAAGAGAAGCCGGATGTTGTTTTCAATACACTCAATGGCGATAGTAACGTAGCTTTCTTCAAGCAATTGAAAGACGCTGGCATTACGGCCAAAGACCTAACAACGATGTCGGTTAGTATTGCCGAGGAAGAAGTTCGCGGTATTGGAGCTTCTGTTCTGGATGGACACTACACAGCTTGGAATTACTATCAAACAACGGACACACCGGAGAACAAAAAATTCGTTGAAGCCTACAAAGCAAAATACGGGAAGGACCGCGTAACGGATGATCCGATCGAAGCCGGTTACACCGCCGTTTATCTATGGGCAGAAGCCGTTAAAAAAGCAGGCTCTTTTGATGTAGAAAAAGTAAAAGCAGCTGCCAAAGGCATCGAGTGGAATTCACCGGAAGGCAAAGTTACCATCGATGGCGAGAACCAGCACATTTCCAAAACGGCGCGTATCGGCCAAATTGGCGCCGACGGGCTAATTAAAGAAGTATGGAATTCCGGTCAACCGCTGAAGCCGGACCCTTTCCTCAAAACGTATCCATGGGGCGGCGAAGTAACGAAGAAATAAAGCTCACCGATAGGATTGCTCTTGAAACCAGGTCTGCCTGACGGCAGCCCTGGATTTCATTATTTTACTCGGGGTTCACTAAGGGGGAAGCATCGTCATGAGTTTGCTGCTGCTTCAATTATTCAACGGCCTAAGTCTCAGCTCCATCCTGCTCCTGATTGCTATTGGGCTTGCCATTACATTCGGACTTATGAATGTCATGAATATGGCTCACGGTGAGTTTATTATGATCGGAGCTTATATGGCCTATCTGGTCCAGCACGGGTTCCAGAAATTCCTGCCCGCCTCAGCTTTCGGCTGGTATTTCGTCGTTTCGCTCGGGGTCGCCTTTGCTGTAGCCTTCCTCGTCGGTTGGCTGCTGGAAGTTTGCCTCATACGGTTCATGTACGGCAGGCCTCTAGATAGCCTGCTTGCCACATGGGGCGTCAGCTTAGCCCTGCAGCAGCTGGCCAGATCCATATTCGGCGCGCCTAACGTCGCGGTGAAAGCTCCCGAGTGGTTGGAAGGTGGACTCCGCCTTACAGCAGACCTCACGCTGCCTTACAAGCGCCTCTTCATTATTGCGCTTGTCGCGCTCTGTATCTTCGTGATCTATATGTACCTATATCACTCAGCAGGCGGCAGACGGATGAGAGCCGTGATGCAGAACCGCCAAATGGCTGCTTGCCTTGGCATTTCTACACGCCGAGTAGATGCGCAATCATTCGCTTTTGGCTCTGCAATGGCCGGCATTGCCGGATGTGCGCTAACCTTGGTCGGACCTATTGGACCAACAATCGGCACATACTACATCGTTGATGCCTTTATGGTTGTTGTGCTCGGCGGCATCGGGAAGCTGATTGGGACGGTCGCCGGAGCTTTGGGCATCGGCGTGTTCAATACCGCGTTGGAGTACACAACCAGTGCGACAATTGGCAAAGTACTTGTCTTCACACTGATCATCGCCTTCTTGCAATGGAAACCGATGGGACTTGTGACGATCCGTTCAAGATCCTTAGATTGAAGAAAGGATGTGGCATCTTCCATGCTTTTCGCCGGACAATCCAAGTTGAAACTGATGGTTTACACCGTTTTTTTAATCGTGTTGGCCTTTGCGCCACTGTATTTGTCTGACTTCCGCCTTTCGCTTCTCGGCAAGTTTCTCGCCTATGCCATTATTGCCATGGGCATTGATCTCATTTGGGGTTACACCGGCATCTTGAGTCTCGGTCATGGCGTATACTTCGGGCTCGGCGCCTACTGTATGGCTATGCATCTGAAACTAGCCGCGAGTCCGGGAGAGCTGCCTGATTTCATGTCCTGGAGCGGTGTCGAAAGCTTGCCTTGGTTCTGGATTCCCTTCCATTCGGCAGGCGCAGCTTTTCTGCTGGCCCTCATCATTCCTATGATGGTCGCCTTCATTTTAGGTTATTTTACCTTTCGCAACCGGATTAAAGGCGCCTTTTTTTCCATCCTGTCGCAAGCTCTTGTCATTATTACAGTGACCTTATTTGTTGGCCAACAAGGCTACACAGGGGGAACGAATGGGCTTACGAACTTTGACTCCTTTTTAGGCTTAAACCTGCAAGCAGAGTCAACCAAGTTGCTCTTCTTCTATCTCACCTTAGCTGTCGTTGCTATCGTGCTAATCCTATGCAGCCTGCTCGTCACCAGCCGTATGGGCAATATTCTGACCGCCATCCGCGATGGAGAAAATCGGGTACGTTTCATCGGCTACAATCCGGTCACGTACAAAGTTTTCATATACTGTGCTTCTGCAGGATTGGCCGGACTCGCCGGCGTGCTCTTCGTGCTTCAGGAAGGAATCATTTCCCCCGCTCAGATGGGGATTGTTCCCTCGATTGAAATGGTGTTATGGGTCGCTATCGGGGGCCGCTCTACCATTGGAGGCGCTGTTCTCGGAGCTCTCGTGACCAACGCCGCCAAAACAACGTTCAGCGAAGCCTATCCCGCTTGGTGGCCCATCATGCTCGGCGCGATGTTCATTATCGTTGTGCTTTTACTCCCCAAAGGAATTGTCGGCACCATTACGCACTACACTTCCAATTGGAAGAAGCCTGTGCTGCCCAAGCCCATTTCTTCCTCGCAAGAAGCCAGATAAGCTGGCCGTCATTTGTTTCATGAATAAAAGAAGGAGGAACCTCCCATGCTCGGACAATTAGCAGAGCAACAAACTGTGCCTGTGCCTGGCGCAAAAATATTAAGCGTAAAAGGGCTCGAGGTCAGCTTCGACGGTTTTAAAGCCTTGCGCAATCTCGACTTTTCCTTGGAATATGGCGAGCTTCGCTTTCTCATCGGGCCCAACGGGGCCGGTAAAACAACGCTCCTGGATGTCATTTGCGGGAAAGTGAAACCTTCGCTAGGTGAAGTTTTTTTCAAAGACACCATTGATCTTGCCAAGCATCAAGAGCACCAAATTGCACAGCTCGGGATCGGACGCAAATTCCAAGCCCCCTCTGTCTTTTCAACCTTAACGGTATTTGAAAATCTAGCCTTATCCATGAAACAAAAGCGCGGACTTCTCAGCGCGCTCTGGGCCAAAACGACCAGCGAGCAGCGGGATCGCCTGCACCAAAGACTTGCTATGATCGGCCTGCAAAGCAAGGCCAAAGAACGCGCCGGCTCCCTTTCTCACGGGGAGAAGCAGTGGCTCGAAATCGGCATGCTGCTGATGCAGGAGCCTGATCTCCTGCTGCTTGATGAGCCGGCAGCCGGCATGACGGATAGCGAAACCGAGAAGACGGGCGAGCTGCTCCATGAAATCGCAGCGGATCAAACGATTATTGTGGTCGAGCATGACATGGCATTTGTTCGCCAATTTGCCAAAACAGTCACCGTACTACATGAAGGTACCGTCCTTCGCGAGGGCACGATGCTGGATATCCAGAATGACGATAGGGTTGCTGAGGTTTATCTGGGAAGGAGAGTGGAGCGCGGTGCTTAATCTTCAAAATATCGAAGCCGGTTATGGGGAAAGTATGGTCGTTCGCCAAGTAAACTTACTTGTGAAGCCTGGACAGATCGTTTGTCTAATGGGACGTAACGGCGTAGGCAAGTCAACGCTCATGAAGAGCATTATGGGTCTGGTTAAGCCCAAGTCCGGTTCCATTCACTATAACGAGCGGGACATCACGGCCCTTCCTCCGGATCAACGCGCAAAATCGGGCATCGGTTATGTGCCGCAAGGCCGAGAAATCTTCCCTCAGTTATCGGTTGAGGAAAACTTGCTGCTCGGCCTCGAAGCCGCGACAGACGGGAGAAAGAAGCTGCCCGAGTCCCTCTATGACACCTTCCCCGTTCTGCGGCAAATGCTGCACCGCAAAGGGGGAGACCTCAGCGGCGGACAGCAGCAGCAGCTGGCAATCGCCCGTGCTCTAGCTGCAGGTCCGAAACTTTTGCTGCTGGATGAACCTATGGAGGGCATCCAACCTTCCATCGTGATGGAGATTGAAGCCATTATCGAATCCATTAAACGGAGAAGAGAGATAGCCGTCTTATTGGTCGAGCAAAGCTTGGAGTTCGCCACGAGCATCGCGGATTATTATTATGTCATAGACCGGGGGACGATTGCCGCCGAAGGTCATGCCGAGCAGTTGAGCGAAGATCAAGTTCGAAAGCACTTAACCGTATGAATTCGTTCCTGAATGCTCACCCTACCATAGGAAGCTGGATTACTTGACCTAACTTTAGGCATCAAGTACCATCCAGCTTCCTTTTTTCTTTTTTGAAAAGAAATTGAAATTATTGCCTAAAAACTGGACGGCACAAAATGGATAATGATAACATGTTACATATAGGATCGAATGTTGCGTCCGGCATATCGAGCACCGAGCCTTTTGAAGGAAAAGGAGGGGAACGTTTATGTCTAAAGTTTTAATTATTGAAGATGATCTAAGCATTGGTGAAATGATGTCCATTTATTTGTACGAAGAAGGTTATCAAGTCATGCGGGCGGAGAATGGCCGTCAAGGAGAAACCTTATTCCGGGATTTCAATCCTGATGTCATTGTTCTTGATATCATGCTGCCAGATGTTGACGGAATCCAGCTATGCACTTCCTTCCGAACAGCTTCGACTATACCCATTCTCATGGTTTCGGCCAAAAGTGAAGTTTCCGACCGAATCAAGGGTCTGCAAACGGGAGCAGATGATTACTTATGCAAGCCTTTCTCCATGAGAGAATTAGCTGCACGGGTACAAGCCTTATTGCGCCGTTCGACCTCTTTTGCCCATGTCGCAGCTGCCGCAGCCGAGCCCTCATCCAATCAGATCGTCTACCTGGATCTCGAGAAACGGTGTCTTTTTGTACATAACAAATTAATAGAGACCACGTTCTCCGAATTCGAGATTATGAAGCTATTATGGCAAAATCAAGGCCGTGTTTACAGCCGCGAGGAGCTGCTCAACCGGGTACGCGGTTTCGATTCCTATGTTACCGAGCGCGCCATAGATGTACATATCGCAAACCTTCGCAAAAAAATAGAAACCGACCCGAAAGAACCGAAATATATTAAAACCGTCTGGGGTGTCGGATATAAATTTTTACTGAGTTAAGCTCCCTTTTGGAGCTTTTTTATTTTGCAGATGAACGGGGAAATCAGTCACCAAATAGGCGAATGCACAATATGATGAGGTGTATGCTTCACAAGAAGAAAGCTTCCACAAGGAAAGCTCCAAGGAGGATTTACAGTTATGTTGAATAACCCTTACAAAATTGGCAATCAAGCGCAAATGCCAACATTCAGCGGAACTCCATACCCAGCCTACCCGGTTCCAACAGCAATTACGAACAAAATGGTTCCTATGCAGCCTAGCGGCTCCACGCTGCCACCTACAGGAACTGGCCTGCAAACCGGTGTAAACGTGCCTGGCTTACCGATGGAAGAATCTTATATCGAGAATATTCTGCGGCTTAATCTTGGCAAAATGGCTACGCTCTACATGACATACGAAAATAACTCGCAATGGAATGCCAAAATTTTCAAAGGCAAGTTGGAAGCAGCAGGACGCGACCATATCATCATCAGCGATCCGGCTACAGGCATGCGCTACTTACTGCTTATGGTGAATCTGGACTACATCACATTCGACGAGGAATTAAATTACTACTATCCCTATGCCAACAGAAAATAATACGGATGCTACATCTTAATAAACCGCTAACCTTAACCAAGGCAGCGGTTTTCTTTTGTTATTCAAACGGTGTAAAATGCCACATATGCAGCTTGCTTAATCCACCTTTGACCCACTTTTCCCACGCTGCCTGGTTGCCCTGCCCTCCGCCTTGCTGCAATCGTTCTTCCTTTATAGCGATATATTCATCTCGGCTCACTTCGCTCCAAATTTCTACAAAAAGTCCTGGCTGGTCCGTTCCCTCCAATACCTCCAATCGCCCTTCCCGCTTTTGCCACTCCTGCATATAGATGAGAAAAGAGTCCCGATATTCGGGATTTATGGCATACTCTACAAAAACTTTAGACATTTTTAGATCTCCCTCTGATTTATTTTTTACTCCAAAATGGTAAACTAATAAGAAGACGGAAAATGACCTTAGGAGGAGAAACCCACTTGGACACAGGAACACATCTTGTTATTGGCTTAGGGTTAGCAGGACTGTCGCAGATTGATCCCAGCGTTTCCGCGGATTCAGCCGCTACAACTGCTGTCTTCATCGGAACCGTTATCGGTTCACAGATTCCGGATGTGGACGGGCTGCTTCGTTTCAAGAATAACGCCACGTATATCCGCAATCATCGCGGTCGTTCCCACTCTTTGCCGGCTTTACTGATTTGGACGCTATTGATCACTGGTGCACTCGCTTTATTTTTTCACGGAGTCCCTCTGCTGCATCTAGGAATGTGGGTAGGGATCGCAGTTTGTTTTCACGTTTTCAGCGACTGTTTCAACACATATGGTACACAAGCCATTCGGCCCTTTTCTGAAAAGTGGGTATCGTGGAACATTATCCATATCTTCGATCCCTTTATCTTTTCGAGCCACATAGCGGCTATCTTCATGTGGTCCTTCCACGTGGCTAGTCCAAAGCTTGTTTTCCCAACCTTATATGGCATCATCGCCCTTTACTACATTTGGCGCACGCTTGACCATTACATTGTAGAAAAAGGCCTTTACCGGAAGGATCCGACTTTCCAGCATGGCGATCAGTACACGCTTATTGTAACATTCAACCTCTACGTCTGGAATGTCGTAAAAAGAAGAGCAGACGGCACTTTCCAACTGGGCGAGCTTAAAAATTCCAAGCTCAAATGGTTGGATACCGTGAGATGTGAGGATCATCCAGCCGTCGAAGCTTCCAAGAAGCATGAAGACATTCAAGCTTTGCTGTATTTCTCATCGTTCACCTGTGCGGAAGTGAAAGAACATCGCTGGGGTTACGAAGTCAGATGGGCCGATGTGCGTTATCGCCACCGTAAGCAATACCCGTTCGTTGGCGTCATCCATATGGACCACAATTTCAAAACACTCGATTCTTACGTAGGCTGGGTCAACGACACCAGACTGGAGAAGAAACTTCGAGTAGATCTCTATTAAGCGAAGAGACGCGTGCCATGACGCGTCTTTTTCTTTTCCGTGAAAAAAAGCCCAGAGGTTTTTTAGGCCTCTGAGCTTTTATATTACAATAATCGGGAAAACTAATAACGGGTTATCGCTTCTTAGCTGCGGAAGCCGGATTGACCAGCCAACGTTTGCTCAGCGATTTGCACTAGACGACGAGTGATGTTACCCCCGATTGAACCTGCATCGCGAGTAGCCATATAGCCCATGTAACCATCTTGAGGAATTTGGATGCCCAGTTCTTGAGCTACCTCATATTTCAATTGATTTAGAGCTGCTGTAGCTTGTGGAACGGCCAAAGTGTTGCTGTTACGAGATTGTGCCATAAGGATCAGACTCCTTTCAGTCAGCTATGATCTTTGATGTATTTGCAAGCTTGCAAACATAGTATGTGGAGGAAATGAATTTATATGCACAGCGCTCAAAAAAGTTTAGAATAAGAAGACACTGTTTAAACTTCTAGAAAGTAGGTCACGTTCATGAGTAAACCGCTCGCGCTTTTATTCGCTATAATCGGCACGCTTCTGCTTGCCTCCATCTCCCTATTTATCGCACTCCGGCAGCCATGGATGATTCTCGTTTGCACGATCATCGCGTTAGGCTTTATAGGATATGGCTTTGCCGTTAAGGCAAAAATTCGCAAGAGAAATTCCCGGCCGTAACCACGACGGCTGCACAAAAAAAAGAGCTCAGCAGCAATTACCGCTGTTTGAGCTCTTTTCGTATTTTTTTAGATGACTACGAAGCCCATCCGCTTCTTCACTTCAAGCAAGGTTTCGTTAGCAACTTCAGCAGCCTCTTCCGCACCTTTTTTCAAAATATCAAAAATCTCACCGGAACGGCGAATCTCCTGATATCGCTGTTGAATCGGCTCGAGGACAGCCACGATTTGCTCTGCCAGATCCTTTTTGAACGGTCCATAACCTTGACCATCATAGCGGGCTTCAATCTCAGCTACACTCATCTCAGCAAAATGCGAGTAGATCGAGATCAGATTACTAACCTCCGGTTTATTCTGCGGATCGTATTTCACTTCACGGCCAGAATCTGTCACGGCACGGCTAAGTTTCTTACGGATGACAGACGGGTCATCGAGCATGGCAATGTAGCTTCCAGCATTTGGACTGCTTTTGCTCATCTTCTTGGAAGCATCGTCCAGGGACATGATTCTTGCGCCAATCTCCGGCATATAAGGCTGCGGCATCACGAACATATCGCCAAAACGGTTGTTAAAGCGGTTAGCCAGATCGCGAGTAAGCTCCAAATGCTGCTTCTGATCGTCCCCAACCGGGATCAAATCGGCATTGTACAAGAGAATGTCTGCCGCCATGAGCGATGGATACGTAAAGAGGCCTGCGCCAACGGATTCCTTGCCTTCTGATTTATCTTTGAACTGCGTCATGCGTTCAAGCTCGCCCATATGCGTCAGTGTCGTCATAATCCAGCCGAGCTCCGCATGTGCGTGAACATGGGATTGCAGGAAGATGGATGCCTTATTCGGATCTAGCCCCGCCGCAATATAAAGCGCAGCAATGGACTCCGTTTGTTCTTTCAACGCTGCAGGATCCTGCGGCACCGTGATCGCGTGCATATCCACCACCATAAAATAACAACGGTGCAAATGCTGCAGCTTCACATAGTTACGAAGAGCGCCGATATAATTCCCAATTGTCAGCTGGCCGCTGGATTGCATGCCTGATAATACTCGTTTCATTGTGAAAATCCCTCCACATTCCTCATAAAATTTGCTTTTTTGTACGTTTAACAGTTAAAAAAGACAACAAAAAGGCCTCTCCCCGCAAGGGACGAGAGACCGTGGTACCACCCTAATTTGTCCATGGATGAGCATAAATTGCCGCATAGACCTTCAGGCTCTTGTAACGGAGAGCAGCCGTTCGGCATACTTGTCAGATTCGGATGTTCTTCCGGCCTAGGTTCCGGCAACCTTGATCTGTGTTCAGCCTCAAGCTCAAGGATCCATTCAGTTTGCTCGTTACACCGGTTCGCACCAACCACCGGCTCTCTGAGTAACGGGATACAAACGTACTTGTTCCTGTCATCGCTTATTGATTTTATATAATTATACACCTTGACTTTCCATTGTCAACCAAGGTCTTTGTCCTATCTTTCCCTGCATGGACATAGGATAGATAACATACGATCCTATCATCAACGGGCAAAGGGGTGTCACTGCATTGTCATCAACACTATACCGGTGGAGTCTTCCCATCTCCACGGTGATTTGCGCATGTCTTCTCATCCTCATTCTAACGACGAGAGAACTTCCGCCAATGGCGCCGATCCTGAAAGATATCAAGCATGTATTTGCTGCTTTTATGGACATTTTCCTCGACGCCCTGCCTTTTATGTTCATGGGGGTCCTACTCTCCACCGTCGTTGAAAACTTCATCCCGGAAGCGTTCATCCGGCGTATGACACCCAAGCACCCGCTTGGCGGCATCCTGTTTGCCTGTGTGCTGGGGATTATGTTCCCGCTCTGCGAGTGCGGCATGATACCTTTCGTTCGCCGGCTTATGCGCAAAGGAATGCCTGTGTATATCGCCGTTATTTTCATACTCGTCGGACCGATTCTGAATCCAATCGTGTTCGCGTCTACCTTCATGGCTTTCCGCAGTGCGCCGGAAATGGCTTATTCACGCATGGGGCTCACCTTCGGAGTTGCGCTCGTTGTCGGTCTCCTCCTGACCCGCTTTCTGAAAAGCAGTCCGCTGCGCCACGCCAATAGCGGGCATGCGTCTGAGCACATCCACGTGCATGAGCATAACGGTCACGGTCACGATCATCATCATGACCATGTCCATTCGCATGATCATGCTCACCACCACGATCACGGCCACAACCACTCTCACGGTGACAGCCGAATTGCCACCATGCTCAGCCACGGCACATCTGAGCTATATGAAATGAGCAAATACCTAATGCTCGGCGCTTTCCTAACCGCATTAATTCAAACCTTCGTCGACCAAGACAGCTTATCCGCCATCGGCCAAGGGACTTTCGTCTCTCATGTCTTTATGATGGGTTTTGCCTACTTGCTTTCGTTATGCTCCACAACAGATGCCTTCGTAGCCGCCTCATTCGCCAAAACGTTCTCTCCAGGCTCTCTGCTAGCTTTCCTCGTCTTCGGCCCAATGATCGATGTCAAAAGCACGCTGATGCTGTTATCCATCTTTAAAGCCCGTTTCGTGCTTACGCTCTCCATTGTTGTTGCAATTACGGTTTTGACCGGTTCCTTGCTATTTATGCATTTCTTTTTATAAAAAAGCATATAAAAACGGCCAGAGCTCATAAGCCCTGGCCGTTTATTATTTTACCATTTCAGAATAGCCCCGGCACTCGCGTTCGTTACCATTTTCGTGTAACGCGCCAAATATCCGGTTTTAATTTTCGGTTGGAACTCTTGCCAGCTTTCGCGGCGCTTCGCCAACTCTTCATCGCTGACTTGCAAATTGATTTTGCGGCCATCCATATCGACATCGATAATGTCGCCATCATGAACGAAAGCAAGTGGTCCGCCTTCAGCAGCCTCTGGAGACATATGACCGATGGAGATACCGCGGGATGCCCCTGAGAAACGTCCGTCTGTAATCAAGGCTACTTTCGCGCCTAGACCCATACCAACGATTTGGGACGTTGGAGCTAGCATTTCCGGCATACCAGGTCCACCTTTAGGCCCTTCATAGCGGATTACAACAACGTGGCCTTCTTTCACTTTGCCATTGGCAATGCCGTAAAGCGCCTCATCCTGGGAATCAAAGCAGATCGCAGGACCTACGTGACGCCCACCAACGGATTTGTCTACCGCTCCGACTTTAACAATACTGCCCTCAGGAGCAAGGTTACCGAACAGAACAGCCAGTCCGCCTCTTTCGCTGTGCGGGTTGCTTAACGGACGAATAACGTCCGTATTCTGGATTTCACAACCAGCTACGTTTTCACGAATCGTTTGTGCTGTAACGGAAAGACGATCGCCATCGAAAGCGCCTGGCTTTTTCAATAGCTCGTTAATAACCGCGCTAACGCCACCGGCTAAATGCACATCTTCAATGTGATAATCGGAAGCTGGAGCGATTTTGGCAAGGTGAGGAACACGCTCTGCCACTTCATTAATACGAGCAATTGGGTATTCGATGCCAGCTTCAGCAGCGATAGCCAATGTGTGAAGAACCGTATTCGTGGAACCACCCATCGCCATATCAAGTGCAAACGCGTTGTCAATCGCTTCAATCGTTACGATATCACGCGGTTTAATGTCTTTTTCGATCAATGTCATCAGTTGTTTCGCGCAATCTTTCACGAATTGCTTACGCTCTTCAGCAACAGCCAAGATCGTACCGTTACCTGGCATAGCAAGGCCTAGACCTTCTGCCAAACAGTTCATGGAGTTCGCTGTGAACATACCGGAACAAGATCCGCAAGTCGGACAACCGTATTGCTCAAGCTCTTCCAGACCTGCTTCATCCAATTTACCTGCTTGGAAAGCACCTACGCCCTCGAAAACGGAGGACAAGGAAATGGATTTACCATTTTTATCTTTTCCGGCTTTCATTGGGCCACCGCTAACTAACATCGTAGGGATGTTAACGCGAAGCGCGCCCATGATCATACCCGGCGTAATTTTATCACAGTTAGGAATACAGATAAGACCATCGAACCAGTGCGCGTTTACGACTGTTTCCAAGGAGTCCGCAATAATTTCACGGCTTGGCAGGGAATAACGCATACCGATATGCCCCATTGCGATACCATCGTCAACACCAATCGTGTTGAACTCGAAAGGAACGCCGCCTGCTTCACGGATCGCTTCTTTCACCAGCTTACCGAATTCTTGCAAATGGACATGCCCAGGGATAATGTCTATATAAGAGTTACAAACCGCAATGAACGGCTTGCCGAAATCTTCCTCTTTAACGCCGGCTGCACGCAACAAACTGCGGTGTGGAGCGCGGTCGAATCCTTTTTTAATCATGTCGCTACGCTGTTTTGGATGAGCCATTCTCTATTCCTCCTAGATTACAATTCTTTTGTAAAAACAATGAATCTATCATATCACACTTTTCGTCAAAATTCTCCCTTTAGTGTACTGACGCGTCAATGTAAAAGCAAGGGTTTATTTTCTGCCAAAATCAGCCTTGATTTCTCCCCACTTTTTCGTGTCCCATTTCACGATCTTATTCGCGTAGCTGTTCGTCCGAAGCCACTTCAGCGCCCGGTCAACGAGCGACCAAATTTCTTCTGTAGAAGCATCCCGAACTAAATTGGTCGAAACTTCCTTTTTGCGAATCCAGCTTAAAGCTGTGACCGAATCCGTATAAATGGTTTTGTTGCTGCCCTGCTTTTGTAAATAAGCCAGACCGTGCACGATCGCTAAAAACTCGCCCAAATTATTCGTACCCTTGGAAATGGGACCTTGGTAAAAAAGAATTTCTCCCGTCCGTGTATCGACTCCCTTGTACTCCACAATCCCCGGATTCCCGGAGCAACCCACATCCACGGACAGACTGTCATAGTCCACTTCCGGAGCTGTTTCAGGGGTAGCCGATTTATTGCCGGAAGCTGAAGATGACGACGCGCCAGGCTTTCCTCCAAAATTCAGCGATTTCTGCCAGCCTTTCTCCAAAGCTTGTCGCGCCTCCGCTTCGGACTCATATGATTTAAATCTCGCTTGCGGAAATCCTTTGGTCTGCGCCTGACAATCTGCCCATGATCGATAGATCCCTGGCTTATGCCCCACCCAAACGACATAATATTTTACTGCTGCCATCCTATTCACTCCGTCGTTGTTGATGTAATTGATGTACCAGCCCTTCAACTACTTTCACCGTATCTGCAAAATAGGGCCTATAGTCCAACCCTTTGATAAATGCCAAATAGGTTTCTCCGATCTCCAGGACCTCTTTCCTGTAGTGATCAGATGGTATGTTGTGGGTCTCAAGCTCGCGGTATGTGCCGTTTGTTCGCTCTTCAACCGAGATCAGCTGAATTTGCTCCTCCGGCAAATGATGCACGACAAATGAAAATCCCCTGCACTCCGGGTCTCCGCAGCCGCAAACAAAGAAGGGCATCTGCTCCCATTGATCCGGTGGTGCAAAACGATTCGGCTCCGTATCGCTCAGTGCACTGTACAGCAGCGCAGGGAGCCCCACATCGACGCATAGCGGTTCTTCAATAATAACGCTGTCGTCTACCGCCATGCGGACATCCGCCTGTATGATTTGCAAGTCTTTATCAAGGGACCAGCCCTTTACAGATAGTTCAAACATGATTTCGCCTCCGCTCTCCCATTGCTTTTCTTATTATAACAAAGACTGTCCAATCCTGCTTTTCCACCCCTAAAACATTACCGGAAATTTCCAGTAAATTTGATGAGTATATTTTACAAAAGAGATTATACTACCTATTACTGGAGGTGATATCAGATGGCAGGACAATCTCGCAGCAGCAACTCTTTAGTTGTTCCACAAGCTACAGCAGCTTTGGATCAAATGAAATATGAAGTTGCTCAAGAACTAGGTATCCAGATTCCTCAAGACGGTTACTATGGCTACATGACGTCCCGTGATACAGGCTCCATTGGGGGCAGCATCACACGTCGCCTCGTTCAAATTGCTGAACAACAGCTAGCAGGCGGCAGCGCTAACAGATTTAGCAGATAACATCTCTCCCATACTTAAGCAAGTGAGGGCTTTCCTTGAAGTAGCTGCGCTACTGAAAGGAGGCCCTCCTTTTTGCATCTGGGAACCGAAAGAGGACTGCTCGCAAGAAGCAGTCCCCTTATGGATTAAGGTTTTACATCATAGATCTTATACAGATCATCGAGCATGAGATTAGCTGCTTTCACGCCGCCAGCCGTATTCCATGTCGCATCATTCACTTTTACTAATTTATTGTCTTTCACAACTTTGAGGTTTTTCCAAAGCGGATCATTCATCCATTCCTGCTCTTGCTTCGTTCCTTTACCATCGCCAAGCTCATATGTAAAGTAGAACACGCGGTCTGCAGCATCCAATTCCGTCAAACGTTCTTTGGTAATATCCTCAAAAGATTTCTCATCGCTTTTCGGATCTGAACGCGGGAATCCAATTTGTTTGAAAATAACACCAGTGAACATATTTCCATAGTAGAAACGTGTTTTACCGCCCATGAAGCGGACAACTGCGATTTTCTCTTTCAGCTTATCGCCTGCTTTGCTTTTGAAATCATCAATACGTTTGTCGAAGTTCGCAATGATTTTGTCGCCTTCCGCTTTCTTGTTAAGCGCCTCGGCATACAAAGCGAAGTTGCTTTTCCACTCACCGCGTAATGTCTCCGAATAAACCGTTGGAGCAATCGCTTTAAGTTGGTCGTACACTTTCTCATGACGCATTTTGTTACCGATGATTAGATCCGGTTTCAAGGATGCAATCAACTCCAGGTTTGGCTGTGATTCTCCACCAACTGTCGTTACACCTTGCATATCAGCTTTGATATGATCAAACCATGGATTTCCGTAGTAGGATTCAACCGCACCCACCGGTTTAACTCCAAGAGCAATAAGGGCTTCTGTTCCCTCATTCGTCAAAATAACTACACGCTTCGGCTGCGCAGGTACAGCGGTTTCCCCCATCGCATGCTTAATCGTACGAGGAGCATCGGACTTAGCGGATTCTTGCGGTGCTGCAGATGCGGATGCTGCTGGCTGAGCGCTAGGCTTTTCTCCACATGCTGCTAAAACAATAGATACTACAAACATAATGGCAACAAGAGCCCAAGCTCTTTTTAACTGTATTTTTTTACCAAACATCTTACTATGTTCCCTCCACACGTTTCAATTAATGATGTGATAACGATTATCATTATCTAACGTACATGGTACTCGCTTCCGCAGGTTCTGTCAATCGAAATTGATAATGATTCTCAAAATCGTTGACTTCCCCTGCCTTTCTCTTTAAAATAAACGAAGCATCTAATAAGGAAGCAGGCACTTATCTATGAATTCTTCAAATAACGAACGACTATATCCTTTATACAAAGGTATTGGACTGCTGGCAGCCCTTATCGTGCTTGCCGTGATGATGGTTTGCAGCGTCAGATTCGGTCTACATAGCTATACTTGGGCACAGGTCATGCAATCATTTGACCATTTAACGAATCCTTCGAACGAATCCATCATTATTCAGACCGTTCGAATACCCAGAGCGTTAATCGCCGCACTCGTAGGCGGAAGCCTGGCTGTTGCGGGGGCGCTTATGCAAGCAATGACACGAAATCCACTTGCGTCGCCAAGTATTTTTGGCATTAACTCAGGCGCAGCCTTTGCCATCGTGTTGTCTGTTGGATTTTTCAATGTATCTAGTCTGACACAGTTCACATGGATTGCATTTCTGGGTGCTGCTGTGAGTTCTGCCCTCGTCTATGGGCTTGGCTCCTTAGGCAGAGATGGCTTAACGCCGATGAAGATTACGCTGGCGGGTTCATCGATGACGGCCTTTTTCGCTTCGCTGACTCAAGGCATTTTGCTAGGAAATGGTAAAGCGTTTGACCAAGTCCTCTACTGGCTTGTTGGGTCGGTTGAAGGAAGAACCATGGCTATGCTCCAATCGGTCTACCCTTATATCTTAATTGCCTGGGTAGGAGCGTTTTTACTTGCGCCGCACATCAACATCCTGTCCATGGGAGACGATGTCGCCAAAGGGCTGGGACAACGCACGATTTACATAAAATTCATTACCGCAGTCGTTATCGTTGTATTGGCAGGGGGCTCCGTCGCCGTTGCAGGTCCGATTGTTTTTGTCGGGATCATCATCCCGCATATCGTCCGGTTCCTCGTAGGCATCGATTATCGCTGGGTCATTCCTTACAGTGCAATTCTAGGCGGCATCCTGCTCGTTGGCGCTGATGTCATCGCCCGTTTCATCGTTATGCCGAAGGAAGTTCATGTTGGCGTAACGACAGCCATTCTCGGAGTTCCCTTCTTCATCTACATTGCTCGCAAAGGGGGGCTGCTGAAATGAGTCATTCCAATCGACATATGACGTTTCGAAACAAAGGTTTTTCCTATAGAGTCAGCAAGAAATCTCTCCTTGTATCACTGATCTTGCTTCTAGCAGTCATTATTGTCATGATCCTAAGCACAGGAATAGGCAGTATTTATATCAAGCCAGTTGAGGTTGTACGTGCCGTTTTCGGCTATGGGACGGATCCCAGCAACATGATTGTCCGATCCCTGCGTTTGCCTCGGGTGATTGTCGCTATGTTAATCGGCGCATCCCTGGGGGTTGCCGGTTCCATCCTGCAAGGGATTGTGCGAAACCCGTTAACTTCGCCGGATACGATTGGTTCAACAGGTGGAGCTACACTCGGAGCGGTTTCCTTTTTCTTCTTTTTCTCGGATAAAATCAGCATTCACTGGCTGCCTGTTGCCGCCATTCTCGGCGCATTCATCGCTACTTTGCTGGTCTACTCCCTCTCATGGAAAAATGGGATTACCCCGCTTCGCCTTGTCCTGATCGGCACAGGATTCACAGCCGCGATGAGCGCGCTCTCTTATTTGATGATGATATCTGGACCTATCATTCTTGCGAATCAGTCGCTAACCTTTATGACTGGGAGCATCTATGGCGTCTCTTGGCAAAAGGCGGTCTATCCGCTTCTACCTTGGGTATCGGTGCTGATTCCGATCATCTTCTTATATGCGCGTCATATTACGGTGCAATCCTTAGGCGAAGACATCGCCCGCAATGTGGGCAGCAGCGTACAACGCCAGCGTTTTCTGCTCATCATTTTGAGCGTAGCCCTTTCTGGCGCCGCCGTCGCATTCGGAGGAGCCATTAATTTCATCGGCCTCATGGCTCCGCATATCGCCCGCAAGTTGGTAGGACCCAGCTTCGGATCGCTGATTCCCGTTTCGGCGTTAACTGGTTCCTTACTCCTACTTCTTGCCGATCTGGCGGGAAGGTTCGTATTCAAACCGCTCGATATTCCAGCCGGCGTGTTCACAGCTGCCATTGGAGCGCCATTGTTTATCTATGTCTTGTATCGCAGCAGAAATCGCGGTTAACATTCAAATACAGCAAACACCCCCGGTCATCCATGCGACCAGGGGTGTTTCTATTATAGGATAAGTGCTAAATCGTCTTGGCCATGCTAGCCATATTATAATTGGTTTCAAACGTAATGCTAGCCGACAATATTCCTTGCCTAACCGTGAAATCAAAGTAAATTTCTCCATGTGTCCAACTTTTCTTACGCTTCAACGATTCAAGCGCCATCTGACGAAAAGATTGATACTGAATCTCCGTGAGACCTTTGACCTTAATTTCTGGAAGTACGCCGTCCTTGCTTTCGAACGGGAGATGCTTCACGCCAAATTTGCCAATTTCATTATTCCTGATGTGCACAAACACTGTACCTGAACTTACATGCGATAGCTCATCTTTAATCCTTCTAAACACCAAATCGATTTGTCTTGCAAGTGATATTTGATCCAAACTCATCATCTTCCCCCTTAAGTTTTTAAATTTTACTTATTATGTAAATTACGACTGTAGACCTATTATATCGACATAATTTACAAATTTCAACAATTTATTTTAATATCCTTAAAATTTTTACTATTCTTAATACTCTCTTTATGTACACTACTTGTATCCATCGAATCCGAACGATATTTGTCGAATTTGTGTAGAATATTTCCAGATTCAATGTTATAATTTTCAAACATAGTCCATTATTCCTGCATACATTACAAATTTCGCAAGGGAGTCGGTCAATTTGGATAAAATGTCAACTTTATCTTTCAGAAAGAAATTACAGTTAGGCTGCTATGGGTTAATAGGTTTAAACTGTGTATTTCTGCTAGTCCTTACAATATCATCGGAATGGAATCGCTTACTAGGAATTATTTTCCTGGTTTTGCTCCTTGCGTTAAGCTACCCTTTCATTAGATGGTTTGAAAACCAATTGACAGAACCTGTGGCCGACCTGTCCCGCATTGCACTCAACATTTCCAAAGGCGACTTTTCTCAAAAGGTAACGGTAACGTCCGACGATACACTAGGTCAACTTGGCCAGTCCTTCAACAAAATGATCGACAAACTGCGTGATATTCTTCGCGATACAGGATCCATATCCAAGCAAGTTTTCCAAACCAGCCGCGATATTTACTCCAAGAACGAAAACTTTCGCACGGTCCTGGAACAAGTGAGCATTTCGGCCCATGAGCTGGCTGCCGGTGCCGGTCAAATCTCAGAAGAAGTATCCGGTGTATCGATTACGACCAAAGACATAGAAGTGAAGATTGTCAATTACGCAGGTTCCGCCAAGGAAATGAAAGATCGCTCCGATCAGATGATGACGCTGGTTGAGAAGGGTCGTACTTCCGTTGAAAGCCAAGGCGTCGGCATGAAGCGAAATGTAGAAGTGACGCAGCAGGTCTCCGAAACCATTGACATGTTGGCTCGTCAAGCGGCCGGTATTACGAACGTAACCCGCTCCATTTCGGAGATTGCTGAGCAAACGAACCTGCTGTCGCTTAACGCTTCCATTGAAGCCGCCAGAGCCGGCGAGCACGGCCGAGGTTTTGCAGTCGTCGCACAAGAGGTGCGCAAGCTTGCTGAGGAGTCCACGTCCCTTACTCGTGAAGTGTTTGGCTTCGTCAAGAGCATTGAGCAGGGCATCCAGGAAGCCATTCGCAGCATTCAAGTCAACGAAGATGTCGTTAGAAAGCAAACCGTACTTATCGATCAAACAGAAACGGTCTTCGCTCAGATTGTCGATAGCGTTGGTTTTATCTCGGAAGAAATTAACCGCTTTGCCGAAGAAAGCGAACAAATGCTAGTCAGCTCCGAGCAAATTGCTGCTGCCATGGAGAACATCTCGGCAATCACGGAGGAATCTGCTGCAGGAACACAAGAGGTTTCGGCCTCCATGAACGAGCAGATCTCTACCGTCCAAGGCATTGTCTCTCAGGCTGAGGAAATGACGCGGGTTGTTACCCAACTGCAGCAAACCATTCAAGTCTTCAAGCTGTAAGATTAATCTTATATACACAAAAGGGATGCCCTAGCGTAGATACAATCTACCTCCAGGATATCCCTTTTTCTTTTTAAACCTGAACTTTCGCTTCTGTCAGCCGCATGAATTCCTTCACATCTTGAATCGCCATGTCCACAGCGCTTTGCCAGAAGTCCGGCTCAGTCAGATCAACACCAAGGTGCTTCTGTGCAAGCTCTTCCACGTTCATGCTGCCCGTATCTCTCAGCAGAGAGATGTACTTATCTTCGAAAGCCGCGCCTTCTTGCACTGCTCTCGCATAAATACCAGCGCTAAACATATAGCCGAATGTGTATGGGAAGTTGTAGAAAGGCACATCCGTTGCATAGAAATGCAATTTGGCCGCCCAGAAATGCGGATGATAGCTGCTCAGCGCATCTTGGTAGGCAACCTTCTGAGCGTCTACCATCAGCTCATTCAGACGCTCCACGCTTACAAGTCCTTGACGGCGCTCGGCATAGAAGTTCGTTTCAAAAATGAATCTCGCATGAATATTCATGAAGAAAGCGATCGCCCGCTGGATTTTATCTTCAAGCAAAATGATACGCTCTTCATCGGTCGAGGCGCTCTTCACAACAGCGTCCGCAACGATCATTTCCGCGAACGTAGACGCGGTTTCCGCCACGTTCATGGCGTACTCTTGCGCGAGGGCAGGCATATCCGTCATAACGTGCTGATGGTAGCCGTGGCCAAGCTCATGCGCAAGCGTTGAGACGTTGTTCAGCGTGCCGCCGTACGTCATGAAGATCCTTGTCTCTCCCGCGACCGGGAACGATGTACAGAAGCCGCCTGGGCGCTTCCCAGCGCGGTCCTCAGCTTCAATCCAGCGATTCTCGAAGGCTTGCTCCGAGAAGGCGGCCAGCTTCGGACTGAAGCGCTCGAACTGCTCAATAATGAGGCTTGCGCCTTCATCGTATGAAATTTTCTTCGAAGAGTCGCCTAGCGGTGCATCGACATCCACCCACGCCAATTTCTCAACGCCAAGCAGCTTCGCTTTACGGTTCAAATATTCGACGAAGATCGCTTTATTGCGGTCGATAACCTCCCACATGACATTCAGCGTCTTCTCTTCCATGCGATTAATCGCGAGCGGCTCTTTATGTATGCTGTTCCAGCCTCTGTATTTGTACACTTGAAGGCGGAATCCGGCCAGATGGTTCAGCGCTTCTGCGCAGTAATCTTCCTTGTCTGTCCAGGCCTTTTCCCAACTGTCAAATAAGGCAAGCCGTTCTTCACGGTTCTCTGTATGCAGCTTATTAAACGCTTGGCCGGCGGAAAGCTCAACCGTTTCTCCGTCAACCTCCACAGGCATGCGGAATTGACCTACGGTAGAATTATACAAGTCGCCCCACCCATGATAGCCGTCTACGGCCAAATCATTGATTAATGCTTCTTGTTCCGGCGACAGCTTTTCTTGTGCCAAAGCACGACGTTCATGAAGCGGAAATGCGATTGCATGGAACGGTTCTTTCTTCAAAATCTCTGACCACACCGCATCCGGAATACCTGTAAGCACTTGGTCAAAATGTGTAAGTGACGACAGATGCTCAGCGTATAAGCTTTTGACCTGTCCATTCAATACAGGCGCTTTCTTATCCTTCTGATTATCGGCTAGCAGACAGCCTACAAAAGAATCAGCCTCGTGAATATTTTTCAAATTACTCTGGAACAATTCAACCAGCTTCGCAAGACCATCCGTTTCTGCTGCTTGCTGTGGGGATGGTGTGTTCCGCACCTGCTCTTGGAAAGCCGCAATCGAAGCTTGAAGCTCCTTCAGATGTGCTGCGAATGCAGGAGACTCACTTCCACCATGAAAAAAAGTTTCTAAATTCCACGTTTGATTAAGAGGTAAATGAAGCAAAGCCATCACCTTTCCTTTCCTACTTTCATTAAATCATAAACGGTCTATCAGGAGCAATCATCGTAATCTTCCTCATTGCTTATAGGTAAGAAGTATGATTCAATAAAATAAAGTTCCTGCAAAAAAATCGGAACGGGATGGTGTGATAACAATAATGAAACCGTTACAAATTTCTCCAGAAACAGCCGTCAAATTGGCTGAGCAGCTTAAAGTACCTTTGGAACATCTCATGCATATGCCACAACATATTTTACTTCAAAAATTAGCAGAGCTCGCGAAAACTTCCACTTCGGAAACAAGCGAACCAGAATCGAAGTAAGCTGTGTTGTTTCCTTTTGCCAACACTTGGCCTTATGACATTGTAATGAAGGACGTTTATGTGGCCGAATGTCCGTTTTGCCATAGCTCCAATGTGCTGCTGCCGCTGAAAATCCACGAATTGAAATCCATTCACGAAGGTAAAAAAAAGCTGCTTGTGTTTCCTTGCTGTCACAACAAGCTGACGCTCATTGACACAGACCGCGATTATTTATTGGCGGACACCGCTATACGAACGAAACAATCGTAGCTTTCAAGCGCAAGGAGTAGAAAGAGTTCCTATGAATGAGTATCTCGTTCCTTTGACAAGTGCATGCACGCTAGTCACACTGAATTACGTGGCTATGAAAGTACGAAGCAAGATGCTGACCGATTCCTTCGAGCAGCTTCTTGCGCCTTTGCTCACCGGTCTTGCTTGTATCATCATGATGCTCGAACCTCTGCCTGAGCCGCTCGGTCTCATAGATTTACGCTCCTTGCCTATCTTCATGGCCGGCTTACGTTACGGCATGCCGATTGCCCTTCTTTCAACCGTCTTACCGACGGGCTTCAGCCTCATTTCACATGAAAATCATGCCTGGTTCAACATCGCACAAGATTTGCTCGCTCCTGCACTAATTAGCTCCCTGTTTCATAATAAAGAATACCGCAATGGCTTCTTGGACATTCCTATTCGACACGGTCTCCAAATATGCACGTATGTCTTTCTCTTACGCCTCCTGATTCATGGACTGCTCATTAGCCGATTGTCCTGGCCTTATGTCGGTGATCAGCTTTTCATGCTAGCTATCATGTCCGCTACTTTCATTACACTCATTATTATGGTCAATGATGAAAATAAAAGTTGGCGCTTACAACGCCAGATGGAGCTGCAAGCCAATCAAGACAGCTTAACCAAACTTCCTAATCTGCGCAGTTTTATGCCCATTGCCAACAATGCTCTCCATCGAAGACAAATGTCTATCATGATGATCGATTTGGATAATTTCAAACAATATAATGATCTCTTCGGGCATCTGGAAGGTGATCAACTCCTGAGAGAAATTAGCCATGTCCTTCGGCACCATATCCGAGAAGAGGATTATCTCGCCAGATACGGCGGGGAAGAGTTCATTCTTCTCAGTTCGGAGACCGATCCGATTAAACTTAGCCTATACGCTCAACGTCTATGCTTTATGGCTGCCCAATCGTTCCTTCATAAAAACCAAAACGTCGCAACACCTATCACAATTTCTATTGGCATTTCTACCGCTAAATCGCCCCAGGCTGAATTAACTCAATTGATCTATGAAGCCGATCAAGCCCTCTATGAATCCAAACGTCAAGGAAAAAATCGGTTCACCCACTACAAGGAACTCCAAGTGCTTGATCAAAAAATGAACGCTTAACTATGCAAGGGATCGCACTCAAGCAATCACCACATCACATAGGCAAGCGTTCATCTCATTTTTTAAGCGAGCTATTAAGTAGCTTGTTTCATTTCGTCCGGCAGTTCCATACGGATGGCGAGCATATCCTCGCGAGTTACAATCCATTGTTCGCGGCTTGCTCGAATCATCGCAGCGTCCATGATTTTACGGTCGTTAATGATGCGAGAAAACCATTTGACTGCGTCATTGAAACGGCCCAATCTGCGGTTGAGTTCCCCCATCAGAAACATGAGCCTTGCATTGTTGAGCTCCATGCCTTCATTTTCATATACATGCACATACGCTTCCAAGGCAAAAGTTAAGAATCGCTTCTCTTGCTCCCAATCGCCTTTGGATCTGTATAGCCACGCCAAGTGGTGAAGAAGTCCTGCTACAACGCGGGATTTCTCCTCTTTAATTTGCGCGCTGACCAGCGCCAGCTTGTAACCCTGCAGGGTAGACTCCCACGTTCGTTCGCCGCCAAAGCTGCGCATCGTCCAGTTCTTCGCAATCTTCTCGTGAAAGGCTTCACGTTGCGCTGACTTCCACTTATCTGAAAAGTTTTCCGTATGCGCATAACCGCAGTAAGGACAAATCCTCACGATATAGTAATCAGGGTTGATGCCCTTATAGTGAACGCAGAAATCCGCGTCTGTTTTGCTCGCTTTTTTGAAGCTCGGACGAACCTTCATGGATTTGAAGGAATTGTCGCAATACGTACATTTCACTGAAATCTCATACAAAGGTTCAACCATCTTGAAACCCCGCCTCTTCTCTGGAAAGTATAGGAAAGAAGAACTATTCTTCTTCAGGTGTATTCACAAAATGATAAGCGGAACCCTTCAAGCGTTGCAGCAAAAATTCCCGTAGATCCTGCGGCAAACCCACTTCCTCCATAGCTCCGGCCATACAGCCTAACCATGCGTCTGCACGTTCCACTGTGATAGGAAAAGGCATATGCCTCCCTCTCATCATAGGGTGTCCATGGACATCGGAATACAGCGTCGGACCTCCAAAAAATTGGCTTAAAAACATATATTGTTTATCCATAACGGGTTCAATATCCGAAGGGAACAGCGGCGCCAACAAAGGATTCTTCAGCACTCTAGGATAAAATGCTTCCACAATCCGGCGAACCGTCTCTGCTCCCCCCATCAATTCATACAGCGTATTGCGTTCTTGCTCTGACATGGTGAGAACCTCTCTGCTCGTAATGACTTAATAGTTTTCTACATCCTCATCCCCTGCATGCATAAGCGTTTCTCGAATGACAAACACGAACATACAAACGACCAAACCGACGATGACACTTGTCATTTGAATCACTCCCGCGGCCTAGGATATAAGACTATTACTAGTCCTATTTTACCATAAATACACTTACATAACAGTACCAAAGTCTAAGTTTTTTAGGCCGGCATGTCTGTCCCATTTCCTTCATATAGTTGAGGAGGAGGTGTAGAGTTCCATGGAGAAAAGAAACTTTACCGCGGCGCTACTTATGGCCTTTGTTGTTATTGCCATTATTCTATGCTTATTTGCCTTCCCTCATGCCGGACTTCAAGCAGCCTTGCGCGGTGTTTCCATTTGGTGGGACGTGCTCTTTCCCGCACTCTTTCCCTTCTTCGTCATCTCCGAAATTATGCTTGGCTTCGGCATCGTTCACTTCTTCGGCACACTGCTGGATCCGATGATGCGCCCCGTCTTCCGTATCCCGGGCATCGGCGGCTTCGTCGTGGCTATGGGCTTCGCAGCCGGGTATCCTGTCGGCGCCAAACTGACGGGCCAGCTATGGACCCAAAAGCTCGTAAACCGCGAGGAAGGCGAACGGCTCGTCGCATTTACAACAAGCTCTGATCCGATCTTTTTGATTGGAGCTGTCTCAATAGGCTTCTTCCATGACGCCTCACTCGCTATCATTCTGGCTGTAGCTCACTACGGAGGCTCTCTCATGATTGGATTGATGATGCGATTCCATGGCAAGAGGAGCCGCCCTACCAAGCAAAATAGCGCCAGCCAAGGCTGGATATGGAAGCGAGCTTTTGAATCCATGCATGATGCCCGCATGTCCGATGGAAGATCCATCGGTACGCTTCTCAGCCAATCCGTCCTACAATCGGTAAATTTAATTTTCGTTGTAGGTGGACTTGTTGTCTTCTTCTCCGTTGCCTTGGAAGTCTTAACTCAAGCTAAGGTCATGAATGCCATATACATGCTCATCGATTCCCTCTTGCGCTTCACAGGACTTCCCCTTGAATTGTCACAAGCCGTTATGAACGGTCTATTCGAGGTGACGATCGGGGCCAAAGCTGCTGGCAATGCTCCTGCTGCACTGGCGCTTTCCAGCAAAGTTGCCATTGGAGCGTTCATTTTATCATGGGGAGGATTGTCGGTGCATGCTCAGATCGTTAGTCTGTTAAGTCATACCAACCTGCGCTATATGCCTTTTTTAATCTCCCGTTTCATCCATGCCTTGCTTTCCGCAGCTATTGTGATTATTTTTTGGGAGCCTTTGCAGGTGTTCCGAGACGCCAAAACGGTTTTCATGCCGCAGTATGATCCAACATCTCCAGTACTCAGCTATCTCAGGCTCCTTCTCCCTATGAGCGGAACCGTTATCTTGGCTGCTTTTACTGTCATTGCGGGGCTCTTTGCTGCATATTCCTTACTTAGACTCGTGTATGAAAAAGTTGGTGGAACAAGATAATAGGGGTAATTACCATGACAATGATAATTACAATCATGATGATAAAAGGGAGTGAACATACCGTATGCAAAACTCCGTCCTCCGTGTAGCCAAAACATTGCCTACTGCGATTGAACGTTTATCCGAGCTGGCCATTAATCTATGGTTTAGTTGGAACTATGATGCGCTGCAGCTTTTTGCACAAATGGATCCTGTCAAATGGGCTCAAACCGGCCATAATCCCGTTCGTCTCCTATATGAATTGGACGATGCTAAACTTGATGCTTTAAGTCATAATGCGGAATTCCTAACCCGGTATCGACAAGTGATCGACAGGTTCGACGCTTATTTAAACGGACCCACCTGGTTTCAAGAAAAACATGGAGATCGAGGCTACGTCAAAGTTGCCTATTTCTCCGCCGAATTCGGGTTCCATGAATCATTGCCGATCTATTCGGGAGGCCTTGGCATCTTGGCTGGCGATCACGCGAAATCAGCCAGCGACTTGGGCATTCCCTTAGTTGGTGTTGGCCTTCTTTATAAAAAAGGCTACTTCACGCAAAAAATCGATGCTTCAGGCGGACAACAAAGCCACTTATACGATTATGACTTTGCCAAACTTCCGATTGCGCCGGTTCTTCACCAAGGCGCACCTCTCACCGTTTCGATTGATATGCCGGGCCGGGCCATCACCTTGCAGATTTGGCAGGTGCAGGTCGGACGCAATCGAATTTATTTACTCGACGCCGATCATGAAGCCAATCAGCACGCGGATAAAGAGCTGACCGCACAGCTATACGGCGGGAATCAGGATACACGAATTGCGCAAGAAATCGTGCTCGGCATTGGCGGCGTCAAAGCGCTTCGTGCGCTGGGCATTTACCCCAATGTGTACCACATCAACGAGGGTCATGCAGCTTTCCTTACTTTGGAGCGAATGAAGGATCTGCTGCATCTTGGTCTGCCTTTTCACGTGGCCGTCGAAACTGTCCGCTCGGCTACCGTCTTTACAACACATACACCCGTTCCTGCGGGTCATGACACGTTCTCGATCGGGATGGTGGAGCATTATCTCGGTCCGCTGTTCAACGAGCTGTCACGACATAAGCAGGCGATCATAGCACTCGGACTTGACCATCATACAGGTCAATTTAATATGACGCATTTGGCCATGAATACGGCCGGACTCCGCAATGGCGTCAGTAAGCTGCATGGGCAAGTATCCCGTGAAATGTTCAAAGAATTTCATGGACACATTGACGCTAGCGAAGTCCCAATCGGTTCCATAACAAATGGTGTTCATTTGGAAACCTGGACCGCTTCAAGCTGGAAAGAACTGCTGGACCGCTTCCTGCCTGGCACGTGGCGAGAAGAGCAAGCCAACAAGCACCAATGGCAGCAAGTGGAGGTCATCCCTGATGAATCCATCTGGAAAGTGCACCAGCAGTTGAAAGATGATTTAGTGAGCTTCGCTCGCCAGAATTTGATGGAGCAGCGCAGGCGCAATGGAGAAACCGAGCAGCGGATTGAAGAAGTTAGACATTATTTGAATCCAAAAGCGTTAACCATCGGATTCGCGAGACGATTTGCCACCTACAAGCGAGCTAATCTGATTTTTAACGATTTGTACCGGCTTAAGAAATTAATTAATGACCCTGAACGGCCGGTCCAGTTCATTTTTGCCGGCAAAGCTCACCCTGCCGATTATCCCGGCCAAGAGCTTATCCGTGAAATTTACCGTGTTTCGAAAATGAAAGAATTCGAAGGCAAAGTCGTGATGCTCGAAAACTATGACATCAATATGGCTCGCTATCTCGTACAGGGTGTAGACGTCTGGCTGAATAACCCTCGAAGACCTCTTGAAGCCAGCGGAACTAGCGGACAAAAAGCGGCAATGAACGGTGTGCTTAATTTTAGCGTGCTGGATGGTTGGTGGGAGGAAGGCTACAACGGAACGAACGGTTGGGCGATTGGTTCCACAGGTACGGCCGATTGGGCTGCGCAGGAGAAAGAAAATACCCAGTCCATTTATCACATTCTGGAGAAAGAAATTATTCCCTTGTATTACAACCAAGGAAGTCTCCCTCATCAATGGATTAGCCGGATGAAGCGCTCTATCCAATCGCTCAGCCCTGTATATAATACACACCGCATGGTACAGGATTATACGGAAGAGACCTATTTGCCGACAGCGGATCGAGCACGCTTATTTGTGGCTAATCAGTATGAGGTTGCGACGAAGGTTGCCGATTATAAGCAGTTCATCCGTAATAACTGGTATCAAGTAAAAATCATTGGGATCGATGACCGCTCCGCCAAATTATCTACGGAAGTGCCTTTAAGTGAAATCAAACCAACAACCAAGGAAGTGAGTGCGCAGATTTATTTCGGATCTATTTGGCCGCAGGATACAGCGGTAGAGATCATTTATTACGAGGACAACGGTGAAAAATGGGAACAAAAAATCATCCCGATGGAGTCATCAGGCGAACTGATTGAGCACGTGCAGAGCTATAAAGCAAGCATACCCGGACATCTCGTCCATGGACCGCACTTCTCCATTCGCGTTCGACCTATTTCGACAAATTTCGCCCATTCTTTTGAGCTTTCACTAGTAACGAGCACATTATCATGGCAATAAATGTATGAATCCCTCTATTAAGCCCCTTTTGGGGCTTTTCTTATTTTCTTTTATAAATTATTATGAAAAGAGAACTTACGGTATGTGTATGCGTTCATGAATGCAAATCTAACCACTTGGTGATGCTATGGATTGGAATAAGGCACTAGAATTGGCATATATCGCACCGAACTCCGATTGTCATTTGATTGTTGTCGGTGAGTCCAAAGATGGACAGCCTTTTTGCTATGAAGATAATTTCTACATTGATAAAATTGGAGAAGATTCCTTCACAGTTTGTTTAGAGCTCGTGGGCGTGTTTCCATTCGACAAACTTGAACATGTTTCTTTTATTGAATTTTCTTTTAAAGACCGTGGAATTTTATACTATACGCACGTGGAGTTACTTCAACTTGAGTTAAAAAAAGCGATTTGTTACCTCACGCTATCTATTCCCGAAGAGATTCTGCAGCATCAGAACCGACAGCACAACCGGGCCAAGATCTCCCTTCGAACACCCATTACCCTTCAAATTGTCGGCATTCGCGGCTTATCCGCACGCAAGGGCGTCGCTTTCTCTGGACAGCTGCTTGATATCAGTGCAGGAGGTCTTTCTTTTGTTACGACAAATCGGCTTTTTTATCCCTTATTTCTGGAATTCAGCTTCTTATTATCAGGGTTTCCCCACCCCATTACCGCTTATGGCGAGATCATAAGGGTGACAAATTTCAGCAACGATTCCTATCGTGTCGCTGCCAAATTTCGGCATACACCTGAATCTATCTTGCAAGAAATTGACAAATACTGCACGCTTCAATAGGAGGAAAACGATTGAAATACAACGTCATTGAACGAGGCGATGATATCTCCAAGGAGCTGACTGCACGGTTCCACGCGCTCGCCGCTGAACAAGGTATGCCAAGGGATGAAGAGAATCCCGACATTGTCCTTTCCATTGGTGGAGATGGGACGATGCTGCAAGCCTTTCACAATTATGTACATCGACTAGATGACATTGCTTTTGTCGGGCTTCATACCGGACATCTGGGCTTTTTCGCAGATTGGAAACCACACGAATTAGATCATCTGGCTTCACTTGTGTTCAATGTGAGCACCCCTGAAGACCTTCATATTGTCCAATATCCCGTTGTCGAGATCGAGATCACGACTGAAAATGGCGTGGAGACGCATCTGGCTCTCAACGAATTTACGCTGCGGGGCATTGAAGTATCGCTCGTTGCACGTCTCCACATCAACGACGAAATGTTCGAGATGTTCCGCGGTGACGGCATCTGCATATCCTCGCCGGCCGGGAGTACGGCTTACAACAAAAGCTTGGGCGGAGCCATGGTGCATCCTTCTTTGGAAGCCATTCAGGTTGCCGAGATTGCTTCAATCAACAATAGAGTTTACCGAACTTTAGGCTCGTCCATGATTTTGCCAGCGCACCATCACTGTGACATTTATCCCAAAGCACATCAGAATATGCTGCTTTCCCTTGATCATAAGTACATGCAGCGCAACGATGTCGTTTCTATTCGCTGCCGCGTTGCTTCTCATGTCAAAGTAAAGTTTGCCAGATTCCGTCCCTTCCCTTTCTGGAACAGGGTTCGCGAAGCTTTTGTAGGATTAGAGTTAAAATAAGCCAGAAAAAAGACGCCTTCCTTCCTCTTGCGAGTGGGAATGGCGTCTTTTTACTTAACTGCTCACTAACTCCTATGACGTGGTCGTCGATGGCTCAGACGGAACCTGCTGTTGCTGCTTGTTTCCATTTACTTTTTCAATAATGAAATACGCGCAACCAAAGTTGCAATATTCATTCAAGTAATCCTGAAGAGCGGCAATGGAGGTTTCCTTCGTTGCTTTGGGGTGGATTTCCTTGAAGAAACCTCTCAGCCTTAATTGGCTGTACCCCCAGTCGCCAACAATATAATCATAACGCTCTAAAACTTCGCTGAAGCGTTCTTTGAATACTTCAAAGTTCCAGCCATTTTTATGGTCGGTAACGAGCTCGTATGTTTTATTGGCAATATGAATCATGATGGTAGGAAGCTCTCCTTTCTATGACTCGTTCGTGTTCTAAACGTTCGATGCCGATTTAACCTGCTCATGGGCATGGTATGAGCTGCGTACCAATGGCCCAGACTCAACGTGTTTGAATCCGCGCTTCATGCCTTCTTCTTTGAGAAGAGCGAATTGCTCAGGTGTGTAATATTTGGACACGGCCAGGTGAGTTGTCGACGGCTGCAAATACTGCCCAATCGTCATAATATCGCAATCGACGGCACGCAAATCGTCCATCGTCTGCAACAACTCGTCCCATTCCTCCCCTACGCCAATCATGACGCTGGATTTGGTTGGGATGTTTGGGGCAATGCGTTTGGAACGTTGAAGCAGCTCCAATGAACGGCGATATTTCGCCTTGGAGCGGACGCGGTCTGACATGCGTTCCACGGTCTCCATATTGTGATTTAGAATATCCGGCTTCGCTTCAAGAACCGTAACCAAAGATTCTTCACGGCCCAAGAAATCCGGAATCAGCACTTCTACCGTGCAAAGTGGCAGCTTGCGGCGAATCGCTTTGATGGTTTCCGCGAAGATCATCGCGCCGCCATCCTGCAAATCATCGCGTGCAACAGAAGTTACAACACAGTGACGCAGCCCCATTTGTAAAGCAGCGTCAGCCACGCGTTCAGGCTCTTGCAGATCGAGCTCCGTAGGCAGCCCTGTTTTCACAGCGCAAAAACGGCACGCACGCGTACAGATGTCACCCAAAATCATGAACGTAGCCGTTCGATTCGCCCAGCATTCATGAATGTTTGGGCATTTAGCTTCTTCACAAACCGTATGCAGCGTCTTCGAACGCATCATTGATTTAATTTCTTTGAAATTTTCATCTGTTTTCAGATTAATTTTTAACCAGTCTGGTTTTCTCTCTAATGGTTTTGTAGGCATTATATTTCCCGCCTTTTATTTGGTTTCTCAATGTTGTTATTATATCATGAATGCCTGACAAAACAATCCACTTTGCCAGCCAGTTGTGATACACTTATCTAGATGGACCAAAACAGCTCAGCTATTTACATATAGGCTGTATGGGAGGAAAGAAACATGAGCATACAAGAAGTAACGCGAGAGAAGGATCGCAAGCTTGGCGAGATTTTAAGAGGCATGGGTCGTGTATTGATCGCCTTTTCCGGCGGAGTAGACAGCACGTTTGTCCTCAAGCGTGCACAGCAAGAGCTCGGTGATCAAGTTCTGGCCGTCACAGCGGCATCCGAAACATTCCCGTCACGGGAATTCGATGCAGCCGTCGAGCTTGCTGAACAAATTGGTGTCCGCCTGTACAAAACAGAGGTCAAAGAATTGGAGAATGCCAATTTCGTCGCCAATAATCCGGACCGCTGCTACCATTGCAAAACGGGTCTTTATTCACATCTGCAGCAATTAGCCAAAGAATTAGGTTATCCCTATATTCTGGATGGTTCCAATATGGACGATCTCGGTGATTACAGACCGGGGCTGCAAGCCAAGAACGAACAGGGCGTCCGCAGTACGCTACAAGAGGCTGGGATGACCAAAGATGAAATCAGACAGCTTTCCAAAGAGTTAGGTTTACGCACTTGGAATAAACCGTCTTTTGCTTGCCTGTCCTCCCGTATTCCCTACGGAACACAAATTGAGAAGTGGAAGATTGACCAGCTGGACGAAGGCGAGTACTTCCTTTCACAACTTGGTTTATATCAAGTACGCGTACGTCACCATGAGAAAATTGCCCGGATCGAAGTCATGCCGGATGAAATACATAAAGTGGTGGAGCATCGCGACGCAATCTATGAAAAGTTCAGTAAGCTCGGCTTTACTTACGTAACGCTGGATCTGCAAGGCTACCGAACTGGCAGCATGAACGAAGTGCTGTCTAAGGAAACCAAAGAAAAGGTGAAAGAAGCATCCTTATGATGGACTTGGATAAGATTTTGAAGCTCGTACAGACGGGCGATCTGGACGTCGAAGAAGCCAAAAGGCAAATCATCAAGGAAGGCGGCGGCGAAGGCCCCGGCAACCTTGATCTCGGATTTGCCCAGCTGGACATCGATCGCGAGAAGCGCACTGGCTTCCCCGAGGTTATTTTCGGGGAAGGCAAAACCGCCGAGCAGATCGAGGCCATCTTTCGGCGGCTGATGGAACACACCGACCGCGTGCTGGCTACGCGGGTCGACGCAGTCAAAGCCGCCCATGTTATCGCTGCCGTGGAAGGCGTCACCTACCACGAAACAGCCAGGGCGCTCACTTGGTTCAAGCGACCGATGTTGAAAGTCCACGACGGCTATATCGCCGTCGTGTGCGCAGGGACCTCCGACCTCCCCGTGGCGGAGGAGGCCGCTCTTACGGCAGAATGCCTGGGCAGCCACGTCGAACGCGTTTTCGACGTTGGTGTAGCCGGCATTCACCGGCTCTTCCGCCGGCTGGAACTTATTCGCGGTGCTAACGCGATTGTGGTCGTTGCCGGCATGGAGGGCGCGCTCGCCAGCGTGCTTGGCGGGCTCGTATCCAAACCTGTCGTTGCTGTGCCGACGAGCATCGGGTATGGCGCACACCTTGCAGGCGTGGCTCCGCTCTTGTCCATGTTAAACAGTTGTTCACCTGGTATCTCTGTCGTAAACATTGACAACGGCTTTGGAGCCGGCTATTATGCAGGGCTCATTAACAAAAATATGTCGAAACGAGCGTGAGATTCGTACCATGCGTATTCTATATTTGGACTGCTTCTCCGGAATCAGCGGCGATATGACACTTGGCGCTTTGGTTGATGCAGGGGCAGACCGGGCTTATATTGAAAGCGAGCTAACCAAAATTAAGCTTGAACCGTATGTCCTGGAATGGAAGCGTGTAATTAAGCGCGGAATTTCTGCACTAAAATTGGACGTCATCCTAGATCCGGAGCACCCGCCTAAGAAACATCGTCATTACTCAGAAATTGTCAAAGTCATTCAAGGAGCTGGATTTAATGATCGTGTCACATCGCTCAGCTTAGCCATCTTTGAGAAAATTGGCATCGCTGAAGCAAAAATCCACGGCATTCCAGTTGAAAAAGTGCATTTCCACGAAGTGGGAGCTATCGACTCCATTGTCGACATCGTGGGTGTAGCCTTGGCTATCGACTCTTTGCAAATCGAGCGCATCTTCGCATCCCCTGTACCGTTAGGCTCAGGAATCATTCATATTGATCATGGCACATACCCGGTTCCCGCTCCGGCAACCTTGGAAATGATGCGTGGTTTACCCATCGCTTCAACGAACCATAGCCTTGAGATGACCACGCCAACTGGTGCAGGTATTATTTCCGGAATAGT
The DNA here is from genome assembly GCF_009757995.1 of Paenibacillus anseongensis. Lineage (NCBI taxonomy): Bacteria > Bacillati > Bacillota > Bacilli > Caryophanales > Paenibacillaceae > Paenibacillus > Paenibacillus anseongensis. Next base: position 340,580 of record NZ_WSEM01000012.1, read on the forward strand.
GGACGAGTTCTCCAAAAGCTTTCCGCCAATGATCGTAGATACCATCGGATACGGGGCAGGTACAAGGGATTTGCCTAATCAACCTAACGTGCTTCGTGTCGTGGTAGGTAAAGTGGATCCTTTCATTGGCAAATGGCAAGTCGGTCATGAGCACATCGCACATGAACATAACCACTCTCATGGCCATTCTCATGACGATCACCATCACCACCATGACCATGACCATGATCATCATCACCCGCATACGCATGATCATCAATAAGAGCAAAAAGCCTCTTCCTGAACTTTAGGAGGAGGCTTTTTTGTGCTGCAGCATAAACTGCATTCTAACTTCTTCATAGACCAATTTCAACGGCACCTGATACTCTTTGGCTATCCGTTCACATTCTTTAAATTCAGGGGCATACTGCACCAATTTACCTTGGTGATAACCAGCTTTTACCGTTAACAGTCCCCATTTGGTATCCACTTGCTCGAATTCTCTACCTAATCTATGGCAGGAAGCGTGCATATATCGAATGCCCAGCGTCGTTGTTTCGCTAAAGATTACATCTTCAATGGAAGAAAGTCGTGCCGCTTCAACCAGCACATTCAACATAATGCCTGGCCGCCCTTTTTTCATAATAATCGGTACCACATAGACATCATTAGCTCCAATATCGAAGAGCTTGTCCATAATATAAGAAACCCACTCTGGATTCATATCATCCAAGTTCGCCTGAATTAACAACATCCCATCGTCAACATGCTCTTCCCTGTGATTAAAGCTCACTCTTCTCACCTCATACAGGCATCATAGCAAAAAATGGTTGAATACGAAAGTTGTAAGGATAAACTTCCACAGAAGAGTACATCCTAAGAACTAACATTTCAGGAAGGATGATAGTGATGAAAAGCAAACCTTTTTGGGCGCGGGTTCTAGCTTGTTGCCTCCTCCTATCAGTAGCCGAATCAGGGACTCACTCACGTATGGCGGCTTCCCAAGCTGCTGCATCTGAACAGTCTTATGCCCCAGCTCCGTCGAAGGTTAACCCCAACCTGAACGCTGAGCGGAAAGAACTATTTGAGAAAACGAGTATAATTTCTGATATCCCTTGGGCTTACTTAGCTGCTGTCGATCAATATGAAAGAACAATGAATATTGCTAAGAAAAGGCCTGTGCACAAAGGAATTACAAGCATCTATTTCCCTGAGTCGGATTGGGCCGGCATGCTGAATCCAGACCAACAGGATACGAATCCAAAAAGCATTTCCTTTTTTCACGGCTACGGACGAGATGGCTCGGGGGATGGGATCGCAGAACGAAACAACGATCTGGATTTATTAGCCTCAATGGCCTTTCTCATGAGCAGAAACGGAACAAAAGAGGAAAATTTACTCATTAACCTATGGAATTATTATCAAAACTCACGCAGCGTCGAGCGCATCAAACAATTTGCTACTATTTTTAATACACTTGGCACACTCGACCTTGGAGAACATGCATTCCCACTTCCAGTGAGCGCGGATTACTCCTATCGTAGCACTTGGGGAGACAGCCGCGGCTGGGGAGGGCACCGCTCTCATGAAGGAACGGATTTATTTGCTCGGCATGGAGTGCCTGTCAGAAGCACTTGCTACGGTATAGTAGAAGTGAAAGGTTGGAATCCATACGGCGGTTGGCGAATTGGGATTCGCGATGTGAACAATATATATCATTACTACGCCCATCTTTCCGGCTTTCAAAAAAGTCTCAAAGAAAATGATATTGTCAAACCCGGGCAAACCATCGGTTGGGTTGGCAGCTCGGGTTACGGCAAGCCTGGAACGTCAGGGAAATTTCCGCCACATCTCCATTTTGGTCTTTATCGGGATAATGGGTTAACGGAATGGAGCTTCGACCCTTACCCTTCTCTCCGAAAATGGGAACGCGAAGATCGAAATAAAAGAAGAAAATAAGCCGCTCCCTTATGGAGTCGGCTCTTTTTGTATCGTTTCTTGTGATTGAATTGCGTCTCCCTTTGGTAACGTTGTTCCGACATTCGGAACCTGCGGAAGCGATAAGCTGGGCAGTCCTGCGTCCTTACTCCCTCCTACAGGATTGCCTTTGTTATCGTAATAATAAGTTGGAACATCCCCTACTACAAGGGAGTATGAAATTGGTATCTCCGTTTCTACAATCTCTGTATCTGAGTCAAAGGGGATAATAACCGATACTTCAGCAATAATGCGGACATAAACTTCGAACATCACCATATTGATCCCTGCATTTTGGGAGCGCGTGTTTAAATCAACTTTCACATTGCCAACCGGCAGCAGCCTAATCGGAATATCAGGACCAAACGAAGCGAGAATCGCACTGTTCATCGCTTGCCCAACTGGAATATGCTCAGAGATGGATTGTAAATGATCAAGCTCGCCTTGCACGGTTTTTATCGTATCTGACGTGATGCGCATATGTTCATTATAATTTAACATGAAACCTGTTATTTTTCCGTTTTTGTCCATTTTCCAATCGATAAGCTGCTCTGCTTTTGTATTCCCTGCCACATGATCCGCAATGGCGCTATTGATTGCCTGTGTGGCAATCTGCTTAATTCGAACTTTCGCCAAGTTCATCAGTGGTGGTCTAAGATTGTGTTCAACATAAATAAAAAACTGCACACAAAATAAGACAAAGATGAGAAGACTGATTAACAGCACCTTTTTGCGGTTTGATTTCCCTGTAGGTCTGCTTCTCCACCGTCGCCTTTGCAGCATCCCATTCCCCCCTTGCCCCGCTTGTCATTAGTACTACCTTATGCGGACATGGAGTGAAAAAGAAGCCTAGGAGCTGTCCTTCTTCCCACTGGATCCCGCCCCCCTCTACTGTTCCAATGTTCATATGCTATGGGCACTATCCCATTTACTCAGAAGTATAAAAATGATTTTACATATAATTATTTCCAAAAATATATTGCAATAAGAACATATGTTTGATATTATTTGAACAAGAACATAAGTTCCTATTTTTCATTTCAGGGAGGGCTAGATGGATTTTTCTCATATGTCTTTCGAGCAGTTTAAGAGTCGTTTCTCCACTGAAGATCTTTGCGCGCAATATATTTTTCACATGAAATGGCCTGAAGGCTTTATCTGCCCAAAGTGCAGCCATCGACATGCCTATATAACCAAAACTCGTAAACATCCTTTATACGAATGCAGCGATTGTCGTTATCAAGCCTCTCTAATCTCAGGAACCATTATGGAAGGTAGCCGAACCGAGCTGCGCAAATGGCTGTTAGCCATATTCCTCGTCTCCCGTACCGATCAGGGAACTACAGCTATGAGTCTTTCCAATCTCATTCAGGTTACATACAAAACCGCTTGGCTAATCTTACATAAGATTCGGTCCTTTATTCAAAACTCCGACACACAGAGTCCCCTCTCAGGCTCCGTTCGTATTCATTCAGCCATTTATGGCCGCCCATTCAATCCTTCTGTTCATAGACACCCACAAGAGCACCTTCTTCTCGTAGGTTCATCAAGTAGTGAATCGCGCGACTCAAGCTATATCAAAATCAAACATGTTCAGCTTTCTTCCCCAAAGGAAAGGCATATTTCTCGTAACGAAATTCATACATTTCGCAAACAGCATATTGAAACTGACACACAGAATGTCGAGATTATTACTGGTTTCTACACTCCAAAACGTCTTCGTCCATTGCTCGAAATTGCCAAACAAGCTAGCAGCTGGATTAACCAAACCTTCCATGGTCTTGGAGCCAAACACTTGCAAGCATATTTAGACGAATTTTGCTATCGCAGGAACCTCACCGCAAGGTACATTTCTATTTTCACTCATTTAAGCGAGCTTTGTTTTTCCAAATCGGCACACACATACACATGATCTGAGTCACGGGGATAGTGGCCATATGCAGAGCCAACATAAATAAAACCACCTTCAAAGAAGGTGGCTCAGGAGTTTACATGTATTAGTGATAAATGATTAGTAACGATCCATAATCAGCTGAGTTTTCAAAGAATCTTGAGCTAAGAACCATCCTTTACCTTGCAAATACGTAATCAGTTCATCATGCTTGGCTGAAGCTGTCGATTGACTAGTTGTTTTGAATGATGCTTCTACAACATACTCTGTCCCTGTGCCTGCTGCATTCCGAATTGGCCATACTTCGATGTATAGTTGCTGACCACTCCAAGTACCAATCGAGCGTTTGGCAAGTACGGGGCCATAAATACGAGAGGAAGACAGTTTGCTAGTCCCCCATCCGCTTGAGACCCAGTTATTAAATTTATCAGGAGCATTGTTGATAAGAAGACTGCGTGAATCAGCTTGGTTAGGAAGATCCATACCGCTATATCCTGATTTGCTGCCACTTTTCGTACGAGTAATACTCAAGGTTTTCTTTTGGTAACCCCATTCAATTTGAGCTTCATACCCTGTATCCCCTGAATTGAAGCCCTCTTGGTTAGCTAAAGTTAGCGCGCCATTGATATCATTACCTGTGATGGCATAACGTTTTTTATAACTAAGTTCGAAATCGTTCTCGCCTTCTGTTTTGCGAATTCTCGGACTCCATCCATTGTTGTAAATATCTTCAGCATTCGTGTCGAGAAATTGAACATTCATTTTCGTTACGGTTTCCGGCATGCCAAAAGCTGATCTCACGGTGCTTGTTAGCTTGAAGTCCGACCCAAGAACGGCACTCGGATTAAGAAGAAGCTTGACCTCATAATCCGGAACCATGTTGCTTGCAGCCGATGCAGATTGAGGGGCACCTCCAAATCCAACTAATGCACTTGTTCCTACGAGTGCAGCCATGACCAACTTTAATGCCTTTTTCTTAAACATTATTTCAACTCCTCTACGTTTTTGGAAAGGTTTCCCTCTCAGACAAGAGCATAAAGAAGTTTTGTCATTGGATTGTCAGCTGAACGTGTCTTTTTTGTAAAAGAATTTACTCACTCTGGACAGAATCACGCAAGTACTGGAAAAAACTATCAAAGAATGAGGACCGAATCCGATCTTCGTTGTATGTGAAATAGATATAACGTTTAAAGGGATTTTGGGGGATTTCACGATACACCAGCTCTTCTCGCTGCATCTCTTTTGCAATCGCCATCTTTGAAATAATCGAGACGCTGTCGCCGGTTAAGACCGCTTGCTTGATGGCCTCCAAGGAGTCCATCTCCATGACGGGTTTCAGTTCAATGCCTAAGCTTTTGGCCCATTTTAATGTCATGGTGCGCGTGCTAGACTCTTGTCCATGCAAAATAAAAGGAACGTCCTGTAATACCTCTGGATGAAGATTAGGTTGTCTCGCCAAGCGATGTTTCGGGTTAAAAAAGAAAACCAGCTCATCCTCACATAACGTTTCCCCGATCAGGGGCGCCCACTGAAAAGGCTCCGCCGACATAATGCCAATATCGATTTCATGATTCAAAAGCATTTCTTGAATGACAGGAGAGGTCCTGATAGTAAGCGAAATTGAAATTTGCGGATACAGTTTAGAGAACCCGCTTAAAATGCTCGGAAGCACATACGTGCCAGGCACGTAACTTGCTCCAATCTTCAAATGTCCGCTCCCTCTCTCATCAAACTCCTTTACAACTCTCTCCGCTTCTTGAGCCAACGCATTAATCTTCTTTGCATAGTGGTTCAAGGATTGTCCCGCTTCTGTTAAATGCACTTTTCCTGCTTTTGAATAAAATAAACCTACGCCTAACTCTTGCTCCAAGCTTTTCATATGAAAGGAAACCGTCGGCTGCTTCAACCCTAATTGATCGGCAACTGTGGTAATTCGTTTGTGTTTATCCAGTAGCTCTACGATTTGTAGCTTAATTAAATTCCAGTTCATTGTAAAACTCTCCTTATCCATCATGGCCTGCAAAATCATTATAGAAAAAATCTATGGAGAATAATAGATTCCCAACAAAAACTTAACAATAGATTTACCTTAAGTTGACACTCCGCTAATTTTGCTCGCCTAAACTAAGATTGTTCCTAAGAACGGAAGGAAGCTTGAGATGACTTTACAACTTCACGGTATCAACAAATCCTTCGGCGCCTCGCCGGCGCTCAAGGACATTCAACTAACCCTTACCAAAGGGAAATTTACAACTTTGTTAGGACCATCTGGGTGCGGTAAGACAACATTGCTCCGAATCATTGCAGGTCTAGAGTCTCCAGATCAAGGTGAGATTCATTTGGGAGATGTTTGTCTCTTCTCCAAGAGTCGCAGAATTAACCGCCCAGTTCATCAACGAGATTTTGGTATGGTGTTTCAGGATTTTGCCCTTTGGCCGCATTTGACGGTCTTGGAGAATGTTGCTTTTGGACTCAAGGCAAAAGGCGATACAACAAATTGGCGTCAACGTGCAATGGAAGCTATTGACTTGGTTCAACTTATGGGAATGGAGAAGCGATATCCCCATCAACTGTCCGGCGGACAACAACAGCGGGTCGCACTTGCCCGGGCCATTGTGGTTCGTCCACAGCTTGTCTTATTCGATGAGCCCATGAGTGCTTTAGACGCTCTATTGCGCGAAGAAATGCGTATCGAACTTATGAATCTGGTACGAAATATTGGCTTTACGGCCATTTATGTGACGCACGACCAGATCGAAGCCATGTCCATGTCGGATGAAATTGTCGTCATGCAAAGCGGGGTCATTTTGCAAAAAGACACACCTGAGGCCATTTATCGTAAGCCTACCCACCCGTTTACAGCCCGTTTTATCGGTAAGACCAATTGGCTGGAGACGGACAAGCGGCTCATTCGCCCTGAACATATCCGTTGGGAACGTTTGACGGAACAAGACCTTGTGTATTCAGGGGTAGTACAAGCTGTCAGCTATATCGGCGAGCGCTATGAAATCAGTGTAGATGTTGGTGAAAAGGAAGTTTGGATGGCCTATCATCCATCACGGTTGGCGATAGGTGAAAATGTAAACCTTTATATTTCAAAAGAACAGATTCATGAATTGTAGTGAGTTGAAATCAACCAAAATTGAGAGGGTGCATGTAAAATGAAAACGAAAATGAAGAAAAACTTTCAAATGAGTACCATAGCTTTGATGTCCGTTCTATTAGGTGTTAGCTTAACTGGCTGCGGCACAGCAAGCAAAACCTCCAATTCAGGCCCATCTACTGCAACTCCAGCTGCGCCAACTGCTTCAACCGCTGCTGCAACAGTGGCACCAACGCCTGAGGCTAAAAAGCTTAGCGGAAAAATTGTTGTTTACAGTGCAGGCCCGGCTGATCTCGCTACCAATATCCAAAAAGGCTTTAAAGCCAAAACAGGTGTGGAAGTTGAAATGTTCCAAGGCACAACAGGTAAAATTTTAGCTCGTATGGAAGCCGAGAAAGCAAATCCTGTTGTTGACGTCGTTGTCTTAGCTTCCCTCCCTTCAGCAATTGGTATGACAAAAAGCGGATTAACACTACCCTTCAAAGAAGCTAAAAATGCCGACAAGTTGATTTCAGATTATTCCGATAAAGATGGAAATTATTTCAGCTACAGCCTGTCTGCACTAGGTATTGCTTACAACACCAAGACGGTTACTAACCCTCCAAAAGAGTGGAGCGACCTAACTAAACCAGAATGGAAAGATAAAGTGAATATTCCGGATCCTGCTCAGTCTGGTTCAGCACTTGATTTCATGACAGGCTACGCGAATAAAAACGGTGATTCTGCTTGGGACTTGTTTGGTAAAGTGAAAGCTAATGGTGCTATTATTGCAGGTGCAAACCAAGAAGCTATGGATCCTGTTATTTCCGGTGCTAAAAGCATCGTAATGGCAAGCGTTGACTACATGACATATGCCTCCAAAGCAAAAGGCGAACCAATTGATTTAATTTATCCTGCAAGTGGGACAGTCATCTCACCACGCCCTGCCATGATTATGAAGTCCAGTAAAAATGTAGATGCATCTAAAGCATTTATTGAGTACCTACTTTCTGACGAAGCGCAAAAAATGGTTACTGACTCCTACCTGCTTTCCGGACGCAGTGATATCCAAGTACAAGGAAGAGTAAGCGCGAAAGACATTCCTGCCATTAAGGTTGACTGGAATTGGATGAATGATAATCAAGCCGGCGTGACACAGAAATTTACGCAATTGTTCAAAAAGTAAGCTCCGGACGGGGATGACGATTAAATGGTATTCAAACGTACGGGGACGTTTCTGGCATTGCTGCTTCTAGCAATGCTGGTCGTCCTTCCTCTTTTATTTGTATCGTTCAAAAGTATTTGGGTGAATGGCTCACTCGATTTATTGACACCCATTCGGGTCGTGTTGGAGAAGGATCTGACTGGTGTATTCAGTCACTCTTTAATGCTCGGTATATGGGTCGTGGTTGGTTGTACGCTGCTTGCGCTCCCCTTAGCTTGGATCATGGCCAAAACACCGCTTCGCAAGCATCGTTGGCTCGATATTGTGCTGCTCATACCGTTCATGACACCGCCGTATATTGGCTCCATGGGATGGATCTTATTTATGCAGCCTCGCGGGTATCTTGAGCAATTTTTTCCAGGGGCGCAATGGATTAGCAGCCATTTCTTTAGCTTATTTGGAATGATTACGATTATGAGCCTTCATTTATTTCCGTTTCTGTATTTAATTTTACGCAATGCGATTCTCCAAATTGGCAGCAACAAAGAAGAGGCTGCCGCTGTTCATGGGGCCAGCTTCTTTTATTCGCTACGCCGTGTCATGCTGCCGTTAGTATTCTCCAGCTATATCATGGGCGCACTGCTTATCTTCGTCAAAACATTGGCTGAATTCGGCACACCGGCAACATTCGGCCGGCGCATCGGGTATTTCGTGTTAACGACCGAAATCCAAGCCTCAATCTCCAGTTGGCCTGTCGACTTTGGGAAAGCAACATCGCTAGCCTCCCTATTATTACTGGCTTGTCTTGTACTTTGGTACATCCAATCGGTAGTAGTTCGCCGGAATTCTTATAATCTTGTCGGCGGCAAAGGCACCCGTGACAAAGTTTCCTTCTATCTCGGCTGGCAGCAAGCGATAGCCTGGCTTTATGTAGCTCTGTTACTCGCTGCATCCATCGGCATCCCGTATTTCTCCATCATTTCAGCTTCGCTGATGAAGCTGCGTGGAGGCGGGCTGGCGTGGAACAATCTGACGCTCCTTCATTATGGCGAGCTGCTGAAATGGGGCTCACCAAGCATGAAGGCGCTGCTGAACAGCCTCGGGCTCGCCCTGCTCGCCGCTTGCTTAGCTGCCGCGCTTGGCACCTGGTTCGCCTTGACGATCGGCCGCGCCAAGCGTCTGCCGCAGCGCATAACCGATATGTTCAGCCTGCTGCCGAACACAGTGCCCGATATGGTCCTCGTCGTTGGACTCATTATGTTATGGAATGCGCCATGGATGCCGCTGCATCTCTACAACACCTACGGCATGGTCGTCCTCACTTACGTGGTGTTCTTCCTGCCGTATACGGTCCAATACGTCAAGGCACGTAACGGCCAGCTGGACGAATCCTTGCGGCAAGCCGGGCAAGTCTTCGGCGGGCAGCCCTTGTACGTGTTCCGACGTATTGTCCTGCCACTGCTGCTGCCGGGTATTATCGCCGGCTGGATGATGACCTTCACCATCTCGCTTAGAGAGCTAGTCGCCTCACTGATGGTGCTTCCGCCATCGATGCAAACGTCGGCCACCTATATTTTTGCTCAATTTGAACAAGGTCAAATTTCGCTCGGCATGGCGATGGCCGTCGTTTCCGTCGGTCTCACCACTGTGCTGCTGCTTATTGTGAACAACATGAATACAAACAGAAAGTGGAATGTGGAATGATGCAATTGAACGTTTGGGGCGGCGCTGGCGAGCACGGCCGCTCCTGTTATTGGATAGGTAATGAACAGACATCCATTCTGCTCGATTGTGGTGTAAAACGGGAGGGATTCGGAGAATATCCGCTGATCGATCCGACCAAGGTTGCGGAATTGGACGCTGTATTTCTTTCTCACGCGCATGAGGATCACTCAATCGCCATCCCTTCCCTATACAAGCTAGGTTATTCCGGCAAGGTGTATACGACCCGCCTAACCGCACAACAGCTTCCTGGGTATTATGCCGCTTGGGAGAAACATATCAAACTGCAAGGTGGAGAATTGCCCTACGATGAAGCGGATATCGCGCGAGTCCAATACGCTTTCATCGAAGACATGGCCCCGCCTCAGCAATGGATTGAGCTCTCTCCAACACTTCGCATATGTTGGGGGCGCAGCGGTCATATGCTGGGTTCGATATGGATGCTTCTAGAAATTAATGGGAAGCGATTGTTTTTTTCCGGAGATTACAGCGAAGATGCCCTGCTTCTGGGCACAGATGTACCAGTGGACATCATCAATGGAGGCATTCCTCTAGATGTAGCAATTATTGATGCCGCTTATAGCACTGATACGGAGTACCAAAACGAGAAGCTGGAGAAGCTTTTCACTACGGCTGAGGAGATTTTAAATGAAGGTGGTCAACTGCTGCTGCCTGTTCCTGTTTGCGGTAGAGGGCAAGACCTGCTCCTGCTTATGCGTCAGCGATTCCCCGAAACGCCGATACGGGCCGAATATGAGCTCATTCAGGCTATGGAGCTAATGCTGCAACATGCCGATTGGTTGAAACCAGGCATGGAACACGTCGTCACGGAGGCTTTGAATAATGAAAGCTTTGAATTCATCCACAATGAGGATCAACGTGAACGATTATTCCACGAGGATATGGCCAATTCAAGGGCTGCTATCTGGTTTACAAGCGATGGGATGATGCAATCTCCCAAATCTCAATGGTACTACGAGCAGTTTCGTACAAACATGACGAATGGCATTCTTTTAACCGGACACGTCGCTATGGGAACAAGAGCACAGCGGCTTCTAGCGATGAGCGATGAAGAACGCGGCTGTCAATTAAAAATGGTTCGATACAAGATCCATCAAGGGTTGCCTGATGTGCGCAAGATGACGCAATCGTTAAGCAGCAAACATAAGCTTCTAGTCCATGCTCCAAAAAAAGAAACAGATGCCCTGCTTAAGCAGCTAGCATCTGAAGGTATTGAACATTTACTTTCCTTACAACCGGGTGATACAGTCAATTTGTAGCTATACCACTTATTATGATTTCAGCTCTTCCCACAACTGATCCCAAGAAGTTATCCGAGGCAAATTGAGATGCTGATTGTAGGATCGGTCTTTTACATAAGCTTTCACTGGCAATTGAGATAAAGTCTCAAGCACTTTCGGCTTATCGTCGAAATAATAATCCAATTGCAAGTCCTCGATAATATGTACTTTCTCGGAATCACTCATTCCGCAATAGAAATGACCTTCCGCAACGGGAAAACCATTTTGAATAAGCCACTCTCGCGTCCGTTCCGTATGCTCTTTCGCTCTTGCCGTAATATAGTAAACCTCATGACCCTGTTTAACTAACTCGTGCAAGATCTCACGTGCATGCGGGAATGGAGCACAGTCGGAGTAATAAATATCATCGCGGAGGCTCAGCCAGAGCTTCCCTCCCTCTTCTTTCGTCAACCCGAAAGCGTCATGAATCTCCATGGTAGTTAGAGCCTGAAACACATCCAACCCGATATTTTGATTCAGCTTGCGATTATAGATGTGAAAAGCATGTTCTCTTAAATTAATGAGTGTATCATCAATATCAAAACCAAATTTCACCGTTGCCCCTCATTTCACTAGTACCTTTATTCCTTTAGTATAAGCCCAAAAAGACTTGCAAATACAGAAGCTTGCCCTCTCGAAATGATGCAGCCGCGTAATTCTTCCACACCCACGCCTAGACTAGTGAAATCGCAGGAACTAAGATCGATTCCAGCCAATTTGGCTCCTGTGAACTGAGCACGATCCAGCTTACATGCCTCAAAGTACATCTTTTGCAGCGTTGTCTCATAGAAATCAGCACTTAAAAGTGAACACTCTTCAAAAGCAACTTGTCTGAAATTAGCCATCCGGAAATTAACATAATCCCCTAAACAAGAATCGAACAACACATTTCGAATGGTCGCACCTGTCAAATCCATCCCGATAATTTTGCAATTTCTAAATTCGGTTCTATGGATCGTAGCTTCTCCGAAATCTACATTCGATAAATCACATTTCTCGAAGATGACGTCGGTCAGCTCAATGTCTTTCATAGCAATTCGTGTGAAGGTGACATTTCGGAAAATAATTTTATCAAAAGCAACTTTTGACGCTTTCTGATTATCTATTATACAATCGCTTATAATTCCAGTGTGAAAGCTATCTTCCGAGTTCATTCCCTCATCGGGCAGTGATATCGGAGGCAACTCTTTCGGCATCTTTGGTGCTTCAATTTTGGAAGTGCTCATTCGGATGCTCCTCTGTCTACTAGAATGATTATGTTTAAAAAATAAAAACGGATGTCAGGCTTTGCAGCATAAAGAATAGCGAGCCCCATTTACGTTTAATGTAATTTCGGCCGCGAAATAGCCTTGTTTTGATTGTCGTCACAGGTAAGTTCACTTCTTTGCTGATGTCTTCCAGAGACATATCTAGAAAGTATTTATACACGATCAGCGTTTTATATTTATCGGGCAGCTCGCGAATCATCAGCTCTACCTGTTCGGCTGTTTCTTGCTCAATTAATTGAAGTTCAGGTGTTTTCTCAAGGCTTGTCAGCTTATCATAAAAAGGCAGCGCATCTTGAAACGAATTTGGATTCGTATCCATGGACAACTCCGACTTCTTTTTACGCAAAAAATCAATGGTCACATTTTTGCCAATGCTAAAAATCCAAGTAGAGAAATTTTTACTCGCGTCAAAGCGATGGGAGTGCTGATACGCTCGTAGAAACGTCTCTTGTACGACATCCTCCGAATCTGACTTGTTACGCAGCATCCGATAGGCTAACCGGTAAATTCTGTCCTTATACAGCTCAAGAAGTCGGCTGAACGCTTTCGAATCCCCTTGAGTCCACATTGTTGCAAGCTGACTATCGCTTAATTGCAGCATGTTACAGCTCCTTTTTCTTAACTGCCATCTTTTCGACTCTATCTTTATATTCTACCAAATCGAATCAAAAAAAAGAAACCTTTACAGGTTCCATAGGTGTCTATTTATCGATAAATTTGGACACAGATTCTGCTTTTTCAGAGGCTGCGACGACAATGATCACGAGAATGATTCCACAGAGTATAAACCCGCCTATTATCATGCTGTGCACCTTCTTTGAATGAGTTGAGATCCTCTTATTCAAAGATATGATGCACAGTTTCAATTATGCACTCTTTTTAGTTGTGAGATTCTGATTTATTCTTATTGCGCAGTAGACTGAGAATAATTGTACCGCCAAACAAAGCAATAATCACGGAGAAGAAAAGAACATGGGAGATATGGATTCCAAAAGCGCCGGCAATCATCTTAAGACCGATTACGATAATAAGAATGAAAGCTGTTTTTTCCAATTCCGGAATTTTATCAATTAATTTCAAGAAGACTTGGGCCACGCCTCTCATCATGAGTACACCCAAAATACCTCCGAGGAACAGTACCCACACCTTTTCACTGACTCCAAAAGCAGCAAGCACGCTGTCCACACTAAATGCAATATCCATCACTTCTACCGCTAATACTGTACGCCAGAAGGAAAGACCTTTGTTCTTGACTTCGCCATTCTCATCCTCTTCATGTTTCTTGAAGAAGAGATTACTGATTGCGATCCAGAGGAGATACAGACCACCAAGTACTTTAATCCATGTAATTTGAACTAAGAATGTACCCACACCGATAGCTACAAATCTAAAGATGTACGCACCAATAAGTCCGTAAAATAACGCCTTTTTCTGCTGTTCCTTAGGTAAATGTCTCACCATAACCGCGAGTACCAACGCATTATCCGCCGAAAGCAAGCCCTCTAAGATAACAAGTGTACCGATAATCCCCCAGTTTACGGGATCTGTCACTGTTTCCGATAACACTTCCCAGCTAAAAAAGCTAAGAAAGTTATTGATGAAACTTTGAAAAAAATCTGTCATGCTCCTTGCCCCTCCTGTAATTATCCCTAGTATTTACTGTCTGCAACCCACTCTCATACCCATCCGAGGAGTCAGATCCAATAGCGCTAACTTTACACGCTGCGCCATATCTATATAATTCTCCTGCAACTATAGCTGTCTCGATGGAGAAGTGATTTTCCAGTTCATATTCCAGCATATCTTGCTAGTGCCTGGATGGCTAGCAAAGGGGTGATGCCTAAACTGCACCACCCCAACTAGTTTAAGCTTTACTCCGCATCAAGTCCATAATTTTTGCATAATGCTTGAAGACCGCCTTGGAAGCCGCTTCCAACCGCTTGGAATTTCCATTCCTGACCTTGGATGTCACGGTATAACTCACAAATGACAACCGCAGTTTCAATTGAAAAATCTTCGCCTAGATCATAGCGTAAAATTTCTTGATTTGTTATTTCATCGAAAAGACGAACGAACGCATTGGACACTTGTCCAAAATTCTGATTGCGGGTTGCTGCATCATGGATAGTTACGGCAATACCGATACGGTGGATATGCGCAGGGATTTTCGAGAAATCAACCTTGATCTGCTCGTCATCGCCATCTCCATCACCGGTACGGTTGTCTCCCGTATGTTGAACCGAACCATTTCCACCAACCAAATTGTTATAAAAGATAAAATCCTCAATGCCTTTGGCTTTATTGTCTGCATGCAGCAGAAAGGCCGAGGCATCTAAATCGAAAGAATGACCGCCGGAATACTTGTTGGTATCCCAGCCTAAACCGATAATCGCCTTCGTTAAACCGGGGTTTGTTTTGGTTAAGTCAATTCTTTGACCTTTGGACAAGCTGATTGCCATATCCAACAGCTCCTTAGAATATTTTTGACTTATTAGGAAGTTTGCAAGCCGTAATCACGAGCTAGTCCACCAAGACCATCTTTGTAGCCGCTTCCGATTGCGCTGAATTTCCACTCGCCACTGTGACGGTACAACTCACCAATTACTACGCCTGTTTCGATAGAGAAGTCTTCGCCAAGATCGTAACGAATCAATTCCGCGCCAGATCCTTCGTTAAGGATACGCACATAGGCATTGGACACTTGTCCGAAATTTTGGCTCCTTACATCCGCCTCATGAATTGTAATACAGAATGCGATTTTTTCTATTTCAGCTGGCACATTAGCCAGATCCACGCTAACTTGCTCATCATCCCCGTCTCCAGCACCTGTACGGTTGTCACCGTTATGAATGATGGATCCATTCGCATTTTTGCGGTTGTTATAGAAAATGAAGTCAGCTTCAGAATTCACTTTACCAGCTGCGTTCACGCAGAAAAGGGAAGCGTCTAGATCGAAGTCTTTACCGCCATCATATTTATTCGTGTCCCAACCTAAGCCAACAACCACTTTCGTCAGACCTGGGTTTGATTTTGTCAAATCAACTTTTTGACCTTTAGATAATGAAATCGCCATGGATAATGACCTCGCTTTGTATATTGGATTATGTGTAACGTTTAACTAATTGACCAATTGTTGTATCCGTACTGCCTTCACCAATCGCATTAAATTTCCATTCACCACTATGGCGGTAAATTTCACCTACGATTAAAGAGGTTCTACCAGCGTAACTATCAGTTAGATTAAATTTAACCAATTCTTGATTATTAGAATCATTCAGAATTCGAATGTAAGCGGATTGAACCAGACCGAAGTCCTGTTTTCTATTAACACAATCGTAGATATTTACGACGAAAATGATTTTACTAACGTCCGCAGGCACTTGACTCAAATTAACCGAAATTTGCTCATCATCGCCATCGCCTTCACCTGTACGGTTATCTCCGGAGTGAACAACGGAGCCATCGGGACTTTGCAAATTCGCGAAGTACACGACATTTTTCTCTTTTGTCAGTTTACCATTCGCATCCAATAAAATCACTGAAGCATCGCAATCGATCTCAACAGTTGTTTTCTTCGTTCCGAAAAAACCTTTTTTCTCAATGACAGCAGGATCCCATCCGAGACCTACAACCACTTTAGTAAGACCGGCATTCCCTTTTGTTAAATCGATCTTTTGACCTTTGACCAAACTGATAGTCAATCAGGCCACCTCCTTCACAACTTGTTTTGTAGTACGCTCATTACTTTGATACGGATGAGTGCCCATCACGTTTCACAAGTTTCGATTAAATTTTCAGACTCCATACATATTTTTACTTTACATCACTATTTTATCCAAATTTCGCTAATATTTTTTGTTAGTTCGTTCCCTGATGAATTGGTTTAGCAACTTGGTTAATTGGACAAACAGATAATTATCACATCTAAGGAGCGTTCTCATGGATGCAAGTTTGTCGAATTCATTGGAAGCTGTTTCCTACTCACTCGATGATAACCTTCGAACTCTTCAGGTTATATATACAAAATGCAAAGATGTCAATTTCCACGAATTCCTTATTGGAGGAACAACCAGAGCCCTCATCGTTTATATCGAAGGGATGGTTAATCTTGAAGCATTGGATCGAAACGTCCTAAGTCCTTTACTTAGCGAGACTATAGAAGAATGGAATTACACGGAAAAGGAACTGTCATCCATTATTTCCATCTCGGACGTCAAGGAAGCTTCGACATTCTCAGACATCATTGCTCATCTTTCTGTAGGCAATGTCGAACTTTTCATCGACGGCATCCCTTTGGCATATTCGCTGGGTCTCGCTCACTGGGAAAAGAGAAACATCGAGGAACCGTCGGCAGAATCCGTTATTCGTGGTCCGCGCGAGGGATTTACCGAAACAATGTCTGTTAATACAGCAATGCTTCGGAGGAAAATAAAAAGTCCCTCCCTCAAAATGGTTTCGTACAAAATAGGAAAACACACACGCACGGAAGTCGTCGTTATTTACATGGAGGGCATCGCCAATGAGGGGCTCATTCAGGAGGTTGAACAACGGATTGCCGAAATTGAAATCGACGGCATTCTGGAAAGCGGATATATCGAGGGCTTAATTGAAGATCATCCGCTGTCTCCTTTTCCGCAAATTCAAGTAACCGAACGTCCGGATGTTGTCTCCGCGGCACTTCTGGAGGGCCGTACAGCCATTCTGGTAGATGGAACGCCATTTTCGTTGATAGCTCCTGCTACACTGTTCTCACTTTTGCAATCACCAGAGGACTATTATCAAAGATTTATTATCGGAACCTTAATTCGTTGGCTGCGCTATATGTTTTTTTTCATAACATTGCTGCTCCCTTCTTTGTACGTGGCTATTTTGACCTTTCATCAAGAGATGGTTCCCACATCCCTCTTGCTCAGCATTGCGAAGTCCAGAGAAGATATTCCGTTTCCCGCACTTGTTGAAGCTCTTCTCATGGAAGTTTCTTTCGAAGCGCTCCGCGAAGCCGGTGTTCGTCTCCCTAAGCAGGTAGGTGCCGCAGTTAGTATCGTAGGCGCGCTCGTCATCGGACAAGCCGCAACCTCCGCAGGTTTGGTGTCGGCTCCAATGGTCATGGTGGTGGCTATCACGGGAATCGCCTCCTTCATGATGCCTCAGTATTCCACAGGCATTGCTTTGCGAATGCTCCGATTTCCCATTATGATTTTGTCGGGAATTCTAGGACTGCTAGGACTCATGCTTGGATTTATTGTCATCGTGATTCACCTCTGCTCATTAAGGTCGCTTGGCGTTCCTTACCTGCAGCCCCTTGCGCCGATTAAGGCAAAAGAGTTAAAAGATGTGATCATTCGTGCACCAATCTGGTCCATGCGGACCCGTCCTAAATTTACCGGAAAGATGAATGCGATTCGGCAGCCCTCTGGACAAAGACCAGATTCGCCAAAAGGGGATGACATTTATGATTGAAAAGGGACGTATCTCCCCGCTTCAATTAGCTATCATTATGCATCCAACTGTCCTCGCTACCGCCACTTTATCTGTCCCGTCCATCACGATGAAAACCGCCGGTATTGATATGTGGATGACACCAATCCTTTCAGCAATGGTAGGACTTTTGTCAGTGATTGTGATGTATCGCCTGTATATCAAATATCCGGAATTAACCTTCATCCAATATACGGAAGCGATTCTCGGCGTGTACGCAGGGAAGGCGCTCTCCGGCTTCTTTCTCGTGTCGTTTATCTTCACGAATGGACTTGTGCTGCGCGAATACGGGGAATTTGTTATCGGTAACTTTTTACATGAAACACCGATGGCACTCGTCATTTTTTGTATGGTGGCTGTATGTGCATATGTCTTATATGAGGGAATTGAAGTGCTCGCCAGAGTCTCGCAAATCCTTATTCCTTCGGCTGTGCTCATTATTTTCATCATGCTGATCTTGATGATTCCTGATCTTCATCCTAAAGAGATGTTTCCTATTCTGGGAGATGGCCCGCTTCCCCTACTAGTGGGGTCACTTGTCCCCTCATCTTGGTTTACCCAGTTTTTTATGCTGTCGTTTCTTTATCCATTTTTGAATAAAAAGCGGCATGTTTTGCAGTGGAGCTTCCTTAGCGTCGGCATTGTCATGATCACCTTGCTTACGATTAATCTGACCATCTTATTAATGTTCGGATCACTTACGGTTCAATTCAATTACGCTTTCCTCATTGCAGTACGTTATATTTCCATCTCTGACTTTCTGGAACATATAGAAGCACTAGTGATGACCATTTGGATCATTGGGATGTTCATTAAAGTATCGTTGATCTACTATGCCACTGTGCTTGGTACGGCGCAATGTTTGGGGCTCTCTGATTATCGGCCTCTTATCGTTCCGGTTGGCTTTCTGATACTGCTGCTCAGCTTTTGGGTTTCTCCTAATTTTCAAGAGCTCATGCATGCTATAGGAACTAATATCCCTTTTTTGGCACTGATTACACAGCTTGGTGTTCCCTCCATGCTGCTTCTTGCCGCTTCTTTCAGAAAGGGGCAGCAAGGATGAAAGTGATGCTGAAGCTATTTTTAATGGCAAGTCTCTTTACCCCGCTGCTGACGGGCTGCTGGGATCGGACGGAAGTGAACGATTTGGCACTCGTCACTGGAGCAGCGATTGATAAATATGATGATAAGTCGATCGAATTGACGATACAAATTTTTGTCCCGCGAAGTCCCGGCGGGGGTGGAGGCGGATTGGAAAGCAGCAACAAAGGGGGGAGCATTCAAAATTCCCTCGTCAAATCCGCGGTAGGCGTTGATATTGCTGATGCGGTTTCTAAGATTCAAGAGAAGATGCCGCGCAAAATTTTCTGGGGTCATACCGAAATTATTATTTTCGGTGAGGCTGTCGCGCGACAAGGGGTTCGAGACGAGGTCGATTATCTAATGAGAGCGCCTCAGCCGCGAGAGCGCGCCTTTATGTATATTTGCAAGGGAAGCGCACGCGAAATTCTCGAAATGAATACACGGCTGGAGCGGAACTCCTCAGAGATTATGAGGGAAATTGCCAAGAGCAAAATCATTCTTAGTGTAACGTTGGCGGATTTGGCACACATGTTGGTGAAACAGTCCGGCGCTGCAGCCCTGCCTTTTATTGAGCTCCTCGGGGCGAACACACCCAGAAATCACGACGATACAGGGAGTTTCACCAATTATACGGCCGTATTCAAAGACGATAAGATGGTTGGAACCATTGACGATCCAACCACCCGCGGCCTGCTCTGGCTCAGGGACGAGATCAAAACAGCCGTCGTTACTGTGACGCCGGAAGGTGTCTCCGGCCATGTCTCCCTTCGACTTTTGAAAAGCGAGACGAAACTGCAGCCAATCATCGAAAACGGCAAGTGGCGCATGAACGTCTGGATTCATACGGAAGATGATGCCCTGCAAAATACTACTTCACTTGATCTCGCCTCCGATCAGCAAGCTGTTAAACGCGTGGAAGCCGCTATGAATGATGACATTGAAGAGCGTGTCGCAGTTGCTTTGCGAAAGGTTCAGCAAGGTTTCAAAGCCGACATTTTTGATTTCGCTGGGGAATTCCACCGAGCGTACCCTAAGGAATGGCGTCAAAACCAAAAACTTTGGAACGAGATCTTCCCGAACGTCGAAGTTACTGTACAATCGGATGCCAGAATGCTGCGTCCTGGGCTTTCCAGCATCAAGTCTTCTCGATCCCAAGAGGAAAATGATAAGGAAGAGGAGTATATCCAATGACATCCAAAGACATTCCCCTATGCATGGCCGCGTGCTTGATCATCACATTCTTTCAGTGGTTTCGCTTGAAAAACAGACCGACCAAAGACAAAGCGGCTTATCTCTCTATTTTAGCCTTATGCTGGATGCTAGCGATCGTTTTAGTCATGAATCCGAGTATGCCGGGTCCGACGCAGCTGGTAAATTACATTTTCTACCCTCTCGGTAAACTCTTAGATCATTAAAGGAGCCTCACGGACATGCAGATTGGCGGGAAACAATTATTCTGGATGATATTGACCATGCAGCTGGGAATGACCATTTTACTGACCATAAATCCATCTATCCAAACTGCGAAGCAAGACGCTTGGCTTTCAACCGTTTGCGCAACCGGAATAGGTGCAGGGATCGCTTATGTTTGCTCACGATTGAGTATCTATCATCCAAGGCAAACCATCGTAGAGTTTTCAAAAAAATTATTTGGTCGATACATCGGCTATACGGTTATGGTGTTGTATTTCATCTACTGGTACAGCGTGCTTGCGATTATCATAAGGCAATACGCAGAGTTCATCGTTGCGACTATTCTTCCCAAAACGCCGATCCTTGTCCCGATGCTAGGCATGCTCCTCGTAGCGATCTATGTAACTTTCTCGGGCTTAGAAGTTATAGCGAGATGCTGCGAAATTTTAGGGCCTTTAACCTTGCTCGGGATTGCTATTCCTCTCTTGCTGAGCCTAAAAAATATACATATCAACAATATCCTTCCCTTCTATGTGGATACCGGTGCGATGACTATCCTAAAAGGTGCGCTGCCGACCTCAACATTTCTTGGAGATTGCATCCTTCTGTTCGTCATTATGGGCTTTCTTGCAAAGCCTCAAGATGGGATGAAACCGGCCATACTCGGGGTGGCTGCTGCAGGTCTCTTAACAAGCATTTCGACTTTCTTAATCCTTTCGGTATTTGGACACATCTCCGCTTCGGGCCAAACCTATCCTTACTTTAATCTGATCCGATATATTTCCTATTTCGACTTTTTTCAAAACCTCGATTCCTTTGTTATCGCCATCTGGATTATTAGTGTGTTCACTAAAGTTTCTCTCTACTTTTTTGTTTGCACATATGGAACAGCTCAAAGTTTCGGTCTTAAAAAATGGCGACGTATGATTTGGTTCGTAGCACCGGTTATCGCTCTGCTTACCTTGATTCCTCGGGACTTTATCGATAGTTCCGTGGTATTTCCACAAAAAATCGCGATTCCTTATTTATTGCCCATCCATGGGATCATTCTGCCACTCTTGATGTGGGGGATAGCGAAGTTGAAATATAAATAAAGCCCTTGCGAAATCCCACCTGGGAAATCACAAGGGCTGTTTGTTTGAAATTCGCTATAGAGCATTAGTTGCTGATGAATTCCTGCACCCATTCTCCGTTATAATAGGCGACCCC
The DNA here is from genome assembly GCF_009757995.1 of Paenibacillus anseongensis. NCBI lineage: Bacteria > Bacillati > Bacillota > Bacilli > Caryophanales > Paenibacillaceae > Paenibacillus > Paenibacillus anseongensis. The sequence continues at coordinate 362,148 of NZ_WSEM01000012.1, forward strand.
AATTTTCGTGTAATTAGGGTTCAAAATATTTTCACGGTGACCCGTACTGTTCATCCATGCTTCCATGACCGCCTCTGGTGTAGGTTGTCCTTTGGCAATGTTCTCACCTGCATAGGAATAAGGAATGCCATAAGTGTTCATCATATCAAAAGGCGACCCGTAAGTCGGCGACGTATGATCAAAATAGTCGTTGTTGTACATATCTTTGGCTTTATCCAACGCCATAGCTGTAAGGGCGTTATCACTGGTTAGCGCTTGAAGCCCAGCTTTTACCCGTTCCTGATTAACTAATGTAACGACTTGGCTGGCAAAAGCGGATTGCGTAGGTGTATCTGGTGTTGACGGAACTGCTGGTGTTGATGGAGTTGGCGCTGACGGGGCTGGTGTTTGAGAGCCGCCGCTTGTCCATGTGCTGCCAGGAAGGTTCAACGTCATCCCAGACCAAATCACGTTCGGGTTGGCAACCTGAGGGTTAGCCTGAATCAGCGAAGTGAGACTCACGCCATACTTCTGGGAGATCAACCACATGGTATCGTTGTCTGACACCGTGTACGTGGCGGATGCCGCCATAGCTGCGCTGGAACTCATAAGGACGCTCAGACCAATAGCACCGGTTACGACTAGCTGCTTATAACGTTTCAACATAGAAATCTCTCCTTTTTGCGGCCTGCGAGGTTAGCTGTCGGATTCGGGTCAAAGAGTAATCACCCGGTCGCTTACATAGCGACTTCACCCCAAAGAATGGGTCCCCCGTGCTTTCTAAGAAGCTTCGGCCTTCTAAGTTTTTGATCCATAATCGATCTTTCCGATTGTAACACGGGGTTTTTCCGAAAACATGCCGCAAAATTTTCCAACGCTTTATGAAAGCGCAATCATCGCGCTGCAAAAAAATTTTCCAGCACCATGAATAAAAAACCATAACTTCCACAAAATACTCATACACCAAATAAAGGAGTGAATCCAGATGGCTAGCAGTAGAAGCAATACATTACTTGTGCAACAAGCAAAATCAGCTCTTGAGCAAATGAAATATGAGGTCGCTCAGGAACTAGGTATTCAGATTCCTCAGGACGGGTATTACGGCTACATGGCTACTCGCGATACCGGCGCAATCGGCGGACACATTACGAGAAGATTGATTCAAATCGCTGAGCAACAGCTAAGCGGCAACAGCACAGGTAATTTTAGACGCATGTAATGAACAAAGAAAAGACTGCACCACCACTTCCTCCTTGGTGATCCAGTCTTTTTTTACATCACAAATTCCATGAAAACCGGCGAACGAAGCCTTCCGTTTCTCGTCCAGTTTTTCGTCTTGATTTTGGCCATTAGCCGCGGTTCCATATAAGCAAAATGATTGTCCTCTTTGTAGACTAATCGGTGCTTCACGCCATCCAGCGCCTTCTGATGTTGAGGCGTTACCCCGGTCTCAATCACCCCAACCGGAATCTTCAAACCATTTGCTGAATCAATGGACGCCAGCAAAGCAAAGTTATTTTTCCTGTAACCAGAAATATAGACATCTGCATAAGTCCAGTTAATCACTTTTTGCCATTGCCTGGAGCGTTTGTTGCTCTCGTACTTGAAATGTTCTTTTTTCGACTTCAAAATGATACCCTCAAGCCCATCCTGCCGGATTTTCTCAAAATAATCCACTGCTTTACCCTCGTAAACCTTCACCCTTTTGTACCTGTCATTCTCGATGAAAGCTTGCTCCAACAGCTCCTTGCGTTTAAGCAAGGGTAATTCAGTGACATCAATTCCCTTGTATTTTAAAATATCAAATGCAAAAAATACAACAGGTGATAAGTCTGTCGGGTTTAAAAATCTGGCTGACATCGCTTCATAGTCCGGTTTACCTTGATCATCCAAAATAACCAATTCACCGTCAAGGATCGTTCCCTCGTGAATCGGGCATTGGAACAACTCAGGAAATTTATGCGTTACCAATTGATTGTCTTTCGTATATACATAGAGTTTGTCTAAATTAGAAAGAATGCACCTGAAACCGTCTAACTTCAGTTCTGCCACATGATGTTTACTGTTATAAGGTCTATTATCTTTGGCGTCTTGCAAAAGCATAGGAGAAATGAACATATGATATCACCCTACGTTAGATAATACTGCACTGTGATTCATCTGCCTATAGGGACTTGAAGGAAATCGAGGCCTACCCGCTCCATTTTCGACAAAACAAGTGCAATCCCTCTCTACAAAGCGACAATCAAATTCGCAGATTCCGTTTATAATGGAGGTAGATGAATGGGAGGGATGTTCGCATGGACAAGCTATTTATCAAAAGACTGCATACGTTAAACCGTCGCGACGAACTTAGATCAATGCTGCTGCTGGAAGGGATCAAACTCACTCTCAAACGGAAAAAAGAACTCGGCTTATTTTATAGATTATTCAAAAAGACGAAGAAGAAACCCATTGTTGCTAAAGGATGGAATTGAACTGCCATACGCATAAGAGGCGTCCACGAAAGTAGAATTTCTCTACCTTCATGGGCGCCTCTGCTATTTTACAATCTTACTTGCCGCTCTTCGCGTATTGCGCGCTGAACTCCTCAATAACTTTATCGCCGCCGGCTTTTCTCCACTGCTCGATCGCTTGCTTCCAGCCTGCCTCATCGATTTTGCCTAGGATATACTTCGTGCGGGCGTCGTCAATAATCGGCTTCAACTCGCTGCCTTTGGTCGTTTGGGTTTCGGAAACGAGCGGATTCGTCGGGTTATTGACCGCGATGGCCTCGTTTTCTTTGATCATTTTGCCGTACTTCTCCATCAGAGGCGTTTCTTTCCCCGTCGTTTTCGCCGTATACTTCGCGACTTGAAGCTGTAGATAACTGGAGCCTACTTCGGTGTCCTGCAGCTTTTGATCATAAAATACCGGCTTACCGTCTTCGATCTTATAGTGTTTGCCCTCGATGCCCCAGCCCAGCAAATCCAGCATCTTCTGATCGGAAATTTTATCAAAGAAGCCTAGAATCTGTTTCAATTCCGCCTCGGTTTTCACACTTGATTTCGGGAACATAAATACACTGTTATAGCCTACGCCGCCCGGCAATCTCTCGCCTTTGGGCCCTGTGATCCGGGAGACGACGTCCACATCCGAGCCAGGGAACGTTTTGGATAGCGATGCCTGATAACCTGCTCCGTCAATCATATTCGAGATTACCGCTCCAGCTTTGCCCTGGTTGATATCGTCTTTCTTCTGTTGATTATTCAGAACAGGGAAGTCCTGCTTGATGAGCTTCTCGTCGTAAAGCTTTTTATAAAATTTCATCGCTTCGAAATACTCTGGCGCTAGAAAATCAGGACTTAATTTGCCATCCTTCACTTCCCAGGAATTCGGAGCCCCCATAATGGAGGCGATGACGCCAAAACCATCCATCGTTTTCTCTTCCGTCAAACCAACGGTGTCCGCTTTGCCGTTTTTGTCCGGATCATTCAGTGTAAACGCTTTAAAAACGTTATATAAATCATCAAGCGTTTTCGGTGCGCTTAAGCCTACGTTTTTCAACCAGTCGCTGCGGAAAATAACCCCATAAGTGGACAAATCGCGGGCACGAAATAAGCCGTAAATTTTGCCATCCACTTTGATATTGTCAAAAACAGCCGGGTTCATTTTAGACAGATTCGGATAGTCCTTGAGGTAAGGACCTACTTCCCAGAACACGCCGGCACGCACCGCGCTCAAAATGTTCGAATCCTTGTTGTTCTGCACAAGCAGCGCCTTGGGAAGCTCGCCGGAAGCAATCGTGACATTAACCTTTTCTTTGTAGGAAGAGTTGGGGACCCAGGAGATGTCCAATTTCGTGTTCGTATAAGCTTCAATCTGCTTTTGCACTTCACTGTCCGCTTTGGGCGGCTCTGCATACATGAGTGTCATGACACTTAACTTCAAGGGCTCTTTGCTTACGGGAGCACTGCTAGTACCCGCATTCCCTCCTGCAGCTGGACTCGCTTCGTTTCCACAACCGGCCAGCAGCGCAGCAGCGCCAACCATCATTCCCATTGCAGCCAAACCGCTTTTTCTCATTCCCGCGTATTTTTTCATTGTGGCAATGCCTCCCCATAGTCTTATTTTATATGAATGCTTCCCAATCACAATAGTTTTCGGGAGCCTGTTCAACCTTTTACAGAACCGATCATGACTCCTTTGGCAAAATGCTTCTGAAGGAACGGGTAGACGAGCAGAATCGGTACCGTTGAAATGACGATTACGGCCATCTTAATGATCTGCGATGGAGGCGCAATATAGTTCTGATCAAACTGCGTTGAATCCCCGATACCGCCTTGGGATAAGATGACGATTTGCCTCAGCCAGACTTGGATCGGCCACATTTTCGAATCGTTAATGTACATGATTGCGTTGAAAAAGGTGTTCCAGTGGCCTACCGCATAGAACAAGGCAAACGTAGCCAGCACTGGCGCCGATAACGGCAGCACAATTCGGAAAAGCAAGCCCACATCGCTGCAGCCGTCAATTTTGGCCGCTTCCTCAAGTCCCTCGGGCAGTTGACGGAAAAAGCTCACAACGACGATGAGGTTAAACGCACTGATCGCATTGGGAATCAGCAGGGACCAGTAGCTGTTCAGCATGCCAAGCGCCTTAACGACCAGGAACGTTGGCAGAATCCCGCCGTGAAACAGCATGGTGAAAACGATCAGCATCATAAACAGCTTTCTTCCTTCAAAATCCTGCCTCGAAAGCGGATAGGCGAGCAGTGAGGTGAACAAAAGATTGATAAAGGTACCGACCACTGTAATGCCGATCGTCACGAATAGGCTGTTCACAATCGTTTGTGTCGAGAAAATGTAGCGGTAACCTTCCAGCGAGAAGGAAGTAGGGAACAAGATGAATCCTCGTCTGAGCACCTCTTCCGGCTCTGCAAATGAAACCGATATGATGTAGATAAACGGCAGCAGCGTGACGAGAGCAAACAACGCCAGAAACGTGTAATTGAAGCCGTCAAAGACGCGGCTGCCTATGCTTTTGTTGATCATTGAACATGACTCCCTTCTTAATACAGGCCGCTTTCGCCGAATTTTTTGGCCAACCGATTGGCCCCAACCACCAGCACCAGCCCAATGATCGACTTAAACAATCCGACTGCTGTACTGTAGCTGAACTGGCCCTGCTGAATCCCGACATTGTAAACGTAGGTGTCAAAAACTTCGCCTACCTCGCGGTTCATGGCGTTCAGCATTAAGAAGATTTGTTCAAAGCCAGTATCAAGGAACGATCCCAACCGAAGGATAAATAAAATGACAATGACACTGCGAATCGCAGGAAGCGTAATATGCCACAACTGGCGGAAACGGTTCGCCCCATCGATTCTTGCCGCTTCATACAGCTGCGGGTCCACCCCGGCCAGCGCTGCCAAGAAAATAATCGTTCCCCAGCCTGTTTCCTTCCAAACTACTTGCGAAACGATCATCGTTCGAAACCACTCGCTTGAGATGAGGAACTCCATTTTCGGCAGGCCCAATGAAACGAGCAGGTCGTTGACGATGCCTCCTTCTGTCGTGAAAAAGATGTAGGAGATCCCAACCACAACCACCCAGGAGACGAAGTGGGGAATGTAGACAATCGTTTGAATGCTGCGTTTGAAAACTTCCCTGCGCACTTCATTTAATAACAGGGCCAGAATAATCGGCAGCGGGAAGAAAAAGACCAGATTGTATACGGCGAGAATAATCGTATTTTTGAACAGCATCCCGAATGAAGCGTCAAAAAAGAACCTCTCAAAATGTTTGAAACCTACCCATTTGCTGTGCAGCATCCCAAGTGCCGGCTGATAGTCCTGAAAGGAAATCAACAACCCCCACATGGGGAAATAACGAAAAATAATAAAGTAGAGCATGCCAGGAAGCGCCATCGCATACAGCCATTTGTTTTTCAGCAAACGGTTGATTCTCGTGCGGGCTTTGCTTCTCGCAGCCGTATCCGCTTTTACCGGTCTGGAAGTCAGTTCCACGTTGACTCGTCCTCCTCGTTTGTTTTGACATCGTTAGCGTATCGAGATCGCAAATTGCCTGCAATAATCAGCAGCGCTCCATCTGCGAATGAGCTGCTTATTGGCTGTTTAAGCGAGCATTTATAATCATTAGCGGCCCTCCGGGTAATCATTTTTGAACGCAAAAAAGAGGCTGTCCCCGGTATGGGAACAACCTCTTTAAAATTGTAACTCGTCAACCAATCGCATCCCTGCGCTGCTCCCGGTACTGGCCCGGCGTCATCCCTTCCAGTTTGCGGAACTGGCGGATGAAATTTTGCGCGTTCGTGTATTGCAAGCGTTCTGCAATGTCTGTGATCTTCATCTCCGTGCTGCTCAGCCAGCTTTTGGCCATATCATGGCGGTATCCCGCCAAGTATTCACTAAAGCTCATTCCCGCTTCCTTCCGGAACATCCGGCGGATATAGTGAGTGCTGTAGTTCAACCGCAGCGCGCACAGCTCCAGCGTTAGTTCACTGTCATAATGGGCAAGGATGAGATCCATGACCGAGCGGGAAATGCTTTTACCGGACGATTCGTGACGCTTGCGGGTCAGCTCCATCATCGGATGAATCATCTGCGCTTTAAACCACACTTCGATTTCCTGCGGAGTCTTCAGTCGGAACATGTGCTCATACGCATTCCGTTGATCCGGAAACGAGAGCTCCCCCGTATCCCCCATGTCGTACAAGACTCGGATGAGATCTGTCAGCAGCATGGCAAAAGACATTCGGTAAACATTTGAATCCGTCTCTACGCGTAGAACGTCCTGTATAAACTGATGCAGCAGTTCCTCGGCCTTGTCCTTATCAAGTAACGCAATAGCCTGCGTTAGCTCCGACACCAGATGGTGTGGGTAATAGTGACTTGAGGCTTGTTTGGGCTTCAAGTCATCGAGATGCAGGATTGCTTTTTCGCCAAGTCGAATCCGGTATTGCAGCGCTTCTTTGGCTTCGAGAAATGCTACTGAGGTCGCAAACAATTGGTCATAAGGCCTGCTGATGCCGATACTTACCTTCAGTCCCAAATATTCGTCTACGGCACTTTGCACTGACATGGCCAAGGCACTCCATTCACTGAGCAGCTCCATATGGTTGTCCGTATCACTGCCGACCAGAATCACCTGATAATTGCCAATAGGCATCGCATGGATACGCTGCGGCATCCCAATCAGCTCTGCGGCCATATTATTAATTGCAAAAAGCAGCAGATCCTGCTCACTGGAACGGTATCTCGTATGATCCAGCGTATCGATCTGCAGGACCAGCACCGCGTAGTTCTTCCATACAGGCAGCTGGAACCGCTCCGCCTTCTCCTCCATCTCGCCGCGGTACAACTCGCCTTGGAACAGCTTCAGCATGAAGTAGTCCACCAGTTGGCCGGCCTGGATCTTCATCTGCCCTTCCAGCTGCTCCTTCGACTGATGGAGCGAGGCCACCTGCGTGCCAATCCATTGCAGCTCATCTTTCACGGCAGACCCGCCGCTTTGCGGCTTACTATGGCGCATCGTGAATTCCATGAGACTGCGTACAGGGAAATACATCCGCTTGGAAGCCCAATAAGACAGCAGCGCGGCAAAAAGCAGCAGCACAATGCATGCCGTTAACGTCGCCCATCCGATAGCAGCGGATTCCTTCCTTGCTTCCTCCAGCGGGATGACCGACACATAGGTCCAATTATTGTAGCGAGATTGATTATAAATCACGCTATATGGCTGTCCCGATAAGGTACTATTCACATAACCTTGTGTATGGCCTGATTGCTGCAGCTCCTTGGCCCACGGCTCGGCAAGAACACTTTGGCCAATCCTCGCTGGATCACTGTGAATAATAATGTTCATTTTGTCATCCAAGACCATCGTTTCCCTGGTTGAGAAACCTCCCGTCAGCAGCTTGGAGAGCTCCGTGTTCGACATGCGTACGAATAAATACCCTTTGGGCTCGGCAGCCAGAGGTGGAATCGTTTTCACAAGTTTGATTCCTGCAAAAGAAGCATCCTGGTCAGGCAGCCACCGCGATGTATAGACATAGGCAAGTGCATTCGATGCTTTCGCAGTGTCCGTGCCAAAATAAAAGCCGCCGTCTTTGATATACCAACCGTTCTGCAGACTGTGCAGCTCCGCTGATTTCACACCTAATTCATAGGTTTGAACGCCTAGAAGCCCTTTTACCAGCAGATCGATATCTTGAAAATCTTCAATCTCCATGCGTTTCGCCACGGAATTGATGACAAACGGCGTCTCCGCGAATCTTCCGGAAACCTGGTCGATTACCTTCAGAATCTGCTCAACCCGGCTTTGTGATTGCTGCAAAATGAACACATTCGCTTCGTTCACCTTGGCCTGAACTGTGGAAGTCGATTGAAAGAAAGCGTATACACCCAGGCACAGCAAAGGCACCGCGCTAATCAGTGAGGTCGTAATCAGCAGTTTAATTAGAAATGATGAGTATCGCGAAGGCATAAGTCCCTCCATTTCGGAAGATTAAACGTCAATGAATAAATACAAAAATGACACCCTAATTGTTTAGAAGTGTCATTTCCGGTGCAATTCATATTATTATTGAGCTTTAACGATCTCTCTACCTTTATATGAACCGCAGTTTTTGCAAACATGATGTGCTTTCTTCAATTCTGCACATTGTTCACACTTCACCATTCCTGGTACTTCCAGTTTAAAGTGAGTACGGCGCTTATCGCGACGTGTTTTGGACGTTCTCCTTTGAGGAACAGCCATTGTCAAAACACCTCTTTTCAGTTACATAAATCAACAAAGAATATAATAACTTTCTTGAACTATATTGTCAATGCTGAGTTGGGATTTAGGTTCAATAGAGAATGAAAATGCAAGAACGCTATCCGTTCTTGATGCGGTAATTAGAGAGGAGAACGGTTCAAGAACGGGTGGCGTTCTTGGTGTTATTCTTTCTTTAGGATATATGACTTAATAAGCTCTTTCCCTTTGAAATAATAAATATTTTCACAGAATGGGCATCACCAGGCTTCAAATTGCGGTTCAAAGTCAAATATGTCATCGTCCTCTTTGACTTCTATTTGAATGTTCTCCCATTCACCATCTGAAAAAATTACGAGTTGTACTTCGTTTGGACTGAGGGAATTTGATAATAACTTGCCATAATTTCACGATCTTTCAATCATTAAATTCCTTAATTAAGTCGCCAAGAAAGTCCGCTCTCATAACTCCTTCTGTATTTTTAAATTTATTTATTAGCATTTGTGCGGATACAGCATTTGTTTTTACTTTCAAATAACACATTACATTTTCCGTATGAAACGCCTTTCCTTTCTCACAACTCTTTGATTCACCTTTAATTGAACTGATTTCATCCTCAGCTTCTAGTAACATAACATTGTTTTGATACCACACGTTTATTTCGTATCCTCGAATATATCCCTGAAAAAACCACCAGAACAAGATCAATAATAAAGGAGTTAAAGAAATTAGAATTTTCTTTTTGCTAGTGCTCATGCAACCTCTCCTTTCTATAAGAAATGTTAGCATAGAATCGATCTATAGGTACATATTTCCAGTATTTATAATTTAAAAAATCATCTACTGACGCCTTTACTAGGATTAGCCAATAGTACAATCGCATTTACATACAATTTGTCATCGCCGAAAATCTTCAAAACAACAAGCTCTAGAACAAATACAAAAAAAGCACCTCCCTAAAGAATAACTTTGGATTAAACCGGAGTTTTCCAAAGTATCCTCAAAGTGAAGTGCTTTTCATTACTAATTAAAACCGAATTTACACACGGTCAGAAACACGTCTCCGCCTTCCTTTTATCAGCAGGCTTACTCCCAGCAATCCTATAAATATGACGATCCCAATAGCTCCCCATAAGAGTGAACCATTACGGACCCCCGCATAAAGACCACTCATTGCGATCGTAAAGGGGAGTATGCCCAAACCAGTAGTCCAGATAAACGACCAAATGTTGATTTTCAAAAAGCCCAACGCATAATTCACAAAATGATACGGAACCAACGGGACGAACCGAATGAGTAAAAGACCAAACGTTTCATGCCTTTCGGTGAATTCTTCTACTTTTTGTAGAAATGGCTGCGCTAATTTACCGAAGAAAGGCTTTGCTATCCATTTGGTTACATACAGTGCACCCACCGCGCCCAGTACACCGCCTATCCACGAATAAACCCCGCCCCAAACGGCACCATATATCTCCATGAGCGCGATAGAGATGAACTCTCCAGGTACCGGGAGAATATTTACAATAGATTGTACAAGGATGCCAATCATAATGCCTATCCACCCAAGATCACGAATACGATGAATGAGCCCATCTGCATCTCCTGTATGAACAAGATACAGATAATAACCTGAGATACCTGCAATGACAAGTATACTTATAACGCTAAAAAGCTTCGTGTTAGGTCCTGTTTGCTTCATATAAAACTTCCTGACTGAGCGAAATCGCATGCTCTGAGATCGGCATAGGTTCCACAGTAGCCGCGTATTTTTTGTAGAGTTCCTCAGTAGAAATAGTCGCTATTCTTGGAGACAATAGTTCACTTTTCAGTTTTAATCGTTCTCTTCCGTTAGGATGAAGAACATACAATAAGGTCTTTAAATAAATCTGTGTAAATCTGCTAAACAAACCTTTTGGCAATTCTGTCACGGTAAAACCTAATTGTCTGGAACCTCTGTGTATCATAGTGATGCCGTAGATCGCTTTGACTTTTTGGGGCATGCTGTGAATACGTTGGGCCAGTGTGGGCAGAAAGTTCTGTACATCATGTTTCATTTTGACAGCAAGTTGGAACATAGAGCTAGATTCCGTAATCAATTGATGAAGCTTTTCATTATTAAAATGAAGTTCAACAACCAGATCTCCGGAAGTCAACGCCTCCCCACTTCCCAAATCGATCGTTTTTCCGTGATATTTGCACACGCGGCTATAGAAAATTTGATTATCCACATCAATTGGCCGAATGTTGAATAACCAATTGAACATGCGTTCCCATTTTAACCAGATGAAAACGAGACATTTCTTCACAAGCCCACTTGGCTGCCTCTTCTTAAACTGTAGTAATTGTAAATAGGTATCTATGGGTAGAAAAGGAAAGTTTCGCTGTTTGCATATTTCGAGGAAGTCTTCAAGGGCTTTCAACATATAGTGAGGAGCATCTCGATTCGCCCCAAAAGTCTGCCCACTATCATGAAGCACGATGATATGATTCATTTGTAGTTTGGATAGTAAGGTTGACCTTATCCGGTTCTTGCCTCCCCTGCTTCTCCAATCTTTTACCATTAACGACCAGAGAACCAAACGATATTGCTTCACTAAGAATAGGTCAAAGACATTAATAATTCCCCAAGGAGGACGATAATAAATCGGCTTTACCCCAATAATTTTCTCAATCGCTTCTACAGAATCATTTAATTGCTTTCGAACTCTTTTGGGGGTCATAAGGGCATTTGTCCAATGGACGTAATTGTGAATGCCGATCAGATGACCTTCACGATGAATACGTAGAATGATCTCTGGATACTTCTCCGCTTTGGACCCAAGTACAAAAAACGCGGCTTTGATCTGATATTTGGAGAGAAGATCCAACAATTGCGGCGTAAACTCCGGATCAGGACCATCGTCAAAGGTTAAAGCTATGCCGTCTTTGCTCACTTTCTTTTTGTACACCCACAGACAAAGTAAACGAACGATAATCGTAGGCAAAATTGTATATAGAAGCAGTACGATAAAGATGCACCATAACAATGTATGCAAGCCAATCACATTCTTTCTAGAGAGGATTGTTTAAATCATGGGTGAATTCAATATCGCTTGTTCTCTCCTGCGTCCAAAAATCGTACTAAGAACGTCCGTAACGATCCGTTCTGCTGCTTTTCTATGATGTAAGAATTCCATTTTGTTTTTTACTAGAGAAACGCAAATATCATTATCTATAAATTGACGAATTTGGTTGACGAGATCACTCATAGAATAGCTGATAAATGCAATACCTTTTTCATAAAAATAAGTGGCATTATCCTTTTCTTGACCAGCGAACGGCCGATAGATAAAAAGTGGAACTTTTAGAGCAAGAGATTCAGCTAATGTTAATCCTCCTGCTTTACTAATGATACATGTGGCGGAAGCCATGAGTTCATCCATCCGCTCGACGAAACCCAGAATTGTGACTCTGCTATTATTTTGAAATTGCTTTGTCAGGTGTTGATTCAACTTAGCATTGCGGCCACATACCACTGTAATCGGACAATTCCTTATACCCTCAAGACTTTTTATCATTTTAGCGGTAAGGTCTAATTGACTATATGCACCAACTATAATAAGTATCATTTTATTGTTAATATTCTCATTCGGATAGTTATTATTTTCAAAAGCATCTCGGATGGGTATCCCCGTTACTTCTACGCCCTTTTCACTGATGCCATTCTCGATCATATTTGCTTTCAAATCTTCACTTGCCACATAGTATTTATCAATTGCAGGATGAAGCCATCTTGCGTGAATGACATAATCCGTCATGATCGTGAACGTTGGAATATCGAAAAGCTTGCTTACAATAGGAGAAGCCCCATACGGAAATGTATTGATAACACCATCCGGTTGTTCTCTTTGAATAATCTCAAACAATTGTTTGGTTCCTAACCGATTCAAACCAGCAAGAACAGGACTATAGGCATTGTTTTTTTGAGTCAAATAATAACTCCAACCATAATAATGGATACCAAATCTTGCAGCATGAAAACTGCTCATATAAACAGAGGTGGATATTTTATTCAGGACTGGATGAGCTTCTTTCATCAAATCAATGATTTGCACTTGGGCAAGGCCATATCGGCGACAATACTCTTTAATCGCGTATGCGGCTAGTTCGTGCCCCGCGCCATAACTCGCAGTAAGTACTAGAATCCGAGGTAATTTTGTCGTCAATTCGCATTTCCTCCAGTGAGTTAGTCTACACTGCCTGATAATTGGTTTGTGAAATACATCTAAGATTAGTCCCATCATAATGAAGTTTATTAAAGTTATTGTGAACTAATTCTTAAGTTTTTCTTAACAGGATTTATTCCTAATAACCACCCGAGTGAATACTCAAACATCTAATTAAAAATTTACATGAATCCTTATTTCTATCTTACCAACGTACTTAAACGAAGTCTAAATAAATCGATGACCGATGCCCTAATTTTTCACTCGGCCGTTTAGGTTCTGCTCATGTAAAAAAACACATGTCTTTATAAAACAAAAAACCGCAGCTAGGCGGCTTCTATATATGAATTCTATTGTACTGTGGCGAACTTGCGAGTAGTGTTCCTATACTTTGTAGGTGAGATGCCTTTTTTAGCCGTGAATTGCTTGATAAAGTATGTGTCATACTCAAATCCTGTAGCGCGTGCGATTTCATCAAGCTTCATACCTGTATGAGTTAAAAGCTCACATGCAACTTTCAAACGATGTGACAGCAAGTAACCCATTGCTGTATTTCCGCACCTTTCCTGAAACATTTTATTCAGGGTCACACGGTTTAAAAGAGCGCAATTCGTCAGATCTTCTAGAGAAATCTTTCTGGAATAGTTCATTTCTATATATTCTAACACGGAATCAACAGGTGATTGTTCTCGATTTCGATTTAAATCCTCCAGCAAACCCAATATTTGAATGAGGTATCTTTTTACTCTGCACACCCAGCTTAAATCACTTTGCGCCTGCACTTCCATACCCAGTATAAAAAACCATTCAAATAAAAGCGGATATGCCTTCTCGGTGACGCGGGGTATCGTTGTATATGGATCATCTCTTTGAAAAAGTGAATGACCTGTTTGTATTCGCGGCCCCGTCGGAACATAGCCCTCCGTATCGGAAAGAACTGTGGTGTTCAGAAATTCGGAATGAAAATGAAAGGATTGTGCAGCAATATTTTGTTTCTCCATGACTTTCATATCATCTGTTTCAGCTAAGCAAAGAATACCAGGAGCGGCAATGGAAATCGGCCTTTCATTTAATGTCCCGCTCATACTTCCTGACGTAATAAGAATCAGCGTAAGACGTTCAGGATTAGGAAGTTTGCTGAAATCCTCCACTGCGGCAAATTCAATATTCACGGTTCGGTTTTTGTGTCGATCTATTTGCGGCATAGCAATCACCTATCAAATATTATAGTTAAATACTTCATTAATGGCAGTGTACCAGACAAGGGTCAGAGATATAATAGCGATTGTACCAACAAAAGGAGGGAAAAACCACAATGGCTATTGAACGTTTTCATATTCATGTCTCTGACGAGATCCTTGACGATCTAACATACAGACTGCATCACACGCGTTGGCCAGATCAAATAGAAAACGCGGGATGGGAACGAGGCACAGAATTAAGTTATTTAAAGTCGCTCATTTCATATTGGAAAGAACATTATGACTGGCGCGCGCAAGAATCCAATTTGAACCGCTTGACCCAGTTTTGCTGCAATATTGACGGCATAGACGTGCACTTCGTACATGAACGTGGTAAAGGACCGAATCCAATGCCCATTATTCTTACCCACGGATGGCCCGACAGTTACCTTCGTTATCAAAAGATCATTCCTCTTCTTACCGATCCTGCCAGCTACGGCGGTAACCCTGAGGATTCTTTTGACGTGATTGTCCCTTCATTACCTGGGTTTGGATTCTCTAGTCACCCTAAACATTCTGGCATCAACAGTTTTCGCGTCTCGGAGATGTGGGCTAAGCTAATGACAGAAGAATTAGGGTACCACAAATTTGCTGCCGCAGGTGGGGATATTGGGTCAGGAGTTACAAGATATCTGGCATCAAACCATCCTGAACTGTTATACGGCATCCACTTAACCGATATTGGCATAATAAGGAGCCTCATGACTTCATCTGATCAGGCGAACTTTACAGAAGAAGAACGGCAATACAAGAAAAACGCCTCCGAATGGATTACTCAGGAAGGTGGCTATATGTCCCTTCAATCGACAAGACCACAGAGCCTTGCTTATGGACTAACTGATTCACCGGTAGGCTTGGCTGGCTGGATCATTGAAAAATATCGTGCATGGAGCGATTGCAATGGTAACCTGCAGCAGAAATTCAATGAGGATGAACTCATCACTCATATTATGTTGTATTGGGTTACGAACACGATCGGTTCGTCAGCACAGATGTATTATGAAAATTCACATTCTTTACCACCATTGGGCTATATAGAAGTACCGACAGGCATCGCATTGTTCCCTGCCGATATTTTGCTGCCACCCAAGGAATGGGCAGTACGCAACCTAAATGTCATTCACTGGGCTTCGCTGCCCCGTGGCGGACATTTTACCGCTATGGAAGAACCCGAGCTTCTGGCTCAGGACATTCGTAACTTTTACAGGCCTTTTAGAGTGAAGATGAATTATTAATATCCTCCTAAAAACGAGAATGGAGAAAGGTATCACCAGTAATCCAAGTTACTTTAATCCAAACAGATCAATAAGAAGATAGCCTAAAATTGAAAGCAATACAGACCCTATAAAACCAGCAGCAAACGACTTCATCCCCAAGCGTCGGAACGTGGCCAAATCAACATTAAGCCCAAGACCAGCCATAGCCATCGCAATCAGGAAATAGGCAAGAAGGATGATTTGGTTGGTAAACTCAGTTGGCACGATGCCTAATGTGTTTATTCCACTCATAACAAGGAAACCTAGAATAAACCATGGAATCGGAATGGATCTCCAGTTTGCTTTTTGGACGACCGTATTTTTCTTACGCTCAGTGCGGTTCGTCCAGACGCCAAGCACGATGGCCACTGGTACCAGTAGAGCAACTCGTGTTAATTTCACAATAACAGCCAGATCAACGGCATCTTTACCTCCGGGAGCCGCCGCTGCGATGACATGCGCAATTTCGTGAAGGGTTGCCCCAGAGAAGATACCATACCCTTTTGCTGTTAAGCCTAGGATCGGATATAGAATCGTATAGAGTAGTGTGAAAATGGTACCCAGAATAGCAACTGTCGCGGCTCCAATAGCTGTCTCATTATCATTCGCCTTAATTTGCGGAGATATCGCTACAACTGCAGCAGCCCCGCAAATAGCAGTGCCACAGGCTGTCAAGATGCCTAAGCGGTTTTCTACCTTAAACAACTTTGCTATACCATAAACAACAAAAATCGTAAAAACGATATTAATGATTGCAATAGCCAAAACTTTAGGACCAGCGTGAACGATATCGACCAAGTTCAATCTCATCCCCAACAAGATAATGCCGTAGCGTAAAAGCGTTTTGCTTGAGAAAGAGATCCCTTTTATGGCTTGCTGTGGGACCCCAATAACCCCCCTGTAAAGCATGCCAAGCAGTATCGCTATCACAAGTTGGCCCATAATACTGAGAAACGGTAAGCTCCCTAGATACTTTGCAACGACTGCAAGAACGAAAGTTATGCTAATTCCTTGCACGAACTCTTGCCCCTTTTGCTTCATTGGTAAGGCATATAGGACATCCATGATCCTCACCCTCTCCTTCAAGTTAAACTTTGTTGTCCTTTACTTCCTTCACTATAAAGCCACTTGAATAATAAGTGAAATATCAATATTCAATCCTTATCATGAGAAAAACTTATGATTAAGTTGTTGCCCCTCCAAAGAATTTGTACAATATAAGTCTAGGGGGTATGGAAATGATTGTAGATGCACTTCGTGTGTTTGTTACCGTAGCAGAGCAAAATAACTTCTCTAGAGCTGGGGAATTGTTAAACTTGTCCCAACCAGCCGTGTCCTTACAAATTCGCAACCTGGAAAACGAATTCAATGCCAAACTTATGCATCGATCGCCAAAACATGTTGTTCTTACAGACGCAGGAGAGATTTTATATCGGCAGGCTAAGCAAATACTATCCCTTTACGAACAAGGAAAACAAGACATCCATTTACTCCATCAAAAAGTAACAGGGTCTATTCAAATTGGGGCTAGTTTTACAATTGGTGAATATATTTTGCCGCGGCTGCTTGCGGATTTTGCCAATCAGTTCCCAGAGGTCGATTTGTCTTTGACAATTGCAAATACAGAGGAGATTGCCTTAGCGCTGAAAGCCAACAAACTTGATCTAGGTTTAGTTGAGGGAGAAGTTTCGCAGAACGGGATTCAAATTACAACTTATATGAAAGATGAAATGCTACTCCTAGCATCTCCGGATCATCCATTATGCGCCAAAAAGACCGTGAAACCGGATATGCTCCATGACTGCACCTGGGTTCTCAGGGAACATGGCTCCGGTACTCGGTCTTATAGCGATAAGTTCATCCATACGAACGACTTGCGCGTTAAACGGTCGTACGTTTTTACCAGCAGCCAAGGAGTTAAAGAAGCCGTTGCTGCTGGCTTGGGAATCTCCATTCTGTCACGCTGGATTGTTCGCAAAGAGTTAGAAGCTGGAGAGATTACAGCTATCCCTCTCAATCCCAAGCTAACAGAACGTGATTTCTGGTTTATTCAAAATAAAGATAATTCTTCCTCAATGGCTGTTCAAATGTTCATACAAAAGCTGTTGGAGCAAACGCCTTTCGTGCGTTCTTGATTTGAGACAAAGTTTGTCAACGATACACCCTTGAGGAACTACAGGCCGCTATTCTATCAAATTCAGCCCGTTTCCACGTTCAAGCGGAACCACAGGACCTTATTTGACCACCTCACCCCGTTTTATTTAAGGAAACGGACAAATAGCGGCCCACAGTTCCCCTCCGCGCGAAATAGAGCCTAATTCGATGAAATAGCGCCCTGTAGTTCTCGTCGTTGGCCAGGGAGGAACCGCTCAAAAAAAGGCACCCTCAAAATTCTGAGAGTGCCTTATCGTTTATTATTTGCGGTGGTGGCAATGAATGCCTATGAGCTACATCAACCGCTGCCGCGAAGCCTCAAACAGCAGCACCGTAGCCGCCATGGCCACATTCAGCGACTCCGCCTTCCCCTGCATCGGGATGATCACCTGCACATCCGACAACGCAGCAACCTCCGGCGACACGCCCCGGCCCTCGTTGCCGAGAATCAGCCACGTCGGCTGCCGCAGGTCCGTGTCGTAACACGAGCTCTGCGCCTGCAGGCTCGTGGTCACGAGCCGCACGCCGCGCTCACGCGCGCGCGGCAGCAAAAGCCCCAGATCTGCCTCCACAATCGGCAGATGATACATCGATCCCATCGTCGAGCGGATCGTCTTGGGATTGTACAGGTCGACCGTGCCTCGGCCGAGCACAACCGCTTTGGCACCAACTGCATCCGCGCTGCGGATGATGGTGCCGAGGTTGCCCGGGTCCTGGACGCCGTCAAGGACCACAACAAGATCATGCTCGCCAGCGAGCAGCTCGTCCATGCCCAGCTGCGGCCGAGCAACAACAGCCAGCACGCCCTGCGGCGTCTGCGTGTCCGTGCATTTCTCCAGAACGGCTTGGCTCACGCCGACCAATTCTACCTCACCTGGCGATGCCAGCGCAGCCAGACTTTCAGGCAAACCTTTTTCCAGACTAAAAATAACGGTTTCGACAGAGGCTCCCGCACGCAGCGCTTCCTCCACAAGATGATGGCCCTCGATGATGTACTTCCCTTGCTTGTCCCTACCCTTGCGCTCCAAAAGCTGTGCCCATTCTTTCACGCGGGCGTTTTGAACAGACATAATTTCCGTATGTGTCATTTCCTCTACCTACTCTGCAAAAGTCACTTCAAACGTTTGAAGATCCGAATTTTTTCCAACGACAACCAAAATATCATCAGACCGCAGCTTTTCCTCCGCGCTAGGCGGAATGATCAGCTTGTCATTCTGTTTAATCGCTATCACATTGCAGCCGTATTTGGCCCTAATATCAAGTTCTTTTAGATTTTTGCCAATCATATGACGAGAGGCTTGAATCTCCACAATGCTGTGATCTGAGGACAATTCTATGTAATCAACAATATTAGACGAGATCAAGTGATGCGCCACACGCTGTCCCATATCCCTCTCAGGATAAACGACCTTGTCAGCGCCGATTTTCTTAAGCACCTTCCCATGCAAGTCATTCACAGCTTTCACAACAACCGTAGGTATTCCCATCTCTTTGAGAATTAATGTGGTCAAGATACTCGCTTGAATGTCCTCCCCAATAGCGACTACGACAACGTCAAAATTGCGTATTCCCAGGGCCCGGAGCGCTTCTTCATCCGTTGAATCCGCTTGTACGGCGTGCGTGACGATCGATGAGATCTCTTGCACAGTCTCTTCACGAGAATCAATGGCCATGACTTCAAAACCTAATTGTGACAACGTTCTGGCAATGCTGGACCCGAATCTTCCCATTCCAATAATGGCAAATTGTTTTCTCATAGGTTGGCGTTTCCTCCAAATTCCCAATATGATTTTAAATTATAACATACTTGCGATCTGTAAACTCACTGTGCGCGGAAAGAGGCGGAGGTGGAGGATGAACCGACATCAACTTGCGCATATTAGTATCGATAACGAAAGGGAAGCGAGGTCCACGAACGAATGAACATTACATTAAGACAGGCCATCGTCCAGAGAGTCCAAAATAAATCCAATGACGAACTTCAAGAAATTATTGAAGATTCGATTGGCGGGGAAGAAAGGGTATTGCCCGGGCTAGGTGTGCTTTTCGAAATCATATGGCAGCATAGTGAAGCCAATATCCAAAATGAACTCGTTGAAACCTTAAAAGGGCATCTCCCTTGACCTCAAATCCCTACCATCGGCTAGGGGGCTGCTTCATGCAATCCCTTAGCTGCATATTCGTATTCGACAGCCCTGATCTTCTCTACCTATTCACACCAAGTAAAGCCGATTACTCCTGCTAATTCCCACAATATATCCATCTTCACCTAATTAACTGGATTTTCTACCTCTAATTTACCTCTCTGTTTCGCTCAATTTCAATCATTTAGCTTGATTTTCTACCGCTCCCTCCCTACATCAAACAAAAAAATCCCCCTCTAATCCAAGAGGAGGATAATGAATAACTAATAATTGCTACAGCACAGTGTTCGGCGACAAAGGTGCCGGTCTTTCACAGCTGCTTTGCATCACATAATGCTTGCCTTCGCTCGCTGCGTCGTGGAAGCCATGCATAGCCTCCAGCACGTGGTACGCCAGCTCGCCATTCGCACGATGCGCTTCACTCTCACCGCTGATGAGCGCTTGCGCCATTGCCGCAACACCCAAACCGCGGCTGTTTTCTTTATAGCCATGGGATAATGGAATCGGCTCCCAGTCGGAACCATTTTTACGGATCATCACCTGACCGCCAAAAGTATTAGGATCCGGTACACGCAAAGAGCCATGGCTGCCATAGATTTCAATGTTCGGCAGCTGCGTGCCGCCCATAATATCAAAGCTTGTAACCAGCGTAGCAATTGCGCCGCTATGGAAGTCAAGCACGCCCGCAATATGCGTTGGCGTCTCAACCGTGATCTTCTGTCCGCGTTTTTTCTCGCTCTTAATTGTACGCTCCGGGAAGCTGATGCCTGTCGAGCCTGTTACACGGCGAATAGGTCCTAGCAGAGCTACTAATGCTGTAAGATAATAAGGACCCATATCGAACATAGGGCCGCCGCCTTTTGCATAATAAAACTCAGGGTCCGGATGCCAATGCTCGTGACCTTTGCCCATCATGAAGGCCGTTGCGGCAATCGGTGTGCCGATCCAACCGTCATTGATCAGCTTCACGCATGTCTGAATACCTCCGCCGAGGAATGTATCCGGCGCGCTGCCGACCAACAATCCTTGACGACGAGCTACCTCCAGAATGCGCAAGCCCTCTTCGCGCGTTACCGCTAGCGGCTTTTCCACATAAACGTGCTTGCCCGCTTCCAACACTTGAATACACACTTCTGCGTGGGCAGCCGGAATCGTCAGATTGATAACAATGTCAATATTCGCATCATTCAAAAGTTCCTGAACCGTATACGCATGAGGAATACCAAACTCCTCCGCCCGCGCCTTCGCTCTATCCAAATCGATATCCGCGCAAGCAATCAGTTCCAAATGCTCAAAGTTAGGAACGTTTTTCATATAAGCAGCACTAATATTTCCGCAACCGATAATACCTACCTTCATCTTACTCATCTTTTCGTTCTCCTCTACTCGTTATCGTGTTGCCCACAGCAAGCCGCGGCGCATAAGCTCAAGTGTTTCCGGCATCCGTACAATGTTGGCTTGATGGCCAAGCGAGTTATAATACACTTTGCCTTCGCCATAGGTCTTCGTCCAAATCACCGGCATCTCCACATCGCCGAAATCTGTCACCGCATGAACCTGAATAGCAGGATCGACATGCATGTAATATTTTTCAGAGACGACGACGAAATCATTGATTCCCTCTGTCAGAGAATGCTGACGATCTTTGATCCGCACTGTATATGTAACACCGTCATTGCCCGGATGAGCGACCCATTGACCGCCAACCATGTATTGGTATTCGACTTCATTCCGGAAGGAATCCCCCATCCCGCCGTGGCAGCCGGCAATCCCGGTTCCGCCTTCTTTCACTGCGGCAAGTAAAGGTGTCAATTGCTCTTTCTCAATTTTCCCCATCGTCCATACAGGTACAATGAGATCAATGCCTTTCAAGCGTTCCGCATCCTTAAAGCTGTCCAGCGTATCAGATACCTCCACGCCAAATCCTTCTTCGCGCAATACCCCCGCAAAAATCCCTGCCACTTCCTCAGGTTGATGACCATCCCAGCCACCCCAGACAATCAATGCTTGTTTACTCATTTTGCTCAAGCTCCTCCCCACTTCTGATTACGAACGCTTAAACCTCGCTAATTTTCACCCAGCGGCGCTGCTCAATGGATTGATCCACGGCTTCCAGCACCTCTTGACACTTCACGCCATCCACAAAATTCGGAACCGGCTGACGATCTTCCGTAAGCGCATTCATTAGCTCCACAACCTCGTGCACGAACGTGTGCTCATACCCGATGGTATGTCCAGTTGGCCACCAAGCATCCATATAAGCATGAGGCGCATCCGTTGCCAGAACACGGCGGAACCCCTGAACATCCTCATCATCACTTGTAAAATATACCTGCAGCTCGTTCAAGCGCTCAAAATCAAACTTCACACTGCCTTTACTGCCGTTAATTTCAAAAGAATTCGTACAACGGTGACCGGCTGCAAACCGCGTTGCCTCGAAGCTGCCCAGCGCCCCATTCGCGAAACGGGCCATAAACAGCGTCGCGTCATCCACGGTGACCGGTCCATGCGGCGCATCCTTGCTGCCTTTGGCGCTAAGTCCTGTCATGGAGCTCGGCAGTGGACGCTCCTTCACGAACGTCTCGCTCATACCAATGACTTCTGTCATGTCGCCGACCAGGAAATGCGCTAGATCGATCAGATGCGCGCCCAAGTCGCCATGCGAGCCAGAGCCGGCAATTTCCTTCTGCAAGCGCCACACCAGCGGGAACGTCGGATCTACGATCCAGTCCTGCAGGAACCAGGCGCGGAAGTGATAGATCTCGCCAAGTCGACCGCTCTCGACCAGCTTCTTCGCGAGCTGCACTGCAGGAGCAAACCGATAGTTGAAGCCGACCATGTGCTTCACCCCAGCGGTTTCAGCCGCCTCCAGCATCTCCCTTGCATCGGCAAGGGTCAGCGCCAGCGGCTTCTCACAGAACAGGTGCTTGCCGGCTTTGGCCGCTGCAAGCGCGATTTCCTTGTGCGCGTCGCTGGGAGCATTAATATCGACGATGTCGATCTCAGGATGCGTGACCAGCTCGCGCCAGTCAGTGACGTAACCATCCCAGCCGAACTGCTCGGCTGCGGTTTTGACACCGTTCTCATCGCGACCGCAGATGAGCTTCATGTTCGGCACCGCCGTCTGCGGGAAAAACATGTGCAAATCCTTATAAGCATGGCTGTGCGCCTTGCCCATAAACTTATAACCGACCATACCAATATTGAATGATTTCATAACATTGAAAACCTCCTTAAGTGGTTAATCGTTCTATCCTTATATAAGCGAACTGCTCTTAGATGACTGACGGATGATGAGTTGGGTTGGTAGCTTAACATTGGGAGAATTCACACTTTCCCCCTGCATGACGCGAGCCAATACACCTCGTGCCGCTTCTTTTCCCATCTCATAAAATGGCACATTAATACTGCTGAGCGGTGGGTCGCTCAGTTTGGCGGCATCGGAGTCGTCGCAGCCAACAACGGCAAAATCGCGACCTGCCACCCAACCTTTTTCCCGAAGCCCTTGCATCAGGCCGATAGCCATGCGATCATTGGCGGCAAAAACTGCATCCACCTGCTCCCGCTGCGCCCAAAGCCTCTCCGCTGCTTCATAACCGCTTTTCCGGCTGTAATTGCCTTCAAGCAGCATCTCGTGTGGCGTCTCAAGCCCTGCATCGTACATGGCTTTCAGATAGCCTTGAAGTCTGTCCCCCGAATTGGAGTACTCCGGCGAGCCGTTCAAGAAGGCAATCTTCTTGTAGCCCTCCTCCTGCAAATGGCGAACAGCCTGATAACTGCCATCGACATGATCGGCATCCACTTCGTGAAAGGCTAAACCCTCAAAATGCTGATTCACCAAACAGAAGGGGTGCCCCTGCTCCTGCAGCTGTTGAAGCGATTCTCGCTGCTCCGGTGTATCTCTTGCGCCCAAAATGACACAAGCATCCACTTTCTGCGATCGGTAGAGCCTTGCGTAGTCCAAGCTTTCATCCGGCTTGAGTAACGATAGAAGCAAGTCATACCCCTGCTCTCTTACTTGCTCGCCGATCCCGCTTAAGATTTCCGCAAAATAATACGCTGAGAACAGATGCACCTTAGGCATATAAGGAAGCACTACACCGAGATTTCCGCTGCGTCTTCGTGCAAAGCTTTGCGCAATCGCATTCGGATGATAATTCAGCTGGCTAGCCGCTTCCAGAACACGCGCCTTGGTAGTAGGCTTCATGGGCCCGAGCCCATTAAATACACGGGAAACGGTCGCTTCGGAAACACCGGCCAATTCAGCAACCTCTTTTCTAGTCACCATGTAGAAGCCTCCATTATTCATTACTGAAATCGTTTATGTACACGCGTACATTTTCTCATTCAAGAGTACTTTTTGTCAATACGTCACAGCCAAAAAATATTCATCTCACATTTCGACACTAACGCCAATTTCCAACGAATAAAACTAACAAAAAACGACTAATTTCTGTAAAATGATCTAATTTATTATATTGCCTATTCCTTGTCTTTCGTTTTATGATTAAGGTTACATGGACAACTATGATGTGGGAAGAGTGATCACAATGAATGTAGCCCAGCGCCTTCTTCACTTGGCCTCATCAACTCGGCGGAGTACGAAAAAAGTGACTCGAAGTCACCTTTTAATTTTGATTAAAAAAGCGGTAAAACGCCATAGCAGAGCTACACGCGATGCACAAATTCAAACTATTCTTACCTTGGATATTGACCGGTTTCGACATATCAATTTCTCACTCGGCTACGCGTCCGGTGATCTTCTGTTAGCCGAAGTCGCTCATCGACTGCGCTCCCTTCCTAATTGCAGTCTTGCCATGCGATCCGGGGATGATGAATTTGCGCTGGTTATACACGCACACCATCAGGAACAGTTGTCCCAAAGTCTTTTGCAGGTACAGCAGCTTTTTGAACAGTCGTTTATGATTCAGGAACATGAATGTTACATTAACGTTAGTATGGGCATGAGTGCCGTGGAGTTAACGCCAGCAACGGCTGAACAAGCGTTGAAGCAGGCTGATCAAGCACTTCTGGCCGCCAAACACACCGGCAAAAATAAGCTTGTCACCTACCATTCCATGCTTTCACCTCAACAGACGAGCTCCATGGAGATGGAAACCGAGCTGCGCAAGGCTATTTTAGAAAACCAGCTCATCTTATACTACCAACCACGCCTTGAACTCTCTACTGGCAAAATTAGTTGTCTGGAAGCTTTGGTGCGATGGAACCATCCCAAGCTCGGCATGATTCCGCCTAACGAGTTCATTCCGCTGGCAGAAGAGAGCGGTTTGATTCTGCCTCTTGGCGAATGGGTGCTCCGCGAGGCTTGCCTCCAGAAGATGAGATGGCTCGATGCCGGTATTTTAGGCTATCAGGTAGCTGTTAATATTTCGCCATGCCAGTTCCAGGATGAGAACTTTTCGGATAAAGCCATTCGTATCATTGAACAAACCGGCATTGATCCTGCTTATCTGGAGTTCGAAATTACGGAAAGCTCGATTATGCAAAACATGGAAAACACGATAGCGGTGTTAGAGAAGCTCTGCAACAAAGGAATCTCTATCTCCATCGATGATTTCGGAATCGGCTACTCCTCACTGAATTATCTGAAG
The DNA here is from genome assembly GCF_009757995.1 of Paenibacillus anseongensis. Classification (NCBI taxonomy): domain Bacteria; kingdom Bacillati; phylum Bacillota; class Bacilli; order Caryophanales; family Paenibacillaceae; genus Paenibacillus; species Paenibacillus anseongensis. Next base: position 387,495 of record NZ_WSEM01000012.1, read on the forward strand.
CATTTTCCTATTCACTGTTTGAAAATTGACAGGTCCTTCGTTAAAAATATACATAGCAACAAAGATGATCTAGCGATTACCAACGCCATTATTCACCTTGGTCACGCCCTTAACGTGCAAGTGGTAGCTGAAGGTGTAGAAGAAGTGAGCCAGCTTGAAATATTGCGAGAAACCACCTGCACGACCATCCAAGGTTATCTCTTAAGTCCGCCGGTTTCCGTTCACGAAATTGAACAAAGCTTTCATCGATATGACAACAGACCGGTTATGATCTCATAACCGGCCGTATGCTTTGGCGTACCTCCGCATTTTCGCAAATATACGCTTATCCCGCAGTCTGCGGAAAATGTAAGGATCTGGACTCGTATTGACCTCAAGAATCCATGGATGCAGGTCTTTGTCCAGAGCGACATCAACGCCGATTTCCTTCACTCCCCGGTATTTCGTATTAATCGCTTTAGCGACGCGTTTCCCAAGCACATGCAGCTTCTTGACGTAGTCATCTCGCTCACCCGCAGGCAAGTAGCTCTGCAAAAGTGTTTCCACCGGCTTCAGCGTTCCCCCATTATGAAAATTCGTTACGATTTTACTCGGATGGGCCACTCTGCCAATTACGCCGGTTGTTTCCCAATCGCGCAAAGGTGTTTGCTGCACCATAATTCTGAGGTCGAAGCGGTTCCCTTTATATTTCAACAGGTGAATCCCTTTCTGAACCAGATAAGGTGCTTTTCCCGTCTTCTTCTTGATGGAGGCATACATATCTTCAAATGTTTTAAATCTTTTCAAATGAACCCCAAGCTGATACGAATAGGGCATGATTTCTCCCTCGCCGTCTGACATTTCCACACGAATTACGCCATTTCCGAACATACCTACATTGGGCTTAATATAAACCATTTTATGCTGAACCAGCATTTGTTTCAGTGTCTCTGCTGTCATCCATTTCGTCGTTGGCACATAGTCCCTTAGCACTGCTGTGGCCTCTACCGCCCTAGTTTTGCCAATCTTGCTCATGACATATCTGGGGTATCTAACCTTCGTCCGTTTCTTTAAAATTTTTCTCATGTCTTTCCTCCTGCTTCAGTCTATAGAAGTCGGCCAGTGATTGCGCCGTTGCCTGCCAGCTGAATTGCTTGACTGCGTCGTCCGCGCTTGCTTCGCTATGCGCGCCCTGGATTCGTAACCCGTACTTATTGTATGAAGCAAACCGTCCATCGGCAACCAAAAAAGAAGAGACCGCACACCAGATTTTACTCTGGCGCACGGCCTCTTCGGATTATTTAGAGTCTTATGGAGCACTCGTTAAAAACTTCGCATTCGGGTTCTTTTCCATGGAGGATCTTAGTGCATATTCGCTCTCGAACAGCCCGACGTAATTCCCTTTTTTATCTTTCACCAGCTGCGAATTAATACGGAACTTGCCCGGATCGATTTTATCATCGATAATCCAGCGAGCGAACTGATAGTTCTGACGCTGCAGCAGAATATCTACACCATATTCCGATCTCATCCGGTGCTCAAGCACCTCGAACTGCAATTGGCCGACGACGCCGAGAATCATATCCTCAAAACCGATCGTCGTGAAGACTTGAATCATACCTTCTTCCGTCAACTGATCGATACCCTTGAGGAACTGCTTTTGCTTCAGTGCATTTTTGATCGAAACTTTGCTGAAAAGCTCCGGCGAGAACGTTGGAAGCTCGTCGAAAACAATGGCTTCCCCTTCGCTCAAGGAATCTCCAATCCGGAAAATGCCCGGATCGAACAAACCAATGATATCGCCTGGGAATGCCTGTTCCACGATATCGCGGTCTTGCGCCAGAAACTGCTGAGGTTGAGCCAGCTTAATATCTTTGCCCATACGGACATGCTTCACCGACATGCCGCGCTCGAATTTGCCGGACACAATGCGCAGGAACGCAACGCGGTCGCGGTGAGCCGGGTTCATATTCGCTTGAATTTTGAAAACGTAGCCTGAGAACTTTTCTTTGGTCGGCTCGATTACACCTACGGTGCTGTTACGCGGCTCTGGCTTTGGTGCCAGCTGCAGGAAGTTCTCCAGGAACGTCTGCACACCGAAATTGTTCACGGCACTTCCGAAGAATACAGGCGTAAGCTCGCCCTTCAACACTTTTTCCATATCAAAAGGATCACCCGCTACGTCCAGAAGTTCAATGTCATTGCGCAGCTGTTGATGTAAGAATTCACCTGCAATTTGACGAACTAGCGGATCTTCCACGCCATCGACCTTGCGAACTTCAATATCTTTGTGATCCTCGCCATTGTATAGCTCCAGCTGCGACTTACCGCGATCGTAGACGCCACAGAACTGTTTGCCTGACCCAATCGGCCAGTTCATCGGGTAGGATCGAATGCCGAGCACTTCCTCCAGCTCTTCGAGAAGCTCGAATGGATCGCGGCCTTCGCGGTCCAATTTGTTAATAAACGTAAAGATCGGAATACCGCGCATCCGGCAAACCTGGAATAATTTCTTGGTCTGTGTCTCGACCCCTTTGGCCACGTCAATCAACATCACGGCGCTATCCGCAGCCGTCAGTGTCCGGTACGTATCCTCACTGAAGTCTTGGTGACCAGGTGTATCCAGAATGTTAACCCGGTGCCCTTCATAGTCGAATTGCATCACACTGGATGTAACGGAAATTCCACGTTGCTTTTCAATTTCCATCCAGTCCGACGTTGCATGCTTGCTGGCTTTGCGCCCTTTGACCGTTCCGGCTAAGCGAATCGCGCCTCCGAATAACAGCAGTTTCTCGGTCAGTGTTGTTTTCCCCGCATCCGGGTGAGAAATAATCGCGAACGTGCGCCGCTTAGCGACTTCCGTTTCGAGAAGCTTTGTGAGTTGCGTAGTCATTTGTTAGTTTAATTCCCTTCTTCTTTTACATGGATACTGCTAGATGCTTCTAGGTGCTGCTTATTGATTAAGCTTGGGCTTTCTGCAAATCAATACTCCAGTTCGCCTCATCAAGGAACGTACGGTTGCTGAACTCTCTTCCACGTACGACGACCTTATCGGCAAATACTTGGACATAAATACCCTGAGCTTTATTCTTAGCTTCCTGTTGATACGCACGGTTCAGCGTTCTGCCGACCGAGGCATTGTGGAAATAATGGAATGTTTCCTGCACATAATGTGGAGTCCCATTCTGGAAATCTTGATGACGGTGTCCACAGAAGACGAACACATTCTTATAGGGCTTCAGCGTTTCGCGGAATTGGATTGCGCGGATTAATTGGTGAGATCCCCCATCTGTCCCATTTGGCGGCAGCGGTTGATGTGTCATAACGAACAAAGGTCTGCCTGGTTGGTACAGGGCTTTAACCCGCTCCTTGAACCAGGTCAACTGCTCATCGGAATACCATGCGCCTTCACCGACTTCCGGCTTCTCCTGGACATAGGCTTCTTGGGAAAGCAGCAGAATGGAGTGACCTTTCGTTGTAAAATCATTATAAAGCGTTTTGTAGCCAAAAAACTTTTTGAATTGCTCCCGGCTGACTTCATCGCTCTTGCCGTTCGGAACGGCCGCTTGATCCCAGCTATTCGCTTTATTGATCCAAATTGTGTAATAGTCGTGGTTCCCCATGTTCGCATGAACGGGAGGAAGTTTATACTCACTTACAATGGTACGCAGCTCCTTATAATCTCGTTCCGTTCCTGTATCGGTTAAATCGCCTGTTAACATAATGGCGTCAACGGGACCGTCGAAATGTGTAATGTCATCGAGCGCTTGCCTCAATTTCTTCACGGTTTGCGGATCACCTACGGTGACATGAAGATCGCTTAATATAAAATAGGACATTAGCGGACCTGTCGGCAACGGTTCGGCCGAAGGCTGCGCCACAGCTTGAGCGGGCTCAGGTGAAGCAGATGATACGACTGGCTGATCTTCCGCCATAAACCTTTTTTTTACCATTTGACTAAAAAAAGCACTTATTCCAACCAATGCAGCCCCGATTGCAAGCAGCCATCTTATAAAAGCTCTTCGTGACATAAACGCACCCCAAGTATAATAGTAAGGATTTACCCCGTAAGATCTATTATACCATAAAAAATCCAATAGGCGTCAGTCGCCTATTGGATGTTATGCATACTTACTTAAGTTAAAACCGTTGTTTTTTGAACGGTTTCCCAATCGACTTCGCCTTCATTTTGACCGTTGATCGGCCACCACTTAAAGCCGTCATCCGTCAGCAGTCTAGTCGCCTCTTCAGGTCCCCAAGATCCAGCCGGATATTCTTTCAGATCATCCGTTTTCTCGTTCCATGCCGCAGCAATGCGGTCTACATAAGACCAAGCCAGCGCCACTTCATCCCAACGCGTGAAGTACGTAGAATCTCCACGGGCTGCATCATACAGCAGACGCTCATACGCTTCCGGCGTATTAATTCCGATTTGGCAGCTTTGGCAGAAGTCCATAGCAACCGGAACGATGACGCCTTCCGATCCTGGCTGCTTGGCATTCATTTTCAAGTAAATGCCTTCCATCGGATTCACGCGGAAAACAAGCAGATTCGGTTCCATGTCATGCTTTTTAGCCAAATAAACGTTGTTCGGAATGTTTTTGAATTCAACAACAACCTCGGTTGTTTTGACCGGCAGCCTTTTCCCTGTCCGGATGTAGAACGGCACCCCAGCCCAGCGGAAGTTATCGACATGAACACGCGCAGCGAAATATGTTTCCGTCGTCGACTGCGGGTTCACGGAATCTTCCTCACGGTAAGCCGGTAACGTTTTGCCTTTGCTGGAACCGCTGGAATATTGGCCGCGAACGACGTTCGTCCGAACATCATCGCCATCTTCGAATAGGCGCAAGGAACGCAGAACCTTAACCTTCTCATCGCGAATATCTTCCGGATGCAGGCGGCTAGGCGGCTCCATTGCCATCATCATCAACATTTGCAGCATATGGTTCTGGCCCATATCGCGCAAAGCGCCCGAGTGGTCGTAATATCCGCCACGCTCTTCAACACCAACTGTTTCGCTTAATGTAATTTGAATATTTGCTATGTATTTATTGTTCCATAGCGGCTCAAAGAAGGCGTTCGCGAAACGCACAAACTCAATGTTTTGAACCATTTCTTTACCCAGATAGTGGTCAATGCGGTAAATGTCCTTCTCCTCAAACACTTGACGGAGTTGACCGTTCAAACGCTCAGCCGAAGGCAGATCGTAGCCGAATGGTTTCTCAATCACAAGACGGTGCCAGCCTTTGGTTTTGAGCAAACCGCCTTCGCTTAGATTGTAGGACACATTGCCGAAAAGCTCCGGCGCCAAAGCCAGGTAGAACAAGCGGTTCCCGCCCGTTTGATATTGCTCATCCAGTCTTGTGGACAAAACATTTAACTCGTGGAAGCCGGCCACATTGTTAATGTCCAAAGACATGTACTCGAAACGGCTTGCGAAGCGAGTCCATTCTTCATCATCCGTAATTTTGTAACGGGCAAATTCTTGGATCGAATGCTTCACGTCATCACGGAATTGTTCACTCGTCCGAGGTCTGCGAGCAAGACCGACAACAGCGAAATTTTCTCCTAATTTCCCTTCGCGATACAAGCTATAAAAAGCTGGAAATAGTTTTCTTTTCGCCAAATCGCCGGTTGCCCCGAAAATATAAAATACAGCTCCACTCATATATGCATCATTCTTTCTCTATTAGGATTAGTTAATATGCTTAGCATACCTAAAATTGTCAAGCTATTCAACTTTTCTGAGAACTTTCCCTATAACAATTTCTTATAGTGATCTAGACATTCGTCTATACCGAAATGGGGCCTTCCGAATAGGCTACAGTACATACAAATACGGAGGTGCCAAGAGTCTTATGCAGCCCATTCATCCGATCACCGAAAAAGCTTGCAAAAGCCTGTGCGGAAAATCAGTTCTGCTTTATCTTAATGATGGTTCCCAAATCTTTGGAGTTTTAAGCCGCTTGGAGAAAAATACGCTCATTCTTAATGAAGAGGCTCGCCCAACGCTTAATTCAACCACATCCAAGAAGAAACGTAAAACCACTGCCAAAGCGAAATCTGTCCAGCCAAAAAATGAAAACTCAGCTCCAAACAGCCCAGAGCCGCAACTCGAACAGTTAAACTTTTTCGGAATGCCGCTTTTTGGCGGTCCAGCTCCCGGCCCGAACGGCCCAGAAGCCATCGATATTCCGATCGATCGGGTTGCTGCTATGTTCAGCGAATGAAAAAAAGGCTGCCGATGACTCGCTCATCAGCAGCCCTAGTATTACCGAACAAGCTTCTTTTTCATTCGAAAGCAGCTTAGCTCAGGGAGATATTCTTCAATCTCATATCCTTTGCTGGAGTAAAAGCCAATGGCATTGGGATTGCTGTCATCGACGAAAAGCTCTGCAGTTCGGCAGCGCTCACTTTTCCCATACTCCTCAGCCATCTTCATAAGCTCTTTCCCAAGTCCCTTCCCCTGCTCTCGAGGATCGACGGCCAGCATATCGACGAACAGCACGTTCGATTTACGAATAACCGAAATGAACCCATAGGGCTGTTTATATCCTTTAGCTGCCACAAACGTTTTGTTGTGGTTCAGCCGCTTGCGAATTTCTGAAAAAGTAACTGAAACGCCTGATTGATACTGTCTGGAAAAAGGCACTAACTGTTCAACAATCAAACGATGAATCGCCCGATCGTCGTTAGCAGCTAACCGTTTGCGAATCACGCTGCATCGCCTCCACAAGAAGCAATAATGCTATCTTATGTTGTTCCTGGCAGAAATGACTCAGCTAGTTGCTCATCTTCCATCTGACAAGTCCCAATTTACCCCAATACCTACGAATGATATACTAGACTTATGTGAAAAGGGGTGATTGAAATGATTTATGCCTATCCTCCGATAACAGCAGTAAATAGCTACCAAACCCATAAGGATTATTATCGGGTTAGCGGAATCCGCGGCATCGCAGGCGGTAAATCTACCACGGTTCGCGAGCAGCTTAATTTGCCTTACGAGGGATCACCGTATCAAAAAATCGCGAGAGCTGCAGCCAAAAACGTAGCTGGATTCGTTCAAACTGCCCAGAATGCCAAACTCTCCGCACAATCCTTGGTCCAAGCAAGACCGGGCGACAACAATCGTGAAACCATCCTAGAGCCTATCCGTGAATTTGTAGATACATATAATGAACTTCAGACGTCCTTACGAGAGTCGCCAGCGTACATGAATCGTTCCCTTCTTGCCGGGCTAGAACAAGCCGCTAAGCCGTATTCGCTCAAAGAAATCGGCATCAACAAGCTTAATGATGGAAGCCTCGAGTTTCAGGAACAGGAGCTTCAAGATCAGGTCAACGGCCTGACCGGCTCCTTTCGAAAAAATCTCGACAACCTGACCAGCTTCGCTTCTACCTTGGCGAACAACCTTGGACAGCTGCAGCAAGTTCCCTCTGAAGCGTTGTTTCAAATGTCCCATTCTGACCTAAAACCTTACGGGCAATACCGTTCCAAACTCCAAGCCTACTTGCCGGTACCGATGAGAGGCCTGCTGCTAGATACACAGATGTGATATGAAAAAAAGCGACCCTCTGGAATGAGCTCATGCATCCGCATGCTCACCCAGAGGGTCGCTTTTTATTAGAAGAGCTTCTTGCCTAAGACATGATCGAGTGGAACATATCCAATGACTCGGCTATCCATACTGTTATTTCGGTTATCTCCCATCACGAATACGTGATCTTCCGGAACCGTCCACTCCTTGTTCCCGTTTGCTCTCATCGCCTCATTCAAATAAGGCTCTTCGAGCAATTGGCCGTTCCGGTACAATTTATCGTCTTTCATCTCTAAATGATCGCCAGGCTTCCCAATCACACGTTTGATCCACACGTGTTTGTCATCGCCTTTTGTAAATAAGCTAAGCAGAGGGCTGTCCAGCAGGTCGTTCTTGAACGTCCGCTTCAAATCAACTCTAGAATCAATAATGACGATGTCTTCATAATTAGGTTCGTAATTGAATGTATGAGAAAGCTTTGATACATACACACGTTGACTGTCATGCAGCGTCGGGTCCATAGAATGACCCATTACTTTGGTCGATTGGAACACAAAAACGCCAAGAAATACGACTAAAACAAAAGAAATGGCAATGGAACCAAACCAGCTCCACAATTGCTTGAGAAAATTCATCCTTATCGCTCCCTTGTCCCATGTTGCTACTCAGCCAAGCCGTGCTTAAAAGCATAGATGGCAGCTTGTGTTCGATCCTCCACACCAAGCTTGGCGAGTACGTTCGTGACGTGAAATTTCACAGTTTTCACACCGATAAACAAATCATCCGCCAGCTCCTGGTTCGACTTCCCTTTGGCGATCAGCCGCAGGACTTCCATTTCCCGATCCGTCAGCTCTTCATGCGGTTCCGCTGCCGCCTTAGGCTGTCTGAAACGGTTCATAATCTTAGAGGCAACCTGGGATTCTAGAATGGATTGCCCTTTGGCCGCGGCTCGAATCGCTTGAGCAATCTCGGAAGCACGAGACGTTTTGAGCAAATAACTGAAGGCTCCAGCTTCAATCACTGGATACATTTTCTCATCATCCAAGAAGCTAGTCAACACAATGACTTTACACTCCGGGTACAGCTGCAGCAGCTTCCGGGTCGTTTCGATTCCGTCCATACCTTCCATGACCAAATCCATCAGCACGACATCCGGTCGATATTCCTGGGCCAACCGTATGCCATCTTGCCCGTTGCTGGCTTCTCCGACCACTTCAATGCCATCTTCCGTTCCCAGAACAGCGGCAAGCCCGATCCTCACCATTTCATGATCATCGACAAGCAAGACTTTAATCAATGTATCGTCCATTTGCTTCTCCTCTCGTCAGCAGAACTATTTTCCACTACCATCAATCAAACCGCTATACACTTTCCACTGCATCTGTAGCTAGAATCGGCACTCGAATTTCGATACGCGTCCCCCGATCAGGAGCTGTAATAATGTCAACAGAGCCGCCAATTTCGTTAACCCGCTCCTTCATAGATACGATGCCGTAGGAGGTAAGCTTCTTCGCATCCAGTTCAAAACCAACACCATCATCACGGATTGCCAGACGAACGCCGTCAGCGCGGTGCAGCAGCTTAACTTCGAGCTTATTCGCTTTGGAATGACGTAATGCATTCGAAAGAGCTTCCTGTACGATCCGGAACAGGTGATCCTCAATGCCTTTATTTAAACGAATTTCTTCGTCCATATCCCACGTAATCGCCATCGGCACCTTGGCCGCCAGCTCTTTGAGAAGCTCAACAAGCCCTTCGGACAATCGTTTTCCTTCCAAATGGATAGGCCGCAAATGAAGCAGCAGCGCCCTCATCTCCGATTGCGCAACGGAAGCCATTTCCTCAATCAGATGAATCTGTCGTTTGGCTTTCTCGAAATCCTTGTCCAAAGTCCGGCCAACAGCCGTTGCGGTCATCGAAATCGCGAACAATTGCTGGCTTACCGCATCGTGCAGCTCCCGCGCTAATCGCTGCCGTTCTTCAATAACAGCCGACAATTTCGCTTTCTCTGCAAGCTCGGCATTATTGTTAGATAGTCGTTGCAGGGAAGTAACCTGCTCCTCCCAACGTTTCATAATGCGACCGAGCTGCTCGCCGAGACGCCCGATCTCATCTTCGCCATTCTGGAAGCCTTCACGGGCGAAGGTCCCTTTTTCAAGCAAAATCATCGTCTCCATCAGCGGCTCAAGCCGGCGTGTAATCCGTGAGCTGTTCCAGTAACCATACCCTGCGCCAATGCCTCCGATAATCACGATGGCCATGAAAACGAATTTCACACCTTCTTGCCAGCTCGTAAATGGTGTGATTAGGTTGTTTGAGTTCATAAAATAGATGATAGCGCCAAATACAAAAAAACTAAAAATAATCGATTCAGCCATACTGCGCCATATCATATTCGTTAATCTGCGTTTATAGCCGTCCAATATGCGCTGAACCTCCTCTAGACGTTACATCACTTTAATTTTAATATCTCCTACAATATACGAAAGCACAAGTTTCACGCGGTGGTCGCAGCTCTCATAATTGGACGATTGCCAATGTAATTTGTTCATTACCCCTGACTCACGCTCACTTGCGACCTGAATTTGGCCAAATGTAACGGATGCTCCTACTGAGACGCCAATATCATCTGGTACCTTTATATCTACATCGCCTATCACACCTTGCAGAATAAGCGTTGTTTCCTTTTGCTCTAGTATGGCAAGCGAGAGATCGATATACGTCTCCCCGATAATGTACCACGTTGAACTATTGCGCATAATCCAAGGCTCACGCCCCAAGCGAACGCTGTCCATCAGCTTCTGCTTCTGAATATAGGTATCATCTTTATGCACTTGCTTGGACCGTATGAAAAAGAATCCTAATGAAATCAAAACGATCGATAAAACAATCGTAATATGATCACCAAACAGAATCACAGCCCCCACGCCGATGAGCACAAAGCCTTTGCGCTCTTTGCGGGAACGGACCCGATGAATGCCCAGCAAGACGAGGATTATCGCAAGGATGGGGAAAAAGCCTATCGTATGATCCAGAAGCAAAAATAGACCGGCGCCAATCAGCACTAGGGCTGTATTCCGGTTGCGGTTGTTTTTGGTTTCTTCGCCCATCGCTGCACCTCCTCTGGCTGCCGATTAATTCGTTCATATAGATTCCTAGCATACCATAAGAATGGACAGCCTCCAAGATGCAAATCCTTGCCCAGCAAGGCTCTAGCATGAGGAATGGAGGCCGGAATCCGGCTGCGCCGCCTACTGTGCGCGGCGCAGTACAATCACGCGAGGCTTATTTCTTGTCGCGCCAATTCTGCTGCAGCTTGCGCAGCTCCTGCTGGAGGTTGTTGCCAGCCTCCTTCAGCGTCTCTTTCGACACGCGCCCCGCCACGCGCAAGCCTTGCAGCGCTTCCCGGCCGAGCTCGCGGCCGGTCGCTTCCAGCTCGCGCAATGTTTCGCGAGCTTCTTCCTTGGACAGCCCGCTTCGCGGCTGTCCCGTTCCTGCTGCGCGGCCGGCACGCAGCGCCGCCAGCTCGTCTGCGAGCGCCAGGCAGACGTCCTGGCTGCTCGCGTATTGCGCGCGGTACTGCGCGCAAGCAGCTTCCAAGCGCAGCTTCTCTTGCAGCGCCATGCGCGCCAGCTCTTCGTCGCCTGCGCGCATGGCCAGCTCGGCCTGCTCGGCGCGCAGCTGCGCCATCTCCTGCGCGTCGACGCTTTGCTTGCGCAGCTCAATCGTACGCTGCAGCGCTTCCTCGTAGCGCTCCTCCAGCTCGGCGATGCCGCGCGATGCTCCGGCGTGTCCAGCGTGGCTGGAGTGGCCGCCTCCCCGTTCATGCAGGTCCAGCTTACTTGCTGCCTCCTGCCAGGCCATATCGGCCATTTTACCAATTCGATCAAATACGCTCATGATCCACACCCCCTATGTTCCTGTTGATTAAAGTCTGAACTCCGCCGAATCATTTTGTTTTTTTAGCAAGCGATAGCCGTAATACATCAACCACACTGCAAACACGATCGCTAGAAATCCAGATAATTTTGTAATTAATATCAAAGCGCCAATACCAAAAATCAGCCATCCCATCTTCTTGCCATGAGTTATCCCCACATAACCAAGCCCCACCATCGCCACAGGAACCAGCAGTCCCATGACATGAAAATGCATGCCAATTTGATGCATACAAATGAGAAAGCCTACTGCTATCAGAATGAGCGCCCAACTTTTTGATCGATTCATGCTCACTATTGCACCGCCCTTCGCGTAATCTTCATGCTACTATCGTAGCCGAAATGGATTCACGTCAAAACGGACTCCCGACTGTTTTTGTACCTAGACCTAAGTCCAGTATGGTCTAAGACCTCTAACCATATTTTGGGCGTTGTTTCCATTATTCTATCAATGATAGAATATTTGAAGCCGAGTCCGGTGCACAGACAAAGTGCCGGTACGGGGGACGATTTACATGGGGTGAATATTTGCTCTGTACGCAGAGCAGACTAGGGAGAACCTTCTTCCCGAACCCGTCAACTAACCTCGGAGGCTCATTTTGAAGGAGGATTACCAATTGAATATGTTTACAAAAGGGTTAGCGTGCCTTGCTGTGTCCGCCACAGTTTTGGCAGGAGGCTTTCTTTCCCCATTTCCGGGACATGCTTATGCAGCAGCCGCGAGTATGGACGTGAAAGTGCAAGTCAACGATGACCTGGTTCAATTTCCGGATGCCCAGCCTTATTTGGATGACAACCACGCTACACAAGTACCGATCCGTTTCGTAACAGAGAAACTGGGTTATGATGTACAATGGCAAAAGGAAGGCGACGCAATTAAAGTCACACTGAACAATGACAAGCATTCTATTTCCTTGGTGTCAGGTCAAAAAGAGGCCGAAATCGATAGCACTCCTGTCGAGATGGACACACACGCTGAGTTCCAAAATGGACGTGTCTACGTGCCGCTTCGGTTCTTAAGCAATGCTTCCGACATTCCCGTTCAGTGGGATGCAAGCAGCAACTTAGCGATTTTAAGTAAAGACGGCAATCATCACGCACCTGATTATGAGCTATTTGAGTCAACAGCTTACTCCGCTGATCCTTCTGAAAATGGAGGCTTTGGAGCATTGGACTATATGGGGAATCCATTAGGAATCGGAACCGTCGCTGTAGATCCATCGGTTATTCCACTTGGATCTAAGCTCTATATAGAAGGTTATGATTTCAACGGCCTGCCAAAAGGCGGCATGTATGCTTATGCAACGGATACCGGTGGTTCCATCAAAGGCAAACGCGTTGATATTTACATTCCAGGCTCCCAGCAGTCCTTACGCAAATTCGGCTTCCAAACTGTAAAAGTGTACAAACTAAACCCGTGATGATCACGGGTTTTTTAATTTTGATGAACGTACTGAAGGCCTCGCGTGAACTGTGATGCTATTCCGGGCAAGTCAGGAATCTATGGATCTATTCGGTTGAATCGCCTCTAAGGAACTGTAGTCCGCTATTATTGCGGAAAAACGCGCATTTCTCTTTCGCGACGAAACTACAGGCTCTTATTTGTCCTCAAAATGGTGCAATTTTCAGGACATCAGTAATCGGCAAAATAACGAAACTGTAGTTCCCCTCGGGTAGCCGAAAAGGTGTTTTCCCCTGAAATAAGGCCCCACAGTTCCCTGAAATAGCGCCCCATCTCCCTTTCAGGTCGTGGGGAGCTTGCAAGTGCAGTGAGAGAGCCGTGCGAGTGCAGCCCGGAAAACTCTCAGCGGAACTACAGTCCGCTATTTGTTTGAAAAGCTCGCTTCCGATCCAGCGAGGGGAACTGGAGTCCTCTATTTCCTCGTTTTCGGCTGAAAAGCGAGGAAACATGGGGAAATAGGACCCCATAGTTCCCCTAAGCCAGCCGAGAAGGCGGTTTTCCCTGAAATAGCGCCCCACAGTTCCCTTTCAGCTGGTGGGGAGTGTACAAGTGCCGTGTAAGAGCCGTGCGGGGGCAACCCGATTCAGGCCGGGAGACGTGCGAGTGCAACCCGGAATCCTTCAGCGGAACTACAGTCCTCTATCTCCTCATTTCTCCACAGATAGCGCACTAACAAAAAACGGCCCCGGAACACCGGGACCGAATCCTAAAAGAAATCCGCCAAATACGTCGTACGCTGCGGAATAGCCGCTTCCAACCGAGTCACAAGCTCCTGCGAGCCTTGAAGCCGCTCGATTTTGGCCATAAAGCCCGCCTTTTGATAACTCATAAATAAGGCAGTCAACGTTTGAATACTACAGCTCAGTATACGCTCATCCGCTGGTTGCTCACCCTCAGCTAACTTGATGACCTCCGCTTTTTCCCCACCACTGCCTGTGAATTGCAATTGGAAAACGCCATCGTTCCAGTCCGCATGCGGATCAGAAATCCGCAAATAGATCGGCTCAACCTCCTTGCGCGGTTCAAACCGATACTGCTTCAAGAAAGCTTCCACATCGATAATACGCGCCGAAAAATACGTGATTTTCTCCTGCTTGAACTTAGGATCATGTACCAGGAAAGGAAGCTGATCATCCGCTGGCGCTTTAACCTCCACCCTCGAGATCATGGAATCATGATCGGCTATGAACTTCCATAACCCGCGTCTCGTTTCTTCATCCAGAAACACCATCTCATGTATCGTCGCCGTATACTCTTTTACTTGATAAAAGACGTACCCCGTCCGTTCACCCTTGGCATTTACATAGAGGGCTACCGTACCTTTTTTGTTTTTAAAATATCGGTTGTTCCACCAACTTGCGTCCCGCTCCATCATTCCATTGAATTGCTGGGCATACTTCTCATAAATAGGATTCAAAAGCTCCCATTCCCTCGTCACACGAACGATTGAACTGCCTTCGGGAGCATGGAATTTCGGAAGTTTATCCGAAGGAATTTCATATTTCAGGTAGTCAATATACGTCTCCCAGCCATACTTCCGATAAAATTCGAACTTAAACGGAGATAGAAAGGAGACGGTCTGCCCTTGCTCTTTCATCACCTTGAGCGCCTGAAGCAGCAGCTTCGCGACCATCCCGTTGCGCCTGTACTCCGGCCATGTTGCTACTCCCGCAATACCGCCCATGGCAAAACGCTGACCATTCAGCCACGTATGAAATTGGTTAATTTGAAGCTTAGCAGCTAGTTTCCCCTGAACAAAATAGCCCCAAATTTGCTTTGGATCTGTCCAACTGCTGCGATCATCCTGCTCTTCTGCGCTCAGCTCATATTGAAAAGCAAACTGGGATAATGCAAGACTTTCCGGCAATTCCTGTTGTTCCAATGTTCGAATTTCACTCATTATGTATCACCTCATGTACAAGTATACTGGAAAATCATTGACAATACCTATGCCTAATTAGGCGCTCTCCATTTAGAAATCAGGGCATACGTCCAATCAACGAATGTCTCTACGTCATATGATGTTGATGTATAGTGATTCAACCCACTTAAATACTTAAGAACCGGAGGGGATACTATGTCATATGCAGCTGGTTGTGGTACTGGGTACGGATCTGGATACGGATCTGTAGGTGTCGTTCTTGTCCTTTATGTTCTGCTTGTTATCATCTTGGCTACTTTCGCAATCTAATTTTGCTTTCATTCTAACCTGACAATTCCTTGTAAAAAGACCTGCCTACACCAACTTCTTTGACAGAGGTGAGTGATCGGCAGGTCTTTTTTTATTTGATCGGATAGATAAGAACACGTTCGCCCCTCGCAAAACCTGAGCCTCCGGCAGGCAGTTGAATCAAACAATCCGCATCTTTAATGGAAACCATGATGCTGGACTTATCAATGCCGGAAGGCTTAACCCGCAAACAACCATTCTCCACATGTGTTGTCCCTCGGACATAACGCGGGAATGCCGAGCCTTTGTCGTAATCCACATCCAAATAAGCTGTCATGGCTTCCGGGCAAGGCGATGGAGAGCCTGACATCGCTTTAATCAGCGGCTTGGCAAATAGCTCAAAGCCTACAAACGATGCGCCCGGATTACCGGAGAGCGAGAGCAGCAGCCTATTCTCCCAAAAAGCTGCGCTCGTCGGCGTGCCTGGTCGCATCGCCACTTTATTAAACAGGAGCTTGCCCGCAAACCTTCCAAACAAATCCACCAGAACATCATAGTCACCAACAGAGACACCACCGGAAGTGATGACAAGGTCAACCTTGGCTAATGTCTCCAGCAGTGCGATTTCCACCTCTTCTACATTGTCCGACAGCGCCTGCATGATCACCGCTTCTCCGCCCGCTGCTTCGACTTGCGCAGCAAGCATGTAGCTGTTGCTGTTCCGAATTCGCCCAGGCTGCAGCGCTTCCTCAACATTCAATAACTCTGAGCCTGTTGAAAAAATCGCTACTCTCGGTTTGCGGAAAACCGTCACGTAGGAATAACCAAATGTCGCTAATATCGCCGCTTCACCAGGCCCGATTTGTGATCCTTGCGGAAGCAATAACTCCTGCGCAACTATTTCCCCGGCAATAGGAGTTATGTTGCTGCCCATGGGTACATTTTTCTTTATGCAGACCTGAGTCGAGCTTACCCCCGCATCCAGCAAGGGAAGCGCATCCGTCATTTCCAGCATCACCACGCAATCCGCTCCATCTGGAACAGGCGCTCCCGTCATGATCCTGGATGCAGATCCTGAATACACGGTAAGCTCAGGAACCGTTCCGCTTGGAATATGCTCAATGACTCGCAAAATAGCAGGATTGTCTGGCGATGCCTCTTCAATATCCGCAGCGCAAACCGCGTAACCATCCACGCCGGATCTGCGAAAATGAGGCACGGGATGATCGGCATAAATATCCCCGGCTAATCGCCTGTTGAACGCAGCGGACAACGGTACAATTTCCGTTTCGGTAAGTTTGACATATTCGGAAAGCACGCTTCGAGCTTCTTCCACCGAAATGACTTTGCGCCCGAATTTAAGCTTCACATCGCTATTCACTAACGTCCGTTCCTCCTATGGGCTAACCGCCAATTTGCGACATCCGGCGAAGTGTTGGTGTATGAGACTGGCTTTCATTCAGCAGTGCCTGCGCCATCTCATGATTTTGCGGCTTGATGTCCAAAGCACGGAAGAAAAGGTCTTCCATTGCCGAATCATTCCCAATATAAGTTCGAACATTGAATTCATCTGACCAATACAAGCATGGCTTCACATTACCATCTGCCGTAATTCGCAGGCGATTACAGGTCTCGCAGAAGTGGTCGCTGATCGGATGAATGAGCCCGAATGAACCTTGTGCACCTTCGATCCGGAAGTTTTGAGCAGGCCCGTTCCCATACACGGCGTCCGAGGCTATCGCATTCCAACCTTTTTCCTTGCAACGATCCAATACGGTTGACAAGGGCAAATACCGGCTTTTCCAAGCCTCATCCTGATGCCCGATCGGCATATATTCTATGAACCGAACTTGAATCGGACGATCCATCGTCATTTGTAAAAAGTCTTCAATTTCGTCATCATTCATGCCCTTCATAAGGACAACATTCAACTTGATCGGGGTAATGCCCACACGATAAGCTTCTTCAATGCTGGCCAGAACACGGTTAATATCGCCACCTCGGGTGATGAGTGAGAACCGGTCTGCTTTCAAGGAATCCAGGCTTATATTCACACGGGTTAATCCTGCTGCGCGAAGCTTTTCAGCTCTTGAAGCAAAATAAATCCCATTCGTTGTCAACGCAATATCTTCAATCCCGGGTATTTGGGAGAGCATGCCAATCAGTTGTTCCAGGTTTTTACGCACAAGCGGTTCTCCGCCGGTTAATCTCAGCTTTCGGACTCCCAGTCCAGCCAGCACGCGAACAACCTCGGTGATTTCCTCGAATGTTAACAGCTTGTCATCCGGTTCAAATTCCATTCCTTCTTCGGGCATACAATAAACACAACGAAGATTACAGCGATCCGTAACGGATATTCGCAAGTAATCGTGCATGCGTCCAAAACGATCCATCAACAGCTTCGGCATGAAGTTCACCTTCTCTCCAGTCCATTATGACACATTTTTCTACTAAAACCTACACTCATGATAGATTCTCTAACATAAACTTGTATTCATCCGGTGTATTCACATTCGTTACAAACTTTGACGGCAGATTTAACTTTTCAAAAAAAGCATTCTCCACAGGCAACCAGTCGATATGATCCAACAATCCCATCAATCGATATTGCTCCTGCTTTAATAGCACCTCAGCCTCAGATCCAACTAATCTGGAGTATATCCCATGGAGCGGATGCACCTTGCCATCTATGACCGGAATAACTGCATCAACATTGGCTTCTTGGCACAATTGTCTCATAGCTTCTGCGGCTTCGGATGAAATGAACGGCATATCACAACCGACAATCCACATGAATTCTTCAGTTACGGCTTGCGCAGCTGCATGAATTCCGCTTAGAGGCCCTTTTTGAACATATATATCTGACACCCATTGTACATTCATAGGAATAGAATTAGTTGCTAGAAGTAACTGGAACGCCTCGGGTTCATTCGATACGACAATCGTCTGGTTGCAGATACGGGACATTTCCGTAAGCTGACGAAGAAGCAAGGGCTGATCTTGAACAGGAAGCAGCGCCTTGCTTCTTCCCCCCATGCGGCGATTGAGCCCTCCGGCCAAAATAACACCTGTCATCATAATTCGAGTTCCGCCAACCGTTTCGTGAAGGATTTCTTCCAGCTTTCTGACAGAGCTTCCGTTTGTACGAGACGTTGAGCTCCATCCTTGCTCATTTTATCGTGATACTTGATTTGATTCGCATAGGCCAGCGTAACGCCGTCAGCATCTTTGGCGACAAGCTTCACTTGTGAACTTCTCGAGAGAAACCCTTCTTGCAAAACTCTGAAATAGAAACCGGTAAATCCTGTTTCTTGCATTTGCAGAGGAGTTTTAGCCCACTCCAGACGTTTGCCTACTTTAAAACAAGGCTGGCGCGGCTGCGAGACCTGAACAATCACTTCGTCAATAGCATAAATGTCACCAATGCAAACGTCCGTCTCCAGAAAACCGCGCACCGTTAAATTTTCACCAAAAGCACCCGCTTCCAGCTTGCGGCCAAGCACTTCCTCCCAGTAAGCATAATGCTCCTCGGGGTAAACACACAGTGCTTTATCAACGCCGCCGTGCACCGTTAAATCGGCTTGCCCGTCCCCGTCCAATTGGGTTTTGGACACATACAAAGATGAGCTGACCGGGGACTTGTATATGCCCGTGACCAGCTCTTTGCCTTGATATTCAACAATTTGTGGTTTGCCCACATTCACCGATACGATTTCCAACGTTACTCCTCATTTCCAAGCAGGGTCTTTGACATAACTATATCAAAAACCACCTAGAAAGTCAGTTTCAGTTTCTTGCCATTTCATTCCCATTACGCATTGTTAGATCGATCTACCCAAGCATCATTATCGTAGCCTCTAACTTCCCAATACCCCATGTGCTCCTTCTCAATAAGCTCAATCGCTTGGAGCCATTTGACAGATTTATACGCATACATCTGCGGAACGATCAGCCGGACGGGACCTCCTAATTTTTGTGGAATCGGCTTGCCATCCAGCATCACAGCAACCATAATGTCGTCACCTTCAGCTTGTTCCAACGAAAGGGCATCGGTATACACCTTGTCACCGGAATAAAATTTCACAAATTTCGCCTTGGACTGCACACCCGCTGCTGCTAAAAACTGCTTAAGCGGTATGCCTTCCCACGTACAATTATAAATGGACCAGCCGGTCACACAATGGAAGTTGCTAACCTGTACCGTTCGTTTCAACTTCAGAAACTCTTCCCAGTTCCAAACAGCAGGTTTATCGACTAGACCGGAAATCGCGAATTGCCAATTCTCCGAGGAAAAAGCCGGAATTTCCGTCACCGTATAAATACGGAAATTCCCTTGCGCTCCTCCGCCGACCACAGCGGCGGAGTCCGGCAGCGGCGCAGGCGGCGGCAGCATGCTGTTGCCGTCGCCTGCGACATACTCGGCGGTCGACGAACCGCCGGTGTCGAAAGCGCCTTTTATCCAGCGATAAAAGGCGGGGCCGACCGCGATCACAAGCACCAGTCCTGCGGCAAGCCGCAGGAACGAGGCGCGTGTGATCGGCGACGCCTTCAGCGCGGCGATAACCGCCTGCGCTGCTGAGCGCTCCGCCGTGGCGTCAGACGCCGCCACGGGAGGCACTGCCGCCGGCTGCGCAGCCGGCGGCTTAACGGCAGCGGCGGCTTGATCCAGCCGCTGCTGGCGCTTCAGCCATCTGCTGCGCGAGATGGCGTGGTACACGGCATACGGCACTCCGACCCAGGTCAGCAGGTCATGGATGAGGAGTGCCGCATTGTTTAAAGCCGGTGGCAGGTGACGGAACTGCCAC
Source organism: Paenibacillus anseongensis (assembly GCF_009757995.1). NCBI lineage: Bacteria > Bacillati > Bacillota > Bacilli > Caryophanales > Paenibacillaceae > Paenibacillus > Paenibacillus anseongensis. The sequence continues at coordinate 407,392 of NZ_WSEM01000012.1, forward strand.
AGGACCACCCCGGACGCTGCCCAGCCGACCAGCAGCGCCAGCACGAAGACCAGATTCGCGCGTTGATTGCGACGCGTGCGAATCTGCCGCCAATGTTTGCGAATCATTGGCGCGTATAAGATCATCAGCAAAATAGAAGCGACACCCAAATAAATGTGAAGCTGCTTCAACGACACTCGGACAATCCCCAAATCTCCGCGAATCGCCCCTATGCTAAGCACAATGCCCGTTATGGTCAGCAGCAGGAGAATCCAGGCATTCCAGCTATGTATAGCATTAAGACGCTTGCCAAAGGATTGCTTTAACCAACCTCTTTTCGACTCCATACGCCCACATCCTATTCAACCAATAGTTTATACCTCTAATCATAACGTACAAATCTTAAAAAAAGCTTACAACTCGCTAAAATTACAAAGTACGCTCGATCCTCAGAACTGCCCTGGCCGCTAGTCGCCTAAAATACCACCTTCTCCATCTGCTGGGGGACCTACTAACCCATTTCAGCCGAGGCGCCCTTTTCAATAGGAATCGTAAACCAAAACGTGCTACCACTCCCCTCATCCTTCCCCACTCGGCTATCCACACCGATTGTTCCGCCATGCAGCTGGACGATGGACTTAGCAATCGCCAAGCCAAGTCCGGCGCCCCCGCTAGCACGCGTTCGTGATGGGTCCGACCGATAAAACCGATCGAAAATTTTGTCCGCATCTCTTTCCTCGATTCCCTCGCCTTGATCTTGAATCAGCAGCTTTAGATAAGAGGTCGGCAGCTGTTCAACTTTAATTGTAATGCTGCCGCCAACAGGGGAGTGACGTATGGCATTGCCCAAAATGTTCGCTAGAACCCGCTTCATTTCCTGAGGCATAATGGTCACAGGCGGCAAGTAATCCGGCATGTCTACAACGACTTGCAATTGCTTATCTTCCAGTTGAAAAGCCAAGCTTTGCAAGCCATCCACCAGGAGCTGATCGATGTGATACGGCTCTGGAACGAAGTCAGTTCCGCCTGCATCAAGCTGCGAAAGTTTGAATAATTCCTGGATCAATCCGTCTAATCGTCCCGTTTCCAAACGGATGGTTCGGAGATAACGCTCGAAGGTCGCTTTATCCTGAATGACATCGTCTTCCAATGCTTCTACGAAAGCCTTAATTGAAGACATTGGCGTTCGCAGATCATGTGACACATTCGCCACAAGCTCCTTGCGAGAAATCTCGGCTGTTCGCAATTTGCCGAAACTTTCTTTCAGTTTCCCGCTCATACGGTTGAACTGCTCCGCTAATCTTTGAAATTCAGCCGGCCCGATGTGAGGCACCACGCCTTCAAAATGGCCTTCTGAAATGCGCGTCGTTTCCTGAGTAATGGCATGAATAGCTTTTTCCAAAGGGCGTGTCATGATGTAATGAATGCCCATCGATACGACAGCCGCACCTAAGGTAACGGTCGACAGAATCACAACATCCTTCCAATGAAGCAGCATAAAATGATAGCAAATAAGAAGTGTAAGCAAGATGATCCCTGTACTCACTCCGCTTGCAATGAGCAAATATAATCGAAGCTTCAGGATGGCTCCCTCCCTTCGAATTTATAACCGATGCCCCACACCGTTTTGATAAAACGCGGCTCAGAAGGATTAGGCTCCAGTTTCTCTCTTAAACGGCGGATATGAACAGTTACGGTCGTTGTATCCCCGTAATAATCAATATCCCACACTTTACTCAGCAATTGGTTTCGCGAAAAAACTTGATCCGGATGGGCTGCGAACAAATGCAGCAGCTCAAATTCCTTCACAGTCAACTCGACATCTTTGTCGAGGACGCGAACACTGCGATGCAGCACATTGACTTCGAGTCCAGGGTATCTCAATATATGGGCAGGTAATGCTGCCTCTGCATTCACCACAGTCTCGATCGGAGCGCGCTGCATCCTACGCAAAATCCCTTTCACTCGCAGCACAAGCTCTCGCGGGGAAAAGGGCTTCGTCAAGTAGTCGTCAGCACCCATCGTGAGTCCCATCAACCGATCCATTTCGTCTCCCAACGCCGTCAGCATGATGATGGGAACGTCCCGCTCATTGCGAATTTCTTCGCAAACCTGCCAACCGTTTTTACCGGGCATCATCAGATCCAGTACGATCAACTGCGGATTGTGCTGCCGCCATTGCCTGATCGCCTCCTCCCCGTTCATCGCTGAAATGACCTGATAGCCTTCCCTCTCCAAATAAACAGTACAAACATCTATAATATTTGGTTCATCATCCACAACAAGAACTAATGTTCCCATACAGACATACCTCCTCAAGCTAGTATAATTATACCTCATACTTTTAAAAGGAAACTTACAGATGTCTTACAAAACAATAAAAAACCCAGCATCCTTAGATGCCAGGTTTCCATACCGTTAATATTAACGAACTTTAGTTTATACTTGCAGCACACCTTCAACAGCAGACTCTTCCTGCTTACGATTTAAGCCTCTGATATATCTCGTTTGAGCAATACCGGCAGCAATGAGAATGACGCCTACGACGGCAAACATCACTTTTCCGCCATAATGGCTGAATAGCAATCCTCCAAGGACAGGGCCGATGGCACGGGATAACTGCCAATTCATTCCGAATACGGAGAAGTACAAACCTCTATGCTCCACTGGGGCAATCACGGAAATCACTTTTTGAATATGAGGACCGTTCAACATTTCACCAATGGTAAATAAAAATTCAACAAAAAGCAGAATCGCAAGATAAGGAACAAATCCGTAACCGATGGATACAACTGCAAACAACATGTAGGATACAGCTACGACAATATACGCAGGGACGTGCTCTGTTCGTTTTGCAATCCACAGCTGCAGCGCGATGACTACGCACCCATTGAAAGTAATAATCGTCGCAAAAACCGATTTATAATTTTCGAAATTTTGCTGTAGATGTAAAGGAAATGTAGACTCAACTTGCGCGTATAAAAGGGATACCGGCATAGCCAGAAAAGTAATCCACAACAGTGGTTTATGCTCCGACCATTTAATTTTGACTTTGTTAGCTTTTGCGGCAGCCAGCATCTCTTCACTTTTAACAGGCATCGTCTCTGGGACCTTCCATATGACTAAGCCCGCATAAGCAACTAGTGTGACCGAACAAGCCAGGAAGATAATCGACGGATTCATGGTAAACAAGAGTAAGCCTAAAAGCGGACCAAAGGCTGATCCCATGTTTAAAGCGGTGTGCAATAAAGCAAAGACCTCAGCTCGATTCTGCTCCGGCACAACATCCGAAATCTGAGCATTGGCAGCAGGTCCATACATCGCATGTCCAATTCCATTAACAATGGAAATAAGCGCAAACTCCCATACGTGGCTAGCAAATATATATCCACCAATAGCGAAGGCTTGAATAAGGAGCGCTGCAAGCATCATTGGCTTCCGCCCGTACTTGTCACTCAGGCTGCCTGCATATAAGTTTACGAATATTCCGCATAAGGGCTGTAGACCTACGATCAACATGGATAAAAACACGGAACCATCCAACTTGTCATACAAATAAAAAACCAGATAGGGTCTCATCATAAAACCGGCTAATGACGTCAGAATCGTGCCCACGACTCGAACCCATATCGCTGTGTCATACTTGCTAATCACCGAAAAAAAGGGAATTCTTTGCATTTGACCTCCTAGATGTCTTTGGTACTTTCAGTTTAGAAGGATTTGAGCAAAAGAAAAAGGTAAAATCTCGTTATAACGGATTTCACCTTTTATGTATCTCCTATTTTCTTAACCTCCGATACGAATCTTCCGGTAAGTATCGATAAACGAAAGGACATCTACGCGCTTCCCCCTCTTCTTCGCTACTCTGGCCATTTTCACTAGGGTTGTCCAGAATTCGTCGAGCACGGGAGATTCAAAATCATTTTCCTTCGGAGCCTGTGTCAATTTATTCTTGTTCGTGTATGAAGCTCCTTCATCCGAGATCAGATACTGAATCTGACTTTTTTTCCACTGCTCGCCGGTTACGTAGCTTACGCCAATTTCGCGCATTTTTTTGCGTACAGATGTGACAGGACGAGATAATTCTTTGGCAATTACAACGGGAGGGCACTCTGATGAAAGTCGAATTAACTTGTCCAATTCTTGTGTGGACCAAGGTTTTTTAGTCATGACAATAACCTCACTTCATAAATGAAAGATTCGTATTCGCTTTTACTGGTTAACAACGGGTATACTGAGAGAATAACAATCAAATGTTAAAGAAGTATGAGTTAACCATAATGAAAGTATGAAGACATAACTTTTTCGCTATTTCTCTTGTTTTTACGACCTTTGAACTAATATTTTGATGAAATTTAGGTCTTTGTGCGTGGAAAAACTAGTCATGGAGGGTGACAACGAATGAAACATCATATTAATGGAGCAGAGTTGTACATAGCGGAAAAAGGACAAGGAGCACCTGTCATTTTACTGCACGGATTCCCATTGGATCATCGCATGTGGCAAGCGCAGGTAGAAGTTTTGTCGGGGGATTATCGTGTGATTACACCTGATTTACGCGGTATGGGGCATTCAGATGTGCCCGATGCTAACATTTCAATTGAGCAATACGCGGATGATATTTTGACGATGATGGACAAAATGGACATACAAAAAGCCGCACTTGGCGGCTTCTCCATGGGGGGATATGTGGCTTTTGCACTTCTGCGCAAAGCTCCTAAGCGATTCACAGCGCTTCTTCTCGCTAATACCCGTCCAGAGGCGGACGGACTGGAGGCTCGTAAGAACCGTATGAATATGGCATCTGCCCTCTATGACAAAGGGGCCAGCGCGGCAAGAGATGCTATGCTGCCGAAGCTGCTCACCGAGCAGACAGCCAAAGATCAACCAGGGCTCGTGGAGAGCTTAAGCGCGGTCATGGCTTCCATGCCTGCCGAAGGTCTGGTTCACGCGAGCCTGGCCATGGCGTTCCGAGCCGACTCCGTCGACCTCCTCGGAGCTATCTCCGTGCCGACGCTTGTTATCGCCGGTGAGAAAGATCCGATTGCGCCACCGGATGTCATGAAAAAGATGGCTGACGCGATTCCGGGAGCCAGCTTTCATGCCATCCCGGAGGCTTCGCATCTGGCGCCGATGGAGAAACCCGAAGCCTTCAATGCGCTGCTCCTTGAATTCCTCCAAGGCGTCACAGCCTAACCAGCTGGTCCATGACCATCACGGCTGCTCCCATAGCAAGGGCTTCTTCACCAAGCTGCCCCTTGCTGAAGACAACCTGATACGCGGGGTAGTAGTACGTTTTCCGAATCGCTACCTGTGTAGCGGTTTGGAAGAACAACTCCCCGCCCGCGATAAGCGGGCCCCCGAGGATGACCTTCTCCGGGTGCAAAATATTTAATAAATTGGCTAATCCTATGCCAAAATAGGTCGCAGCCTCCGTAATGATCTCCACGACAAGGGGATCATTTTTTTTGAGTGCCTCCAATACCTGCGTGTAGGACAACTGCTCCGGGTCCTCCACCAACTGCGACAGCACCGTGGATCGGCCCTGTTTTAAGGCAGAGCGTGCCGCCTTTTCAATCGCATACAAGGATGCGTATGACTCCAAGGCGCCGTAGTTTCCTGAGGCGTCACGGTGCGCCACGCCATCCGTTTGAATGATCATTTGCCCGACAGAGCCTTCCATGTCAACCGCGCCATAGATGAGCTTCCCTTCCGATACCATGGAAGAACGCAAGCCAACCCCGGCATGAATATATAGCAGATGTTTGAAACTCTGCGTGCGCTGATGCCAGGATTCCGCTAAAATGGCTGTGTTCGCTCCGTTATCCAGCATGGAGGGAATACCCAGTTCCTCTGTCAGCAGCCTGCAGATTTCAACGTTTCTCCATCCATTGGCCTGAAAATAAGCCGGCTCCAATATCGTTCCAGACAGCCTGTCCACCGGACCCACGGCGCCGACACCGATTCCTAGCAGCATCGACTTCGTGATCCCGTGCCGCTCCATCATATCGTGCGCCTCCTTGACAATGAGGCGGATTAGCACTTCCGGCGTCATCTCCGCCGTCATCGTCCAGCTCCGGGCATCTAATTTGTTCATGCCCAAATCAACCAAAACCAGCTTGGACAACGTCCTGGAGATATCCAAGCCGAAAACATACGCGTAGGCCGAATTCTTCTCATACAGAATCGGCCTACGCCCGCCTGTTGACGCTCCGAAGCCGGATTCAAGTATGAATCCTTGGCCCGTCAGTTCTTCCAAAAGCCTCGTCAACGTAGAGACCGTCATCCCGCTTTGCTCAAGCAGCTCCGTCTTGGATATCGTCGTGTGGCGGCAAATCAACTCATAAATCTCTTTGGCTTTCCGGTTTGGAATGCGTTCCGATATAGCGCCAGCGTTCAAAAGAAACAGCCCCCAATGATAATCTTTCTCGCCTAATTCGCCATCGGGGTGCTTAATTCCTGCCATGGTTCTATCTATTCCTTCGAGCCTATCATCAACGTGTATCCCATGTAACTATGATACTTATTCACCAGCTCATCATATCTGGCTGTAATTTGCCATATGCGTGGGTCCATGAACGATTGCTTATCAGATAGATGCACAGGGTCTGGATGCTGAACTTGATCCTCGAACATCGTTAATGGAAACGGATGGATACCGGAGAAATCCACAGCAAATTTACTTCCTTCCAGCAGCTCCCGCCATTCATCCATGCTATAAATTTTACTAACTCCATAAAAGCTGCACAGTGCCCTATGGACGCCAGTGGACATATTTTTGACGCGGATAACTTCCCGGTCATAAAGCTTCCCGCCTGGTTTCAACACCCGGTAATACTCAGAGACCGCCTTCTGCGCTTCTGCGAAATTCGTGACAGACTCCACCATTACAACGTCAAACGATTCATTTTCAAAAGGTAATTGGCACACGTCTCCCTCTCGAAAATCCACCTTCACCCCTTGCTTTTCGGCACGTATTATCGCTTTTGCTACCATTTCGGGTCGGATATCGACCGCTGTCACTTCACATCCCTGCTCCGCAAGGAAGCACGCCGTTCTCCCCGTCCCGCATCCGACCTCCAGAACTCGTTTCCCTTTCTCTATCGGGTATTTCTTCAATTGTTCCATGGTCTCGCCGAACCCGCCAGGGTGCGCATTGCCCACCCCAAGTTTTGCTAACATATCTAGGTACTCGATAGCACTCACACCTCCATAATGGCATTTCAATCTCTTTTTTACCATATGGAGGGCTGCTGCCTCTTGTTCGAACTCTAGGTCGATTTTCTAAAAAAAGGCTCTCGCCCAATGCTCTTTTTCGGCTTCTCTTGGGCAGATCACCCAATCAAATAGGGGTATATACTCATAATCGTAACAATGACTTACGCTTGGTAATCTATGAAGTCATTTGATAGCTAAAAAAGAAGGAGCTCCAGTTCAGTTGAACCTGGCTCCTTCTACTGCTCATTTCCTCGCTATTATTCAACTAACTACATAATATAACTTTCTTATTCACAAATGGAAAAAGCTCTTGAAATCAAATGATTTCAAGAGCTTTCTTTGTATACCGGCAAGAGGACTCGAACCTCCACCCTTTCGGACTCGATTTTGAGTCGAGCGCGTCTGCCATTCCGCCATGCCGGCATATGAACTTGTAAAACAATGGTGCCGAAGACCAGACTTGAACTGGTACGGTAGTCACCTACCGCAGGATTTTAAGTCCTGTGCGTCTGCCGATTCCGCCACTCCGGCTAATACATTTGTGGAGGCGCCACCCAGACTCGAACTGGGGGTAAAGCTTTTGCAGAGCTCTGCCTTACCACTTGGCTATGGCGCCTTAGTAATAATGGAGCGGAAGACGGGGATCGAACCCGCGACCCTCGCCTTGGCAAGGCGATGCTCTACCGCTGAGCCACTTCCGCATATAAAACTGGGGATCAAGGATTTGAACCTTGGCATGACGGAGTCAAAGTCCGTTGCCTTACCGCTTGGCTAATCCCCATTATCTTGCTTTGCTAATAATGGGCGGACGACGGGACTTGAACCCGCGAATGCCGGATCCACAAACCGGTGCGTTAACCCCTTCGCCACGACCGCCACAATATTAAGTTGCTTACTTTTTTGGCAGGGGCAGCAGGAATTGAACCCACACCAAAGGTTTTGGAGACCTTTGTTCTACCCTTAAACTATGCCCCTAGAAAAAGTAAATGGAGGCTGATGGATTCGAACCACCGAACTCGGAGAGAGCAGATTTACAGTCTGCCGTGTTTAGCCACTTCACTAAGCCTCCATATAGCAATGGTGCCGTCGAGAGGACTTGAACCCCCAACCTACTGATTACAAGTCAGTTGCTCTACCAGTTGAGCTACAACGGCGTATTAAGTTGTAAAGATGGTGGCTCGGGACGGAATCGAACCGCCGACACGAGGATTTTCAGTCCTCTGCTCTACCGACTGAGCTACCGAGCCTTACAAGATGTTGGTAATAATGGCGGAGCCGACGGGATTCGAACCCGCGGTCTCCTGCGTGACAGGCAGGCATGTTAGGCCTCTACACCACGGCTCCACATTCATTATTGGTTGCGGGGGCAGGATTTGAACCTGCGGCCTTCGGGTTATGAGCCCGACGAGCTACCGGGCTGCTCCACCCCGCGTCATTAAGTATATTTCAGGAATTCTAATAAATCAAGCCTTGTCTTAGAATTCATGGTGGAGGCTGACGGGATCGAACCGCCGACCCTCTGCTTGTAAGGCAGATGCTCTCCCAGCTGAGCTAAGCCTCCATGGGAATTACTTGATGGTGACCCGTAGGGGACTCGAACCCCTGTTACCTCCGTGAAAGGGAGGTGTCTTAACCACTTGACCAACGGGCCTTACTAGAAAGATAGTGGCGGAGAGAGAGGGATTCGAACCCTCGAGACGCTTGTGACGCCTACACGATTTCCAATCGTGCTCCTTCGGCCAGCTCGGACACCTCTCCATATGGCTCCCCGAACAGGACTCGAACCTGTGACAACTCGATTAACAGTCGAGTGCTCTACCAACTGAGCTATCAGGGAATAGAAAAAATACTTATTCAAGGATTATTCCTTGAAAACTAGATACGAAACGTTTGTAAAGTAATGCTTAGGTTTTAAGCAGAGAGACATTAATCTTCGATTAAAGATCCCTATATGAGGTTAAGCCCTCGACCGATTAGTATTCGTCAGCTGCATGCATTGCTGCACTTCCACCT
>NZ_WSEM01000013.1:0-42671 GCF_009757995.1 Paenibacillus anseongensis
ATGTACAGAGGGTGCTTGTTTTTTGCAAAGCTGAATAATTAGCATCTACAGGAATGCTATGCATGCACGATCTCGTGGAAAGTAGGATAGAGTTGTATTACAATAGTTGCATGTGCAATTATTCATATCTTCGTTAACGGAATGGAAGGGTGATCTTGGCTTGAGGTATTCGAGATTCGGTAAATCCGGTTATAACGTATCGTCACTGGGCTTTGGGGCAATGAATCTTCCCAATGTACCCTTGGAACAGGCTAGAGAGGCGCTGAACTATGCCCTGGATCACGGCATTAATTATATCGACACCGCAGCCGCCTATCGCAACAGCGAAGAGATCATCGGCGAATGCATTTCGCATCGCAGGGACGAGTATTTTTTGGCGACGAAGACAGGAGCGCGTGATTACGAAACGGCGAAGGCGGAGATCGAGCGAAGCCTGGTGCGTATGAAAACGGACCATGTCGATTTGCTGCAAATTCACTATGTGAACTACGTAACTGAATTTAAAAAGGCTATGGATATCGAAGGCGCTTACAAAGCCGCGCTGGAAGCTCAGCGAGCAGGCAAAGTCCGCTTCATCGGAATTTCCGGACATCGGCCGGATTTGCTGACGAAATGGATTGCAAAAGGGCAATTCGATCAAATTTTGTTTCATTTGAATTTAGCGCAGCCTTTTGCCTTAGAGGAGCTTATTCCCAAAGCAACAGAGATGGATTTGATGAAGGTTGCGATGAAGCCGCTATCCGGCGGATTCATTCAACCCGTTGACCGGGCCATCCGGTACCCGTACAGCCAGAACGTTCATGTAACTATTTCGGGGATGGTCAGTGTGAAGGAAGTGCAGGAAAACCTGGATGCACAAGAGCAAGAGGTTGGCACGGAAGAGCGTCAAGAGCTCGAACAATTGGCAATTGAACTCGGTCAGCACGATTGCAGACGGTGCAACTACTGTTCCTGCCCACTTGAAATCGCTATTCCGGATGTGATGATTTCGAGCAAGTTTAGAGAAAAATTTGGTTTGCTGCCGAAGGGCGAGGGATTTTTCCAAAGACAAAAGGATAGAATAGTAGGCTGTGCTGACCATGATCCATGCAAAGAGAAGCCGATTTGCGAAGAGAAATGCCCGTATCACCTGCCTATGCAGTCCGTTATTCAGAAGGCAGCATCTTTTTATTAAGCTAACAGGGAGAATGACACGATGTTTGCAAAAACAACAGCAATTACGACGGGCGTGTTCACGTCATTCACGCATAACGAGCAAGGGGCAGACGCCATCGTCGTCTGCCTAAGTGAAGCCGAGCTGCGCGAGGACGTGGTCCTCGGCGAGCCGCAGCTCGATCAAGCCCTTCAGCGCCTTCGCGCGAAGGGCATCTTCACGGGCGCCTCAGGCGAGCTCGAGGCGCTGCCCACCTACGGGCTGCTGCCGTACGCGTACGTGCTCGTTGCGGGGCTCGGCCCCGCAACCTCGCGCGATACGCTGCGAGCAGCCGCTGTGCATGCAGCGCGCGAGGCACTCGCGCTGAAGCTCGAAAGCTTGGCGCTGAAGCTGCCAAGCGGCTTCGACAGCCGGTCCGCCGTCACGGCGCTGACCGAAGGGCTGCTTCTCGGTACATACCGCATCGCGGTGTACCGCAAAAACGAGCCGGCGCGCGCAGAGCTGCGCCGGGCGGTACTGCTTACAGAAGCGGCTGCGGATGCAGCGCTTCTGGCGTCCGCGATCGCAGCCGCTGAGGCGGTTGCGGAGGGCACGAACTATGCCCGGGATCTCACGAACCTCCCGGCCAATAAGCTCCTTCCGGCTACCCTCGCAGAGGAAGCCATGAAGCTTGCCCAGCACTACGGCTTCGGCTGCGAAGTGCTGGATGAGCACGAGATCGCCGCCCGCGGAATGGGCGGCCTGATCGCGGTTGGCGCAGGCAGCGCCAACCCGCCACGGATGATCACCCTGCAATACAAGGGTGATCCGGGCTCAGCCGACGTGCTGGGCCTCGTCGGCAAAGGCGTGACCTTCGATACCGGCGGCATCTCGATGAAAAGCCCCGACGGCATGGAAGAGATGATCAGCGATATGGGCGGAGCCGCCACGCTGCTTGGAGCTCTTCACATCGTCGGGCAGCTGAAACCGAAGATGAACTTGGTCGTCGTCATTCCATCAGCGGAAAACATGACGTCCGGCTCGGCTTATCGTCCAGGCGATATCGTGAAGATGCTGAGCGGACACTCCGTGGAAGTGCTGAATACGGACGCAGAGGGCCGTATCATCTTGGCGGAGGGGATCACCTACGCGAAGAAGCTCGGAGCAAATCGCCTGATCGATGTCGCTACTTTGACGGGCGCTATCTTGATCTCCTTCGCCGATGTTGCGACGGGAGCTGTGACGAACGATGATGAGTTCCTCAAGCCGTTGCTTCAAGCGGCTGGCGAAGCGGGCGAGAAGCTCTGGCAGCTGCCTAATTATCCGGAGTATCGTGAGATGCTGAAAAGCGATGTGGCGGATATTAAAAACCAAGCCTCCTCAGATCGCTGGGCGGGGGCCATTACTGGAGGGCTTTTCATCGGATACTTCGCCGAAGAAACGCCTTGGATTCATCTCGATACCGGCGGCACAGCATGGTTATGGTCAGCCAAAGGCATTGAGCCCAAGGGAGCAACAGGTGTTATGGTGCGGACATTAGCTGCTTATTTATGCGGCGATCAATTAAGATAAATGCTTTTCTAATAAAATGAGGCTGTCCCAAAAGTCATCGATTGACCGAGGGAGAGCCTTTTTTTCGATTTTTTTGGTATGAAAAAAGTGGGAACTTTTACCTTTTATGTGCGTAAATAAAGCTTGATAAATAAAGAGGGAGGGGATTGTAATGTTAGGCATTATCGTGATTTTACTGTTGTCGTGGCTTTTGCTTCGCTTCACGATTAGGCAGCAATTGTCCGTACTAGGGTACAATCCCATTGGTCTGCGCCTACGGCAGTTTGGAATTGCTTTACTGATTGGACTGTTTGTTTGTGTGGTTGTCAAATGGACAGAGTCTATGGTTACGTCAGCGGGCTGGGAAATACATTCAGGCTATCAATGGTCAGAATTTTTCTCCGCCAGTTGGTGGAGTTTGAAGTCTGTTTGGTTTGAAGAGCTGCTATTTCGAGGTGCATTGCTTGTCATACTGATCCGCTGGCTGGGTGTTCGATTGGGAATTGTTCTTTCGGCAGCCGCGTTTGGGGCTTATCACTGGTTCTCGTATGGTTTGTTCGGCAATATTCCTGTCATGATCTTGATGTTTGCAGCTACTTTTGTGATGGGACTTGTATGGGCGTATGCGTACTCAAAATCAGGTTCCATGGCCATCGCAGTAGGCAGCCATCTTGGTTGGAATGCAGCATCGGCAATTATTTTCTCTGACGGTCCTATTGGTGATCAATTGTTAATTCCGCTTAAAGGTGCTGAGTATGTGCCGCTCACGGGCCTGCCGTCGTTATTATTTTTTATCGCTTCGAATTCAGCGTTACCATTCATACTTTTTTTCTGGATCAAGTACAAGAAATCGGCTTAAAAATTCTGCTCCATAAAAAAGAGGCTGCCCCAAGTCATCCAATGACCGTAGGACAGCCTCGTTTGTCGCTTAAGCACCGACACTTCTTCCGGCTGCGGCAGGCTGCGAAACTGTTTTTTGCAGCAGCTCATTCACATCGGATAATTGAATAACGATTCTGTTGATTTCATTCGTCGTATAAGAGAGCTGGCTCATACGCTGCTGAAGCTGCGGCAAGGAGATGCCGACCCAGCCCTTCTTGCTGCGATGCAGGGATAAGTCATATTTGAGCACCGTCATAGTGGCGGCAAATGGATCTGGTTTGACATAGACATCTCTCATGACATCATCCAGATTGAAATAGAGCTGCCCACGGTCCCATTTAACAAAACCTTGCTCGAACAAGATCACTAGGAAATCGGAACCTGACTTGTCTTTGTTCTCCATCGTAATAAGTCGGACAGCGCCTTTGGCCTGATTCGGCTTGATGTACTGGCCTGAACGAATATCAGGAAGGAAAGGAACAATGAGAAGCGGGCCTACACTGGCGATATACAAATAAGTTGTTGACTGAAACACAAGAGAGAGTACAATAAAGGTCAAAAAGAGAATTGAGCTTGCGATAAGACCAAAATAGTTTGGTTTCATAATATGTCGATGATCCCGCCTGACATGATAGATTAGGTAGTCAGTCCCATTTTACCATAAGCGCCCTATATCTTGTAAACTATTAGATCAGTCAATAGGTTTTACCCTTACAAAATGGAGGCGAGCATGCTTATGAAAATGCTGGACACCTTGTGGAATCCCCGAAAAAAACGCTCCTACTACCGAAAAAGTCTCCTCATCGCTACGCTGGAAGGATTCCCGGCTGTTGTGATTTTTCAGCTATTGGGCGGTCCTTTCTTAACCGGTTATTTATTGTACCTTGGTGCGACATCGACGGAGATCGGGTTTGTACTAGCCATCACGACCGTGGTGAATATCATCCAAATCGGTATGGCTGTAGCGATGCAGAAATTCAGGAACCGCAAGCGGATGCTCCTCATTTTCGGCTCCTCTCACAGGTTGTTATGGGCTTCCGTGGGTTTGATCCCGTTTCTGTTCCCGCAAGATTGGTGGGTCGTGATGTATATCATTCTGTATACAGTGGCTCATTTGGGCAATGCCGCAGGCGGTGTCGTGTGGACCTCACTCATTAGCGATGCGGTTCCGGGTCCGGTTCGCGGGCGATATTTTGGAATTCGTAATACAATTCTAGGCGGAGTAAGTTCCCTTGCCCTTTTTATAGGCGGGCAGATTCTGGATAAATATCCTGGCGGACAGGGTTTTACCTATTTATTTATGATTGTCGGTGTTTGCGCGCTCCTCAATATACTGGCGTATTGCTTATATCCGAATCCGCCTTTTGAGCCGTCCAAGGAATCGAATCCGATTGGAATGATTGGGAAGCCATTGAAGGACAGCGCTTTTATAAAAGCAATTATTTTCTTAGCTGTGTTTTTATTTGTGCAAAGTTTGACCGTGCCGCTATTTTCCTATGTGATGCTAAAGCTCATGGATATTAACTATGAAACAGTCTCCTACATCACCGTCGTCCATACGTTGGTCATGATGGCGAGTTACTATGTTTGGGGTAACCTGAACGCACGTTATTCAGCGCAGACCTTGTTGTTATGGTCTTTACCGATCATTGCCCTCGCTTGTCTGTTGTGGGGGGCGATTGCCTTCATTCCGGCGATTGTCGTGCTTTATGCGGTTCATATCGTGCTAGGTGTAGGACTCGGCGGGTTTAACCAGATGGTCTTCACATTTACAATTGGCGATACACCGAAAAGTGAACGGCCCATGTACATTGCAACGTACTCGGCGATTACGGGTTTTGCCGCCTTTTTAGGACCGATTGTTGGGGGAAAAGTATATGAACTCATTGCGGAGGCCCCGATGTGGATGCAGATTTATGGCGTTTCGACACTTGTGGGCTTTGTGCTTATGATACTTGGATTCGTGGTAGGACGCCTAGTACTCGGGAAACAAATAAGGAGCTGACTTTTCAAAATGACAAGAAAAAGAATCGGAATCATCGGGCTTGGGGATATCGCGCAAAAAGTATATCTTCCATTGCTATCCGTTAATGAACAAGTAGACATCGCTGGCATTATGAGCTCCACACTGGCAACCGTTGAACGAATGAAGACAAAGTATCGAATTCCGTTCGGGACAACGAGGCTCGAAGAGCTGCTTGCGCTTGATTTGGATGCTGTCTTCGTGCACAGCCCGACTCCGACCCATTATGAAATTGCTATGAAAAGCATGGAGCAGGGTGTGGCGGTTTATGTAGATAAGCCATTGTCCTACGATTGGGAGCAGTCGGTAGAGATGGCTTCTTATGCGGAACGAAAAGGCGTGCTCCTCGCAGCGGGCTTTAACCGCAGGTTTGCTCCGCTCTATCTCGAAGCGCGTGACTGGCTGAAGGAAGCAGGCGGCTTCGATTGGTGTTCAGCGATTAAGCATCGGATTAAGCAGCAGGGTCATGGCGCCAAAGAAACGTTGTATGATGATTTGATCCATATGCTGGATCTTTTGCTCTGGCTGGGGGAGAGCCCCTATGAAGTGGTTTCGTCTCATCAACAAGTGGATGAAGTTGGAAAGCTGCTTCACGCGTCAGGTACATTGTCTTTCGGCTCCTCGCAGGGCACTTATAGCATGGTGAGGCTAGCTGGCGTGGATCTGGAAAAAGTCGAGCTGCACGGCAGCGGCCGTTCGGTCGAGGTGACGAATCTGGAGTCAGCGGTCTTCTATGAAAAAGGCGCCGCGCCGCGCGTACGTTCCTTCGGAAGTTGGGACACCGTGCTGGAGAGAAGGGGATTTGCCAGCGTCGTCCAACATTTTCTGGACAGCCTGGCTGACCCGAATGCTTGCACGATCCGCGGCGACCTTGTGCTTGCGTCTCATCAGCTGGTTGAGCGGCTGTCTGTTTAGAAATGTTGCTAGGGGCTGTCTTTGAGTAGAGTGTAGTGTTCTACTTGAGGGTGGCCTTTTTTTGTTATGCTGGGTTGGGGGGCTACGTATCAAGGGTGCTTGTATGTGCCTGCGAGTGCTTGCTGCTGTACGGGAGCGGGGAGCGGAACTACAGGGTGCTATTTGAGCGGAATGAGCTGATTATGGGTCTCTGGGGGAACTACAGGGTCTTAATTGACAGGAAAACTGCTATTTGAGCTGAAAATGGCGGAATAGAGGACCACAGTTCCCTTGGCAGACTAAAGTAGCTCTTTATTGCAAAATAGGGGATTGTAGTTCCCTAATTATGAGGATTCGTGTGGGATAGCGGCTAATTTTACTCAGCAGGCACTTATGAGGCACTTTGGTTTGATGGAAGATTGATATGTAGATCTGGTTATAACGTTTAGTTGGAGTAAATCCAACGAGCAGGTTCGTCTGGGCAGACTATTTGTGTAGTTCATTGGATCATTTCCAACGAAATAGCTAGAAGTGACTTGATTATGGCTCATTTCAGAGGCTTTATTGGAAATCATCCAATTGAAAGCTGATTTACGAGCCTAAAATAACCTTCTCAATGGAATTCTTCCAATGTAACTTGAAAATGAACCGTATGGCCAGCCACTTAGGACTTAGGCAAATGCGCTTGCTAATCGAATCTTGAAGAGTTACCTCAGTTCCAAGCAGAATAAGAGACCGGAACATGCTATGATAAAACCACATGGAAACTATCCCCTAGGAGGACTAGCCCCGAATGTCAAAAGCGGATCAAATGCTAGCCATTCTATGGCTCATCAAATCACATAAACAAATAACGGCAAAGCAATTAGCCGAAAAGCTGGAGATTCACATCCGCACGGTGTACCGGTACATCGATGCGCTGTGTGCGAGCGGTGTTCCGATCATATCGGATTCCGGGCATCATGGCGGTTACCGCTTGCTCGGGCAGTTTAACGAGGCGCCGCTCGTTTTTGATCTGGATGAGCAGAAGGCGCTCATCCACGCGGCCTCCTTTGCCTTGGAGACAGGATATCCCTATGGAGAAAAGCTGAATCAGGCTGTTGCCAAGCTTAAGTTATACACCAATCGGGAGCAATTGGAGCAGATCCATCTTCATGAGCAGGGGCTGGACGTCATTTCGCCGCAGGCGGATGCTGCCGAGTCTTACTTGCTGCAAGAAGTGGAGA
Source organism: Paenibacillus anseongensis (assembly GCF_009757995.1). Lineage (NCBI taxonomy): Bacteria > Bacillati > Bacillota > Bacilli > Caryophanales > Paenibacillaceae > Paenibacillus > Paenibacillus anseongensis. The sequence continues at coordinate 7,709 of NZ_WSEM01000013.1, forward strand.
TGGCTGTTGCCAAACGAGTCACGCTGCGCATGCATTATCAAAAAGGCTACGGTACGGCAGCAGAAACCCGCAATCTGGATCCATATGGACTCGTTTGCTGGAAAAACAAATGGTATGTCGTTGGGCACTGTCATCTGCGGAACGAAATTCGCAGCTTTCGGGTGGACCGCATCCGGGAGTTGTCCAAGATGGACACGACATTTGAGAGGCCGATCGATTTCTCGGCTGGCCAATTCCTCCTTACAGGCGTCCTGCCTGACGCAGATAAACCGGAAGAACTGATTTCCGTTAAAATTACAGGTAGCGAGCAAGCGCTGGACGACCTGTGCGGCCATTGGTTCCTGGCCCATGCGCTAGTTGAGCGCTCGCGGTATGAAGCCCATTTTCAAGTCCAGGAGAAAGTCATCCACACTCATCTTCCCTATCAAATCCTCAGTTATGGAGACATGATTCAAGTTAAGGAACCTCAAATGCTTATCCAGATGCTGCGGGAAATTACGCTGAATTTACATCAATATTATTCGTCCCTGCCGATTGACTGACCGTTTTTGTCAGTGAAGCCGAGGTACAATGAGCTCATGTTTAACACAGCGTTGCATTCTGGGGAGGATGATGAAGCATGAGAGAACAAACAATCAAAACCTATGATTATCACGTTTGGGCCAATAATAAAGTATTTGAACGGCTGGCGGAATTGCCGAATGAAGTACTGCATCAAGAGCTTGGCAACGTGTTTCCGACGATTTACAACGGGTTGGTGCACATTTATCTGGTGGATGCTGTTTGGTTGTCAGGCATGAAGGGGAACAGCTATGAGCAGATTATAGAGCTGTTAGGCACGATTGAAGCTAAAACAGCGGGTAAAAGTTTGGAGGAGCTGCAAGCTGTGTATTGGGAAAAAGCCGAGGATTATCGCGTTTTCCTGAATAGTGTAGACGATTTGCAAGCGAAAAAGCAGTTTCCGCATCCAACCTTTGGTGTGCTGAATGCCAACATTCAAGAATTAATTCAGCATATCGTGAATCACGGCACCTACCACCGAGGCAATATTTCCTCGATGCTCCGTCAGCTGGGACATGCGGGGGCTTCAAGCGACTGGGTCTTCTATTTATATGAGGTCAATAAGTAAGAAAAAGGGCTGCCCTAAAAGTCTATGGATCATAAGACTTCTAGGGTAGCCCCATCTTTTTATCCGCAGCTGCAGTTCAGGACAGGCTTGCGGGCGGCAAGCGCTTCGTCCATGCGGCTGACCACGGTGGTGTATGGTGCATTTTTAACGATATCGGGATTTTCTTCCGCCTCTTTGGCGATGGCGATCATCGTGTCGATAAATTCGTCCAGCGTTTGCTTGCTTTCCGTCTCGGTCGGCTCGATCATGATGCATTCTTCGACGCTAAGCGGGAAATAGATTGTCGGCGGATGATAGCCGAAGTCAAGCAATCGTTTGGCAATATCGAGAGTGCGCACGCCAAGCTTCTTCTGACGGTTGCCCGATAGCACGAACTCGTGCTTACAGAAGCGCGGATGCGGTACGTCGAAGTAAGGCGTCAGCCTAGCCAGCATGTAGTTGGCGTTGAGCACGGCAAACTCGGATACTTTGCGCAGGCCTTCCGGACCGAGCGTCCGGATATAGGTATAGGCGCGAACGAGGATGCCGAAGTTGCCGTAGTAGCCTTTCACGCGGCCGATCGATTGCGGGTAGTTGTAGTCAAAATAAAAGCTGCCGTCCTCCTTCTGAGCCACAAGCGGCGTAGGCAGGAACGGAATGAGCTTTTCTTTGACGCCGACAGGGCCGGCGCCTGGACCGCCGCCGCCATGCGGGGTGCTCATCGTTTTGTGCAGGTTGAGATGGACGACGTCGAAGCCCATGTCGCCGGGGCGGGTAATGCCCATAATGGCATTCGCATTAGCGCCGTCGTAATAGAGCAATCCGCCCGCAGCATGAACGATCTCGGCGATCTCGACGATCTGCTCCTCGAACAGGCCGAGTGTGTTTGGATTGGTGAGCATCAGAGCGGCCGTGTCCGGCCCAACGGCTTTGCGAAGCTCATCGAGATTCACGAGACCACGTTCGTTGGACTTGATCGTGATGGTCTCAAAGCCTGCGACTGTAGCGCTGGCTGGATTCGTGCCGTGTGCGGAGTCCGGGCAAATGACTTTGGTCCGCTTCTCGCCGCGGCTTTCATGGTAGGAGCGAATCATCATGAGTCCGGTCCACTCGCCATGTGCGCCAGCTGCGGGCTGAAGAGTGACGCGATCCATGCCGGTGATGGCTTCAAGGTCCTTTTGGAGGTTATAGAGCAGCTCCAGGGCGCCTTGCAGCGATTCTTCCGGCTGGTACGGATGTATTTTGGCGAAGCCTGGGAAGCGGGCGACGTCTTCGTTGATTTTGGGATTGTATTTCATGGTACACGAGCCAAGCGGGTAAAAGCCGTTGTCCACGCCAAAATTGCGGCGAGAGAGGGCTGTATAGTGGCGGATGACATCTACCTCATATACTTCCGGCAGCTCTGCGGCGCTTTTGCGTTGGAACTTGGAAGGCAAGACTTCATTCAGATCCAGCTCCGGCACATCAGATTCCGGCAAGGAATAAGCGACACGGCCTGGATGGCTCATTTCGAAAATGAGGGCTTTGCCGTCATTTTTTACGGTAATGTTGCTTTCATTCGTACTTGTTGTCATACGAGTTCCTCCAGTGCATCAGCGAAGGCATCGATTTCTTCGCGCGTTCTTTGCTCGGTGACGGCGATTAGCATATGACCGGCGAGCTCGGGATAATCGCGGCCAAGGTCGTAGCCGCCGATGATGTTACGCTGCAGGAGCTTGCTGCTCAGCTCCTGCACATTCGCGCCGTCTGGAAGCTTGACGGCGAATTCATTGAAGAAGCTGCCAGCGAATGGCAGCGAGAGCTTGCCGGACGCGGTGAGGCGTTTCGCCGCGTAGTGTGCTTTTTGGACGTTGAGCTTGCCAACGTCCTGAATGCCCTGCTTGCCCATCGTGGACAAGTACACGGATGCGCAAAGCGCGAGAAGCGCTTGGTTGGAGCAGATGTTCGACGTGGCTTTCTCACGGCGAATGTGCTGCTCCCGCGCTTGGAGCGTCAAGACGAAGCCGCGCTTGCCGGCGCGGTCGACGGTTTGGCCCACGATGCGCCCCGGCATGCGGCGCATCCAGCTTTCGGCGACGGCGAAGTAGCCGCACGTCGGCCCGCCAAGCGCAGCTGGGATGCCGAGCGGCTGGCAGTCGCCGACCACGATGTCAGCGCCGAGCTTGCCCGGCGCTTCGAGCAGCCCGAGCGTGAGCGGATTGGCGCTCACGACAAGCAGGGCGCCCGCGCCGTGCGCGATCGGCTCCGCCGCGCCGATATCCTCCATGCAGCCGAAGAAATTCGGCGATTGGAGGATGACGGCGGCGGCGCCTTCGGCCTTGGAAGCGAGGTCGTGGAGGTCCGTCACACCCTCGGGTGTGAGGCCGATCTCGACCACTTCCAAGTTCAGCCCGCGGGCGGTGGTGCGCAAGATGGCGCGCGCTTCCGGGTGCACCGCGCGGGAGACGAGCAGACGGCTGCGCTTCGTCGCTCCGCTGGCAAGGGCGCCGGCTTCGGCCAGCGCCGTGGCGCCGTCGTACATCGAGGCGTTCGCTACGGCCATGCCGGTGAGCTCGCAAATGTACGACTGAAATTCAAAAATCGCCTGCAGCTCCCCTTGGGAGATCTCCGGCTGATAAGGCGTATACGCGGTGTAGAACTCCGAACGCGAGATGACATGATTGATCACCACGGGAAGGTGATGATCGTAGATGCCAGCACCGAGGAAGCTGGCGTAGCGGTCGAAGTCGGCGTTGCGGCTGGATAGGCCGCGCATGTAGCGCAGCAATCCCTGCTCATCCAGCGCCTTCGATACGTTCAGTTCGCCTTGAAAGCGAACCTTTTGCGGAATATCTTGAAACATCTCTTCCATCGAGGAGATGCCGATTGTCGCCAGCATATCTTTCTGATCTTGCTCGGTAATAGGCAAATAACGATGCTTCATGGTGGGCGTGCTCCTCTCCGGGTTACGGCTTTCTTTTATAAAAAGGGGTGGCCACGACTTTCGCTTTAACCTGTGCCCCGCGGATTTCCACATTCACTTCCGTGCCCAGCGCGCTGTAGGCGGAATCAATTAAAGCGAGGCCTACATTCGTTTTGAACGTAGGAGACTGCGTGCCGGTTGTGACTTCCCCGATAGGCGCACCCTCCGTCGTGAAAACCTTATAATGCGGCCGCGGAATGCCACGATCAATCATCTCAATGCCAACGAGCTTGCGCGGTGTGCCGTTCGCTTTATGCCCAGCGATCACATCACGCCCGATGAAATCTCCTTTATCCAATTTCACAAAATAGTTCAGTCCGGCTTCCAGCGGCGAAATATCCTGAGAGAGCTCTTGCCCGTAAAGGGGAAGCCGCGCTTCAAAACGCAGCGTATCGCGAGCGCCTAAGCCAGCTGGTACGAGCCCTTGTTCTTGACCTGCCTCTAGCAGCAGCTTCCACAGTTGAACGGCATCGTGCCTATCGACGTACAGCTCGAAGCCGTCTTCTCCGGTATAACCTGTACGGGATAGTAGGGCGTTAATACCGGCTACCTTCACATCAGGTAGGAAACGAAACGTTTTCAAAGTCTGAATAGGAGCGTCTGTCAATTTGGCTAAAATCCGTTCGGCGTGGGGACCTTGCAAAGCGAGCATAGCGGTTTCATCGGATATGTTGGTGATTTCCGTGCGGCCAACAAGATGCTGCTGCATCCATGCCATATCTTTGTCGATATTGGAGGCGTTAATGACCAGCATGTAGTTGTTGTCGCTTTGTTTATAAACGAGCAGATCGTCAACGACACCGCCTTCCGGGTAGCACATGAGGCTGTATTGGCATTGCCCGTTTTCGAGCTTTGCCACATCGTTCGTGGTGATCTTTTGCAGAAAAGAGAGGGCGTCTTCCCCGGTAACCCGGACTTCTCCCATATGCGACACATCAAAAAGCCCGGCTTGCTGTCTGACGGCATCGTGCTCTTTTTGAATACCTGTGAACTGCACCGGCAGCTCCCAGCCTCCAAAGTCAATAACTCGCGCTCCATGCTCCGCATATACAGGGAAGAGCGGTGTTCGTTTCAGCATGCGTTTACCTCACCTTCGATTTTGTACATCCCATATCTTGCCCAAAATACAAAAAAGAGCAAAAGATATGCAACACAAACATACCTTTTGCCCTGTCCTTTTTACCTGAGAGTTACCTCGATTAGACCCATGTTATCCGGCCGTCAAGTTTCCCCTTTGGTGTCCGAGTTTCCGCATGCGCGGTCATTCGAAGCTCTCCAGAGTTGCGTCCGGTACAAGTCCTTTTGCCTGAGAGATTCACCGTTACTCGGCTTACTCCTTCGGCGCCGCGATCGTTCTCTGCGGTCTCTCCCTGCACCATCATTCGCCAATATTCAATTTGTAGTATTGTATTAATTTTTGCCTATGAAGGTGTGAATTGTCAATTGTTACTTTTCATAAAATTTACCTTCGTCCGCCTTGACTTTGATGTTCCCATTAGATTAAGCTAAAAGCAAAATTTGCTGGTAAGCGAGGCGTAAAACGATGAGTAACGTACAAGCCAATTTGTTATACACCAAAGAACATGAGTGGGTAGAAAAGCTGTCGGACACAGTAGTTCGTGTAGGTATTACTGATTTTGCCCAAGATCAATTGGGAGATATTGTGTTTGTTGAACTGCCTAAGGCTGGAGCATCCATTACCGCAAATGAAAGCATCGGCAGCGTGGAATCCGTCAAAACGGTTTCCGACATTTTCTCGCCTGTATCCGGCAAGGTAACAGCTGTGAACAGCTCTTTGGAAGGATCACCGGAACTGGTAAACAGTGCGCCGTTTGGCGAAGGCTGGATGGTTGAGGTTGAGGTTTCCGGCGCGGATGCGCTTGAAGGTTTGCTGACGGCTGATGAGTATGCTTCGTATATCGGCAACGAGTAAGACGCGGCGCTTTTGCTAAAAAAAACGAGTTCCTAGCTATCGATTTTTCGATAGTAGGGCTCGTTTTTTTGTTTTCGGGGATGTGGTAAACAAGCATCCGACCTATGTTGTACTTAGTGCAACTAAAACACATATTTTCTGCCCATAACAGCCGCTTCGTTGTACAAAATACAACCATTTGGGGGGAGGAGGGGTCAAAATAGCCCACTAGAGGTCAAATGGTTGTAGAAAGTGCAATGAAGGTAAGGGGTGGAGCTTGTAAAGCGCTCTCAAATTGCACAAAGTGCAATATAGCGCTTGAGCCAGCGCTGCTCTTGAACACTCGCCCGAACCCCCGCTTGAACGCAACTGTGAGCATAATGTACGCAAACTCCACTTGAACACAGACTGGACTCGAACACTCGCCCGAACTCGAGCCCGAACACGCACTTGAAAGCGGACGGAAGTGATAAACCCAATGTAAACGTGCATTCATCCGACTGTTGTAGTTAGGGTAGACAAGCATCCAACCTATGTTGTACTTAGTACAACCAAAACACATATTTTCTGCCCATAACAGCCGCTTCGTTGTACAAAATACAACCATTTTAGGGGAGAAGGGTTCAAAACAGCCCACTAGAGGTCAAATGGTTGTAAAAAGTGCAATGAAGGTAAGGGTCGGAGCTTGTAAAGCGCTCTCAAATTGCACAAAGTGCAATGAAGCAAAGGAGTGTGGCCTGTAAAGCGCTGCTCTTGAACACTCGCCCGAACCCCGCTTGAACGCAACTGCGAGCATAATGTACGCACACTCCGCTTGAACACAGACTGGACTCGAACACTCGCCCGAACTCGAGCCTGAACACGCTCTTGAACGGCAGAAGTAGATAAGCCCCATGTAAACGTGCATTCATCCGACTGTTGAAGTTAGGGTAAACAAGCATCCAACCTATGTTGTACTTAGTACAACCAAAACATATATTTTCCCTTCATATTGTCTGCTCCGTTGTACAAAATACAACCATTTGGGGGGAGAAGTGGTCAAAACAGCCCTCTAGAGGTCAAATGGTTGTAAAAAGTACAATCAAGGTAAGGGTTGGAGCTTGTAAAGCGCTCTCAAATTGCACAAAGTGCAATCTAGCGCTTGAGCGCGTGCTTAGGCGTGTTTAGGCGTGCTTAGGATACGCAATACGCTGGAAAACCTGCATAAACACGCCTTGAACGGCAGAAGTAGATAAACCAAATACCACCTCCGAGGAAAAAGTCGATTTTTGTCGGTAAAACTGAGTTTGGACTTGACAGCTTTTAAAGAGGAGGCATATAATAAGAAACATGAAATAGGTAACCGGTTACACATCGTTTATCGCGGTAACATAAATAATAAATATGCAATGTGTAAATAATAGTATTTATCGAGATAAAGGAAAATTTCGGGAGCATGTAACCGGTACCCTACGCAAGGATTTCTTTGCTAAGAGTACGGGTTTGCTTTTTAGTAGGAGTGAGTCGTAACCAGTGGCAACAATCAGAGATGTAGCAAAGTTGGCAGGCGTTTCCGTAGCGACCATTTCCCGATATTTGAACAAAAACGGATATGTCAACGAAGAAACAAAATTGCGAGTAGAGCAAGCGATCAAAACGCTTCAGTACGAACCGAACGCGATGGCTAGAGGGCTTGCAGGAAGAAAGACAGGAACGATCGCCTTAATATTCCCGGATATCACGAACCCATTCTTTGCGGAGTTGGCTAGAGCTGTTGAGGATGTTGCACGCATGTATGGGTATACGGTGATCCTATGCAATTCGGATAATCAAGCAGATAAGGAGCAAACCTACATCAGGGTGCTGAAGCAGCGGTATGTAGATGGCATTTTGTTTGCTTCCTACAGCCTTCGTTCTGACGATGTTGATGCTTTGAATAATGAGAAAATTCCTTTCATTATGCTGGATAGAGCGCCGCGCGAGACTTCTTGCACGGTCGTAAGTTCCAAGCATTTGGAAGGGGCGCAGCAAGCTGTACAGCATCTGCTCGATGAGGGCTGCACGAAAATTGCTCATATCTACGGCCCGCAGGATACGGTAACCGGAAGAGAGCGATTCATGGGATATGAGCAATCTGTGAAACATTTTCCTTGGTATTCGCCAAGCCTCGTCGAACCTGGTTATTTCCGCGTCGACGGTGGAATGGAAGCGGTTGAAAACCTGATGAAGCGCCATCCTGATATTGATGGGATTTTTGCCGGCAACGATACGATGGCGGTTGGAGCACTTAAGAAATTGCAGCGAATGGGCGTGCGCGTCCCTGATCAAGTTGCGTTGTGCGGTTTTGACGGAATCGACCTTACGGTCATCGTAGAGCCGGAAATTACGACGGTCGCACAATCGATTTATGATATGGGGATGCTGTCAACACGGCTTCTTATTAAGAAAATCGAGGGTGACAACAGCGAAGATCAAACGCATCTATTCGATGTCAAACTCATTCCTCGCGAGTCAACGAGAAGAAAAAGATAAGAATGAACTATCGAATCGGATGATGGACAGTGGAGGTTGTAAAGCAATGGAACAATTCAAAATTTTGGCGCCCTGCGGGATGTTGGGTTACGGATTTCCGAAGTCATCGTTTATAAGAGGGATGGAACATAAACCGGATGCGATCGTCGTGGATGCCGGATCAACGGATGCCGGTCCTCACAAATTAGGAGCGGGTACGGCGATTGTCAGCAAACAAGCCTGCAAAAAAGATCTGGAACTGATGATTGTAGCGGGCGCTGAAGCCAAGATTCCGGTCATTATCGGATCTGCCGGAGGAAGCGGCGCAAAGGTCCATGTTGAATGGACACGGGCGATTATTATGGAAATCCTTGAGGAAAACAACATTACCGGGCTGAAAGTTGCGACAATCTGGGCGGATATTCCGAAAGAGGTTGTGGAAGCTAAGTTAGCAGCAGGCGAGTGCGAACCTCTTGGCGTTGCAGTGAAGACGCTTACCAAGGAAAGATTGGAAGCTACGAACGGTGTTGTCGCCCAAATGGGACATGAACCCATTATCGCAGCGCTTCAAGAAGGCGCTAACATTATCATCTGTGGTCGCGCTTACGACCCTTCGCCGTTTGCCGCGGTAGCCATGCATCATGGTTTTGATACAGCGCTTGCTTATCATTTGGGTAAAATTCTTGAATGCTCAGCGCTTTGTGCAGAACCGGGGACAACGAAAGATTGCATGCTGGGCATTCTGACCAAAGATTCTTTTATCGTCAAACCGCTGAACGACAAACGTAAATGCACGGCAGTTTCCGTAGCTGCGCACACGTTTTATGAGAAGGATCATCCTTATCTGCTTCATGGTCCTGGACTTGTTCTGGATCTTGAACATTGTGAGTTTAAGGAATTGGGAGACGATAGCGTTGAGGTTCGCGGCAGCCGGATCATGCCAACCCCTGAATATAAAATCAAGCTCGAAGGCGCAATGAAGGTCGCTTACCGTACGCTCGTCGTCGCAGGCATCCGCGATCCACTTTTGATCGAACGGATTGAAGAAGTTGAGGACCTGGTCAAACAGCAGGTTTGGGAGTATTACAGCGAAATACCGCAAGAGGATTATGAAATCAATTTCATCAATTACGGCCTTAACGGTGTGTTAGGTGAATTGGAGCCGCAAAAAACAGCCGGTCATGAATTAGGCGTCGTCTTCGAAGTTATTGCAAAAACACAAGAGCTGGCGAACACGATTTGCAGCTCCGTCAGATCTACCTTCTTGCATTACGGCTATGAGGGCAGGAAATCGACAGCGGGTAATCTAGCATTCCCTTTTGCCCCAAGTGATATCCCTTTCGGCGCTGTGTATGAATTCTCTGTTTATCATTTGATGCAAGTTGCGGATGGCGTGGAGATGTTCCGCAACGAGTATATCGAGGTGTAATTATGAAGCTAGTAGATGCAGCGAAAGTACTGAGAAGCAAAAACAGCGGACCGTTTGAAATTACGGTGGATGCCCTTTTTACAGATCCGGAGAAGTATTACAAAATCAAGAGTTCCGGCATCATTAACAAAGATTTGGTATCGAAGCTTTACAACATTGAGCAAGATAAGATCATGCATATCGTCTTTTTCGATCAAGCACTCGGCTTCAAAATTACGTTCGCGCGGAAAGTTTCTTCAGGCACGTTTTTGGATCGTGACGTATACGGAGCTCAACAGCATGCCCCACTGATGGAATTGGAAGTCGACGTATGATAGGAAAGGAGTCGATTCAAATCAGAACGCATTCTAAAGTTAAACAAATGTGGAGCGACAAAGTGCTCTACTTGATGCTTTTGCCAGGAATCGCTTATTTTATCATTTTTCACATCTGGCCGATTATCGGCATGAAGCTAGCTTTCTATGATTATCAGATTCTTGGAGATAACGTTTTTGTTGGATTGAAATATTTTCGAGAGCTCTTCAGCACGCCGATCTTTGAACAAGTATTAAAAAATACGCTCATCATCAGTGCGATGAAAATGTTTCTTATTTTCCCAATTCCGATCATCTTCGCGCTCATCCTTAACGAATTCATTAACGGAAAGTTTCGGAAATCGATTCAAGTCATTTCGTATCTGCCGCACTTTCTGTCCTGGGTCGTTATTGCCGGGGTATGGTTCGACTTTTTATCCAAATCAAACGGTGTAGTGAACGAGATCATTCAAGTTTTCGGGTTTCAACCGCACGACTTTTTGACTGATAAATCAGCGATCAGATGGGTGCTTGTGGCCAGTGAAGCATGGCGGAATATCGGATGGGATTCGATCATTTTCCTTGCAGCCATCATGGGTGTGAATCAAAGTTTGTATGAAGCGGCGCATGTGGATGGAGCCAACCGCTGGCACATTGTGACGCGAATTGTACTGCCTCATCTGTATATTCCGATGGTGACCATCTTCATTCTGAATGTCGGATTTATTATGAATGCAGGACTGGATCAAGTGTTGAACTTCACAAATGATTCCGTCAATAGCCGGATTGATATTATTGATACTTATGTGTACCGCGTTGGTTTGATCAACGGTCAATATTCATTCGCCACAGCGGCTAATTTGTTCAAAAGTATGATTGGGGTCGTGCTGGTGCTTTCCACGCATTTCATTTCCAAGAAACTGACCTCGAAAGGCGCATGGTAAGGAGGAGCTAGCATGAGTGTCCAAAAATTTTCGTTCACCAAATTAGTGCTCGGTGCCATACTCATCCTCATATCGCTGACGATGTTTGTACCGATCATGAACTTGATCGCCAAAGCTTTCTCGAACCCTAACAAAGTTCATATGCTGCACGGCTATGACATTTTGCCAAAAGGTTTCTCGTTCATCAATTTCCAGGTTGTGCTCAGCAATCCGATCGTCGGGAAAGCGTTAATGAACTCTTTATTTATTACGATTGTCGGAACGGCTTTCAGCATTTTCTTCACTACCATTACAGCTTACGTATTAACGCGTAAAAATCTGGTCGGTAAAACGCCGATCATGATTTTCCTCATCATTATCATGATTTTTGAACCGGGGATTGTCCAAGAATATATGGTCATCAAAGACCTGCACTTGCTGGATAATCTTTGGGCGATGGTTCTCTACCGCACGATTAACGTCTTTTATTTGATCATTATGATGCGGTTTATTGAAGAAATACCGGATTCCCTGGTTGAGGCTGCGAAAATCGATGGCGCTGGGCACATGACCGTGTTCATGCGGATTATCTTACCGCTGTCCCGCATTCCGCTTTTGACAATCGGTATGTTCTATGCGGTGGCTAGATGGAATGAGTTTTTCAAATCGAGCATTTTCTTATCGAGTCGAAGCAACACCGTGCTGCAAGTATTGCTCAGGCAGTTCGTTGTTGAAGGAGACACGACAACCTTGGTCGGTGCGGCTGATTTGATGAAAAATAACCATATCGCACAATTGGACTTCTCGTCCTTGAAAGCGGCTACGATTGTCATTGCTATGGTTCCGATTCTAATGCTATATCCCATTATTCTGAAGCATTATACCAAAGGAGTAATGGAAGGCGGCGTAAAAGAATAGTATTCAAACATTATCTTGGGAGGCAATCCAAATGAAAAAAGCGCTTTTTGCAATGGCAGCAGTCGTCCTGGTCACAACAGCATGCAGTTCCGGGGGGAACAATTCAACGAACACTTCTGCACCATCCGCAACGCAAAATGGCCAGGCGGTTACAACAGTTTCCATTTTAGCTAAAGATTTTGCACCAGACGATCCTAACGTTCAGAAATTGATTAAAGGCATCGAAGATGGCATGAAAGCAGAAGGTAAAAATGTCAAGCTGCAAATTACGCCAGTTCAAAGTGGTACGTATTCCGAGAAAATGGGCTTGCTCTTACAAAGCGGCAATATCCCTGATCTGATCTACTTCCAAGGCGGAGATTATCAATTCGCAACGACTCAGAAAATTTTGGAGGATTTGACTCCATATATCGATAAATCCAAATATGTTAAGGCTTCTATGAATCCTTATAACATCGAAAGAATGAAGAACTACCCTTACTTGCTATGGTTATCACCGGTTAATAGTGCTATTCCTGTCGTGCGTCAAGACTTGATGGACAAAACAGCTTCCGGTAAAGCAGCTTTGGAAAACCCAACAATCGATAACTACTACACATTCTTCAAAGAGTTGAAGGAAAAAAGCGGCGCGAAATATGCCTACACAACGGCAGGCAATCTTGATGAGCTAGACGCTATGTTCGGGCAAGCCTTCGGATTGACAACTACTTGGATCAAGGGTACAGACGGTAAATTCGAATTCGGCAAAACAACGCAGTCTGAAAAAGAAAAATTAGAGTTCTACGCTAAAATGTACAAAGAAGGCTTGCTTGATCCTGAGTTCCTGACGAAGAAATGGGATACGAAGGAAAAAGCATTCTATGATGGCCAAGCGGCGATCATGGCAGGTACACAAGGGAAAGTAATTGACTTGTATAACTCCAAATCTACGGCACAAAATGGTGCAGGTGCGAAAGTCGTTCCTCTGCCGCCGGCAAAAGGGAAGGCACAAGGCTACACACCAGTAGACACAAGCAAAGAAAGCCGCGGTTTCGCGATTTCCAAAACGTCCAAAAACAAAGATATGGCTTTTGCCGTATTGGAATACATGGCTAGTCCAAAAGGTCAAATGATGGATAAGCTTGGTTTTGAAGGCTCCGAGTACCAAATCGTAGATAACAAAATCAAATTGACAGATAAGTTTGCCGCTTGGTACCCGCACTTTGTTGAGTCTGTGATTAGCTTCACACCAGACAAAGAGTTTGATCCAACGACACCTTACTTCTCGGAACCGGCAGCGAAATCGCTCAAAATGTTCGAGAGCAATTCCACCAAAGACAATATCTTCATTATGCCTGCTGATTTGACAGCGAAATGGGATGCAGCTACAGCCGTTTACAAAGAATTTGCTGCTGACATCGTAACGGGTAAGAAAACCGGCGCTGATTTCGATAAATTCGTTCAAGCTTGGAACGCTGCAGGCGGTAAAGATGTAACGGATTACGCGAATAAAACAATTAAGTAAATCTGGCTTTGATGCCAATAAATGAACTGCAAAGTGTGGGGCGTAACAGCCCTGCACTCCCTGTAGAAGGGAGTAAGTCAAATGGTTACTTTTGCTGATAGAGTGAAAGGCGTTGTTTTTGGTACGGCGTATGGCGATGCAATGGGCGCTGTCGTTGAGAAAATGACGTTTAATGAAATTTATGAAAAGTATGGTCGGGTTGAAACGACGATGACCAAATGGTGGAAAGCGGATTGGTCGGAAGACAAGAGACTCGGCAGGATGAGAGGCGAAGGCATCGTTACCGATGATACGCTTATGACGCTAGCGCTTATGAATGTATACGGCATTGAACGCCGCCATCTAGACGCTTACGATCTGGCAAATGAGTTTGTCAAAGAAATCTCGTTCCGTCCCAAATACATTCCCGAGTTGGGGAAAGTCGCGATGGTGATGGACCGTTTGTTTTATCCGGAGAAGCATATTTTCAACCGTCATGTGCTTGCCAATTGCGAGCCTCGTGAAGGCGGCTATGGCAATATGGTTAACTGCGGAGCTGCCATGTATATCTCACCGATCGGCATGGTGAATGCTTGCAATCCGAAGGCAGCGTATGATGAAGCGATTCTTTTTGCATCCGGTCATCAGGTCAGTTATGGCTTGGAAGCGGCGGGCGTATTGGCTGCCTGTGTTGCGAAAGCTTTTGAACCTGGTGTGACGGTCGAAGATATCATTCAAACAGCCTTAACGTATGCCAAAGATGGTACGAAACAAGCGATTCAAGACCTATGCGATACCGCTCGATCCCTGAAGCCAATCAAGAATAATCGGGCTGAAGTTGTGGGGCAGCTGCATGCAGCAATGGCCAAATACTCGCCAATGGGCGATGATGTCAATCGAAGCATTCATAAAGTAGGCATTCCTTCTAACCACTATACCCCAAGTCGATTGTTCTCGATTGAGGAACTTCCTTTGGCATTAGCTTACATTATTTTGCATGATGGGGATTTATTGGAGGTAGTTAAAGACGGAGTGAGCTCTGGACGCGACACGGATTCTATTGGTGTTATGGCTGGTGCCATTCTTGGAGCTATGCATGGCGTTGCGGCTATTCCGCAAGATGAAATTGCTATTATTGAACAGATTAATAAGCAAGAAATCGAGAAACACTGCAATGAATTTATTGAAGCAGCCTCATTTATTATTGAGCAAGATCTTGCACTCAGCAACCGTAGACAACAACAGATTCGTTCTATTATTTAAAGGTGGTGTAATCGTTGATTCCTTCTAATTATTTGGAAAAACTTTATTCAGGTTACTTAGGTATGAACATTGGCATAAGACTGGGCGCTCCGGTAGAACCGACGATTTGGACTTATGAAAGAATACAAAGCACATATGGTGACATTACCGATTACGTCAAAGAATTTAAAAACTTTGCAGCGGACGACGATGCGAATGGTCCTTTCTACTTCTTGCGTGCGTTGTATGACGATGCGAAAGACCGCGATATTACGCCTAACGATGTCGCTCGCGCTTGGTTAAACTATGCCCGTGAGGGAATCGGGATGTTCTGGTGGGGCGGTTATGGCGTAAGCACAGAGCATACAGCCTACATCAATTTGAAAAAAGGGATTGAAGCTCCACAGTCCGGCTCCATTGAGCAAAATGGACTTATTATCGCCGAACAAATCGGCGGTCAAATTTTCATCGACACATGGGGTCTCGTTAATCCTTGCAATCCGAAAAAAGCGGCTGACTTCGGTGAAGCGGCAGCTCGCGTTTCTCATGATGGCGAAGGCGTGCTAGGCGCAAGATTTTTCTGCGCAGCTATTTCCAAAGCGTTCGAAACAAGCGATATCAATGAAATTATTGAAGCCGGTTTGGCTCAAATTCCAGCTGACTCGATTTATGCGAAAGTGTCCAGAGCGGTTCTTGCGTTCCACGCGCAGCATCCGAATGATTTCAGAGCATGCCGAGATATGCTGGAAAGAGACTGGGGCTACGACAAATATACGGGCGTGTGCCACATCATTCCTAATGCTGGTGTTTGCGTGCTGTCCATGATTTACGGCCAAGGCGACTTCAACAGAACGGTTGAAATTGCTACGATGTGCGGTTGGGACACGGATTGCAACGCTGGTAACGTTGGTACTGTGCTTGGTGTAGCTTGTGGCTTGGAAGGTATTGCGGATAAGTATCGCAAACCGATCAACGACTCCATCGTTATGTCAGGGATTTCAGGTTTCATGAACATTCTTGATATTCCAACCTACGCAAAAGAATTGGCAATTCTCGGACATCGCTTGGCGAATGTTCCTTGTCCGGAAGGCCTTGTGGAAAGCTTCACGGAGCACGATATTTATTTCGACTTCGAACTGCCGGGCTCCACACATAACATCCGTATCTCGGATCCGTTCTTCTGTCAGGCGAAGCATTCCACTGAGAAATCCTTCAAAGGAACAGGTTCTCTGGAAGTCGTCTTTGACCGTATGGTTCGCGGGGAAAAATCAAAAGTATTCTACAAACCATTTTATACACGCGATGATTTCAGTGATGAAAGATACTCACCGACATTTGCACCTAAAGCATCCTCCGGCCAAAAAGTATCCATGCAAATTTTCCTGGATCAGTGGGGCGGCAACGAAACAATGGGGATCGCACCTTATGTGCGCCTGTCCAAAAGCAAAAAAGAGCTTGTACAAGGTTATGTGAAGCTCGTTGATCAAGAGTGGGTGCATATTGAATTTGTGCTCCCGGATTCCGAAGGCGAACTGATTGATGAGGTCGGTATCGTGTTGGAAGCTTATTCGACTCGCAAGCCGAAAAGCTTGGGACGCATTTTCATCGATGAATTCCGGATTTATGGCAACGCAGATTACACAATTGATTTCAACAAGCAATTGAGCAACTTCGGCTGCATCACGCCATTTGCGCATAACAACGGGGCTTGGAGCCTGGAGAATGGTGCTATGTATCTCATGACGGCGGAGCCAAGCGAAGCCTATACAGGTAATTATTTTGCCAAAGATTACTCCGTATCTGTTCAGCTCAACCCTCAAAGCGGACATTCACACTTGGTGGCTGTTCGTGCGCAAGGCGCAATGAGAGGTTATCACGTAGGATTTGACGGAGCGAATCAAGTGTCTCTGTATATCAACAACTTCGGGTTCACGAAGCTGGCGAGTGCGGAGTTCCCTTGGCAGCTGGGCAAAGATTATGATTTCAAAGTGACGGTGCAGGGAAATACCCTAACATTTGCTATTGACGGGCAAGAAGTTTTGAAGCACACTGACGATACATTCGATTACGGTATGTTTGGTGTAAGCACAAGAACTGCAGCGAGAACTTATTTTAAACATATTAGATTTACGGAAATTTGAATTTGTGGGTGGATCGGGGAACGTTATGAAAATAATCGTAATTGGCAGTGCAAATATGGATATGGTCATGCAGACTAGCCGTATTCCAGAAATGGGCGAAACAATGCGGGGCGATGGATTTATGCTATCCGCCGGAGGCAAAGGGGCCAATCAGGCAGTTGCTTGCGCAAAAATGGGCGCTGATACCTGGTTTATGGCGAAAGTTGGCGATGATATTTTTGGGCAATCGTTGATCGGCAGCCTCAAAGGGTTCGGTGTGAAAACTGATTATGTAGGAATAGAACCTGAAGTTACAACTGGTGTAGCCGCGATTACGGTTTGCGATGGGAATAATGCGATCATTCTTGACGGCGGCGCCAATAACCTGGTTAAACCTGACTATATTGAAAGCTACAAAGATCAGTTACTCGCAGCTTCAGCGGTCATGCTGCAGCTGGAAATTCCACTGGAAACTGTCTATGAAGCCATTCGACTTGTGAAAGGCAAGGTGCCGATTTTCTTAAATCCGGCGCCTGCCGTTCCACTTGATGATGAGATTTTGAATGGTGTGGATTATTTCACACCGAATGAGATCGAGTGCCGGTTGTACACGAATGTGGAAGTAAGAACCACGGAAGATGCTTTTGCGGCGCTGGATATTTTACGCGGCAAGGGCATTCGCTTCCCGTTGATTACACTTGGCGAGAAAGGCATTGTGTACTATAACGGCACCAAGAATGTGTACATGGAAGGCCGTAAAGTGAAGGCGATTGATACAACAGCTGCTGGAGATACGTTCTCAGGGACGCTTGCAGCTATGATTACTTCTGGTAAATCCCTCGATGAAGCGGTAAACATCGCTGTGCATGCGTCTTCCATTTCGGTTACCCGGAGGGGCGCGCAGCATTCGATCCCGTATTTATCGGAGCTTGCAGGACTATGATGAGATCAGGGGAGATCCGTTTTCGTGAGTTGTTGAAAACTGCCGAGCACTTGGGTGAACACCGTATTCGTACGGTGGAGCGGAGGTCAGATGGGCATGGCGAGTATGCTGCTATGTATTTGGAGACTGAGCTCATCCCTGGTGAGTGGGTGAAAACGTATTTCTGGATAGGCGTTCCTTATGGGGAAACGCCTTTTCCTGCTATGCTGCACATCCACGGGGGAGGTTCGCAGACGGCGAATTTGGAGCATGTCCGACATTGGACGGGTAAAGGGTATGTCGCGCTTAGTTACGATTGGAAAGAGGAACTCTCGAGGCAGGAGTATTACTCCGATTTGGCAGACATGCCCACGAAAGACATGGAAGAGGAGTTTGATCCGCTGCAATCTGTCATGTTCACGCGGCTCATTCATGCAAAGAAAATGGTCACGTGGTTGGCTCAGCTGCCGGAAGTGGACGCGAACCGGATGGGGGCTTTCGGTATTTCGCGCGGAGGCACGGTAACGAGACTGCTTAACGCCTGGGATAACCGTTTGCAGGCGGCGGCTCCTATTTATGGCTGTGGCAAGCATATGTCTCCGGGCCGGCTGAACCGTAACGTTCGAAGGCCGCACACGTTGGATGACACCTATGAATGGGAGCAACTGCTTAGCGGTTTGAGGTTAGCCGAGCGGGAGCAGTCGCCGATGCTGATCATGTCAGCTACGAATGACTATTGGGGCTGGATGGACGCGATCTGCGAAGGAGCTGTCCACCTTCCGGAGGCGAAGCGCGGGCTGTTTTTCGCAGCCAATCAGAACCATCATCTGGATGGCTGGGCAGGCGCTACCTTGGATTGCTGGATGGATGCCCTGGTCAAAGGTGACAGGCATTGGCCGCAAGCCCCGGCGGCTGTGGTTTCGGTTCACGAGGGAGCCTTGCGGGTGAGCGCCGAATTTGGCGCTGACGAGCTATCCGTGCTACCTCAGAAGCTCCGCTTTTGCTGGTCTTGGTATGACTGGAGCGAGGTGCTTCCGCCGGGCAGATATTGGCATGTGAAGGAAATCGACTGTTCGCCAGACAGCGGCTTTAGCGTGGAAATACCGGTCATTGATCCTGGAATAAGCGGTTTCGTCTATGTGGATGCCATTTATGCGGATGGCGTAAAAACGAGCAGCTTCCCCCTACGATTCTCGCCCATTTATCTGGGAGCTGCTGCATCTGGTTTGCCTTTAACGCTGAAGTTGGCTGATTTCACTCACGGGCTCGACGGATGGCATTGTCCGGAGCAGCGGACGGAGCCTTACGACACCGATTTCCGCTATGTGTTTGTGGATGATCCGTCTGGAGGCAAGGCGCTTGCTTTGGACGAACCGGGCATGAGGTTCGCCCTGGTCACGCATAAGTCGGTCGATCCGATGATGCAAGAGGACAAGGACCATTTGCAGCTGCAGCTTAGGCTGTTTGTGGACGTTCCTGGCGTGTGGGAGATTTCGGTTTTCTATCGCCCGGATCAAGCGGGACAGATTGTTTGGGTGAGTGAGGTAGAGGGAGTGCTCGGCTGGACAGACGTACGACTGGCAAGGCAGTCATTTGGCAGTGCAGGCGGCAAGGCGCTCTCATCTTGGGACAAAATGCACAAGATCTCCGTGTCCTTTGTCCCTGAGCAGATGGACGCAAGCAGCGGTTGTAGGCCGGTACTTGGGCCGGTTCGTTTTGTTTAAGATGGCGGGTTATCATTAACGCCGATTGCTCCTGCTATTTTCTGTGAATTAGATTCTACCGTTATTTCGTTCCATGCCACAGTGCAGCTCGAAATAGCGGTAGTTTTTGCTTCTACGTTAACTGAGCTGGGTTATAGGATCGCTAGAAGTGCTTAACAGGACTACGGAGAAAATCCGTAGTCTCCTTATATGAGGACGGGCACTCCGAGGCGCATGGCTGCGCCCAAAAGGGTCAAAATAACTGTTGACACAATCTGAGCTACTTACTACTATAAAAGTGTGGGTAATTGGATGATCCAATTCTCAGCATATTGCCAGACGGAAGGTACTCATCATGACAATAAAGAAAATCAAGTACCACAGAGTGTATGAGGATGTCATTGAGCAGATCGAAAAACTGATTCTTGAAGGCAATCTTGCGCCTGGAGACGTTTTGCCGACGGAAAGAGAGCTTGCCCAAGCGTTCGGGATCAGCCGCGGAACTTTGCGTGAAGCGTTCCGAATTCTGGAGCGAGAAGGGCTGATTGAAACTCGTCCTGGCGGCGGCCGTTTTCTTAACAAGAACCTCAGCAAGGCGGAAGATAAAACGAGAATTCTCGATAATATTGAGAGAGCTACGATTATTGAATTGCTGGAGGCCAGAGAAATTTTTGAAACCGGTATTGTGGAATTGGCAGCCTTGCGAGCATCCCAACAGGATATTCTGGAAATTGAAAGCGCTCTCGAAAAGTGGGGCACGATCGACACGGAATCGGATGATCCCGTCTCTCCAGATCAAGCTTTCCATCTGTCCATAGCTAAGGCTACACATAACGTGGTGCTGGTAAATCTCATCGATCTTAACATGGATTTGTTGAAACGAACGGCCACGAAGACGGTTGAGATACCTGGTCGCAGAAACGAAGTGTACAAGGAGCATTTTAACATTTTCCAGGCGATAAAAGAGAAAGATCCGCTTAAAGCCAAAGAAACGCTGCTGTACCACTTGAAGCAGGTCAAACAAAATATTCAAATGAAATAGCCAAAAAACGGATGAAGTTATCCGTCTCATTAAATTGGATCATCCAATTACCCAAATTATTCGTGCAATCGCTTTAGCTGAATTGTAAGCGGCTACAAGCTAAAGGAACATCAGTGACGATTCTCGTTCCGTATCCCATTCTTCTACAGGCAAGCACGACTACGATACGAATGAAGTATGGAAGACGGCTTCAAAGAATAATAGAAAGACAAAAAAGGGAGGAAATAGAATGAAAAAGGCACTTCTCATGGTGATCTCGGCTTTAATGGTTGTAACAACCGCATGTTCCAGCGGCGGCGGCAAATCTTCCAGCAACACAGCAGCTCCAACGTCCGCTCCGGCAGCAACAAGCGCAGGAGATGCGAGTAAAGAACCGGTCACACTTTCCATCGTAGCGAAAGATTTAATGGGAGATGACCCCGGCGTTCAGAAGCTGGTGAAAGGCATCGAAGAAGGAATGAAAGCGGAAGGCAAAAATATTAAGCTGAAAATTGTTCCTGTTCAAAGCGGGACCTACTCGGAGAAGCTGGGCCTGCTGCTGCAAAGCGGTAATATTCCTGACCTTATTTACTTCCAAGGCGGCGACTACCAGTTTGCTGTAACGCAAAAAATTCTGGAAGATTTGACGCCTTTTATCGATAAGTCGACGAATGTGAAGGCATCGATGAACGTTTATAACCAAGAAAGAATGAAGAACTATCCATATCTGCTATGGCTGTCGCCTCCGAATAGCGCTGTACCTGTGGTTCGCCAAGATTGGTTTGATAAAACCTCCTCGGGCAAAGACCTGCTTGCCAATCCGACAAGCGATAACTACTATACCTTTTTCAAAGACTTGAAGGAGAAAAGCGGCGCGAAATACGCCTATACGGTGGCCGGGACACTTGATGAGCTTGACGTTATGTTCGGTCAATCCTTTGGCCTGACATCCACATGGATCAAAGGGGACGACGGTAAATTTACTTACGGTAAAACAGCACAGTTTGAAAAAGATAAGCTCCTATTTTACGCAAAATTGTACAAAGACGGCTTGCTGGATCCTGAGTTCCTGACCAAGAAGTGGGACACGAAAGAGAAAGCCTTCTATGATGGTCAAGCCGCTATCATGGCAGGTACGCAAGGCAAGGTAATCGACATCTACAATAACAAATCGATTAGTCAAAATGGAGCAGCCGCCAAGGTCATGACATTGCCGCCGGCGAAAGGGAAAGCGCAAGGATATACGCCGGTTGATATCAGTAAAGAAAGCCGCGGTTTTGCTATCGCCAAGACATCCAAGAACAAAGAAATGGCCTTTGCGGTACTAGAATATATGGCCGGCCAAAAAGGTCAGATGCTGGATAAGCTAGGCGTTGAAGGTGACGAATACCAAATCGTCAATAACAAAATCAAATTAACGGACAAATTTGCCGCTTGGTTCCCGCACTTTGTAGAGTCAACAGTGAACTTCAAACCGGATAAAGAGTTCGATCCCGCAACACCATATTTCTCTGAACCGGCAAGTAAATCTCTACAAATGTTCGCTTCCATGTCGACCAAAGACAACAGCTTTGTGATTCCTGCTGAACTCGCTGCCAAGTGGGATGCTGCCTCTGCCAAGTACAAAGAGTTTGCAGCAGATCTCGTAACCGGCAAGAAAAGCGCGGCAGATTTCGATAAGTTTGTTCAAGAGTGGAACGCAGCAGGCGGTAAAGAAATGACAGAATACGCAAACAAAACGATCAAATAAACAACAGACGGCAAGTGGGGCGTAAGCCCCACTTTTTACCCATGAATAGAGAGGTGAAAGTAATGGAATTTCATACTGAAGATGATAATCGGGTGTTCATTCCGGAAACATCGTACATTTATCGTGTTCAACATCGCATAATGGAAGGGGATTGCCAGTGTAATCACGGCCCTTTTCTGGCTACGGTAGAGGCTTTCTATATAGACAAATACCCTGTTACGAATGATCAGTACAAACATTTTCTTGATGAAAGCGGCTATTATCCTGAGGACAGTCACAATTTCATCAAGCATTGGCAAGAAAACGGCATCCCTCAGGGTAAAGAGAATCATCCGGTCATCTGGGTCAGCCAAGAGGATGCAAGAGCTTATGCCAAATGGAAAGGCGGAAGGCTTCCGAAGGAGACGGAATGGCAGCTCGCGGCAGGAGGCAGCCAGAAATTAAAGTGGCCGTGGGGCGATCACTTTCATGCTGACAAGTGCCATTCTTCCGGTTCGGATACGATGCCGGTCGATGCTTTTGCCTCCAACATTAGTCCTTATGGTTGTGTCGATCTGACCGGTAATACCTGGGAATGGATGGAGGATACCGTAAACGATGAGCAGCACAAATTCACCTTTTTACGGGGAGGATCCTACTATAAAGCGCCACATACATGGCATGCGGAGGGCGGTCCACATCCGACAGATTATCATCTGAAATTCCAGCTGCTGAATGAAGGGTTAAACCGCTGTGAAACCGTTGGTTTCCGCTGCGTTTACGAGGTGACACGATGATTTTGAGCGATAAAGCCACTCACATCACGACAATTAAAAATGAGAAGATGGGGTTTGCCATCAAGCATGACGGTCATCTCTCTTTGCATCATGTGTTTCATAGTGCCATCCCGCAGCGGGCTGAACTGACGGCTGAAGAGGCTGAGTTGTTCACGATGGAGCTTGAAGGCGGGCACCTGCTTCCTTGCAGCCAGTGGCTTATTACGGGAATGGAATCGGGCGGTGATCAAACGGAAGAACTGGTATCCGTGTCACTATCGATTTCATGCGGGCAGGATGAGCTGCTGGCCAAAGTCATTTTCCTTCATCATTTGGAAGATCAATCGATTCGATACCTGATTCAGCTTGGCGCTAATTGGGATGAAACGGGGCCGAAGGAAGTTTACTTACACATGCCATTCCTGGCGAACCTTAGATGGGACGAAGAGCAGCCAAATCATTACTATTTTCCGTCTAACCCGCAAGCGAAGCGAGATGGCAGCAGCATTATGCAGATGCACGTTGAGTTTACGATGCCACTCGGCATTTTCCATCCCAACCAGCAGCATGGTTTCAGTTTGGAATTCCCCAATTTGAACGAATATTGGTTTATTTGGGTGCAGAACCGCAACATGGAATTAAAACAAATCACGTCTCTCGCAGAGCTTAAACATCATCGCTTGCTGCTTCGTCCTGATCCGGTGCCAGCGGATGTGATGGAAATCAAGTTCTCGGCGATCGAGCGCGGGTGGGTGGAGTTCTTCACTAGTTGGAGGCAGAATGCTCGTAAACCGATATCTTTTAAAGAGTATGAGCGGCCCGAATTAAAATGGTATAAAGATATGTTCCTGCAGCATTTTACGTATATGTTCAGCAAAGAAGTGTATGATTTTGAGAAGAATCAGATCGATGTGGAACGTTTACTTCAGCAAGGAGAAGCATTCGGAGGCTACGATTCCGTGCTGTTATGGCATCAATATCCGCGGCTTGGGGTAGACAGTAGAAATCAGTGGGAGTTTTTCGGGGAGTTTCCTGGCGGCATGCCGGGACTGAAAAACACGGTTGAACAATTCCACCAGCGCGGCGTAAAAGTATTTTTACCTTTTAAACCTTGGGATATTGGCTTTGACGAGTCGGTGAAACAGTCCACCCTGAGTATTGTGGAGATCGTAAGAGAAACAAATATTGACGGTGTATTTCTAGACACCATGGACAGTGTTCCCGACAGTTTCCGTGATGCCGTTCATGAAATCAAACCTGACTTCGTGTTTTGTTCCGAGGGGCGTCCGAAAAAGAAACATCAAATCGAAATCATTACGGGTTCGTGGAACCAGTTCAAGAATAAAGAATCGATGCCGGAAACCGATATCTTCCGATATGTGATGACTGAGCATTTTTCGCCGATTATCTCGCGTTGGCACGTAGGCGTTCGCAAGGATTTGCTTATCAAACGGGCTATCTTCAACGGTACCGGCATACTGGTCTGGCAGGATGTTTTTGGCAGTTGGCTGCCCTATAACAAACTGCAGCAGGCAGCCATTAAGAAGTGGAAGCTCATCTGGCGTGAGCATAAGGCGAACTACCAAAGCTCAAATCCTGTTCCGTTGTATCCGACACTACAGAGCGGATTGTTCTGCAATGCTTTCCCATCCGATGATGGTACGAGCATTATTTATACGATTTATAATGATACCAATGAAGAGATTCGTGGAGATTTGTTGAAAAGCGCAAGCTTGGGAATTACGAGTGTAACAGAGCTGTGGGATGATCTTCCGGTGCAGATGGAGCTGCTGGAGGGGTATGACCTTATTCGGGGGACTGTAAAGTCGAAAGAGTTGTCTATTATTAGAGTGGGTTTGTGATCGCAAAAAAGGACGCAATAAAAGAGCTAAGCGAATTCAAGTCGCCTAGCTCTTTTTTGCATCAATCCACCAACCGCAAAAGCTCCGCCTTCACACTATCGTACGCGTTCCGATCGCCTTTTTTAGCATAAAAACGTAAGCCATCTACGCCTTTAAAAAGCAGTGCACACTTCAACCGCTCCTCGAAATGCGGTATGTCTCGCCCCTCGCTGGCCCAAGCGCTGCGCACCATTTCTGGAATTTGCAGCTGTGGCGTCCAGAGATGCTGCGTCGCCAAGTCGAACACGAAGTCGCCATAGAAGGCCATCTCCCAATCGACGATCCCCGTAACGCGATGCCCATCCGTCAGCATATTACCCAGATGGAAATCCCCGTGCACAAGATATCGCTGCTGCGGTGAATAGGTCGACAACTCCATCATGATGCCATATAAGCGCTGAAAAACATCCTTTTCCAAGAATGTGTCCGTAAATAGCGTATACCAGTTATGCCAAAAGCCTGTCTGCTCCTCCCGAAAGAAGGATGCCAGGAAATCAGGCCAACTCTCGTGAGTGCCGTCTCCCGAAGGTTGAATCCAGCCATACCCTTTGGTTTCACCAAGACGAACTTCATTCATATTTTTAAAATGGTTGAGGAGATCGGGAAGAATCCGCCTAATCTCGGCTTCCGGATAGGAGATGATGGTACGTCCCGGTACCTTTTCGGCAATGGAAAAGCATAGATCTTCGTTCGCACGGCCAATCTCCAGCACACGAGGAACTGGCAGACCCTGGGGTGAAAATGTGTCATGCACATAACGCTCTCTGACAAACCCTTCACGGCCACTGTTAAAATGAATGATAAATTCCTCATCGTGTTGAGAGTAGCTGAACACCTTGCTCACTTCGCCTTGCTCAATCGGCCGCACATCGGTCACGGGTTTGTTCAAAAACTGCTGCAAGAAAGCTTCTGCTGATCGGGTATCCATGTTGGGTTTAATCCCGGACATTTGCCATCACCGTCCCTTATTCATCCTATGTTTTTTATTCGCAGCCTGGCTATATGAAACATGAAGCAGGATACTTTCTAGTCTATCACGAAAATTTAAAACAGGAAAAATAAAACAATTTTTCAGAAATAATAACTGACAGTATGCTGTCAGGGATCCTCCTGTATGATTATGGTAACAATGAGAAATGGCCTTGAGCCAAAGGAGAGATACTTATGACGCAGCAAATACGGAACATGTACGATTTCCATGTATGGGCGAATCAAACGATGTTGACCCACTTGAAAAAGTTAGGAAAAGATGTGTACACACGCGAGATTCAAAGTGTTTTTCCTACGGTGTCGAAGGTGATCGCACACATCTATGTTGTGGATGCCGGTTGGTTGGACATGATGCAAGGTAAAAGCATGAACGAAGCCATGACGGATTCGGTCCAGTTGACGGCTGATGCGGAGTCCAAGAGTATGGAGGAGCTTGAAATGATGTATGTTCAATTATCGGAGAGGTTCAAAGCCTACCTGGATGAGCAAGCATCTTTGGAGGAAACGATTGTGCTGGATAATCCTTATGCAGGGGTGCGGGAAACCAGCCGTGCGGAAATGCTTCTTCAAGTGGTCAATCACGGCACCTATCACCGGGGGAATATTACAGCGATGCTGCGCCAAATGGGGCACGCCTCTGTAATGACGGAGTACGGTCTGTACTGGTATGCCGGATAGCTTTAGTTCATGTTCTCCATAGCTTGAATCGCATAGTTCAGCTCAACATCTTGTCCTTGTACGTATTTTTGCTCGAAAGTCTGTTCATTCAAGGGAATGTCAATATCGGGAATGGCGCCGCCTTGCCCCTTGTCGTCACTATCTCCTTGAATCATTTTCTCTTGATTCAGCGATCTGCCATCCGGCAGCTGCAAGAGATAGCCTTCCGGCATTTCAACTTGTATTGGGCTTGAAACAACCCCAAATGATCCATTTGTAGATGTAAATCCAACAATTCGAGCATGGGGCAAGCCCTTCACCACAAGAGGCAAACCTTCTCCAGAACTTCCCGTTCGTTGGTTGATCAGAATTGCTAACTTCCCGCCATAGTAAAGCTCTGCAGGATTGATTATACGAGTTTCATTGGCATTGATTTCAAATTTGCCAGCCAGACGATTGAAATAGCTTACATACTCATAAAGTTTCGGCTTATTTACAAAATAGCCTGCCATTGCAGTAACCAGATCATCACTTCCGCCCGGATTGTCACGAACATCAATAATGAGACCTTTTATTTGCTTTTCCTGAAACTCTTTCAGTTTGGCTCCCAATACTTTATCCGGATGAGGCATTGTCGTGCTTGGAAGAAAATATCTGATCTTCACATAGCCATATCCGTTACTTAGAATTTCGCCTTCCACCGGCGCATCCGTTTTATTTAGTTTGACTCTTGTTTTCTTTAGCGTCTCGTAATTGTCGTCATAAGCCGTTAAAGTTACTTTTTTTATTTCAGTCTCCCCTTTGTTTTTAAAAGCCACCTGGACGTCTTTCCCAACAGATGTTCTTACCATAAACCTTCCTTGATTATCGTTCCGGTCTCCTTCCGTAGCCATCGGATTTTCGCTCCAGTAGGTGGCATGGTAAGCTTCTTGCGCCACTTTTCCATCCCAAGAAATGATCTCAGCCCCAAGCTGGATGCCGCTTTTTTCAGCG
This sequence comes from Paenibacillus anseongensis, assembly GCF_009757995.1. Taxonomy (NCBI): domain Bacteria; kingdom Bacillati; phylum Bacillota; class Bacilli; order Caryophanales; family Paenibacillaceae; genus Paenibacillus; species Paenibacillus anseongensis. The sequence goes on from NZ_WSEM01000013.1 coordinate 35,281, forward strand.
GGACTGCCCACTAAGAGCAAATTGACTACTACCTTGCCCTGATCTAATTGGATCGTACTTAGACCAACACCACCGCCGACTTCTTGTTTAAAAATGTGATTATCATCGAACAATTTCTCATTTACAATTTTGACATGCCCATCTCGAAGGGAATAAAGATACGATCTTAACGTTGTATAGTATAAATCTTTGTTCTTCTGCTGTTCTGCTTGTTGAAATAGAGGTTCGTACTTATCTTTCATTGCTGCCCAGTCTACCTTTTTCCAATCACCAAACGGGTACTCCCGGGATAGCCGCTCATTCAACTGTACAAATGCTTGCGAATAGCTCATATGACTGAAATCGCTCACTGGATTATAACGTGACTCACCGGCAAGTATTAACGAAAAGACAAGAGGGAGCATACCGAGTAGAGAGAGGGTGACTCTTAAAATTCTGTACTTGGGCACGGGGATGTACCGAACAGGTTTAAATGCCTTCTTAATCGTACATAAGAAAAGAATCGCGGCAACTGCGTAGAATATTAGCGCCAGCAGGGTCGTATCACCACTTAGCACACTTACAATCGCAATAAGGAGACCAGCACTTGGCAAAAAATCAAACCATCTGACATATTTTTGAATAGGCACGGCATACCAGACTAACACAGTTAAAATGATAGCAAATAACAGCAGCTCATAAATAGTGAACCACTTCAATGAACCCAATAAATCTCCAATCATGCTCATGTTTCAGCTCCTTCATCTGAGGCTTGCGTTGCTTCTCAAGATTAGAAAAGAAATATGAACGGAGCGTGAACGCCACAAATACCGGCACCATCAGGTACCGGCTTTCGTTGAAAGCGTATTTGGCGGAGTACTCGGAATATGCAGAGTGAACTTCGTCCCTTGTCCGACTGTGCTTTCTACTTCAATGTTTCCATGATGATGTAGGACAATTTGCTTCACAATAGCCAGACCTAGACCACTTCCCGTACTGTTGCGCGATCTATCCGTTTTGTAAAACCGCACGAAGATTTGATTTAATTCCTCAGGCGTCATACCAATCCCTGAATCTTTCATGATAACGGTATACGAATGGTTGTTTGCGAGGAGTTCGATGCGAATCGTCCCATTGTCAGGCGTGAATTTGATGCTGTTTCCAAGCAGGTTAATCCATACTTGATTGAGTTGATCGGCATCTGCCGTAATTTTCGCTCCTATGGGCAGCTTCAGGTCGATCCGGATATGTTTGACAGACCAGAGCGGCTCGCAGGAAACAACGACCTGTCGGATTTGCTCATCAAGGTTAAACGTTTTTGCTACAAAAGGATGATGCTTGGATTCAAGAGAAGCAAGCTTGAGTAGATTATCGCTAAGCCGTGACAGCCTATCGCTTTCCTTCAGAATGATGTCCAAATACCGTCCGCGTTTCTCAGGTGTTACCAGATGGTCGAGCTTTAGCGCCTTCGCAAAACCCGAGATGGACGTTAGCGGCGATTGTATCTCATGGGAAACATTTGAGACAAAGTCCTGTCGCATCGTCTCCAACTGTTTTAGCTCACGGGCCGTCTCGTTGAAACTTCGGGCAAGAATCCCTAATTCGTCTTTTCGCTTCAGCTTCAATTCCACATCGAAATCGCCCTTAGCGAGTCTCTTGGTTGCTTTCGTCAATAGTTTAAGGGGCTTCACCAAAAATCGAGCGGCAATCAGAATACATAAGCTTCCTATAACAAGCACAAGAAACAGAATAGTGATCAACAACCGGATTACGGCCTTTTCATTTTTGGTGGAAGATTGCAAGAAGAGGGCATAGTTCTTACCTTCAAACGCAAACGGAAGCCCGACATACAAGTCCCCCTCTGATTTAACCTTTGATCGATATCGTGCACCTTCCAGCACCTGTTGGACGGGTTCCTTGTCAATCGCAATGAACTGCTCTTTATTGTCTGCTCCATATAGTTTCTTTTCGCCTGAAGCAGTAAAGAGTTGAATCGGATACACCGTTAACTGGGATGCTTTAACCATGAACGCTTCCAGATCTTGAGGCTGAGTTTGTTTATAAAGTTCAACGATGTTGTCGCTTACTTTGATCATGTCGTTTTGTCCCAACTCGTTTAACTCTTTTTGAAATATGGCGATTCCGATAATAAAAGAGGAGATTAGGCCGATTACAATTGCTGCTAAAAAAGTGAGCACTATTCGTACATATAAGCTCTTCATCCTGCAACAACCACAAGTCTGTATCCGAGACCGCGCGCCGTTTCAATGTAAAAGTGTTTGATATCGCTGGCGAATCTCTGCCGCAACCTCTTGATGTGGACATCGACGGTCCTGTCATCGCCTTCGTAGTCCATCCCCCAAATTTGAGTGATCAACTGCTCTCGTGTGAAAATCTGGCCAGGGTAGCTGGCCAGCTTGAACAGCAGCTCGAACTCTTTTAGAGGAAGGGCTTGTTCCTCATTCCCACGAACGACCTTGTAGGTACCCAGATTTAGATGAACCTCACCCAATTGTATGACCTTGGAGGAGGATATCCGAGATCGCTTCAACAACGCTTTGATGCGCAGCACGAGCTCTACCGGATCGAACGGCTTCGCCAAATAATCGTCTGTCCCTAGCTGGAAGCCCTTTACTTTATGTGCCGATTCCCCTTTGGCCGTCACCATTAGAAGGAGGATATGAGGATCTCGCTTTCGAATCTCTTTGCATAAATCCCAGCCATCCACCAGCGGCATCATAATATCAAGAATGACAAGCTCAACGACCGTATTTTCCAGTATAGTGATTGCTTGCTCTCCGTTCTCCGCTTCTATAACATCGAAGCCTTCATTCTGTAGAAAGAGGCTCATCAGCTCGCGAATGTGCGCGTCATCATCAACAATAAGTATTTTGCTCATTTGCTACCAACTCCTTTTTATGCGATAAGCTACTTAAACCAGCCTTTTTTCCAGAACCAGGCGAACATGCCGAGACCGATGCCGAACATGATGAAGAGGATGGCATAATACCCCCAGTGCCATTCTAATTCGGGCATGTGCGCAAAATTCATCCCATATATGCCGGCAATGAACGTCAAGGGCATGAAAATCGTGGTTATCACCGTCAATGTTTTCATAATCGTATTCATGCGATTGGAATTCAAGGAGATGTAGCTGTCACGCATATCGGCTGTCATATCTCGATTGGATTCAATCATTTCGGAAAGCTTGAGCAAATGATCATGAATGTCCGTAAAAAATACGATGTGATCGCGAAATTGTTCAATCCGATCGGTATTGATGACCCTGTATAGAAGATCGCGCATAGGCACGATGGTCCGGCGTATTTTTAACAATTTGGAGCGAATTTCAAAAATATCGTTCATGAGCACCTCAATGGACTCGGAATGCACATTGTTTTCGATTTCATCCAGCTGATCCTCTAATTGATAAACACTTGGAAAATACTGATCAACCAAGTTGTCGAGCACTAAGTAGGCGGCATAAATATGGCCTTCGCTTCGCAGGTTTTCTTGCTCGGACAAACGGCACCAAGCATCCTCAATTTCTCTGGAGTCATGCTGATGGAAGGTGACGATAAAGTTGCTCCCCAGAAACATATCCACTTCTTCTGCATCCAGCGTCTTCGCATTCATCGCATGCATGACAAAGAAATGGACGTTTTCATAATGGTCCATTTTCGGTCTTTGCAGCAAATAGAAACAGTCTTCAATAGCCAATGGGTGAAATTGAAAATGGTCTTTGAGCTCCAACGCTTCTTCTTCACTGGGATTGTGAAAATCAACCCAATACCATTTAAACTTGGGGTCGTCGAGCTGGCGAAGAGGGACATCGTGATGTACGGTAAAATCGGTCGTTACTGCTAATGAACGAATCATAATAAAACTCCTAGGTTGAAATACGTTATTAACTACATATTTTACCATACAAAGAGGCGAGATCAGAATTTCCTGGGCAATAATCGGGCGATTTTTGTGGGAAAAGCAAGAAAAAGTGCTCGTGCGAATTCACACGAGCACTTTATCGATGGTAAGCGGATGAAGCGCATGGCTTTCATCCACATGCACGAAGGCGTCGTACCGCCGCGCCATCACCGAGGGAACATAGTTCCCGCGTTCATAGGCTTGGCGGTACACGACCCCGATGGCACGGTGCCCCAGCACCTCGTGCCCAAGAAGCGGATCCTCCCTGCGCAGCAGGAGGATCTGATCGTGCGCGCCGGCGCGGTGCATGAGCTCCTCCCAGCTGCCCGGTTGGGCAGCGGGTACGTGCATCGCCGCCACCGGCGCGCCCCAATCTTTCGCGGCTAGGAACGTGCCGCGGTAAGTGCCGAAGCCGATGGCGAACACATCGGCTTCGCCGTGCGCTTCGCGCACGAGCTGGCCGACGTTGACCATGCCGTCGGCCAGCATATCCGTTGCACGCGCATCGCCGATGTGCGTGTTATGCTCCCAGACGATGACCTTGGCGTCTGGGCCATGGTACTGTACGAGGCGGCGCAGCGCCTCGGTCATGTGTCGATCGCGGATGTTCCACGATTCCGCGTCGTGGCGGACCATGGTGCGGTAGTAGTCCTCCGCGTTCACGGCAACAAGCGCGTTCAGTTCCGCGCTAAGGGCCGCTTCGCTGTCTTCATCGTACCGCACGCGCTTCGCGTGAAGCTCTTGCAGCAGCTTCACGACCTCGTCTTTGCAGCTTTCTCCGTAGAAAGCTGCGGAAGCGCCATAGTTTTGCCCCTCTTTGTCATAGGAGTCAAAACAGGCGAATGCCGAGCGAGCGATTTCTAGCTGCTCTGGTGTGCCTTTCTCTATCAGGTAGCGCTCGATTTCTTCGAATGACTCCCATAAGCTATAGACGTCAAGGCCGTAGAAGCCTACACGTTGATTCATGGGTTTATCCGCATTGTGCCGCTGGAGCCAATCGACAAGTTCGCCTACTTCCTCATTCGCCCACATCCAAGTCGGCCAACGGTTAAATCCTTCTAACACTTCACGTGTGTTTGGTTTTGCATCTTTATACTGCTTCACGTAACGGTTGACCTCGTAGCAGGATGGCCAGTCGCCTTCAACGGCAATAAAAGAGAAGCCTTTCGTTTGTATGAGCTTGCGAGTTAACTCCGTGCGCAGCTTATAAAACTCGGATGTACCATGCGTTGCCTCGCCTAACAGCACATATTTCCTATCTCCGATCGCCTCAATAAGATCATCTAAATCATTTGGCGTGTTAAGAGGAACGGCCTGCTGTTTGATTTGTTCCACGATGGCTTCTTGGACGTTCCCATTCATCTTCATGGTTATCGGACAAACTCCTCTCCTCTGGATTTTCTTCTGTAGTATGTACAAATTTGGCATGATCAAAAGGACATTCGTCATAAAACAAATTTTTTGTAACACAATTGGAATATTTCTGTTACAGTCCTCTAATATATGTGGGGTATTATAATAAACAAGACCCCCTTTTTTAATATAAACTTTGGACCTGGCCCCGTTGGCTAGGTCCCTTTTTTTAGGCTATGGAGGTGCAGCTCATGCTCATGTCAAAACCTTTTGTCATCATCATTAACGGACTTCCCGGCACAGGAAAAACAACCTTAGCGAAGCGGCTTGAACAAGACCTACGTATGCCATTATTCTCGAGGGATGGTATATATGAAACCCTTTACGATGCGTTAGACTGCCAGAATAACGGTTGTCCTCCTTTGATGGCACCAGCCTCATTTACCATGCTTTACGCCATTGCAGGCACCTTGTTATCAGCAGGCCAATCCATGATCATTGAAGGATTTTTTGGCCGACCTGAGTTAAGAAGCGCCGAATTTTTGAAATTACAGCGTACTTCCGGATTCGAGCCCGTTCAAATCCTGTGTAGAACGGATGGGAAAGTACTTCTGGAGCGGTTCCTGACGCGTATGGGGGCAAAAGATCGCCATGCTGCTCACGCTGATTTGGAATGGATTGAACAGGAGGAAAACAAAGCAAGAATCTTACGGGGCGACCTTACACCGCTAACTCTTGGTGGTACAATGATAGAAGTGGACACAACGACTCCTGACAGTTTTGATTATGCTCTTTTGATTAAATCGATAAAGATGGCTTTGTTGAATTCTCAAGACAACTAACTCATAGGCGGAGTGGGGGGATCTCAGTATGCAAAGTATAGCGCTTCCAGAGGACTTGTCGAAATTGACAAACGGTTACAATTGGCAAAAAATCACCTTTGGTTTATCTCAGTCTCAAACGTACTTATTGTCAGGTGCCTCGTTCAACTTATACATAAAAATCCAATCCCGCACGGCGGCTGAAAGTCTTCATCTCGAGAAGGAAAGGTTAGTTTGGCTGCAAGGCAAGCTGCCTGTTCCAGAGCTCGTATATTTTGGACAAGACGATGCCAATGAATACTTGCTGATGACTGAGATTGAAGGAGTCAACGCCTCGGACAAATCCTATGAAAGCATGCTGCCGCAATTAATGCAGCAATTAGCCATTGGACTTAGAAGCGTTCATGAAGTCCCCGTTGATGGCTGCCCTTTTGATCAAACGCTGGAATCGAAGATCGTTGAAGCTACAAGACGTGTGGAGCAGCAGCTCATTGATGAAGAAGATTTTGATTCGCAGAGACAAGGACGAAAAGCAGAGGATTTAGCGCAGGAGCTTATACGCCTAAGGCCTGAGACCGAGGATTTGGTTTTTACGCACGGTGACTACTGCTTACCTAATATCATCCTCAAGGATGGCAAGGTGCACGGTTTTATTGACTGGGGCAGGGCAGGGATGGCAGATCGGTATCAGGATATAGCCCTGGCGATCCGTAGTATCCGATATAACTTTGGCCATGAATATGTGCAAACTTTCCTGGATGCTTATGGCATGAGAACGGTAGATGAGGCTAAAGTTCATTATTATCAACTTTTGGATGAGTTTTTTTGAATGAAGAGGAACTACAGTCCGCTATTTGTCCGAAGATGGCGAGATCCCAGCTCAGAGGGAACTACGGTCCTCTATTTTGCCGATTTCTGCCAAGATACAGCCATCTGGAAGCAAATAAGATCCTGTAGTTCCACTCCCATACGGATAACGGCTGATTTCGCTCAAATAGAGCCCTGTAGTTCCCCAACACTCTCAATCGGGGCGACAGTTGACGTTGTGCGCGCGATTTCGAGGTTGTGCTTGAGCTACTGAGGGTTACACTTGATCTATTGTGGGTGACTTGAGCTACTGAGGATGCACATAAGCTACTGAGTCCGTATACAACATCTCGAAGCAGCACTTAGGTTCTACATTTTCACTCAAAATCCCGCCCGCCAAACCCGCAACAAAAAAAGGGACCCAGCCACCAAGGCAGGGTCCCTTCCTATGTACGCCCAGCATGGGCGTCATCTCTAGGGTGAAAGTCCCGAACGGGGGCTGGCGAA
>NZ_WSEM01000014.1:0-8409 GCF_009757995.1 Paenibacillus anseongensis
TTACTCGACTGTGCTTACTCACTCGTTGTTCAGTTTTCAAAGATCAATTTCTTTCGCTCACTGCCGTGTTACCGAAGCAGCGAGAAGTAATATACCATATCTGTTTTTCAATTGCAAGCTTTAATTTTTACATCCATTCGTGAAGATATTCAACACGTTCAGATCTTTATCTCGGCTTGCGCCTTGTTCCGTTCGGAGCAAGAATCATAATATAGCACATACGAATTTGGAAAGCAAGCCTTGTCCTTCATTTTATGAAAAGAACCTCCTAGCACCAGATCTTATCTGACAACTGGGAGGCTCCACGGTTCTAAGCTAAGAGCTATTTTAACCTGATACCTTTAAGCAGTAATTCCAGTGGTTCTCTTTCTTCACTTTCACCACGATGGTCATACTCGACAAGCTTATCCAAACGTGCAATTTGATGACCATAGTCATACATAGCGGCAGCCACTACGGATAAACGCAATAATCCCTGCGGTTGTTGAGAATAACGCTCAATGAGAACCGTCATGAAGCGATCATTCTCAGCTTCCATTTCCATGCCCTCCGTGCTGTCCTCTTTTAGCTTATCATCGAATTTCAGCAGCACATGTTCGTGGAATTTTATTAACTTTTCCATATGTTGATCAAAATAGTCATCAATCGCTTCGGTTCGAGCGGCCTGAAAGTAATGTTCATCTACGGCTTCAATCACTTCTAACCCTTTATACATAGCAAGCAGCTTTTGTTTGTATACAACAAGCTCGCGTATGCGGCTGAAGCCATTCCCCTTGCCTTTGAGTTTTTTGATCTCTTCTTCCAAGAGTCTGTATTTTTCAGATAGAGATTTGAGACCGCTGCGAAGGCTTTCTTTTTCCTCACGAAACACCGTTTCTTTCATTTCATTGGAGATCACTGTGCGAAGAAGGAGTGACATTTTGCTGAAAATAGTCTGAATCTGTGCAGCAAATTGCTCCTTAGGTTTTGGCGGAAAGAAGAATATATTCACCACAAAGGCGCATCCGATACCAATCAAGCTAAGAAGCAGCCGATTAAGCGCGAACTCCCATTCCCCTGAAGCCTCCATCACCGCAACAACGGTAACCAAAGTAAGACCTATCGTTTCTTCCATACGCATTCTAAGACTGAGAATAATGACAATAATACAGACAATGCCAATAGCAATGACATTATTTGAGAAAAACATACCCGCCAGCAGAGCCAATGCCGCACCAAGAATATTCGTCTGCAGCTGCTCCAGAAAGTAGCGCCACGACCGGTAAATCGAAGGCTGCATAGCAAAGATAGCAGCAACAGCAGCAATGACAGGAGGAGTAAAATTTAGCCAGGCACTTATGTATAAGGCCAAAGCAACGGCGATACCCGTTTTCCAAACACGCGCACCGAAAACCATGAAATCCCCCTCATAGAAAATATTAATTCCCTATTATCTTACACAGGTAATGGGTTTGATGCAAAATAAGCTCTTAGCTCCCTAGTTCAATTCTGCTAGTCCAACTGCATGACAGTCTCTTGCTGAAGCCATACTGTTAAAGTAATTTCCATAAACTCGTTTTGGAGGCACCTATGATCAAACAAAAATGGCGTATTCCGGCCACCCAGGGGCTTGGATTCAAGCTCGGCAAAGGTCAAACGGTTAGAATAACCGATGTAGAAGGCGAGCAAGTCGCTGACTTTGTCGCCTATCGTGATAACGACTTTAGGGAACGGCTGGACCCGGGAGTTACAATGGATTCCCTTCATAAACTGAAAGTGAATCCAGGGGATCTGCTTTATACTAATACATACAAGCCAATGTTAACCATCGTAACCGATCGCGTAGGTCAACACGATTTCATTAATCCAGCCTGCCGCAGCGAAATGTACGAGGTGCTATACAATAAAAAGGATCATGCAAGCTGTTATCATAACCTAAATCAGGCTTTAGCCGAGTTTGCAATCCCTGCCCCTGATCAACATTACCCCGTCAACTTATTTATGAATACCGTCATACATCCATCAGGGGAAATTACGGTTGAGAGGCCGCTATCGAAGGCTGGCGATTATATTGAGCTTCGGGCGGAAATGGATTTAATCATAGCGGTGTCTGCTTGTCCGTGCTCCGAGAGCGCATGTAATGGGTTCAAGTGCTCACCTATCGATGTAGAAATCATGTAGGCATTCACCCAACTCTTCCACTCAGCATACTATGCTCCGAATGGAAGAAGGAGGGTTTGGTTATGGTTCATTTGAAATCTAAGAGTTGGCTGGATCACAATGGAAAAGAGCTGCCTGCTTGGCAGCAAGACGCCTTTCGCAAGTTTGGGCATATGATTGCTGATGATGAACGCATGTACCCCTGCATCCCAGGGCGGCAAGGGTATCTCACCGACAGCTTGCGGTTTGGCTTTGCAGCAGATCCCAGATCCGATAAAGCGATTGAAGAGACTGCGCAGCTGCTGTATCAGTACGGTGAATGCTCCCGTGATACCGGTCGGTACGCTTCGCTTGTTATATTTTTTGAAACGCCAACAGACATGACGGCTAATTTCTCTGTAGAAGATTATGAACAGGTCTTCTGGTCCATATTAAGCCGGGTAAGCGCCAAAGATCCGGTCCCATGGCCCGCACATATCCCTCAAGACCCCTCCCACCATGCTTGGGAGTTCTGTTATAGTGGGCATCCGTACTTCGCCTTTTGCGGGACACCTGCCCATCAGGTTCGCCGAAGCCGGTGGACACCTTATTTTCTAATCACCTTCCAGCCCCGATGGGTTTTTGAGGAAATCAATGATTCTACCGCTTTCGGACGCAATATGAAAAGCTTGATTCGTCAGAAACTGGTCGAGTACGACGGCGTTCCAGCGCATCCCTCACTCAAATGGTATGGTCAGACAGACAATCTGGAGTGGGAGCAATATTTTCTGCGTGACGATGAAAGTGTAGCACCTAAATGCCCTTTTGCGTCTATGGCCATGAAAAAGAAGTAACTAAAAAACCAGCCGAGGTTTAAACAGACCTAGCTGGTTTTTTATCTTTTAATGAATCGTTGCCCGATTATTTGGAGGCATTTGCGGCATGCCCTGAGCCGGGACGAAGGTATTCAGCATTTTCTGCATATCAGCTGTATCCAGTTGTGGAACCTGATAATAAGCATTTCTATTTTGATACAAGAAAATTTCATAAGCCATCTCAATAAAGTTCTGCACTTGGGAAGCCAGCACACGACGCACTGTAGGGTTCGTCACCTCGACGGAGGTCATCGTTAATAGCGAGGCATGGGACTTGATAAGCCCCAGCATATGTGCGCTAATTCCAGCATCCTTTACATCAGCCAACGATTGGTTCGGCTTTTTGGGCTGAGTAGGCTTGATTCCATAGATGGGCTGAGACAGATTCCGTATCATGTAGGTCTGTGTCTCTTGGCTCGGCTTCTGCCCTGTAGTAAAGCACTCTGCCGTTAAATTGTAGTGGTAGAGGGTGAAGCTGTACTGATGATCCAAAATGTCCAGAAGCTCGGGATCTTGGACGAACTGTCTGAAAATCATAAACTGATCAAGTACATTAATGGTACATGCTAACACTTCATGCAAATCAAATAGCTCATGTCCCCCATGGTTCATGTTAGGCGCCATTTGATTCATGTTGTTGTATGGTGTTTGCTGCTGCATCTCGAAGTCTCCTTTGATATGGATTGGTAACTTCGATAATATGAGTTAGATTAGTGGAAATTATACGTTTCTCTTACTTCAGCAATGAAGCCCAAGTGGTCTCAAGCCAATGATCAAAGTCAGCGCCCTTGTCCCCTTCGTACGTATCGTACACGTCAGTTCTGGTTTTTTGGAGCTTTTCCTTGAATGCTTCAAAGGTATGGCCTTCCGGCAAGCTCTTTTTAATGCGTACGAATACCTTGCCTGCACCTTTGACCAAATCCCCTTTTTTCCGTGGCGGCAGCTGAACATCTTCACCAAAAGCTTTAAGTTTGCGGTAAGCCAGCTCTTGAATGGGATATACAGCATCACTGGTCATTATACGAGTCAAAATATTTATGCTCTGTTGATCATTCCATTGACCTAATTGTTCAACAGCATCCTGACGTTCTCTCCAATTGGATGAACGATTTGCGGATTTTTTTAGCTCCTCAAAATTGGCAGGTACTTCATTGTTTACTTCTATATTCAACTGATTCAAGCTCCTTCGACTGCTGCAATTTGCGCATGTTTTTTTACTACAATGATGTTACACTTTTTTGGGCCGGAGCGCCAATGAAATAGATCTATGGCTGCAGACTTCGAAAAAACAGCTCGAAACTGACAGCCATTTGCGTATTAAGCCTCTCATCGCCCATCCCCATGCCCCAGGTAATTAATACGCCCATATACGTTTGAATAGCTTGGTCCGCTATCATTTCTGCCGGGAAAACGGTTGAGAATTCTCCTCGTTTTTGAGCTTCTTCTATGACAGGAATGAGCACTAATTTTAGCTCTTCCAACATCTCCAACTGATTAGACAATGACTTCTCGTTGCTAAGATTGCTTTGAAATAATGCACGGGCAAGTTGTCGGGTATAAGGTACGAGCCTCACCAATTCGATAAGAAACTCCCGCAAATGAGGGAGAATTGGCCCAACTTTATCCTTCAGCTTAACGAACTCCGTCGACGCCCAGAATGTCTGAATATCACAGAACACTTCTTCTTTCGTAGCAAAATAGTTAAAAAAAGTTCCCTTCGCAACACCAGCACGTTCCGTGATCTGATGAACCGTTGTCGCTTCGTAACCTTGCTCCGCAAACAGTTCTAGCGCTGTGTCTATGATTTTTTTGCGCGTTGCCCGCTTTTTTTCCTCACGGTTCATTAAGTCATCTCCGTTTATCGCTAATGTTTACGCTGTATATTCCAAGTATAGAGGAAACGACGGGTTTGTTCAATTCATAAAATGACCGTAGGTACAAAAATTTATGGAAATCGAATTTTATAATAACATGATATATTTAATTTCTCATATTTTAGACTCTACTTTTCGAGTTGAATTATGACCATTAGTATAAATATATTCGTAACCAGTGGTCATTTATCAGTAGGAACAGCGTGCCTTTTCGGCTGCTGCAGCATAACATGAATGCACAAAAACCTGAGGCTGGTTTCCCTCAGGTTTTTGCTTTTTGCTTTTATCATGTATCGAGTTAGCTTGAGCTTACCACAATCCCCCTGCAGTACTTGCAAACTGCCGCATCGATTTCGATTTCCTCATTACAGTAGGAGCACTCCTTATGTGTTTTCACTGCTGTTGTTTCTACCGCCGTTTTCTTCTTCCTGCTAGCCCAGATTAACAAACCGATTACAACAATGACAACGACGATTATCCAAAAAACCATACCGAAACACCTCCTAGTTGATAATCAACTTTTGATGAATCCGTATATGTATATTCGCCTATGCTTGTCTGTTTGTCTTAGTCCTTATGCTAAAATATTCACAGTTGATGCTTCATCCATAAACCCCATCCGCAGCAAAGGAGAGCACCATTGGGGAACTTCAGGCTTCTATTTGGCTAGATGGGGCAACTGGCTGACTTAAATAATGAAATAAGGGATCCCTGTTCCCCTACACCTGCTCAAAGGGCTATTTCTGCTAGAATAGTGCCCTGGTGTTCTCTTATTTGTACGCTAAAACAAAAAACCACCCTAAGGTGGTCTTTTGCTTAATGCGGGTGATTGGAATACTCCAAATTCTTATTTAAAAGCTTCCTTCGGAAGCACTGGTGGTAAATTTGGACGCTCGTCCTATTTTGGTTTACTCTATGATGTCTTCACGGACGGTCGAACCCTTTGTGGTCTCTCTTCCCTACCGATAAAGCAAAAAACCACCCGAAGGTGGCCTTTTGCTTAAAGCGGGTGATGGGAATACTCCAAATTCTTATTTAAAGCTTCCTTCGGAAGCACTGGTGGTATATTTGGACGCTCGTCCTACTTTGGTTTACTCTATGATGTCTTTACGGACGGTCGAACCCTGTGGCTTCTCTTCCTCATCGCTAAAGCAAAAAACCACCCGAAGGTGGTCTTTGCTTAAAGCGGGTGATGGGAATCGAACCCACGCTACCAGCTTGGAAGGCTGAAGTTCTACCATTGAACTACACCCGCATGATGTTAAAAGTCGGGACGACACGATTTGAACATGCGACCCCCTGCTCCCAAAGCAGGTGCTCTACCAAGCTGAGCTACGTCCCGAGAAAATACCGGCGAGAGGACTCGAACCTCCACTCGTGAGAACTCGATTTTGAGTCGAGCGCGTCTGCCATTCCGCCACGCCGGCATATGTGGCGCGCCCTGAGAGATTCGAACTCCCGACCTTTTGATTCGTAGTCAAATACTCTATCCAGCTGAGCTAAGGGCGCGTATGAAATTGAGATAAATAATGCCGAAGACCGGACTTGAACCGGTACGATAGTCACCTATCGCAGGATTTTAAGTCCTGTGCGTCTGCCGATTCCGCCACTCCGGCTTGCTTAAAGGCAGAAGGCGCTACCCAGATTCGAACTGGGGGTAAAGCTTTTGCAGAGCTCTGCCTTACCACTTGGCTATAGCGCCAAAAAGCGGAAGACGGGATTCGAACCCGCGACCCTCGCCTTGGCAAGGCGATGCTCTACCCCTGAGCCACTTCCGCATGATAATGGGGTTTCCTCAAACATTTTGAGGAATGATGCGCGTAGAGGGACTTGAACCCCCACGGTCGCCCGCTAGATCCTAAGTCTAGTGCGTCTGCCAATTCCGCCATACGCGCATGCTGTAAACAAGGCAAATGGTGAGTCATGTAGGATTCGAACCTACGACACCCTGATTAAAAGTCAGGTGCTCTACCAACTGAGCTAATGACTCATGAAAGAAACTGGGGATCAAGGATTTGAACCTTGGCATGACGGAGTCAAAGTCCGTTGCCTTACCGCTTGGCTAATCCCCAATGAAAGGTAATGGGCGGACGACGGGACTTGAACCCGCGAATGCCGGATCCACAAACCGGTGCGTTAACCCCTTCGCCACGACCGCCACATTAAAAGGTAAAGAAATGGAGGCTGATGGATTCGAACCACCGAACTCGGAGAGAGCAGATTTACAGTCTGCCGTGTTTAGCCACTTCACTAAGCCTCCATAAAGCAATGGTGCCGTCGAGAGGACTTGAACCCCCAACCTACTGATTACAAGTCAGTTGCTCTACCAGTTGAGCTACAACGGCATATTCAATTGTTATAATGGCGGAGCCGACGGGATTCGAACCCGCGGTCTCCTGCGTGACAGGCAGGCATGTTAGGCCTCTACACCACGGCTCCACATTTATAAAGTTGAACATGTATGGTGGAGGCTGACGGGATCGAACCGCCGACCCTCTGCTTGTAAGGCAGATGCTCTCCCAGCTGAGCTAAGCCTCCATGGGAATAAAATTCTAAGTTAAGAATGGTGACCCGTAGGGGACTCGAACCCCTGTTACCTCCGTGAAAGGGAGGTGTCTTAACCACTTGACCAACGGGCCATGCTGAATGAAAATTTACAACGGAGAGAGAGGGATTCGAACCCTCGCACCACTTACGCAGTCTAACCCCTTAGCAGAGGGTCCCCTTATAGCCACTTGGGTATCTCTCCAATATAACGAATTACTAGCGGCAGAGGGGCTCGAACCCCCGACCTTACGGGTATGAACCGTACGCTCTAGCCAGCTGAGCTACGCCGCCATAATGTCTAAATTTATAAGAAACGGAGAAGGAGGGATTCGAACCCTCGAGACGCTTGTGACGCCTACACGATTTCCAATCGTGCTCCTTCGGCCAGCTCGGACACTTCTCCTAGTATTTATGGGTTAGGACTCCCCGAACAGGACTCGAACCTGTGACAACTCGATTAACAGTCGAGTGCTCTACCAACTGAGCTATCAGGGAATATGGTGGAGCCAAGCGGGATCGAACCGCTGACCTCCTGCTTGCAAGGCAGGCGCTCTCCCAGCTGAGCTATGGCCCCTTAAGACTTGTCTGGAACTAAAAATTAATGGTTGGCCCTAGTGGACTCGAACCACCGACCTCACCCTTATCAGGGGTGCGCTCTAACCAGCTGAGCTAAGGGCCAAAATTGATAACTACTCCTGTGGCGTTTAAAGCACCCACAAGGGGTACTGCTTGGCAACGTTCTACTCTCCCAGAACCCTGCGGTTCAAGTACCATCGACGCTGGAGGGCTTAACGGTCGTGTTCGAGATGGGAACGCGTGGGTCCCCTCCGCCATCATCACCAAACAGTCAAAGCGTGTTTGCGCCTTGAAAACTAGATACGAAACGTTTGTAAAGTAATTCTTAGGTTTCAAGCTGAGAGACTTTTGACTTCGTCAAAAGATCCCTATATTAGGTTAAGCCCTCGACCGATTAGTATTCGTCAGCTGCATGCATT
>NZ_WSEM01000015.1:0-286156 GCF_009757995.1 Paenibacillus anseongensis
AAAAAGGAACTCCGTGCTAGGAGTTGCGGGTTTCGTTCATATCAGCGCCCTGTAGTTCCCCAAACAAGTGGAACATGCCTCTTTACAGGGGAATAGAGCCCTGTAGTTCCCCCTGACAATGCCCGTCAGGTCTCAGCCAGCTACTTTCCCGATCCCACACTATTCCATCAACCTATTCACAACACAGCCAACTTCCACCTCACCTGCCAATAACAAATTTAAATGAATATAGCGAGAATTTCGCTATGGCTTCACTTGAGGGAACTGGAGTCCCTTATTCAGAGGAAAACGAGCTTTTTCCTCGTTGAGCGGAACTGTGGGGTCTTATTTTGCTGCCACGGCATGTTTATCGCGAGAAAGAGACAATATAGCGCCCTGTAGTTCCCATAACAGGTGGAACATGCCTCTTTTCAGGGGAATAGTGGCCTGCAGTTCCCCTAAAGCAACGCCGAAGAACAATCTCTCGTTTCTCGGATGTTCGCTCCCTCTTCGACCGACTATCACTTACATCTCGAGCACCCATCGCTCGTTGACTCGCTTTTCGAGCACTCATCGCTCGAGCAAGCGCTCGTTGACTCGCTTCTCGAGCACCCATCGCTCGAGCAAGCGCCCATTGACTCACATCTCGAGTCCCCATCACTCGAACAAGCCCCCGCTCATTCGAGCTCTCACAATGGCCCATTCCCTCCGTTTCAGGAATATAACTGTTTCTTGAACAAAAATAACGGTTTTTTATTTGGTAAATAAAAAATACACAATGTATCATTTGAGAGGTAGTGAGAAACATGGACGAAGCAACATGAAGTGACTTAGTTAAGACGAAAGGAGGCTGCGAATAACCAATAAGAGCCACTTTGAGCAGTATATGTAGGGGATAAGTTGAAGCCGCTTTTAAGAAGATTTGGCGGAAAAATGCAAGATTATGAATGTTTATTCCGATATAATCTTTAATTATGGCATGTATTGACTTTCCCTCACTAGCCAGTCAAAAAACTGATTCTTAAGCCTCAACCCGCTCTCATGATTCGACAAACGTCGATAAAAAGAAACGATTTGTATCGAATACATATCATTTTCTGACAAAATACGCGACATATCTCCGATTAGGAAGGTGACGAAAAGCATGGCGAACAAGAAACTCAGCCTAGCAAAGAAAGCGCTTACTATAACAGCCGGCTGCATGGTGTTGTTCAGCAGTATGGTCGGAACAGCAGCAGCCAATGAACAATCAGGAAATCAGGGGACGACGTCGGGCGTTCAATTGGAATATTTGGATCGTGGATTGACAGCGGTTGTCAAAGGCAATGGCGTGTTTCTCAGTTGGAGGCTGCTTGGCAATGAGGTTACGGGCTACTCCAGCACGGGATTAACGGGGACAAACTTTAATTTGTATAAAGACGGCGTGAAGATTGCTACGATCGACGACAGTACGAACTATTTTGACAGCACAGGAACGGCTTCATCACACTATTACGTAGCTGCGGTCGCTAACGGAAATGAAGTGGATAAAAGCGCAACGGTTACGCCATGGGGCAGTGGTTTCTATGATTTGCCTTTGAAAAAGCCGGCGGATGGCGTTACACCAAAAGGTGAATCATACACCTACAAAGCGAATGACATGAGCGTTGGTGACGTTGACGGCGATGGTCAATATGAATATTTCGTCAAATGGGACCCGTCGAACTCCAAAGACGTCTCGCAAAAAGGTTATACAGGCAACGTATATGTAGATTGCTATAAATTTGACGGGACGTTATTGTACCGAATTGATCTTGGGGTCAATATTCGGGCGGGGGCACACTATACGCAATTCATGGTTTATGATTTCGATGGCGACGGCAAATCAGAGATGATGTTCAAAACAGCACCGGGTACAAAGGTCAGTAAATACGATGCTCAAGGTAATGTGACATCCACGAAGTACATCACGATGCCGGGCGAAGATCTTGCCAAAGGCTACGCCAATACGGACGATTATCGATTGAGCGCCGAAGGTTACTACGATCATGTGGTGAACATGTTCATGAATTGGGATAAGCACCCAGAGGTGCTTAACGGTTCTTGGCCTAAAACGTTGGAAGAATGCTTCGGTATCGCCAAAAAATATTCCTATCCGCTGTCTGAAGGGGATGCGAAGCTTTTAGCGGATTATTTTATTGACGTGTATGCCCCAAGTCGAAGCACAAATAACAAATTGCGGGAATTTGAAGGCTTTGTTGTAGACGGTCCTGAGTATTTGTCGGTGTTTGAAGGCGCGACAGGCAAGGAACTGGAAACCATCCACTACAAGCCGGGGCGTGAAGATGACGGACTCATGTGGGGGGATTACGCGCTTGCTAGAATTGAGCCAGCCAATCGTGTGGACCGATTCTTAGCAGGGGTATCGTATCTGGATGGCCAAAATCCTTATGCAATCATTGCCAGAGGGTACTATACGAGAAGTACCATCGTGTCGTACCGCTGGAATGGTAAACATTTGGAAGAGTATTGGTTCGTAGACAGCGGATGGGTAAAAATGACGAATCCGTTCAATGACACTCCTCACGGCAGAGAGGGATCTAATCCTGCTTATGCAACATTGACGACGCAGGGTGCTCACTCCTTGACAAGCGCTGATGTGGATGGCGATGGCAAGCAAGAAATTGTATACGGCTCCTCAACGATTGACCATGATGGCAAACTGTTGTACAGCTCCGGCGATACGATTGCTTCGGGGCCGAATGCTGGAAACTACGCATTGCTAGGCCATGGAGATGCTCTGCACGTTACAGACATTAACCCGGATCGTCCTGGTTTGGAGATCTTCATGGTTCACGAAGGCGCGACAAGCGTACCTTACGGTTACTCCTTCCGTGACGCGAAAACGGGTGAGACGATCTATGGTGCCTACACGGGGAAAGACACAGGCCGTGGTATGATCGGTGACGTCGATGCGAGCAAAAGAGGTATCGAAACGTGGGCCACTGCCCTGCGCATGGCCGATGGCACAACATTAGGAACATCCATGCCAGGCACAAACATGAGCATCAAATGGGCGGGCAACATGACGACGCAAATTGTGAATGGCGCGGAAGGTTCAACGCCGACGATTGACGTTTGGGGTGGGGCCAGAGCGCTGACGGCTACCGGCACGACGACCAATAACTCCACGAAAGGGAATCCATCCCTTGTTGCCGATATTTTTGGCGACTGGAGAGAGGAATTGCTCGTCCGTAAGTCGGATAGCTCCGCTATTCGAATTTATATGAGCACGGATGTAACGAATCACAAAATTTACACATTAATGCATGATCCGCAATATCGAGCTGAAATCGCTAGACAGAACACAGCGTACAATCAACCGGCATATACGAGCTTTTATTTTGCCTCTGACACGGATTGGTCCAAGGTGCCGATTCCGAACTTGAAGCCTTTTGCATCCGGGGCATCTTTAAGTGGTCCTGACGCCGTCGCTCCCGGGCAATCTTTCAATGTTACATACGGATTGAATCACGTTTCCTCGGAGGTAGTGGCTGAGGATATCATGATTGACGTGGATACGAACAAGTTGGATTTGAATAACACGCCTCCTGTTTCGCTCGACGAAAACACATTCAAGATTGTTGATTACAAACAAACACCAGGCAAGCTTCGCATTCTTGGCGTTCACTTCGGCGACAAACAAACGCGTCCGAACGGCCCGTTGTTCACCATCAGTTTGACGGCCAAATCCTCCGTGCAATCCGGAGTAGGAACTGCTGCCGTCTCAGCGTTAACTGTTGCAAACGGTGAAGGCATAGAGCAGCAGTTGCAGGGTAGTTCGTACGCCGTGCAAATTGGCTCTGGAGACAAAACGCAGTTGAATGCTCTCATTGCTGAAGCACAAGGTGTAATCAGCAGCGCAGTTGAAGGCGGCCATGTTGGCGAGTATCCTTCCGGCTCCAAAGCGATTCTGCAAGCAGCTATTGATAAAGCGATTCTGGCTGCGAATGATCCGACGATTTCTCAAGAGCTTATTAATCAAGCGATTGCTGAGCTTTCCGCCAAACTTCAAACTTTCCGTCAATCTGTGGTTACAAAAGTGGTTGGTGACTATACGAATGATGGCAAAGCAAGTATCGGCGATTTGGCGCTTATGGTTAAAGCGTATGGTAAATCGGTCGACAGTCCAGATTGGAACGATTGGAAACAATTTGACCTCAACAACGATAAAATGATTGATATCGAAGATCTTTCAGCACTTGCTCAGTTGATCATTAACGAAGACTTTTAAGCGGGATTTTCCTTAATTAGCGGGTGGGAAGGCAGGGAATGCTGCTGCTTTCCTCCCCGCACCCATTCACATCACGGAGAGGACGGAGGCTACGTTGAAAAAGAAAGGGCTTTTATTCGCATTATGTTTATTTCTGTGCATCTCATTCAGTTCCGCACAAGCCATGGCGGCTGAGTCGCCTAGCTACTCCTTATCCCTAACCAGCAATCAAACCCAAGTCGGGAGTCAGGTGCGAGTTGTTGTCAAAGGCACCCATGTGACAGACCTTTTTGGCTACGAAATTCGATTATCCTATGACACGACCCATTTACGTTTTATAAAAGGAACGAGCCCGATGAACGGATTTTCCGTTCCGGCAATCGTGAAAGAAGGGCAAGTTGTTTTCGCCCATACCAAAGTTGGAAAATTACCGGGGGATTCAGGGGATGTGGAGCTAGCTTCCTTTACGTTTGAGAATTTGTTGGAAGGACCAGCGGAGATCAAGCTTGTACAGGTCAAAGAAGTGACGAGCGCAATGCAAGCAGCAACGGTAACTTCCGACTCCAAGCTTGCGATGGACATTACGCCTAAGTTGGGAATGGTTATTACTTTTAGTGATATGGCCAATCATTGGGCACAAAAAGCCGTCGAGCGAGCGGCATCGCTCGGTATTGTAAACGGTTACGATGATGGAACATTCCAACCGGACGGCAAAGTAACGCGAGCGGAGTTCACAGCTATGCTGGTACGCGCGATTTCGCTTACTAGTAAGGATGCACAAAATATGCAATTCTCCGATATCGACGATATTCCGCAATGGGCCAAAGCTTATATTTTTGAAGCGGCATCCGCTGGCGTGGTAACGGGTTACGAAGATCACTCCTTTGGTGCAGATCGGCTCATTTCGCGCGCGGAGATGGCGGTTATGGTCGCACGGGCAATCGGTCTGGAGATAAACTCCGATGAGGCGGTTTCCTTTGCCGATGAGGATCAGATTCCGGCTTGGGCGCTGCAGGAAATCAAAGCTTCACGTAAAGCTGGGTTGATTCAAGGCAGAGACAACAACTTTTTTGTTCCAGATGATCAGGCGACACGAGCTGAAGCGGCCGTATTAATTCTCGCAGCTTACGATAACTTCCAATCGGCAAATGAAAGGTAGATGAACGCGAAATGAAAATGAGAAAACTTCCGCTTTTTTTAAGCGCAACGATGGCGTTCGCCATATTTTCAGGCTCAGCAGTACTTCCTAAGACAGTTTCTGCTGCTCAGCAAGCCTACCTCTTTGATTTTGGAACAGCGACAAGTCCTGTAGCTCCCGGTTATACACGAGTTTCTGAATCTACGTTGTATAGCAGTTCTACCGGATTTGGTCTAAGCAAAACCATAGCGAGTAGAGATCGTGGAGCTGGTTTCAGCGATATTTTAAGAGATTTTGTCATTGATAAAAGCTTCTCATTTAAAGTGGATATGGAAAATGGGGATTATTTCGTCAAAGTTACCGCAGGTGATGGAACGGCAAGCAATAAGACGGCCGTAACGATTGAGGGGATCAATCGGGGTTCCACAAATACGGCCAGCGGCAGCTTTCAGGATGTCACGGCTGTTGTCACTGTTGCGGACGGACAGATGAACGTGGATATTGGCGGCAATGACGGCCGTGTCAACGTCATCGAAATTACGCCGGCTGTGGTTATGAGCGGTGTCAAGGTTGACAGAGTGAACGTATCTCCATCACCAAGCGTACAGCTTAGTTGGAATGCTGCACAAGGTGTGAGCGAATACAGCATTTACAGGAAAGGTGAAGGACAAGCCGATTATACCAAGATTGGAACAACGAGCGCAGCAGCGTATGCAGACACTTCAGTTGAACTTGGTTTAACTTATACGTATGCGGTAACAAACACAGTCGGTGGTTATGAATCACCGAAAAGTGATCCGCTGACGGTAACCGTTGCAGATGGAACGGGCCAAAAACCAGCGGTTCCCGGCCATTTTCAAATCACGAGTGCCACAGAAAGCTCCGTTAGTTTAGACTGGGATACCGTTTCTGGAGCTGTTTACTACTATGTTTACAGATCGGCAAGCGAGACGGGAGTTTACAGTAAAATTGCCGGAACGTCGGATTCATCCTATGTTGATCAATCCGTGACAACGAATATTCCTTACTTTTACAAAATTGCTGCCGTAAATTCGGCGGGGTTATCCGATCTCACAGCCTCTGTTGTATCACCGATCAAAAAAGTGTTCCAACGTCAAATGGAACGTCTGGAACGAGGCACCACGGCGATTAAAGTGAGCAATGGCGTGTATGTCGGCTGGAGATTGCTGGGCACAGAGCCAAGCAGCATTTCATTCAATTTGTATCGGGACGGCCAGAAGATCAACAGCTCCCCGATCACCTCAAGCACAAACTTCCTTGATACGGAAGGTACGCTGCAGTCAACATATACAGTTCGTGCCATCGTGAGCGGAATTGAGCAAACAGCTTCGGGCAGCGCATCTGTCATGGAAACGAATCATTTGGATATTCCTTTGAATAAACCAACAGGGGGCACTACCCCAGATGGGGTCGCCTATACATATAGCGCGAACGATGTTAGTGTGGGTGATTTGGATGGCGATGGTCAATACGAATATGTGGTGAAATGGGATCCTTCCAATTCCAAGGACAATTCGCAGTCCGGTTACACAGGAAACGTCTTTGTGGATGCCTATGAACTTGACGGCACCCAATTATGGCGTATTGATTTGGGTAAAAATATCCGGGCTGGAGCTCATTACACACAGTTCATGGTGTATGATCTGGATGGGGACGGCAAAGCGGAAGTCGCCATGAAAACGGCGGACGGAACCATCGATGGAGCTGGAACCGTGCTTGGGAACGGGGCGGCGGATTATCGCAATTCATCGGGTTACATTTTAACCGGTCCTGAATATTTAAGCATTTTTGAAGGTACCACAGGTAAAACGCTTAATACGACTTCTTACGAACCTCCAAGAGGAACGGTGGGGAACTGGGGAGATACGTACGGTAACCGTGTCGATCGTTTTCTGGCAGCAATTGCTTATCTGGATGGCGAGCACCCAAGTCTGATTATGGCACGTGGCTACTACACGAGAACAGTTCTTGTCGCGTACAACTGGAAAGACGGACAGTTAACGAAAGTGTGGACGTTTGATTCAAACACGCCCAGAAATGGCAGCTATGCAGGTCAAGGAAATCATAACTTAAGCGTTGCGGATGTTGACGGGGACGGCAAAGATGAAATTGTGTATGGTGCAATGGCGGTTGACGACGATGGTACAGGACTTTATACAACGGGCTTGGGACATGGAGATGCCATGCATTTAAGCGACTTGGACCCGGATCGCCCTGGTTATGAGGTTTTTCAGGTGCATGAGGAAAAGCCGAGCCGTGCAGGCTTGGAATTCCGCGATGCGAAAACAGGCGAGCTCATCTGGGGGAAACCTACGACCTATGATGTAGGCCGTGGTGTATCCGCCGATATCGATCCTCGGTACAAAGGCGCTGAATCTTGGGCCATTGATGCGGGAGGCTGGAACAGTACCTCCGGGGGTATGTACGATGTGAAGGGCAATGAGATTTCCACGCATATTCCACCTGCGAACTTCGCGATTTGGTGGGATGGAGATCTCCAGCGTGAGCTGCTCGACCATACCTACAATGATACGACGCTGACCGGTGTAGGTAATATTTTGAAATGGGATTATGAGAATTCGCAAGTGAAGACGCTGCTTTCAGCAGTGGGTACGTTCTCCAACAATGGAACAAAAGGAAACCCCGGCCTGCAAGCCGATCTATTCGGTGACTGGCGTGAAGAAGCCATGTGGCGGCTTGAAGACAGCAGTGCGCTGCGCATCTATATGACAACGGATGTAACAGATTACCGCTTTTATACGTTAATGCATGATCCTGTATACCGATTAGGTGTGGCTCGTGAAAATACCGGTTATAACCAGCCGCCTCATGTGAGTTATTACCTCGGTGGAGGGATGACACAGCCGCCAATGCCGAATATTACAGTGCCAGTTGGTGAGCCGCAAGAGCCGGGCATTATGTTAGGTGGGGGAAGCACATTAAAACCTGGGGAGACGCTCACGCTGACATACGGTCTGAGCGGTATTACGGAGCCCATCATCGCACAAAATGTGAGCTTTACGTATAATCCGGATTACTTCGAATATGTATCAACCAAAGAATTGCAAGATGGTGTGAGTGTTGTAGGCAACGTGTACAGTACACCTGGCAAGGTGCGAGTTATCTTGGTTAGTTTGGGAACTGACTACGGCGTGACGGGCAATAGCGAACTGATCTCGCTACAGCTCAGAGCCAAGTCGGTTGGCAGTACGGTTGTCACCAACGTTTACAGCTCGGCTGAGGTGGCGAATGCAGCAGGGGTGGAAACCACTTTCCAAGGCGTAGAGAAACCGATTACGATTCGTTATGCCGACTTGTCCGCGTTGAATACACTTATTAGCACGGCTGAGACGACATACGCACAGGCGGTAGAAGGAATTGGTCAAGGGGAATATCCAGCAGGATCGAAAGCTGATCTTCTGGCTGCCATTACGAAGGCCAAAGCCGTTCAAGCGAATCCGAATGTTACACAGGCTGAAATTATGCAAGCCGTTGCTGAACTGAATGCCGCGCTTACAGCGTTCCAAGCTTCCGTGCACACAAGTCATGGATACGATGTGAATAACTCCGGTCAAGTGAGCATCGGCGACTTAGCCTTTATTGCCGCTCATTATGGATTAAGAAACACTGATCCTAACTGGGATAGCAAAGCGGACGTCCATGTGGACGGCATCATTGATATTCTGGATTTAAGTGAAGTGGCCAGCTACATTTTAAAATAGCTAAAAGAAAGGCCTGGTGGGGATCTATGATCTTCCTGCCAGGCTTTTTTATGCGTATCAGAGCGGGTCTAGGAAGATAGGTATCCGAATAAGATAATAAGAGATAATTCGAAGAGGTGATGAAGGTGGGAACTCGTCTATTATCGGAGCAGTTGGTGAAAAAGCGTTTTCCGCATTTGAGATATGTACGAATTCATACGCCGGAAAAGCATAAAGCGACGATCTATGCCTGGAACGAAGATTTGTACTTATCGGAAAAGGATGCGGAGAGCCTGCAACGTTATGCAAGCGCTTACTTGTATCCTTATGTTAGTTATCAAGTGAAAGCCTATAACTTGGTGCAAACGGATAAAGTCCCGCTGCCGCAGGACATTCCGGAAGCTGTTGTTCAAACGGCGAAACGCAGGAATTTAAACCAATATGGCATTATTGAGGCCATTAATCGGCTATTTCCCTGCGGTCATTTAACGTTTGTCCACTATGATGCCGCGGAGAGCTTGATTTATTTTCATTTTCATGCCGACCGACATCTTCAGAATCGTGAGAAGGAAGCAATGTACAAGTATTTAAATGAAATTATTCCATTGGGATCTTATTGCGAAGTGACTTTTTATTAAAAGCTTCATTGTTAATCTTCTTTAATGCGAAATTCGCTTTCTTCCCGCAGATACGATATTTCACCGATCTGTACCTCGAAAGGCGTGTATTTTCTAATTTTGCCAACAGCGAGAAAAACCGGGATATCATCCGCCGTGCATTGGATCACGGCGACATTCGCTTGTGAGAGTGCCGCCGCAAATAATTGCATGTCCGTAATCAGTGTTTTGTTCAATTCGTTGTTCACCCCTGGCCCGTCCTTATCTCGTGATCCGTTCCTCCGGCTGCAAGACAGGCACCTGGACGTTTACGGTATCCGGATATTTAATGCCAGCCCCCGTGTTAAGCGCAATAACGCACTCATCTTCGGCGATCCAGCCGGTTTGTTTCAGCTTTCTTGCGGCTGCGAACGTAGCTGCTCCCTCTGGGCACACGAATGCTCCCTCAAGCTCAGCGATTCGCTGCTGTTCTTTCAGCAGCTCCTCGTCATGAATGGAAATTGCGCATCCTCCCGTCGCATAGATGGCCTCCAAGACTAAGAAATCGCCAAGCGCTTTTGGAACGTTAATGCCGAAGGCGACGGTCTTGGATTCCTGCCAAAATTCCGAAGCTTTCGCTTGATTTTCCCAAGCTTTGACGATTGGCGCACAACCCTCTGCTTGTACAGAGACAAGCCGCGGCAATTTCCCTTGCACCCAACCTAAGGTTTGCAGTTCCTGAAGCGCTTTATAAATCCCGATTAATCCAACGCCTCCGCCAGTTGGGTACAAAATAACATCAGGAAGCTTCCAGCCCAGCTGCTCAGCGATTTCAAGTCCCATCGTCTTTTTGCCTTCGATGCGGTAAGGTTCTTTGAGCGTAGAGGCATCGTAGAGGCTGTATGATTTGACGAGATCGGCGACAATTCGCCCGGCATCGCTGATGAGACCATTAACCAGATACAGATTGGATCCGGAAATGGCGCATTCATTACGGGTAATGAGTGGAGCATCGACGGGCATGATGATCGTTGACTTCATCTTCGCTCTGGCAGCATACAAGGCCCACGCTGCGCCTGCATTGCCATTGGTCGGCATGGCAAGCTCCGTCACGCCCAGCTCCTTCGCTTTGGAGATGCCAACAGCTGCGCCTCTGGCTTTGAAAGAGCCGGTAGGCAGTAAGCCTTCGTCTTTCATGAGCAGACCGGGGATCTGCATATCTGCGCCGATGCTGCGCATGGGAAGCAGCGGGGTGAAGCCTTCGCCGAGTGTAACGACATGCTCCGGCTGAATGACGGGCAGCAGCTCGCGATAGCGCCAAAGGCTTGGTTCACGGTCGCGAAGCATGGCAGGAGTCAAGGATTTGGAAATACCCTCCATGTCGTAGGCGACTAAAAGCGGTGAACCACAGCTGCACAGCTGATGTTTGTCCTCGGCTGTATATTGCGTGTCACATTTCGGGCAAAAAAGATGAGATACAAAACTATGCTTCATGGCTCAAGTCTCCTAAGTAAACAAATGTGAAAGTTTAGAAAATTTCAAAACCAACCCAAGGACAATTACTTAGCCATCGTAATGGAAATGAAAGCCGGATGTCAACGGAGCCTGAAAAGTTGTTATAAGATCATCCCAAAGTCACGAATCGAAGCATCTACTTCCACGCGAATCTCAGCACTCGGATATCGAGCGTTCCAATCGAACTTTTCCCACTCCTCGTAGCTCATACTGTTTCGAACGTAAGTGCCAAATCCCAAGTTATCCCCACCGGTACGCTGTACTTGGTCGACAATTGCTTGCAGTTGCTCGCGTATGGCGACAGACAAGCTTTGATTGAGAGCTGTTTGCTCTGCTGCTTCTTTAAATGTGGCTGTGCCTGTATACTCCAAAATAATTCCGCTAAGTTGAATATGGATAACAATCTGAGGACTGCTACCGGCATCATGCTTCAACACGGACACTTTTCTTTTTGAAATGATGGAGTTAATCATAGCCCCTTCTTTTTGCCCGGAAGATTGATCCATAAATTTGATGTCAAATTCTGCATCTTTCAGATTCTGGTGCAGTATTGCAAACATCGCCGCTTTGTCTTGATTGAGTTTACCAATGTAACGATCTTTTTTGAATAGTGCAACGCCTTCAATTTCTACATGATCATTTTTTAACATGATCATAGGCGCAATTGGATCTATACCGTCGTCGAAATAATCGCGAGCGAAGCTGTAAAGTGTGGTATTGGGCACTTCATGAATGTCGGATTGTTGCGTCAGAAGCTGGTCAATATAATTTCCAACTGATTGGATTTGAGTATGGGAATGGGTCAACATGTCGACGGCACTACCGTTTACTACAACTATATTTAGCTGCTCACCTACCGAATAATCACGGCGATAAGAGTCTAATGCCCTCCATATGCCTTGTTTAGCTAACTCTTTCCCGAAGATCATACTTCTCAATTGACCTGAAACAATGACTTTGTCAATTTGGCGGTTGAAATTACTCCGCGCTTCTTTGGGGGAATCGGCTTTTGTTTGCAAGATATCTAATTGTGTATTATTCATTTTTCCTGTCTTTGGGACTGATATCGCAATCGATAATTGCGTATTGGATGGCTTTCCATTTTCTTCATACGCAGGGTCAAAAGCAACGATATCCGACATACCTAATTTCTCAATCCGCTGCTGCTGGGCACAACCTGTGAGACTGATTAGCATGATAACAATCAACCATTTATGCATAATTTTGCCCCCGGCGTTTGTTAATGAGCAGGATAATCATTAATAGGATAGGGAGAGCGAAAGCGACCCCAACTTCGGCAATACTAAATCTGTATAACCAGGGTTCTGTTTTTTCAAGCGTTGAAGGTATGGCAAAGAAGACAATTGCTGCGAAAAAAACTAAGAACACATAGGGGACAGAACGGAACTTTGCTGCTGGCAGGACCCATTTAATCGTTTCAGAGGCTGCCCAAGCAAACATGACGTTCGAAATGAGAACACGCAAAATGGTGATATTGAACACGAGATCGTCCACTCGTTTCACAAAAGGAAGCTCCACATAGGAAAGTAAATTGAGCACGGGAAATTTCAAATGTTGAAGTTGATGCAAGCTGAAGAAACCAAAGGCAACAAAGCAAACTAAAGCATAGAAGAAGGTTGTGCTGAGATTGGCGATTTGAAAAGCACGCATTAAATGTGATTTTTCATCCACATAGGGAAACAGAAGCAGGCACAGCTCGTAGCCGAGAAAGGCTGAATAAATCTGAAACCATCCCTTTACTGTATGATCTACGCCTTTAAACCAAAAGGAAGTCATGCGTGACAATTCAAAGTCATTCTGAGCATAAACCAATAATAAAGTATTCCAAATTAGAATGAAAAAAGTGATAGCGGCCGTATTGGAAATCGTGAATATTCCTTTTGACAGTAACATGAAAACAAGAAACTCAAGCATCACGTACAAGTAGATGGGGTGGAGAGACCGGAAGGATAAGGACGTAATAATGAGAATGAAATCTTTACCCACCAGACTGCCTAGAACAGCCCATAATGCGGCTAGAATGATAAATAAAGGAATCACAATGAACTTCGGAAGAACAGATCTTGTGAGATCGAAGATGGATTTCCCTTTGCCGAATCGATAAACCAACGAAATCAGGAAGAGATTAACCGCAGCGACAGCCGAACAGATGAATAGAGCAGCCCACCCATTTGTCCCGATATGTTCAGCAAGCAGACGGGGCAGACTGAATACAACGACACCGGTTTGAATGTAATTGGCCAAAATAGTGGTCTGAAAAAAAGGGAGCTTTGCCCGCATGAGTGTCTCCTTCATTTGTCTGGGTGATGGGAGGGCTTTTTTAATTTAGCCACAAGATGAATCGGTGCTCGAATAACCAAGTCTAGCCAACGACTAGGTTGTGAAGGTGCAAAAGGTGCCATATATGACAAGCCGAACATGTGTAAACTGGAAAGTTGAACGACTAACCAGCCGAGTCCGAAAGCCAAACCGAAATTTCCAAAGAGACCTGCCAATAAAATAATGCCAAATCGCATTAAGCGAATGGAAGCGCTCATGATATAACTGGGAATAGCGAAGGAGGCAATGGCCGAAATAGCAACGGAGATTATGAGAATATTGCTTGTTACACCAGCTTGAACGGCTGCTTGACCGATGACGATACCGCCGACGGTGCCGATGGTGGTCCCAATTTTGGTAGGCAAGCGTGCTCCTGCTTCACGAAGAAGTTCTATGGTCATTTCCATAAAAATCGCTTCTATCAGGGGCGAAAAAGGTACTCTGCTGCGGGATTCCATTAAGTTTAATAGCAGAGATGGCGGAATCATTTCATAGTGATAAGTGACAAGTGATACATAGAATGCGGTGAAGCTGAGGGTAATGAATAAGGCAATAAGCCGTAGAATACGAACAGCGGAGGCGACCGCCCAAGGTTGATAATAATCGTCAGGGGACATGAAAAATTCAACAAAAGAAGTTGGTGTGCTGAAGGCAGCTTGACTGCCATCGAGCAGTCCGACAATTTTGCCGCTGGCTAATTTATTAATAATGAGATCAGGGCGCACACTCGTTAAAATTTGCGGTGCAACTGAGTACTTGCTAGGGCTTAAATATTGTACAAGAATATTCGTTTCATTGATGACAGGAATATCGAGCTTTTTTATCATTTCGCTTAACTGCTGCACGTGAGACGAATCTGCAACACCTTCTAAATATAGGAGATTTAACGATGTGCCTGTTTTGCTTCCAATTGTGAAGGAAAGCACTTTGAGTGACGGATCCTTGATGCGTCTGCGAATTAAAGACAGATTTGTGCTGAGTGATTCGGTGAAAGAGTCCATTGGACCACTGATAACACTTTCCGTCTCTGAACTTTCTATCGACCGCGATTCAGGCGCATATGCTTCATACAAATAGGCTTTATGATTGTAAAAAATAGCGATACTGCCGTTCAGAATATCATGAACGATTTCGTTCGCTTGAAGTTTCTGTTTGAAGGAAGACTTGCTAAGGATCGCAACCATCGTGACTTCAGGTTGATTGAGCAGATTTAAGATATCATTTCTTAGAGATTCTGAACGGACAAGATAATTGAAATAAACCAAATCGACCTGATGAAGCGGGAAATGTTGATTCGTCAAGTCAGAACAGTCGCTGAGTATTTGCAAGGTTTGCTCTAGCAGGCTGATCTCCATTATCTCTTCGCTGCTCATCCGTGTAGATCTCCTTTAGTCATTTCACAATATTTCCATACGTTAGTATGTATCTTCCGCCAATTAGTTATTCGATATTATGGGGGACATCGTCCCTAGGTGTGCGTCATATGTTATCATGTATAAGGGCATG
The DNA here is from genome assembly GCF_009757995.1 of Paenibacillus anseongensis. NCBI lineage: Bacteria > Bacillati > Bacillota > Bacilli > Caryophanales > Paenibacillaceae > Paenibacillus > Paenibacillus anseongensis. The sequence goes on from NZ_WSEM01000015.1 coordinate 15,049, forward strand.
ACCCGATGATGGATTTACAAAGGAGTTTGATCCCGCATGATACGACAATCCCCCTACATACTTTTAGTGCTCGCCACTTGCATATGGGGAGGCAACTTTGTGGCCGGTAAAGCGCTCGTCGAGCATATCCCGCCCATAACGTTAGCAGCATTGCGCTGGGGCATTGCTTTTCTGCTGCTTCTACCGTTCTATGGCAAGCAAACTTGGCGGCTTAGGACGGAATTCCTCCGGAATTGGAAAATGCTCTTGTTCTTGTCTGCAACGGGCGTTGCCGGATTTAACACATTGACTTATGTCGCGGTTCAATATACGGGTTCCATTAACGCTTCACTCATGAACTCGGCGACACCGATACTTGTGGTGATCCTGACATGGTTGGTTATGCGAGAAAAATTAGCCTGGACGGCGTTGCCGGGGATTCTTATCTCTATGGCCGGCGTGAGTTGGATCATTAGCCGTGGGAGTCTGTCAGCGCTGCTTCACCTGTCTTTTAATAAAGGTGATTTGCTGATGTTAACAGCAGTTCTGTGTTGGGCCTTATATTCCGTTGGTATGAAAAAGGTAGCTGGGAGATTTCCCTCCAGCCCCTTGCTGCTGGCGCAGGTTGTCGTCGCTTTGATCTTGCTAATTCCGCTTTCATTAACCGAAGTGGCGGTAAAATCCCCGCAAATTGCTTGGAATTCAGCGCTTATCTCAGGACTCATTTATATCGGATTATTCGCTTCAATCATAGCTTTCCTAAGCTGGAATCGAGCCATCGAAATCCTGGGGCCCCAGCGCTGCGCGGGTTTTCTGAACTTTATCCCGATGTTCAGCGCGATCTTTGCAACGGCTTTTACCGGCGAATCACTGAGAGTGTATCATCTCTTGGGAGCGATACTTATCGTGGCCGGGGTTTATATCACGAATTATGCGATGAAAAAGCGGCAGACGAATGCTGCATAAAAAAGAGCTCGCCGATGTTGATGTCGGCAAGCTCTTTTTTTTATTGGTGCAAATGATCCCTATGGAATAAGGGAACTCTTTGCTTACTCATCTAATTCCTCCAGATGCCCATGGTTCCGGCGAATGATTTCAGCGGCACCTGAATAATCGGCATACGCGACTTTGGCTGTGAGCACATAATGAAGTGCAGTGGCGTCCCGGTCGCTCGCATAATCGGAAGAGTTGGCAGCTGCAGTCGGCAGTGTACCAACCATCGCATAACTGTTGTTCATGTTGGCTTCGTTTACCAAACCACCACCATCCAGGATGGGAAGCAGCAGCCGTCCGCTGCCATTATATCCGCCCTCCAGGGATCCAACCTCGAGCATTTCCGGATTGTACTTCATCAGCAATACTTTTGCATCCTCCGCTTGATTTTCCGTGTGAAAATACGCTTGAATGATTCGGCTCATGATTCATCCTTCCTTTCAATTGGATTAGGTGTTCTTATGTTAGGCTTACCCCAATTATTCTGAAAGCTGACCTTTATACCAAAATAAATTAAACTTACATTTTTAATCGGGATGATCGGGATTGAAATAAACGTCCGTCCTGCATTATAAGGGGGATTTAGAGAGCGGATTAGTAAAAATGATTGGACATTCTACTCTCTTTAGTTCAAAATAGAATTAAGTGCAGGGGAGGTCAACCAACATGCCAACAAACAACTTTCGTAAATTAATAAGCATCTTCTGGACATTTCTGCGGATCAGCCCACTTACATTTGGCGGCGGTTATGCTATGCTGCCTGCTATTCACCGAGAAGTGGTTGAGACGAACGGGTGGATGTCAGATGATGAGATGACAGAACTTCTTGCCATTTCCGGAGCAGCTCCGGGCGGCGTAGGCGTGAACGTTTCAGCCTTAGTCGGCTATCATTTGGCAGGAATTCGAGGAGCCGTAGCAGCCGTCATCGGCATTACGCTTCCTACGTTTATCATTGTAATGCTCCTCAGTATGGTTTACGCAATTCTCCAAAGTTATCCGAAAATGCAAGCTATCATGGAGGGGATTCATGCTGCAATTGTCGGACTGATCGCAGCAGCTGCCTACAAAATGGCGAAGTCATCGATTATCGATAAAATGACACTTTTTACAGCCATAGCGACCGTACTCGTCCTGCTTTTCATCCCGATATCACCGATCTTAGTGATTGGTTCCGGCTTTGTGGTCGGAATTGCTGTCGTTTTCTTGAAGCAAAAATGGGGAATGAAAGATCCATTCGCAAGCAAAGAAACGAAATCGCAAGCGCCAATGACCAACCGGGCCGCAGATTATTTCATTGCTGACGGTATTTGAGGGAAGGTGAAAAAGCGTGCTATTCAGTTTATTTCTTACTTTTTTTAAGATTGGGTTTATCTCCTTCGGCGGTGGATACGCGATGATGCCGGTCATCCAGCACGAGGTGAGCAAGAACAATTGGCTTTCAGATGAAGCTTTTAACCAAGTGGTGTCTTTGGCGGGGTCAGGCCCAGGACCGATTGCGACGAATTGTGCCACACTAATTGGATTTCAGACGGCTGGCGTGATGGGCGCTATTGCGGCGACGCTAGGCATGGTACTTCCGTCTCTTTTATTGATTATTTTATTAGCGGCTTTCTTGTATAAATGGCATCATAATAAGTGGTTCAAATCTTCTTTCTATGGCTTGAAACCTGTTGTCACCGGTTTGATTATTTTTGCGGCGATACACTTCGGCATGGCAGGTTGGGGTGAAGCGAAACTGCCGGTTACCTGGCAGCAGATCGCTACGATTTTAATCTCCATCGGTGCTTTCATGGGAATTGTCAAATATAAGCTGCATCCATTTATTATTATTGTAGGCGCGGGCATTATGGGTATCGTCTTTTTCCAATAGCTGTATAGAAAAGCTCTCTTTTATTCCTCCGGGAAGTAGAAAGGGGGCTTTTTTATATGATGAAAAGTGAACGGAACGTGTCCAAAAATGATAAGAAATTATTTTATGTGCTATAAAACAATGTTATTTTCCTTTTTTATGCTATATAATATACAATATATAATAAATAGAACACACTATATAGGTGGTTTTGAATTGTTTAGGAGGGAAACATCATCGAGCTGACATCCCGCCAGTTGGAAATTATTGATCTTGTGGGCAAGCATGCCCCGATTACGGGTGAACGCATCGCTGAGCTTTTAGGCATTAGCCGCCCGACGATTCGTTCGGATCTGGCTGTTTTGGTGATGCTTGGGCATATTGATGCCAAACCGAAAGTCGGCTATTTTCTTGGAAAAGCTGCGCTTGAAGTGAATTCACCATTTAAGCATATTGAGGCGATGAAGGTCAAAGAAGTCATGGGCATTCCCGTTGTGCTCAGGGAGACCGTTACGGTCAGCGATGCTGTCGTGACACTTTTTCTCGAAAACGTAGGAAGTTTAATGATTGTAAATCAACAGGGGGCTTTAGTAGGTATCGTCTCACGAAAGGATCTGCTGAAGGTGACATTAGGGCAGTCCGCCGCTAACACAATGCCTGTTTCGCTCGTCATGACCAGGCATCCGAACATTGTTACGGTACACCCGGAAGATAGCGTATTAGAAGCTGCCAGGAAAATGATTCATCATCAAGTCGACGGATTGCCCGTCGTTAAGCCGGCAGCGCCTGATCAGGAATTTGAAGAAGTAATTGGCCGAATTACGAAAACGACGATGACCAAACTGCTGCTTGAAGTAGCGCTGGGGATTTAAATCAGGAGGAGTGCAAGTGGGAGAAAAGATGCATACGATTTTCGTTTGTTCGGATTCTGTGGGGGAAACGGCGAATACCGTCGTACAAGCAACAATCCGCCAATTTAATGCAAGCCAAGTGCAGGTCAAACGCTTCGGATCCATCCGAACCGAAGATGAAGTGCGCTCCTTAGTGGAAGAAGCATCGAAAGTAAACGGTTTTATTGCCTACACCCTTGTTCTTCCCGAGCTTAGGGAGATGATGCGGCAGGAAGCGATTCGACTTAGCGTCAATGCGATTGACATTATGGGACCTATGATGCAGGCATTCATTGATACGTTCAAAGATTCGCCGAAGCGCAAAGTAGGCTTGCTCTACCAGATGGATGAGCAGTACTACCAGAGGGTTGAAGCGGTTGAGTTCACGGTAAATAGTGACGATGGCAAAGATCCCAGCGCGATGAGACACGCACATATTGTCCTGCTCGGGCCTTCCCGCACCTCCAAAACACCGCTTAGCATTTATTTGGCGCATAAAGGAAATAAGGTGGCCAATTACCCGCTTGTTCCCGAGGTAAAGCCGCCCGCCATTATATATGAATTAGATCCTAAGAAATTAATTGGTTTAACGATGAATCCTGATCATCTGGTACGCATTCGAACAGAACGCTTGAAAGCAGTAGGGCTTCCCTTTGGCGCCAAATATGCGACCGGGGAGCGAGTCAAAGAAGAGTTGGCTTTTGCGATGAAATTGTATCGGGATCTCGGCTGCCGCATCATCGATGTGAGTGAGAAGGCGATCGAAGAAACAGCAGGACTTATTTTAGCCGACAGAACGTAAACGCACATAACAATTCCAAAGTAGAAAGGGTGAATGGATGTATGCAAAGAGATTTGTCACTGGAAATTGTACGGGTTACAGAATATGCTGCTTTGGCGTCCGCTCGGTGGACTGGAAAAGGGAATAAACATAGCGCTGACGAAGCGGCAACATCTGCCATGCGTTCTATTTTTAGCTCCATTCCATTTCGGGGAACTGTTGTCATCGGAGAAGGTGAGATGGACGAAGCGCCCATGCTCTATATTGGCGAGCCAGTGGGCAGCGGTGTTGGTCCTGAATATGATGTGGCTGTAGATCCGCTGGAAGGTACGGATATCGTAGCAAGCGGCAGAAACAATGCGCTTTCCGTTGTGGCCATTGCGGAGAAAGGGAATCTGCTGCATGCTCCAGATATGTATATGGAAAAGCTCGCCGTCGGTCCCCGACTGGCCGGTCATCTCCGGTTAGAGGATCCACTCGATGTGACCGTACGCAAAGCTGCGGAGCTGCTGCAAAAGGATGTAACGGAGCTAACCGTCTCGATTTTGGATCGCAAACGGCATGCCGACAAAATCTTAGTTCTTCGTTCGCTAGGCGTTAAAATACATTTGCTCAGTGATGGCGATGTGGCGGGAGCGATGGCGACCGCTTTTCCCGAAACGGGCATCGACCTGCACGTGGGTTCAGGAGGCGCGCCGGAAGGCGTACTTGCCGCGGCCGCGCTGCGTTGTATGGGCGGCGAGTTCCAGGGGCGGCTTCTTCCGGAGGATGATGCGGAGGTCGCTCGCTGCTTGGCTATGGGGATCACGGATCCCTCCAAAGTGTTGAGCATGCGTGATCTCGTCGGAGAATCCGATATTTATTTTGCAGCGACAGGCGTTACCACCGGGGACTTCTTGAGCGGAGTGAAGTATCAATTCGGCGGCCGCGCCGAGACTCACTCGGTCGTCATGAGAGCTGAAACGCAAACCGTGCGTTTCATTCATTGCGTCCATCAGACGCAGGTGTATCTTGGGAGCGCCTAAGGCGTAAGGAAGACCATGTATGTCAACTTGGGTTGAGATGCATGGTCTTTTGTTATTCTTGCCATTAGTATTCATGGGCCAAGTCCACAGTCGCATATACTTTAGCTGAGAATGATGCGAAAAGAGGGATAACCATGAGCATGAACAATATTGATTTCCTTGCCGTCGTCCGGAGCTGCATACCTCAAGAAGCTGAGATCGTGCAGCTGCAGCAGCAGGGGAATCCCGCGGCAATCTTGTATGCGGACGTTGATGGTGACGGCACTCCCGAAATCACGGCTATGTATAGATTCTTAGACAACCAGTACCTGTTCTCGATCAAAGACTATTCCGGTAACTGGTTTCCTATTGCATCTGCAGCAACGGGAGGAGTCAGGGAAGTGACGGATTTTGCGGCAGCGCCTGTTTCACGCAGACAGGGCTGGGATATCCTTATCGGCTGGCGTCAGGAGGGCATAAGTTCAGGTTCAGGCTCTGAACTTGACATTATTCAGTGGACGTCAAGTGGCTTTCAGCGGATGATTCCGCCGGGGACGACGTATGACCATTTGGAGATTGAGGATATGCCGACCCGAGACGGGAAAGACGGCCTATGCGAGCTCGCGCTTTGGGTGAAAGAGCAGAATCAAGCGTACCAGGTGCAAACGTACCGCTGGGATCCATACCGGCTTGTTCCGACGCAGGATGTTCATCCTTATTATTTTCAGCGAGTCAGCCGCTACTACGAGGACTTAGTGCGCGATCATCCGGATGAACCGGCTTACCGGAGCCTTCTGGAGGATGCGAAGAAGAAGGTGGGCGGCGAAGGCAGCGCCTAAGCAGCAGGATGGTGGAAATGTCTGGATCGGGAGTAGAAGGCGATAGGCAAAGGAGTTTTTCTGTGATGGGGCTGCGACAACAGTAGAGATATCTACTGGGGCAGCTCTATTTGCGTTTTGTAGCGCAAGCGGGACTAAACAGGAGGTAAATAATACCGCCACCACCAATAATCCAACTAGTTAAAGTGCCACGAATCCCACCAATAGTACCTCGCCCGTCACCTCTCCCCATGCAACTACTGTTCTGTAACGGACCCAGCAGCCGTTATTTGGCCAAATTCGGCTGAATTTGAGGACTAATGGACTGAGGTGCCGTTATTTCGCTCTCAAAATGACGGCTTCAATCCTGATTTGGAAGGGGAATCCATTTGATGAATGCCCATCCATCGGCATCGGAAAGACAAGCCATTTCTTCGCGTAAATATGCGATGTCGCAATTTCTTATCTTTTTTGTCCTAATGTTAGACTAAAAATCCTATTATTCCTATGCTACATTTATGTAGGATGTCTTAATATTACATGTAGCGATGAGGTAATGAGATGAGCAAAACATTGAAAATCGGCATTATTGGCGGCGGCGGTATTGCTGGCGCGCATGTAAAGGCCTACCGGGAGTTGGCTGATGTAGAGATTGTAGCGGTTGCAGATGCTGTACCTGGCAAAGCGGCGCAATTTATTGATTTCTGGCAGCTTACATCGGCGCAAGCCTTTGACAATTACCGAAAGTTGCTGGAGTTAGACCTTGATGGAGTAAGTATTTGCACGCCAAATGTGGCTCACCACCGCACAACGGTAGATGCCTTGCTGGCAGGCAAAAACGTCATGTTGGAAAAGCCGATGTCCGTTACGTTGGATGAAGCGGTAGAAATGGCGCAAACAGCGAAAAAGACAGGCTTTATGCTCAATGTTGGCTTCCAACCAAGGTATGATCCGAACATGAAAACCATCCAAGATGTGGTTCAGTCCGGTCAATTGGGCAAAGTGTACTACGTGGAGACTGGCGGCGGACGTCGTAGAGGCATGCCTGGCGGCACATTTATCTCCAAAGAAATCGCAGGTGCCGGTGCAATGGCCGATATCGGCTGCTACTCGCTTGATATGGCGCTTAATGCGATGGGATATCCGAAACCGCTTACCGTATCCGCTTACAGTTCTAACTATTTTGGTACGAACCCCTTGTATCATAAAGAAGCAGCGCGCTTCGATGTAGAGGACTTCGGCGTTGCTATGATCCGATTCGAAAACGATCTCGTGCTGAATTTCAAAATCTCATGGGCGATGCACATGGACACATTAGGGCCGACTCTGTTCCTTGGAACCGATGGCGGACTTAAAGTGACGCCTGCCGGTAAAGGCCCATGGAGCGGTGTGTTTGATGGATCTGTTGGATCTATCACGTACTTCCATGATGTTCTTGGACACCATACCGAAAGTCAAATTCCGATCATCGATCATAATAAAAATTTGTTTAACGAAAAAGTTCGCGATTTTGTTGAAGCGGTTCGCGACGGCAAGCCTGCACCGATTCCTGGTGAGCAAATCGTCCGCAATCAAGCGATTATTGATGGTATTATTCGCTCCTCGCTTCTGAAACGTGAAGTCACCATTGAACTTCCTAATTAATTCACAATAAAATTCAACCTACTTTGGAGGTAATCTTATGTCACGTATTTTCCGTATTGGTATCATTGGTTGTGGTGGAATTGCAAACGGTAAGCATTTGCCAAGCTTGAGCAAGCTGAAAAATATTGAAATTGTCGCATTCTGTGATATCGTTAGCGAGCGCGCAGAGAAGGCGGCTGACAAATACGGCGCAGAGGGCGCTACCGTTTATGAAGATTACAAAGAATTACTAGCAGATGCTACGATTGATATCGTGCATGTTCTTACTCCGAATGACTCTCATGCGGAAATTGCTATTGCAGCTTTGGAAGCTGGCAAGCATGTAATGTGTGAGAAACCGATGGCGAAAACGGCAGCAGATGCGAAACGTATGGCTGAAACAGCGAAACGTACAGGCAAAAAGCTGACAATTGGTTATAACAACCGTTTCCGTGCGGACAGCCAGCATTTGAAACGCGTTTGTGAGCAAGGTGAGCTTGGGGAAATTTACTTCGCTAAAGCGCATGCGATTCGTCGACGTGCAGTTCCGACATGGGGCGTATTCCTCGATGAAGAAAAACAAGGCGGAGGCCCGTTAATCGATATCGGGACACATGCCTTGGATTTGACGCTTTGGATGATGGACAACTACAAACCGAAAGTTGTTCTCGGTACGTCCTACCACGAACTGTCTCAAAAAGAAAATGCCGCTAACGCATGGGGCCCGTGGGATCCAAGCAAGTTTACAGTGGAAGATTCCGCATTCGGGATGATCGTGATGGAAAACGGAGCGACTATTATGCTGGAATCCAGTTGGGCTCTGAACACGCTGGAAGTTGACGAGGCGAAGTGCTCGCTGAGCGGAACAGAAGGCGGCGCAGACATGAAAGGTGGACTTCGTATCAATGGCGAAAAACACAGCCGTTTGTATACAACGGAAGTTGATCTGAAAGCCGGCGGAGTTGCTTTTTATGATGGAGCCAAAGAAAGTGATGCGGATCTGGAAATGCGCACTTGGATCAAAGCGATTGAAACGGATGCAGAGCCTGTTGTGACTCCTGAGCAAGCCTATGTTGTATCACAAATTTTGGAAGCTATTTATGAGTCAGCACGCACTGGAAAAGCAGTTTACTTGAATAATTAGAAAGTAGAAGAGAGGGGCTCGCGCCACTCTCTTTTTTTTGCCAACATTTGAAAAAATGCTGCCAAAAAGAGTATGCTAGAACTACTCTGGTGTCTAGGAAAGGATGGATGTAAGGATGGATTTGGGCTTAAAGGGGAAAGTTGCCTTAATTACAGGCGGAAGCAAAGGAATTGGTTTGGCGACAGCGATCACGATGTCCCGCGAGGGGGCGAAGGTTGCTATTTGTGCTAGAAATGAGGAGCAGCTGCAAGAAGCTGCCAAACATATTGCCGACTTGACAGAAAGCCGTGTATTAACGATTCAAGCGGATGTTATGTCAGAAGAAGATTGCAAACGCGCTGTCGAGCTAACGGTTGAAGCTTTTGGCGGTATTGATATTTTGGTCAATAATGCCGGGACTTCCGCGGCGAAGCCTTTTGAACAAGTGGGAACGGAGGTTTGGCGGCAGGATTTGGAGCTGAAGTTGTTCGGAGCGATTCATTGCTCCCGTTATGCGATTCCCTATATGAAGCAAGTCGGTGGCGGCTCCATTGTGAATCTGACGACTTCTGCGGCCAAGACACCGCCGGCTTCCTCCCTGCCTACAAGTGTCAGCCGCGCAGCAGGACTAGCCTTGACTAACGCGATGAGCAAAGATCTTGCCGGGGATGGCATTCGCGTGAACACGGTTTGTATCGGGAAGATTCGCAGTGACCAGCTGGAAAAAGCTTGGAAGCGCGAGGCGCCTGAGCTCACTTGGGATGAGTATGCACGTGATGCAAGGCACGCCATCCCGCTAGGTCGCATCGGACAAGCAGAGGAAGCGGCGAACGTGATCGCTTTTCTATCCTCTCAAGCTGCATCTTATGTAACGGGGACTTCGGTCAATATTGATGGAGGCAAAGGCGAGGCTTTGTAAACTCGCATCGGTTCTGGTTATGGAGGACACATCGGAATGAAGCTTAGTGTGTTAGATCTTGTTCCCGTCATAGCCCCGGCAGACGCCGGCACAGCTTATGAGCAAGCTGTCATGCTCGCCAGGCAAGCCGAAAAATGGGGCTACTCGCGCTACTGGGTCGCTGAACACCACGACATGCCGGCGTTGGCTTGTACGGCGCCTGAGGTTTTCTTGGCGCATATCGGCGCGAGGACGGAACGCATTCGCATCGGTTCAGGCGCGTTGCTGCTGCCCCATTATAAGCCGATGAAAGTGGCAGAAAGCTTTCATATGCTTGCTGCCCTCTACCCGGGCAGAATAGATCTTGGCATCGGGCGAGCGCCCGGTGGTTCTGCCAATGCCGCTATTGCACTAAGTGGCAACTTCCTGGAAAACGTTCGGCAGCTGCCGGAAACGTTGAAGTCGTTAATGGCCTTGCTGGAAGGCCGGTTTGAGTGCGAAGGCCAACCGGTAACGGCAAGGCCGATGCCACCTACTGCGCCGGAAGTGTGGATGCTCGGCACCAACATCAAAAGCGCAGCATTAGCGGCTGAACATGGAACTGGCTACGTATTCGGCCAATTTATGAGCGACAGCGATGCTGTTGAAGTTGTGCATGGCTACCGGGAGAACTTTGTGCCATCCGCACAAGGGCAAGTCCCCCGCGTCATCATCGCGGTAGGTGTGGTCTGCGCCGATTCGGAGGAGGAGGCGCTGACATTAGCAGCTGGTATGCCTTGGCTGCAAGGTGCAGAGTCCCAGCAGCCCCAGCGCAGAATGCTCATCGGCACAGTAGCTAGCGTGCATGAGCAGTTGGAGCGGATCGCACGCGATTGTGAGGTCGATGAATTTCTTCTGGTCACGCCGATTGCAGATTATGAACGGCGATTGCGTTCCTATGAGTTAATAAGCTCAATCATTTCTTAACAGCAAAAAGGCTGCATCTCTAGTAGATCATCTACTGGAGAGCAGCCTTTATTCGTAGATAAGAAAGTATAAGTTTTATACTTTTGCTTCGCATCTACCCTGACAAACGCGTTCGTCCTAAAAGGACGACGAAGTCGTTTATCCTTGCTTATTTGCGAACCCTATAAGTCATGTTACGCGCGGCGTTTTTTACGTAAATACCAGACTAACATGGAAATGGCGTCCCGGATTGAAGCGGTTTGGTAGTACCTGAGAGTCAATGTCATAAGCAAGAAACCTCCCTAACCCTGAAAGAATGTCATGCATGAACAGTACTACGTAAAAAGTAGCGCGTTGGTTTTATTTTTTTTTAATATTTTTTTAACACTGTTTTTTAAACAAATACCTCTACTTTCTGGATTAAACTTTCCCCTAGAAAGTTGGATAATAAACATGTAAGCGTTATCCAAATTTGATCGGCTCACTTAGGGGAGGAATAGAGATGAAAAAAGTGTTCACTTTAGCTCTGTCGTTATCCATCATGTTTACTGCGGCAGCATGCTCGTCAGGTACGAATACGCCAGCAGCACCTGCGGCCAGCGCGGAACCATCCAAAGCTGCAGCGGCTACAACAGCACCTAGCAAAGATCCAGTTAAGCTTCGCGTTGCTTGGTGGGGTGGGCAAGCGCGTCACGATTACACGTTAAAAGTGATCGAGATGTATGAGAAACAGAACCCGAATGTCAAAATTGAAGCGGAATACGCGCCATTCGACGACTACTGGAAAAAGCTTGCTCCGCAAGCCTCAGCCAATCAGCTGCCGGATGTTATCCAGATGGATATCTCGTACCTGACCCAATACGGCGGGAAAAATCAGTTGGCGGATATGACGCCTTACACGAAAAATGGCCTGATCGACGTTTCCTCCATCTCCCCGAATAATATTTCCGGCGGTGAAGTAGGCGGTAAGTTAGTCGCGATGAACTTAGGCGTGAATGCGCTGGCGACGACAGTAGATGTGAATACGTTCAAGAGCTTAGGCATTCCAACACCAACCAAAGATTGGACTTGGGAGGATTATGATGCGGTTGCGGCAAAAGCGAAAGCTGGCGGCAAACAAATCGGCGGCTTTGCGCTTCATCATGAAGTTTTCTTCCCGTACTACCTGCGTACTGTCGATCAAAAAATGTATAATGCAGATGGGACGGCGCTTGGTTACACCGACGATAAACCGTTCATTGACTACTTCAAACGTTACCAAAAATGGTACGAAGCCGGCAATATCCTTTCCCTTGATAAAGAGTCACAGAAGAAAGGTGTAGCTGAGGAAGACGAAATTTTGCTGAACAACGCGGTAACCGGCAATGGTTGGTCCAATCAATTCTTGGCTGTTGCCAACTTGGTGAAAGACCGTCCGCTTGAATTGCTCCCGCTTCCTGGACGCAACGGAAATAAAGGCTTGTTCTTGAAACCAAGTATGTACTTCTCCATTGCGAACAGCTCCAAGCAAAAAGAAGAAGCAGCGAAGTTCATCTCTTTCTTCGTGAACGATATTGAAGCCAACAAATTGATTAAAGGCGACCGTGGTGTGCCTGTTTCCTCTAAAGTGAAAGATGCGCTCAAACCGCTGCTGTCCCCGAACGAAGTGAAAATCTTTGATTATGTCGCATGGGCTGAACAAAACAGCTCCCAAATGGATCCTCCGAACCCGGTTGGTTCCATCGAAGTCGAGAAATTGCTCAAAGCTGCCAGCGAGCAAATCTTGTACAAGAAAACGAGCATAGAAGATGCTGCTGCGAAATTCCGCAAAGATGCTAACGCTGTGTTGGAAAAAAATAAAGCGAAGTAACTCTTCGTCAAAACGAGAGGCCGGAATTCCCTTGAAGTGAGGGAACCGGTCTTTTTTTCTCTTGACAGGTTAAACGTTTCACATTAAGCTAATAGAGTATGTTAAACGTTTAACAAAACGGAGTTGAAACAGGGATGACCAAGCCCAAACAAGTCACCATTGTAGAAGTGGCCGAAGCAGCAGGTGTGTCGATTGCCACCGTCTCCAATGTGTTGAATCGAGGTGGTATTCGCTCATCGAAAGAGACCATTCGCAAAGTCGAATTGGCTGCTGAACAACTGGGATATCGACGCAACACGATGGCAGCAGGTCTAAGCCGTAACAAAACTTATGAAATCGGTCTCATTATTCCAGCGATGGCCGGCTACTATGGACAGCTTGCCGAACATTTACAGATTGAAGCGCATCATGCTGGATATCACTTATCCGTTTTCTCTTCGGGAGGTTTTGACCCGGATATTGAACGCAGGCACTTGGAAGTTTTGCTGCAGCGAAGAGTTGACGGGTTAATTTGCCATGGTTTAGCTATGGGCTTTGAAACGACGCGCTCTATCGTCAACAGCGGAACACCTTTAGTGCTGATCAATGGGTGGGGCTGGCCGGAGGACATCGCGACAGGAGCTGTGAATCTTGGATTTGCAGGAGCTTGCTTGCAGTCCGTCAAGGTGCTTGCCGATCATGGCTGCGAAGCGATCTGCTACTTAGGCAGCAAACGCTCGAAAGTCATCGATGAACAGCGGCTCATCGGTTTTAATGCCGGGATGGCGCAATTCGGTGGGGGTGTGTCCCAAGAAATTGTGGATACGATGGGCTTGGATATCGAGGCCTATCTGCGTGATCTTATGCAGCAGCATGCAAAGCCTGTTGGCATTGTCGCTTTTGACGATCATGTGGCATTGAGAGTGTTATCTGCGGCTAATAAGCTGCACATTGATATTCCGGGCCGCCTAAAATTAATTGGAATTAATAACGATTATATTGCGAAAGAAAGCTATCCTGGCATTTCAAGCTGGGACATTCCTTATATCGATCAAGCGCAAATGGCGATAAACAAGCTGATGCACAAGATTGCCAACAAAACGGAGTCAGGCGAAGACCGCGAAATCGAGGTCCCGCTTACTTTTATAGAACGAGGAACAACCAAACTACAGTAAACGGAGTGAATCATTGTATGTGGAAACAAGCCATTGAAGATGCTTTACAGAAAACGAAAGTGAACATTGAACGTTTTGGGGATTTATTTCCTCATGTCAGCGAAAATGATGTGTATCACTTGAATCCGAATACGGATTGGACGGACGGCTTCTGGTCCGGTATTTTGTGGCTGGGCTACCAATACAGCGGTGACAAAGCATTTCAAGAGGCTGCACAGAAAACGGTGGCAAGCTTTAAGAAAAGATTGGAAGACAATGTTGCTCTAGATCATCATGATATCGGCTTTTTATATTCCCTTTCCTCCAAAGCGCAATGGATCATTGAAAAAGATGAGAATGCCAAACAGCTTACACTTCAAGCTGCTGACGTATTGATGAAGCGCTGGAGACCAAAAGGTCAGTATATTCAAGCTTGGGGCCCAGAAGGCGATGAGCATAACGGTGGCCGCATTATCATTGACTGCATGATGAATCTGCCGCTATTGTACTGGGCTTATGAACAAACAGGCGACGCGAAATACAAAGAAGTTGCTGTCATTCATGCCGATTTAAGCCGCCGTTATTTGGTGCGTGGCGACGATTCCTCTTTCCACACGTTCTATTTTGACCAAGAAAACGGTGAGCCATTGCATGGTGGAACGGCACAAGGATATAGCGATGGATCAACATGGACTCGCGGCCAAGCATGGGGGATTTATGGGTTTGCGCTTTCTTACCACTATACGAAAAATCCGCTTTACCTGGAAACTGCGAAACGTTTGGCTCGTTACTTCTTTGACCGCTTACCGCAGGATGACGTTGTGTACTGGGATTTCAATGCGCCTGTGAACGCAGAAACGAAACGCGACAGCTCCGCTTCCGCGATTGCTTCTGCAGGAGCGCTTGAGTTGTTGGAGCATTTGGCTGGGGATGATGCAGACCGTGCTTATTTGGAAAATGCGATTGGGCGCTCCATGGCTGGACTCGTGAAATCGTATGCAACAATCGGCAAGCCGGATGCACAAGGTTTCATTGAGCGCGGCTCCTATAGTGTACGCGGCGGAAATGCGCCGGACGACTTCATGATCTGGGGAGATTACTACTACTTGGAAGCGCTTGTGCGCATGGAGAAAGGAATCAAAGGATACTGGTATGAATAATCAAGCGGCAGCCAGCAGTACCCGTTCTTACTGGGTACAAACCATGCTTCGCATTGCGGATCCGGTTCTTACGGCATTGGCAGATAAACAACTGCGGGCAACCATGCCTGTTGAAAATAAAAAAGAAGAGCAGCGCCAATACTCGCATCTGGAGGCTTTTGCCCGTACGCTTGTTGGTATCTCTCCTTGGCTGGAAACACCTGCGCTGGATGCAGAAGAGGAAAAGCTTCGGACACATTACGTCCAGCTCGTGCGTACAGGTCTGGATGCGGCGACTGATCCCGAATCGCCTGATTTCATGAACTTTAGCCACGGATTTCAGCCGATTGTGGACACTGCTTTTCTATCGCATGCGATTCTGCGAGCTCCTAACACACTTTGGCATGGACTGGAGAGCCGTGTTCAGAGCAATCTTGTGCAAGCCTTGAAAGCGACAAGAACTCGCAAGCCGGGTTTCAACAACTGGCTGTTGTTCGCTGCGATGACGGAAACCGCGCTTAGATTTATGGGTGAGGATTGGGATCAGATGCGTGTGGACTTTGCCCTCAAGCAGCATGAGCAGTGGTACCTCGGAGACGGCATGTACGGCGATGGCCCTCACTATCATGCGGATTACTACAACAGCTTCGTGATTCAGCCTATGCTGGTTGATATCATCGAGCATGTGGATGCGCATTATGAAGATTGGGCTGTTATGCGCAAGGACATTTTGGCTCGTGCGCAGCGTTATGCCGCTGTTCAGGAGCGTTCCATCTCTCCTGAGGGCACGTTCCCTGTTATCGGCAGGTCGCTTGCTTACCGGTTCGGCGCTTTTCAGTCGCTGGCTCAGACAGCGCTGCGTCGCGAACTGCCGGTTGGTGTTTCTCCTTCGCAAGTTAGATGCGCATTAAGCGCCATCATCACGCGTCTGATTGAAGCACCGGGCACCTTCGACGAAAAGGGCTGGCTGACGATTGGTTTATGCGGTCACCAGCCTGAACTTGGCGAGCCTTACATCTCTACAGGCAGCCTATACCTGTGCTCCGCTGTCTTCCTGCCGCTTGGTTTGCCGGCGGATGATGCGTTCTGGAGCGATGCGGATGCGCCTTGGACCTCGCAGAAGGTTTGGTCCGGGCAAACCGTTGCCATTGATAAAGCCATATAAGTTTGGATATCCAAAAAGCGCCTTGTTTCCTAGTGAAACAGGCGCTTTTTTCATGTATACTAAACTTCGTTAATTCTTTTATCCCCAAACAGCCTGAATAGTCAATTGTGGATAACTTTGATGAGCCAGAAGAAAGTAGCGTGACAGTCTTGAATCAAGATTATCAATTAACGGTTGAAGAAGTGCTAGGTAGACCCTTCTTTCAGCAAGCCTATATTGCAGCAGGACAAGAGGGGTTACAGCGTCTAGTGCGCTGGGTGCACATCATTGAAGTGATCCAGTTTGAAGAGCTGCTGCAGGGCGGAGAGATGATCCTGACGACGGGGGCTGCCTTTAAGAGCGATACGAAGCTGTTTATGCTCTATTTGGAGCAGCTTATTAATAATAACGTTTCCTGTCTTTGCATAGAGATGGGCCATTATTTAAGTGCTATCCCGCAGACGTGGATCGACGCGGCGGAAGCCTGCGGGCTCCCTCTCATTATTTTCCCTCAAGCGGTGCGCTTTATCGACATTACGCAAGATATTCATGCGCACATCATTAACCAACATCATAAAGTACTCCAAGATCTGGAGAAAATTTCACGAGAATTCCATCGCATGACATTATCTTCGCAGGGCGTATCCCACGTGCTGGGGCTGCTCCAGAGCAGTACTAAAGCCCAAGTCATCTATATGCCTCAAGATGGCCAACCCAAATTTGTTCCACAGCTGGGGAGTCGGGAGACGACGCAATGGCTGGAAATTTTGAATAACCAAATAGAACGGGAAACAACGGCCAGCAATACAGGCTCTCCAGTCGTTTTTGAATTAGAAGGCCAGACAGTTATCGTACAGCCTGTTGGCGCGATGGGGAAAACCTGGGCCCATATTATTCTTGTTTTAGGTCGTAAACCACAGGAATATGAGTACTTGATTCTGGACTCCGCCTCTTTGTCGATCGCGCAGGATTTATTGCGGAAACGCTATATGGAAGAGCGCAAATTGTACTCGCAAACCTTATGGGTAGACGATCTGCTCCATCTTCGCATTCGTGACGAGGAGCAGGTCAAAGTCCTGATTGGCCACGGATTTAAACAGCTGAATGAGCTGCCTTATCATGTTATTTTAATCGAATTTGAACATAGACAGATCGAATACAAATCCGTACTTGAAGACGGTGATGGCATAGAATCTGCGGGTATTCATCTTTCATTAGCCGCACGTTCCATTTTTGAGCAGCACACGTTTCATCCCTTATTGACTTTGAAAAATAATCGGCTTGTCGTCGTAGCTTTTGACAAAACGTCCAAACGGCCGGCCAAAGAGCGGCTTCAGCAGGTGTTTCAGTCGCTTCAGCTTTTGAAAGCTGAGGAGGAGATGGAGCTGACCATCGGAGTTGGCCAAAGCAACCGCAGCTTTTTGCAAGCCCACCGAAGCTATCAAGAAGCGCTTCAAGCGATTTCGCTTGCTCCGACACTGCGGGGCAAAGTGCAGTTTTATGACGAGCTGGGCGTTTTCCAACTGCTTTTTCATATTGCCGACAAGCAAATTCTGCAGTCTTTTGTCCGTACGTATTTAGGGCCGATTATCGATTATGATCACATGAAAGGCAGCGAGCTGCTGCGCACGCTTAAGGTTTATCTGGACAGCGACGGGTCTAAGCAAATTGCGGCCCAACAGCTTTTTATCGTTCGACAGTCCCTTTATTACCGTCTGGAGAAAATAGAGGAGCTGCTAGGTGCAGATTACATGCTTCCTGAGAAACGACTAGCACTGCAGGTCGGAATTCGGGCGTATCAACTGCTTTATCCGGAAATAAAATTGTGAAAAAAAACCGAACAGATTTTTGACAATTTGTCTAATGGAACAAGATCGGATCCCTCTTATACTTGGAACTATCAAGTGAAGACGGATCCTTTTTCGTGGGTCCCTAGGAGAGGTAGATGCAGAATGATTATTGGGGTTCCTAAGGAAATAAAAAATAATGAGTTTCGTGTGGGCATGACGCCTAGCTCCGTGCTTTCTTATACAAAAGCGGGGCATGAAGTTTTGGTAGAAACCATGGCAGGTCACAGTATCGGATTCACGAATGAAGATTACGTACAAGCAGGAGCGACGATCGTTGCTGCAGCATCGGACGTTTGGGCAGCTGAAATGGTTGTTAAAGTGAAAGAGCCGCTCCCAGAGGAGTATGGCTACTTCCATGAAGGTTTGATTTTATACACGTATCTTCACCTTGCACCTGAAGCTGAATTGACACATGCATTAGCTCGCAACAAGGTTACTGCAATTGCGTATGAAACCATTCAGTTGGACAATGGCAGTCTTCCATTATTGACGCCAATGAGTGAAGTAGCAGGCCGCATGTCCGTCCAAATCGGCGCGCATTTCTTGGAGAAAGCGCACGGCGGCAAAGGGATTCTGTTAGGTGGCGTACCTGGTGTTGAGCCTGGAAAAGTAGCAGTCATCGGCGGGGGAATCGTAGGAGCCAACGCAGCGAAAATGGCGATTGGATTAGGCGCCGATGTTACAATAGTGGACCTGAATCCGGATCGTTTGCGCCAATTGGATGATCTCTTTCAGGGACGTGTGAAAACGATTATGTCAAGCCCTTATAACATCGCCGAAGTTGTGCGGCAAGCTGATTTGGTGGTCGGCGCTGTACTCATTCCTGGCGCTCGCGCACCCCGTCTCGTGACCGAAGAGATGGTCAAAACGATGAGTCCCGGCAGCGTGATTGTGGACGTTGCGATCGACCAAGGCGGCTCCATTGAGACGATAGATCGCATCACAACGCATGACCAACCGACTTACGAGAAGCATGGCGTTATTCACTACGCAGTAGCGAATATGCCTGGTGCCGTAGCTCGCACGTCTACATTGGCTCTAACAAATGTGACTACGCCATATGGCTTGCAAATTGCCGGCAAAGGGTATGTGCAGGCTGCACTCGACAATAGAGCCATTGCCAAAGGGATTAATGTTGTAGCGGGGCACGTTACGTACAAGGCTGTCGCTGAGGCGCATGGCTACGCATATACGGATATTCAATCTCTATTACAATAAGTATAAGAAAACCCGTTAGGAAGATCTTCCTGACGGGTTTTCTATGTTAGAACGCTGGAACGATAGCGCCTTTGTATTTATCTTCGATGAATTTTTTTGTGTCAGCGGAGTTCAATTCTTTCGCCAGCTTTTGCATAGCTTCGGAATCTTTGTTGTCCGGACGAGCGACGAGAATGTTCACGTAAGGGGAGTTTTTGTCCTCGATGAACAGCGCATCTTTCGTAGGGTTCAAATTCGCTTGAAGCGCGTAGTTCGTGTTAATGAGCGCTAGATCGAACTCACCGATCGTACGTGGCAGCATAGCCGGGTCAAGCTCTTTAATTTGAAGTTTTTTGTTGTTTTCGACGATGTCTTTCACAGTTCCTTTAATGCCAACGCCATCTTTCAGCTTGATCAAACCGTTTTTCTCCATCAAAGCTAGCGCACGGCCGGCATTGGACGGGTCATTCGGAATAGCGACAGTTGCTCCTTCTTTCAGTTCAGCAGCGGATTTCACTTTTTGAGAGTAAGCACCAAAAGGTTCGATGTGTACGCCGACGACTTTAACAAGGTCTTGCTTTTTATCGGCATTGTATTGGTCCAGGTAAGGCTGGTGTTGGAAAAAGTTTGCGTCCAATTGTTTTTCAAACACTTGCACATTCGGTTGTACATAATCGTTGAACTCGATGACTTCCAGGTTAACACCTTGAGTCTTCATTTTTGCTTTGATACCGTTCAAAATTTCAGCGTGAGGAACGGAAGACGCGCCAACTTTCAAAGTAACTTCTTTGGCAGGCGTCGTTGCTGCTGGCGCTCCAGAAGCAGCTGGCGCTGTGCTGGCTTGGTTCTCAGCCGGTTTTTGTCCACATGCGGCAAGCGCCAACACGAAGAATAGAGCAACAAGTGAAACAGAAAGTTTTTTCATGATAAAATGACCTCCAATAATCGTGATGTCTTATTTGCGGTTGTATTTGGCGACCATGCGGTCCCCAAGCATTTGTAAAAGCTGAACGAAAAGGACTAGGATAACGACGGTGACGATCATAATGTCCGTACGGAACCGCATATAGCCGTAGCGGAGCGCAAGATCGCCGAGCCCGCCTCCGCCTACGACGCCTGACATGGCGGAGTAGGAGAGCAGGGCAACAGCCGTCACCGTAACGGCTGAGATCAAGCCCGAGCGTGCTTCCGGCAGCAGAACGCGCCAGACGATTTGCCATGGCGTTGCGCCCATCGACTGAGCGGCTTCAATGACGCCGCTCTCGATCTCGCGCAGCGCGGATTCAACCAGCCGCGCCAGGAAGGGCGCGGCGGCAATCACGAGAGGCGGGATCGCGCCTTTCACGCCGATCGTGGTGTGCACGAGCGCCTTCGTGATCGGAAACACCGAGATCATGAGAATAACGAAGGGCACGGAGCGCAGGATGTTCACGATCAGTGAGAGCACGCCGTATAGCGGCATATTTTGCAGCAATTGCCCTTTGGAAGTAAGGAATAAAATAATGCCAAGGGCTAAGCCAATGATGATGGTAAACAGGAGCGACCACCCCAGCATGACTAGCGTGTCGCCGGTTGCTTTGGCAATCTCAGCCCAGTTAATTTCCCAAGTCATATTCATGGGGCCATCACCTCCACATCCATTCCTTCTTGCTTCAATTTAGCAATAACAGCCTCGATTTCCTCTTGATGAGCACCGGATAATTGCACGACCAATTGGCCGTACGGCACCCCTTTCATGGAAGAAATGGTACCTTGCAAAATAGCAAAGGTCACATTCGTCGATTTGACAGTCTCGAAGAGAATCGGTTCATATGTCTTCGCTCCGATATACGTAATCCGAATGACAGTACCTTGCGTATTATCACTGTTCAGGTTCATGCCGTCTTCCGTTACGCTGCTCGCGAAATCAGCAACCTGTCCGACGAAATCCTTCGTTACCGGATGCTGCGGCTGTAGGAACACATCTAGCACTTTCCCGGTTTCGACGATCAAACCCTTCTCCATAACAGCAACGCGGTCACAAATCGCGCGAATGACCTGCATTTCATGCGTAATCAGCAGAATCGTAATGCCAAGTTTCCGGTTAATATCGAGCAGCAGAGCGAGAATGGCATTCGTAGTCTGCGGATCAAGGGCAGAAGTAGCTTCGTCGCAGAGCAAAATGTCCGGATGGTTAGCTAGCGCTCTGGCAATACCGACACGCTGCTTCTGTCCACCCGAGAGCTGGTTGGGATATTTGCCGGCATGGTCCTGCAGTCCCACCAATTCAAGCAGCTCTTTAATCCGTGCTTTTATTTCAGCTTGTCCCATACCCGCCAGCTTCAGCGGGAAAGCGATATTATCGGCAACCGTAGAGGAGGAGAGCAAATTGAAATGTTGAAAAATCATGCCGATCTTGCGGCGCTTTACTTGCAGCTGTTTGGCATTTAAACTTGTCATGTCTTCGCCGTCGATGGTGATGCTTCCCGAGGATGGACGTTCAAGTAAATTTACACATCGCAACAAGGTGCTTTTCCCTGCACCGGAATGTCCGATGATGCCGAAGATTTCTCCGCGATCGATATGTAAATGGATCTGCTGGATAGCCGGTACACGTCCCGGTACATCCTCGTACACTTTTTGTAAGCTCTCGATATGAATCAGGATGAATACCTCCTATCCCAAGCAAATAATGGTGACTATATATTTTGACCAATGGTAGATTATTTTATAAGAAATTGTAAAGGGAAGCAACAGCCAAAATATGAAAAAATGAATGTTCCGTCAGTCATTGACGCTGCATATGATTGCATATAAACTTGAGTTAAACGTTTCAACTAAGAAAGACAGCGCTTTATTATACAAATAAACCGTTATCTTTGATGAAGGACGCAAGGGGATGACAAATTTGACGAATTTGCAACAAAGACAAAACGAAATCAAATCAAAGGTAGCCGCGGTGGCCTATCAACTGCCAATACTAGAAAGTGGCTTTTTATTTCACCAAGATGTTCGAGATAATTTCTATTATGCTTCCTATTTATTTGCCGCTTCTCAAGAGCATGAAATGGAATTTGCCGGTGACCGCCAATTGGCGAAAAGTAAAGCAGAAACGATTCTTCAACGTTTACTTGAACTACAGGACCAGGATGCGCAAAGCCCAACTTACGGACATTGGCCGTTAAATTTAAAACCAACACCGCAGGAAGCTTCTAAAAACACACTTCCCGTGGAACTGATGGGAAGTTTAATGGTTTATTTTTATGATCGATACTCAGCCGTTCTTAGCGAGCCCTTACGCAGCTCATTTGAAGAAGCGCTTCAACATATCTATAAGAGCAATTTTTATCGTAAAAAGGTTGAGCATTACAACCATCACGAAGCCAAATACACGGCTGCCAAGCTCATTTTTGGGCAGCGCTTTGCAGATAAAGAATTGTTGGAGGATGGCATTGCGAGCTTACGCCTTACATTGGATCGGATTACCTCAATTGGTATGTCCGAATACGGAGGGCTGCCATGGTTCTGGCATTGGGTTCAGGCGTTTACGTGCGCTTGGCAGCTAATGAAGGATCAAGAGCTGAAACAGGAGCTCGCTCAGATGCTGGATTATTTATGGCGTATCCGCTCGACGTATTATTTGAGAGGGGCCTGGGTGGGACCCCATTCCAGAATTTGGCCCCATGATATGCCTAGGGATACGAATGTCCTGCACGATTATGTGCAGTATGGGGATTTCACGCTTCCTGAGGAAATGCCTCGAACCGAATTTGCAGGTTTTCTCGCGTATGAAGCTCCAGCGGATGCTCTGGAACTCGCCTTGCATCGTAAGGCGCCAACTGAAGTGAAGTTTCGAATTCCCAAGCAGGCGGGAACGGCGGCTAATGATGAGGATGTGCTGCACAGCTATGCATATATCACAGAAAGTTTCGCAGTAGGCGGTATCTACGAGCGTATGCTTGAATTTGACAATGAACAGCACCGCTGGGATGTGTCGCTTCCCCTGGCTGCTGTGACAGGCGTCAATCATGCTTATTTTTTTCATCCAGCTGCTGGAAATAAAGAAGGAGATTTACGGCATCAGAGCGAATTTTCAGAAGTGTTTTTTCACCGGAACACCGTCATTGCTGATTATCAAATCCCCGAAAGCAATCAAGATCAAATTATTGGCTGTTTGCCGGCAGGGGAATGGGTGGAAGATGAGCATGCGTTGTTCGGTATTTGTGGACAAGCGTACATGGCTGTCTATATTCAGCAGTCGTATCAAAGGGAAGCGTTCGCCGACCGTTCCATCATCATGAGCAGCGGCCGCAATAATGCCGTTGTGATTGAATGCATCGACAAGCATGACGCGCTGAAAAAGGGGATTGAGGGCGTACGTCAATTCGCTAGCACGATGAAAAACAGGCATCCGGAGCACGCTCAGTCAGATGAGGGCGGAGCCGTATTGACTTACACAACGCTGAATAATGATGTACTTGTTTTCAAAAGCGGTCCTGACCGCGATCTGGGCAGATGGGTCAATGGTCAAGCTGTTCAGTTCGATGCGTATAAGGCCCCTTTAAAATAAAAGAAAAGAGGAGTTATCATGCCATTAGTGGATATGCCTTTAGAGAAGCTGCTCGCTTATGAGGGCCGCAATCCCCGACCTGCTGATTTTGATGCGTATTGGGAGCGGGCCATTGCCGAAATGAAAGCCGTTGATCCGCAAATCGAGCTGCGTCCTAGCGAATTTCAAGTTCCTTTCGCTGAATGCTTCGATCTTTATTTCACAGGCGTGAAGGGCGCACGGATCTATGCCAAATATATTCGCCCTAAGCACTCATCCGCTCCGCATCCAGCTATCGTACAATTTCATGGTTATTCAGGTAATTCCGGCGATTGGTCGGATAAAGTTCAGTATGCCGCTTTAGGGTACTCGTTTTTCTCCATGGATTGCCGTGGGCAAGGCGGCTTGTCCGAAGATGTAGGAGGCATGAAAGGGACTACGCTCAGAGGCCATATCGTGCGCGGATTGGACGATCATCCTGATCAATTATTGTTCAGGGATATTTTCCTTGATACAGCGCAGCTGGCTGGTATCGCGATGAGCATGCCGGAAGTGAATGCAGAGCGTGTAGGCGCTATGGGAGGCTCTCAAGGCGGAGCTCTGACGATTGCTTGCGCTGCACTCGAGCCGCGTATTAAGCGATTGGCGCCGGTGTACCCGTTTCTTAGCGACTATAAGCGCGTATGGGAAATGGATTTGGCGAAGGATGCCTATCAAGAGCTGAAGGACTTTTTCCGCCGTCATGACCCGCAGCATAAACGGGAAGAGGAAGTTTTCACCAAGTTAGGGTACATCGATATTCAAAATCTAGCCGGACGAATTCAAGGTGAAGTCATGATGGCTGTTGGTTTAGCCGACACGGTATGTCCGCCTTCAACGCAATTTGCCGCTTACAACAAAATCAAATCGCCTAAAAGTTACGAGCTGTATCCGGATTTCGGACATGAAGGCCTTCCCGGCTTTAATGATAAGACGCTTCAGTTCATGCTGGGCTTATAATGCAAAAAATGACTCTCTCATCGATTCGGATGGGAAGTCATTTTTTCATGTCGTTTACGATTTGAAGTGGACAACCGCACTGTAGAGCATTTTACCGGCATTCGGGTCGAATGTGGTGTGATGCTGAACGGCGTAAACACTTAATAACAGCGCTTTATTATTATCTACTTGTTCGTTAATTTGCTTCTCCAGCGTTCGCAAGTCATAGGCTTGAAAGAACTCAATTTTATTGTCAATTCGGTCTAATATAAAATCCATTTCCGTAATCCTCCTAGGTAACATATGTGAAAATTAGATGACTTCTCTATTATAACGTCAATATCTGATATAGGAAGTGGCTTTGAATAGGCGTATACTGTAGGGGGACGCCTAGCAAGATACAAATGTTCCTTCGGAATACTTATTATTCCAGACAACAAGTATTAGGAAGTGATGTCGTTTTGAAGTCAACTAGGTTATTAATTGATTTCCTGAAACTGAAATGGCCGTTGTACATCGTAGCCGCATTATCAATCTCCGTAGGCAACATTGTATATTCGTATTACCCTAAGCAGCTAGGCGCATTTACGGATCACCTTAAGGTTGGGGGCTTGAGTAGAGATTTAATTGTGACCTACAGCGTGCAGCTCTTGATTATTGGTATAACATTCGGTGTTTTAACAGCAATTGGACAGTATTTGATTATGCGAAACGGAAGACGATTCGAGTTCGTTGCCAGAAATCGATTGTTTGATCATTTTACACAGCTAGGGGCTACTTTTTACTCCAAAAATGGTGTCGGCAAGCTGCTGAGTTATGTGATGAACGATGTGACCGTCATCCGGGAATCGATTTCGATGGGAATTAACCAGATTGTGAACTCGGCGATTTTAATTATTGCGGTTGTCGTGACCATGCTTTTCAGTTCAGTTCCGTTGTATTTAATTCTTGTAAGTGTTCTGCCACTATTGCTTATCCCGATTCTAAGTGTAAAATTTCAACCTATTATCAAAAATCGTTCCTTACAGGTTCAAGAGGCTTTAGGTAAAATGACCGAGTCAGCCGAGGAGCAGTTTGGCGGCATCCGTGTCACGAAAAAGTTCGCGGTTGAACCGATCATGATTAACAGGTTCAGTACAACGGTGGATCGGATTCGCGACAACCAACTAAGACTGGTTCGTCTGTCTTCCCTATTTGAAGCATTAATTCCGTTTCTGGGCGCAATATCGCTTATTATCGCGATTGCATTTGGGGGCTATTTGACGATTCATGGTCGGATTACGATTGGGAATTTCGTTGAACTAACGCTCTACATACGCATGATGGTCAACCCGCTTCAGCAGATCGGACGTGTTATCAATGCCATGCAGCGGTCCAAAGCATCGCTTGAGCGGATCAATGAGCTGCTTGATTTGAAATCGGAAGTTGCAGAGTCAGAGCTGGCGCAACCTTCACACCTCGATCAAGAGGGAATTCGGATTGAGCACTTGTCCTTCGCTTACCCCGATGATGAGGATGAAGTGCTCCATGATATTTCGCTAACGATTGAGCCGGGTAAATCGATTGGCATTATCGGTAAAACAGGAAGCGGCAAATCCACGCTGGTGAAGCTGATGCTGCGGATTTATGATCCTCCTGAGGGAACAGTTTACATCGGGGATACTGACATTCGGGATGTGACCTTGGAAAGCCTGCGCAATCAAATCGCCTATGTGCCTCAAGAAGGCTTTCTGTTCAGCACAACCATCCGGGACAACATTGCGTTTTACAAACGGGAATTACCGCTTGAGCAGGTAGAACGCGCCGCCAAAAATGCGCAAATCCTGAACAGCATTATCTCCTTCCCCGAGAAGTTTGAGACGAAGCTGGGAGAACGCGGGGTGACTTTGTCAGGTGGTCAGCGCCAACGCACGAGTCTTGCCAGAGGCATCATCAAGGATTCACCGCTCATGATTCTGGATGATAGCGTTAGCGCAGTGGATTCTGTAACAGAGAAGCATATCATCGATACGATTCGTAAAGAACGTTCCAACAAAACGACGATATGGATTGCCCACCGGATATCGGCATTAAAGCATACGGATGAAATTATTGTGCTCCACGAAGGTCGAATTGTTCAACGCGGCACACATCAAGAACTTATTGCGCAGGAAGGCTTGTACGCCGAGCTTCATGCGATACAGGAAGGGGGCAGCCACGATGTCGCGGAGTAAAGAGAGCAGCACCACTGAGCCGAAAGCGGTGAAAACGTCCTTCCGGGCTTTATCCGTTTATGCCAAACCACATTGGTTGACATTTGCAGCCGTTCTGGTGTGCGCCTTGATGGGGATCGCTGCTGACTTGTTTCAGCCCTATCTCGTAAAGATCGCGATCGATGATAACTTGATGATCGGGAAAAATGATTATCACGGACTGCTGATGATTTGTCTATTTTATGTAGGACTTTCGGTAAGTTCATTATTTTTCAGTTACCTGCAGAACAACTTGCTGCAATTCGCCGGCCAAAGCATTGTAGCTAAAATCCGTAAGGATTTGTTTCAGCACATTTTCAAACAGTCGATGTCGTATTATGACAAGACGCCTAGCGGGAGTCTCATTACCCATGTATCCAGCGATACAGAGACACTGAACCAGTTCTTTACGCAAGTCTTGTTAAGTCTGGTGCGCGACGGCATGACCTTGATTTTCATCATCGTGTTAATGTATCATCTGGATCCAACGCTAACGTTATACAGTATGATCGTCATTCCAATCATAGCGATTATTGCTATAAGCTTTCGTAGATACATGCGCAAAACGTATCAGCTTTCCAGGACGCGATTGTCTCAAATGGTAGCTTATGTGGCTGAAAATTTATCAGGCATGCATCTCATTCAAGCCTTTCACCAAGAGAATGAACAAATGAAACGTTTCGTAGATCGCAATTCGAGCTACTTTCAGGCAAACTTGCGGGAAATCCGCACGAACGTGTTGTTTAATCGCTCTTTTGATATTTTAGGGAATCTTTCCGTAGCTTTTATCACTTGGGTCGGTGGAATGGCCGTATTTAATAAAACGATTGAGTTTGGTGTGCTTTATGCGTTTATTACGTATATTCGGCAGTTTTTTCAACCGATTAATAATATCACGCAGCAATGGAATACGCTTCAGTCTACCACTGTTTCCATGAACCGGATCTGGAACATTTTTGCTACACAGCCGGAAGTCAATGACAAGCAGAATGCCAAAACGATCCCGCTGGCCAAGGTCAAAGGCGAGATTCATTTTAACCATGTGAAGTTTGGCTATTTGAAGGATATCTCCGTGCTTGAAGATCTAGAGCTTCGCATTGAACCCGGCGAAATGATCGGGATTGTCGGCACGACGGGAGCGGGTAAAAGTTCGCTTATTTCCTTGCTTTGCCGCTTTTACGATGTGCAGGAAGGAAGCATCCGGATTGATGGCACGGACATCCGGGATATTGCGCAAGCGAATTTGCATCGTATGGTCGGGCTGGTCCAGCAGGAACCCTATTTATATGCAGGCAGTATTCTCGATAATGTGCGGATGTTTGATGAATCCGTTGCTCGTGAGGATGTCATCAAAGCCTGCCAATTGGTGGGCGCTGACAGTTTGATTACGAGGCTGAAGGATGGGTACGAGACGCGGATTTCGGAAAGAGGAAGCGGTTTGTCTGCGGGGGAGAGACAACTGATTTCTTTCGCGCGGATCATTGTTTTCCAACCGAAAATATTGATTCTCGATGAGGCTACGGCGAATTTGGACTCTCAGACGGAGCAGCTGATCCAGACGGCCCTGCAGATTGTTGCTGAGGGAAGAACAACACTTGTGATCGCCCATCGGATCTCCACGATTATTCATGCGAATCGTATTCTGGTTATGAGCCAAGGTCAAATTGTAGAGGAAGGCAATCATTCTGAATTGCTTGCTCTGCATGGCTATTATGAGCAATTGTACTTGCATTCTCACGGGAGTATGGACGCGGCGCAATCCATTTCTTAGTCTAAGTCGACACAATGATATTAATCATAAAAAAGCTTTATCACGTTCCTGATAGGAATGCTGATAAAGCTTTTTTTATCCTTCTTATTCTACCAATGGTTATTAAATGGTAAGGGTTCAACTATATAACAAAAGTACTATATAAGTATAATAATTGGTAAATTGTGTTGTTATATTCAAATTGCTGTACTATACTATTGTATAAAAATGTAAGGTTTTTGTCGGCTATTGTCGAAAGAAAGGGGTTTTGCCTCAATTGGACGTTTTTCTGCCTATTTTCTTTAAACGATTCTATCGATAGGAGAGGAAATTATGAGAGAGAGAAGATTGCCAGACGTACAGAGATTGTTTCCTAGTGAAAATGGTAACCAACAATCACGCCAAATGATGATGCGATTCTTTGAACAAATTTTGACCGGGGTCGATGGGCTGAAAAATCCGGATGGCGTCAACCTTAGAGGTGAAAAAGACCGCACAGACCGCTTTTACAACAACCTCATCCAACAAAGCGCGATCCCCTCTGAAAGCATGCCGATGGAGGAAGTTAACTCGGAGTTATTGGCACTACTGCACAATCATCCATATCATACCAAATATTTTCTAACCAATATTTTGCCGATGGCCAGTATACCGGGCATTGTAGGTATGCTTGCGGCATTCATGGTGAACGGCAACAATTTATGGGATGTATACGGTCCAGCGGGTGCCGAAGCGGAAGTAAAAGTTATCAGCATGATGTCGAAATTAATCGGTTATGATGCCATGAAAAGCGGTGGCTACACAACCTGGGGTGGTCAGGGAGCTGTGTTCTCAGGACTGCGTATAGCAATTGCCAAATATGCTCCAGAAGCCTTGCAGAAAGGTGTTCCCGACAATTTGTACGCATTTTGCTCCGATGCCGCCCATTACAGCTTATTCAAATCTGTTGAGGCCACGGGAATCGGAACCGATAAATTAATCCGTGTTCGTACGAAGGCTGACAGTTCTATGGACGTGAGCGACCTGAAGCTTAAGATGGAAGAGGTCATCGCCCTAGGTGGGATCCCGATTTATATTGTCGCTACAACAGGTACGACGGATGCCATGGGGATTGATGATTTGGAGATGATCCAGGCTACAGCCGGCAAGGTTGCTGCTCAGTTTGGGCTGTTAAGACCTCATATCCATGCGGACTCGGCGTTAGGTGGATTTTTTGCTTTCTTCCAAGACTATGATTTCTCCGCCAATCCGCTAGCGTTTAAAGCCGAGGTATTGCAAGCCTTACAAGTTATACATAGCCGGATGAAACATCTGCATTTGGCGGATTCGCTTTGCTTTGATTTTCAAAAGCTGGGGCAAACCCCTTATCTGACTAGTCTCTTTCTTGTCAAAGAAGCCGCGGATCTAACGTTGATGGACCTGCATCCGGACGAAACGCCATATGTCGGGCATCGTGGTTATGGCCAGTATCATACAGGATATACACTGGAATGCTCTCGCATGGCTAGCTCAATCAGTATTTACAGCGCTCTTCTTGCATTCGGCATTCAAGGGTATCAGCAGCTGTTAGCTCAATTCGTTGAAGTTAATCTTGCCTTCCGTGAGGCACTGCGTCTGGAAATTCCGGAGGCTGTTATTGTGAATGCGGATAATCCTGGTATTATCACGTTATTCCGGCTTTATCCAGAGGGTGGCTCCCGTTTTGAGGAAGAGGTTTCGGGGGCTTGTTCGCTAAGTGAGATTGATCGTAACAACAAGTTTAATGAAATTTTGTTTGAAATTCTTGGGAAGCAGCGAGACCGCATATTTTTCGGCGACACCAAAAAGCACTTGCTAGTGCCAACGAAAGAGGGGAGTTTTACAGCTTTATATGCAACCAAAATTTTCGTGATCTCCCCTTATACGGAGGTTAAGCATGTACCGGAAATTGTGCAGTATTTGAAAACATTCGTCGCACAGGTTTTTGAGAAATATGCTGAAGCATCTACGATAAGCGGGAGGTAACACAAGTGGCTACGCATAAGCAAGCTCTGACATATAAAGGGAAACTTTTCAATACGAAAGCAGTGAACTGGATCCGTGAACATATTGCCGTCAAAATGACGCTCAGCATTGTTGTGCTGTTGTTAGTTGTCAGCTCGGTATTTTCATTGTCCGGTTACTGGGTGAGCAAAGGTTTAACGACAAAGCTTGAGGATCAATTTGTTCTGCGATTAACGTCAAATATTCAAAACGTATCCAACTATTTGGCCGTCATTCCTGAGCGTCCTGAAGATATAACGGATACCAAACATCCAGGTTACCAGCGAATAAAAAAACAATTCGAGGAGTTCAAAAAACATGACACGTTGGAGAACGTGTATGTATTGACCAGAACGCCAACGAAAGATCAGATCGTCATCCTGACGGGCGTTGACGATGATTACGGAACCGAATACCCGTTTACGCCGGAAATGAATGAGGCAATCGCGCAAGACAAACCCATGATTAGCAATATTTATAAAGATGAATATGGCATTCATAAATCGATATTTGTACCGCTGAGAAACAAAAATGGTGAAAACGTCGGCATTATTGGTATTGATTTGGATGCGAGCGTTATATCCAAAACCTATCATGAATTATTCTGGACGATGCTGAGCATAACGCTTATTGTTTTGGCTATTGGCAGCTTGATCGCCTACTATATTAGTCGGAGCGTAACCAAACCGGTCGTTCACCTCATGCATGTCACAGAGAAGGTCGCTGCGGGGTACTTAACTGAACAAGTCTCCATTGCGCGAACCGATGAGATTGGTAAACTGGCTGATTCCTTTAATGTGATGCGCAAGAACTTGGAATCGCTGATCCGCCAGATGTATGATTCCTCGCATATCATTACTCATACGAGTGAGCAATTGTATCAATCTGCGGATGAGTCAAGCTCAAGTGCAGGACTGGTTGCAGTTTCTATGAACAGCATGTATGACGGCGTGGCGGAAGTTGTAAGCTCCATATCAGAGAGCACATCATCCATCGTTGAGATCAACTCCGAACTGACGGAAGTCACGACGGAAGTCAAAGAGATGCAGGAGATGGCGCATAAAGTTGGGGCACATTCGGTTGACGGTCAGCAGCTCGTCGAGAAGACGCTGCATCAGATGAATGTGATTCAGCAAGAAATGAAATCGTCGCATGAAGCCGCTCTTCAATTAGGCAATCGTTCGAAGGAAATCGGAGCGATTATCAACATTATTACGGAGATCGCGCAGCAGACGAATTTGTTGGCCTTGAATGCTTCGATTGAAGCGGCTCGCGTTGGCGAGCAAGGCAAAGGTTTTGCCGTTGTTGCCGGTGAGGTGAAGAAGCTGGCAGAGCAGTCATCGAAAGCCGCAAGTTCGATTACGGAGCTTGTGTCCGGCACGCAAAAAGACAGCCGTCTGGTCATGGAAAGCATCGTCCAGGGGAATCATGCTGTCGAGCAGGGGCAGACATGGATTAATGATACATATGAAAATTTCAAAGTTATTTTCAATGGTATTTCCGTGTTTTCTGAGCGGACTGATAACTTGTTGAATACACTGGAGAGAGCGGTGCGATCATTCGAGATCATTTCCCGCGTGATGCACAAAATTTCGGGCATTACCGAAGATCAGTCTGCCGGGTATGAGGAAGTTGCGGCTGCTGCGCAAGAGCAAAGCGCTTCGATCGAAGAGATTACAACGGCAATTCGCCAATTAGCGGAGATGGCGGTGGAGCTGCAAAAGTCGGTGAAAAGCTTTAAGCTCACTGAGCCACAGCACAAATGAAAAATGGACTAACCAGCCTTAGGGCTGGTTTTTTTATATGGGTTCTAATCAAATAGAGAGCTGGCGGCATTTTAAGCGTAAGATCCCTGAAGTTAAGAAAATCTTAAGAATTATCTCCATAATCTGTTAAGATTCAGTGTCTATACTAAACCTCATGATAGCTATTAACATTTTGATTGAATTTACGAGATCAACTTGATACGTTTAGTAACACAGAAATGAGGTAAAGGAGGAAATCCGGCATGGCACAACCTACAATACTCCTAGTCGACGACGAGAAAGAAATTATAGATATGCTTGCCATTTATTTGAAAAATGAAGGATATCAACTGCTTCGAGCATCAGATGGAGCAGAAGCCCTTCAGGTTCTTCAGAAGGAAGAGATAGATCTTATCGTTCTCGACATTATGATGCCGAAAATGGATGGGATCGAGGCTTGCTTAAAAATCCGAGAGCAAAAAAATATGCCGATCATCATGCTGTCTGCAAAGAGTCAGGATATGGATAAAATATGGGGCTTAAGCTCAGGGGCCGACGATTACATGAGTAAACCATTTAATCCGTTGGAGCTTATCGCTCGTATTAAGTCTCAGCTTCGCCGCTACACTAGGCTTAACGTACCTCATGTGAACAAAGACCACGAGTTCGAAGTGGACGATCTAACGATTAACACACAGACGCATGAAGTCAAGCTGGAAGGTAAAGAAATTAAGTTAACCCCAAGGGAATTCGCTATTCTTGAGCTGTTAGTCCGCAACCGAGGGATGGTGTGGAGCTCGGAGAAACTGTACGAAACCGTATGGAAGGAAGCCTACTATGACTCTGATAATACGGTCATGGTACATATCCGCAAAATTCGCGAAAAAATTGAATCAAATCCAAGAACTCCGAGATTTATAAAAACCGTTTGGGGGGTTGGCTATAAAGTTGAATAAACGTTACAATATCGATCCTTACGCTAAAGTAAACCGATTTCGATTTACCTTTTTTCCCTTTAATCTTATTCGAAAGCTGATTATTTTGGTTCAGGCGCTCTATAAAATTACGATGGGGCAAATTGAGCGAAGTATAAGAATGCAGTTGATGATAACCTTTGTCGTTTGTTTGTTGGCGGGACTTCTGACTTATGGTATTTGTTCTAATCTATTCGGAGAAATGAGGCAGACGGCTGTAATTGATTATAAATTCGGAATTGAACGAATAGATAGTGAAGCCCGAAGCCTTGTTAATGAACTATCAGCCCTCCAAAATCAACGGGATTTGCCCGGTAGTGAAGATTCGGAGAGGAATCCCGAGTTCTTCGAAAATCATGTTAAGGGGATGAATGATCAGAAGTTCAAAGTTCTAATAACGGATCTGGAAGGTAGAGTCGTGTATCGAAGTCAAAATGCGGCGGAAACAAATGTCGAAATTTACAATGTGATCGGCAACGCGATGAACGCGAGGACGGAACAGGATTATGGCCGAAAAGAATTTTCGAGTTTTTACCCTGTCAACTATAGGGGACAAAAATCTTATCTGATTGTCTCCGGCATCCCGGAACCGCACATTACGTATCAGAAAGGTGAAAGTCCGCTGTCTCTCTTGAGTGCTGTTGCTGTTTTTATCCTTTTGTTCTACTTCATGACGCAAAAGAAAATGCGCCACATTGAGGAATTGGCTGGTGGTCTGCGCATCATTGCAACCGGGAATTTGGATTACCGCGTCATTGAACGTAGTCAAGACGAGCTTGGTTCTCTTGCCCGAGATTTGAACTTTATGGCAGAAGATTTGCAGAAAAAGATTGAGGAGGAAAGAAGAAGTGAGCGTTTGAAGCGCGAGCTGATTACCAATGTTTCTCATGATTTACGCACGCCTCTGACGCTCATCATGGGGTATTTACGGCTGCTGCATGATAAAAGCTACGAAACACCTGAGCAGGCGGCTGGGTATATTAGTATTGCTTATCATAAGTCCGAAAAGCTGAAACTACTTATTGATGACTTGTTCGAGTTCACGAAGTTATCCAATCGCGATGAACCTCTTTACAGAGAAGGGGTAGCAATCAACGAGCTATTGGACCAATTGCTTGAGGAATTTGTCACATTGGCTGAGGAGCAACAGCTTACGATCAACCGCACAATCCCGAAGGAGAAGCTGTTGGTTCGTATCGATGTGGATAAAATGATTCGTGTCTTTGAGAATCTTCTGGGAAATTCCCTGAAGTACAGTTTGAAGCCAGGGGCGATTACCGTTAGCCTGCACCATGATTATCGGTATGTCACTCTACAAGTTAGCAATCAAGCAGAAGTGATTAGCGATGACGCTTTGCATCAGTTATTTGATCGGTTCTATCGGGTTGATGCTTCACGATCCTCCAATACCGGAGGCTCCGGTCTAGGGCTCGCGATTGCCAGAAGTATTGTGGAATCGCACGAAGGTGCCATTTGGGCTGAGCAAAGCAACGGACAAATTCATTTTTTCGTGAAATTAAAGCTTGTTTAATGAAATAATCAGCCGATTATTGCCCCAAAGGCAAAATTGGCTTTTTTCTTATGATTTTATAGTCAAGATGCGCTATGGAGCGTTAATAAAGGCTAATGATGGGGTACTAGGAATAGTTAGTACTTCTCAAAACGTATAACTCAAGTACAATGAGAATTAAGACGAGAGGGGGTTATGCATCATGAAATCGAAATGGATTACGATTCAATTAGGCTATGTGCTGGGAGCCAGTTCCCTGCTAACGGCCATTGTATATTTTTTCGCAACCAACTGGGAGCAATTAAACCGCTGGGAGAAGTTTGCGCCAACTTTTCTGCTTATTCTCGGCTTCTATGGATTATCAGTTTGGCTTTCCCATCAAACGGGTCGGCAATTTCTAAGTAGGCTTAGCTTGTTTGCAAGCTGCGTTTCCTTTGGTGTAGGAGCGGGGCTCATTGGGCAGACCTACAATTCTCATGCCGACAGCTACACGTTGTTTGCGGTCTGGTTTATTCCGGCCTTTCTTTTTGCCATATGGACGAGGTGGCAGCCCTTTTACATCCTGTCGTATATTCTTGGGCATTTGGCTTATTGCTTTTACTTTTTTCCTCATTGGCAAGGCGGATCGGATTCGGAAGGTGTTCGAATTACGATCTGGGTAGGCTTAGCAATTGTGAATGGCATTATCTATTTGTTAACAGAACGTGGGAAGCTGAACTCTTCGTTTTTGAAGTGGATTTCATTCCAAGCGGTAATAGGTATTCTGCTCGTGCTTTCAAATTCGTACGCATTCGAAGATTACGGGGTGTTCATGAATCTGCCCTTGATTGGAGCTCTTGCGGCAGCGGTATGGTACTCACATAAAATGCGCAGCAAAGCTTATCTCTTGTTCTCAGGCTTATGGATTTCAGCCACGATTACGTTTAAATACATCGAACTCGTCGTTCGCCATTATAATGAGCTTTTTTTCATCATCAGTTTGCTATTTGTGATTGTATTCATCGGTGCCAATGTGAAGTTCATGACATTTATCCGGGCATGGCAGCCAGCCGAGAAGCCAAGGAATGAAGTACTCGATGGTGAGGCAGGAGAGGACGTTAAACCGGAAGGTGATTTTACCAAATGGATTGTGCGTGTTCTTACGGTTTCCGTCGTTATCATCGGATCGCTGTTAGGCAGCCTGACGGTTATCGGGATTGTTACGTTGGTGCTGGGGTTTGAGAACCCTGAGAATGTGTTGATGGGTTTTGGACTTGTTGTTGTAACGAGCATGATCTTTTTGAAAAAGCTAAATGCGTTAGTGAGGTACACCATACTCATCAGCGGACTGCTTCTTGGAGCGGGAGCGGCTGTGTTTGCAGAAAATATCCCCGTCCAATTCGCTTTCTTAGCGCTTACAATCGCCGCGTTTATCTACATTGCCGGGATGGTGCATCGCATTTTTTTCTTCCTTGCGGCAATTTTGATCACAGCTGCGATATTAACCAATTGGCTCAATAGCAGTGTTGTCATTTTGTCAGTGATTACGGGCTTATTGTTCGTCCTGTTTGCAGGCGGGCAGGTCATCCGGAATGCTGCAGTTAGGCAGCCGGTGCTCTATAGCAGCTATCCATCTTTTCTTTTCACATTGTTTGTGTTAACTTTCATGACCGAATCTGCTTGGTATTATGTCACCAACGCCCTGTTCTTTATCCTTGTCGTGCTTGCCTTAGTCGTTAGCAGGCAGCTACACAGCCGTTGGATTTTCGCTTGGTCAATGGGGTTCTGGACAGCTTTCCTCGTGTACAAATATTATGATTTAGCCTGGAAGCTGCTGCACAAATCGATTACTTTTGGCATGATTGGCATCTTGATACTGATCTTTACCGTTTGGTATGAAAAAAGGCATCGCCTTGAAGCTGCCGAACCCGAAACTGCTGCTGGAGCAAACGTTAAAGCGAATCGACTCCTGATTGCCGTGCTAGTGCTGCTGCAGATCGCAGCCATGTCGATACAAATTGGCAAAAGCGAGTGGCTGCTCTCTCATGGACAGCTCATCAAACTCCAGCTTGAACCGCTGGACCCGCGTTCGCTCATTCAAGGGGATTATGTGCGCTTGCGCTATACGATTTCTGAGCCGCCTATTTCCGATATGAAGAACGATGATGTGACATCTAAAAAGAAAATCTCTGTCGTGCTCGCTCCGAACACAGCTACAGATGTGTATGAATTCAAACGTGTCTATACGAAAGGGGAAGAACTTGCCCCAGGAGAAGTGCGTATGAACGGTACTCGAAGAGGGTATGAGGGGATCGATTATGGCATTGAAAATTATTTCATTCCAGAAGGAACAGGCCGTACCTACGAGCAAAACGCCAAGTTTGCGGAAGTGAAAGTTTCTGCGGGCGGAGATGCGATTCTTGAGCGCCTTATACTGCAACAAAGTGTTGTTCAATAAAGATTAATGTGGTAAAATTACCCGATCTTTGCAAGAAAAAGAGAGGGGTAGCTGTTCGGATGTGGCTCATGTATTCCGTACTTGCGGCTTTCAGTTTCGGGCTGCGAGGCATTCTGTATCACTGGTCCAGCCAGCAATCATTAAACCGGAATGTGCTGCTATGCGGCACATTTTTCATGGGGGCGTTAATTAGCGGCAGCTGCGCCCTCCTTTTACATCAAGCTTGGACCGTGACTGCGCTGATTGGCGTTCAAATGGGGCTGTTTTCTTTCGGGGCCAATGCCAGTATGTTCAAAGGTTTTGCCGTAGGCAAAGCGTCATTGGTCGCGATCCTGACCGGTTTGCCTTCCGTCGTTGTGGTATTCGTTGCGTATTTGATTTGGGATGAACGGCTTAATATTATGCAGTTTCTAGCCTTTGTTATTATCGTTATCGGAATTTTAGTCGTGCGTTACTCCAATGACATTACGCTCAAAAATTTGCAAGGCGCTGGCTGGGGAGCGCTGGCCTTGATTCTTTTTGCCGCCAATGACTTGTCTAGTAAGTGGACGACCTTGGTCGCGGCCCCGCTGTTTCCAACGTTATTCTGTATGTTTGCTACCGGAACTGTTTGTTTTGGACTGTGGTGGTTGCGGGATCAGAAGCGAAGTAATCATCAGCAGTCTACACAGGTAAAAGTGGCAGCCACCACAGGTTGGACGGAACGACGGACTTTTTTATTCGGGATGATCGTGGGCATTACGAATGTGGTTGGCATGATTTTCATCCTTCATGGATTTGATCATGGCAAGGCAGGCTTGGTTTCGGCTGTTGTCGCATTGAATGTACTGATCGTTCTGCTGTACACGCGATTTGTCTTGAAGGATAAATTTTCAAAGATGGAACAGTCTGGATTGGCTTTGGCCTTTATTGGGATCTTAATGATGAAGGTAGTTGCCTCTTGACAACTCCAACATATTGAAGTAATATTCAGTCAATTCATAACTTGATATGTAACATTGATGAACAGGACAGTAGTTCTTGTCGGACAGTCGCAGCGAGCCGGAATTGGTGGGAACCGGTACGAATGTCAGGAACGAAACGGACCTGGGAAATGGTCTTCCGAAATGAGCAGTAGGGAGATCCGGCATAAGCCGTTATCGTTGGAGGGGTTAAATCTGTAGATTTAACACTTAGAGTGGTACCGCGGGAATGAACAGCTCTCGTCTCTTATTTAGAGACGGGGGCTTTTTTGTATGCAAATGATGCCATTTGGGAGGAAATACGATGATTCAACAGCTATTAACCATTGAAATTGAGCAGCACGTCGAAGCCATGTTTCAGGAGTCCGGGACGCAGCGTCCAGCTAATTTGAAAATTTTAACCGAGCATCCGGCGCACCCGGAACATGGAGACTACAGCTCCAACATTGCCATGCTTTTGGCCAAAATACTGCGCAAGTCCCCCTTGCAGATCGCCGGGGAGCTTCAAAGCCGCATCGAGCAGAATGGGCTTGTTCAAGGTTTGTTTAGCAAAGCAGCTGCTGTTGCACCCGGTTTTCTGAATTTTTATATCAACTGGGAAGCCTGGGCCGATGGGGAATTTCAAGCTCCAACGAAGCGCACCAGCCGCAGTAAACAAAGCAAGGTACTGGTGGAACATACCTCCATTAATCCTAACAAAGCGGCACATGTAGGGCATTTGAGAAATTCTTGTATCGGTGACTCTTTGTCACGTATGCTATCGCATGCCGGGTATGAAGTGGAGGTTCACAATTATATTGATGACCTCGGGAATCAATTAGCCGATACGGTGGTAGGTATTCTTCATACGCAAACGGAGGGAAGTTTTCCACGTTTCGGGGATTTTTGTTGGGAAACTTACGCTAAGGTGAATCAAGCCTATAAAGATCAGCCGGCGTTAGCCGAGCAGCGATCTGTGGTCCTCCATGCCATTGAAAGCGGGACATCGAATCTTGCGTGGATGGGTGCTTTGGTTGCGGAGCGAATTGTGCGTGAGCAGTTGGAGGAAATGAAGCAATTTGGCATCTCCTATGATGTGCTGGTGTGGGAAAGCAGCATTGTTCGTGCCGGATTCTGGGATACCACTTTCGAGCTGCTGAGTAAAACGGAAATGTTTCATAAGGTGACGGAGGGGAAACTGGCAGGCTGTTGGGTACTGAAGAACCTCGAAGAAGGCGGAGCTGAAACCCCAGCGGACAACCAGGATTTTCAAGGGGATAAAGTGCTTGTTCGTTCAAATGGCATTCTTACCTATACCGCGAAGGATATAGCGTATCACCTGTGGAAATTCGGACTGCTGGAAAATGATTTTGTGTATAAAAAATGGGAGGATGGCTTGTGGTCAACGGCTGCTCAAGGAAGTAAAAAAACGATCGGGCGCGCAGATATGGTCATTAATGTCATTGACTACCGTCAGCAGTATCCGCAAGAGATGGTGAAGCTGGCACTTGAAGTGCTTGGTTATCAGCAGCAGGCTAGCCAACTCAAGCATGTCAGCTACGGCGTTGTTTCTTTAAGTCCAGATACAGCGGCAGGGCTTGGTCTGGATACTTCCGAAGGCAAAAGTTCCTATGCGATGTCAGGCCGTCAAGGCATTGGGATTAAAGTCGCAGACCTGCTTGATCGCATGGAGAAAGTGATCGATGCCAAACGTTCAAGAAAAGCGGGAATATCCAGCAGATCCATCGCCGCGGCTGCGATCCGTTACTATTTGCTAAAATATCAGCTGCAAACCGAAGTGATTTTTGATCTGGAGCAAGCGACCGAAGTGACAGGGAATACAGGCGTTTATTTGCTGTATGCTTACGCAAGAGCGAACCGTATTTTGGACAAAGCGAAGGTGGACGATCGTCTGCAAGCCATAGCGGCCAAGTTTCATGGAACTCTTCTGGAAGATCAGGAATACCAGCTGCTGAGGCATATCGCTTACTGGCCGGAAACTTTGGAGAATGCCACTGCTCAGTTGGCTCCTAGTCTAATTTGTCATTATGCGTTTGAATTAGCATCTTTGTTCAATCATTTTTATAGTGCATGTCCGGTTTTAAAAGGGAGCGAAGAGAGCATTTCCCACCGCTTATGGATTACACAAACGGTGAAGGCTACCCTTCATGAAGCGCTTGAACTGCTTGGTATGCCGACTCCTAAACGATTATAAAAAACTCCCTTAGATAGAGCCTAATGTGCTTCCCTTATGTATTTGCTGATACAGCCTGTCAACGGGCTGCATAAAAAGCAGAAAAAGCGCTAGCCCCTTCCGAGTTCGAGCATGAAGTGCCATGTTTGCTGAGATAGCAGCGGAAAAACAAAAGTGAGAGTCAGACAATCCGTGAGTGCAACCATTGGTCAAGGCGGGAATTCGATCTCGGTGAACGCTTCTGAGGTTGGTGTCGTCCGCATTCGTCCTTAAAAATGCAACAATAGCTTTCTGATCTGGATTAAATGCGGTACAATAGGGATATTCGTGCCAATATGAATGATTCAGGAGGCTTTTACCACAATGACAGAAAAAGAGATCGAAACACAAACCGAAGAAAATAACGAACAAGATTTGGAACAAGAACAGGCCCAGATCATTATGACTTGGTTTCAGCACATAAACGAAGTTATGAAGGCGCAATTTCCCGAATATGAAGTCGAGGGACAAATCGGAAATAACCCAACGTATGGCCCGATGTTTGCTTTTACACTAAAAAAAGATGAGAAGTTCACTTCATGTGGATTTTTCCTCAACGAAATTATGCGAAATTTCCAAACCAATCCGAACGCTGGACTCTGGCTTTCTTCCTTCTTTGTTGACTTGTTGAGAAGCCCGGAGAATCATGCGCTTCCTAATCCACCGCAAACGGAAGACCAAGCAAAAGAACTTCTGGATAAACATATTGTTCCTTACTGTGCATCAGCTGTTCGTGAAGAGTTCCCTGATCAAAAGATTTATGTTGATTTAGAGCTTCATGAGGAGCATGGCCCGGTTCTGGAAGCCGGCTTCGTTGCTGTGCAAGAC
Organism: Paenibacillus anseongensis; assembly: GCF_009757995.1. Taxonomy (NCBI): domain Bacteria; kingdom Bacillati; phylum Bacillota; class Bacilli; order Caryophanales; family Paenibacillaceae; genus Paenibacillus; species Paenibacillus anseongensis. The sequence goes on from NZ_WSEM01000015.1 coordinate 56,441, forward strand.
GGGAACAACACTTGTGCCCTTCCGCTGCAATATTTAATGACTTTATTCTTATTGAACCGTGATCCGGCAGAGCCTCTGATTCAAGCGATGTACCGTTTGTATGAGGAAAATAATCTAGGTCAAGCTTAGATTCGCTAAACATAAAAGGACCGTCAGGAAGGAGCAATTCTTTCCTGACGGTTTTTCTTGTTCAGCGCCCAAGCGACTTATAATCCGCATAGCTCCTTATCTTTGGAACGGAGGACATACGTTCCAACTGCGCATATTTCATGGCATGCGAAGTGTTAAACAGCACGACTGAGTCGGTGGGACGCAGCCAACCACTGTCACAGAGCTCGATCAGGCCTGCCCAGGTGGCAGAACCTTCCGGCGAGGAAGAAATGCCTTGGGCGCCTAAAGAGCGTGTGGCATCGGCGATCTGGCTCTTGGATAAGGCGAGTGCTGTACCGCCGCTTTCCTTCACGATTGACAAGATCAGAGGCAGATCAGGTGGCAGAGGCACTCGCATGCCTGTCGGACTAGGTTCTTTGGCTGTTCCGGCCTGATTTCTTGCCGTTTGCTGCAGCAGCCCGTCGACGATGGGCTGGCAGCCCTCTTCCTGCACGCAAACGAACCGTGGCATAGGGCCGTCAACCCAACCAAGCGCTTTGAGCTCATGGTAGGCTTTCCACATGCCAATAATTCCGGAGCCTCCGCCGGTCGGATAGATGATAACGTCGGGAAACGCCCATCCGAGCTGCTCGGCGAGCTCAAGTCCCATTGTTTTTTTTCCCTCTACGCGCCCAGGTTCCTTCAAGGTGCCGACATTTACCCAACCCTGCTCCCCCTTGCCGGTTTCAATAATTGCTGCGGCGTCATGGATTAAGCCATCCACAAGAAAGGTTTCCGCCCCATAAAGTGGACACTCCTCTACGATGAGCGGAGGGCAATCCAAAGGGATGAACACCGAAGATTTAATCCCGGCATGGCTAGCATAAGCAGCGAGCGCGCCAGCGGCATTGCCGTTGGAAGGAACCGCCGCTCGGGTTGCTCCCGATTCTTTCAGTAGAGAAACGGCGACGGAAAATCCCCGTGATTTGAAGCTTCCCGTCGGGTTCTGTTCTTCGCGTTTAATCCACAGCTGCCTAAGGGACAGCTTATGTTCCCAATTCTGTAAGCGTACTAGCGGGGTCCAGCCTTCGCCAAGCGTGATGATACAATCCGGGTTGCTCACCGGAAGCAGTTCGTTGTATCTCCACATGGATGGGTAGCGAGTCTGTAATGCTTCCTTCTTTAATGATTTGCTCAAGCGCTCCAAGTCGTAATCGACCAATAACGTACCGCCGCAAGTACATTTCATGTCTTGATAGCGGAAAGGGAGCTTTGCCGAACATCGTGAGCAATAAAGCCCCAATTGTTTCATTCTCTGGGCCTCCTCGCCGTTTTCAGCGGGAAAACGATTGGTTAGTTAGCATGAATTCGCGTCTGCCAACTCTAATGTAGATTATTACAACCGGGAGAAGATGGAGACGGCTTGTGTCTCTTGCATCTGTTTATTTTTTGTGAAAGGACTTGATTCGGCGGAACATTGATTTATCTTTTAGTTTCAAAAACAGTTCCAGCATCGGTGCATAGTTGACCTCAATGATCCAAACATGCCCCGCTTTGTCAAAGGCCATGTCGATGCCCATCGTTTTTACCCACCGGTAGGAGGGTCCAAGCTTGGCAGCGCTCTTAAGTGCGACTTTATCGAGCTGTGCCAGCAGATCGGCTGATCGCATGGATTTTAGCTGAGAATGTTTGATAGCATGCTCCACGGATACAACTTTACCGCTGCTCATGCGGATATTCGTCACAATAAAACCGCTGCCAGCGACTTTCGCCAGCTTACCGGTTACTTGCCACTTCGAATGGGGGTGTCGCTGCACCATCACTCGCATATCAAAAGGCCGCCCGTTAACGGTAGCGAGTGGAATGCGCTGCTGGACAATGAAATTTTTGCCGGTTTTCTTTTTGAGAAAGGCGTTTACTTGCTCTTGATCGGTAAATCGTTTCTTTTTCGCTCCGTCCTGAAGTTCGTATCCGGAATCTTCCAATTTTTTAATTCGAATGACGCCATGTCCGCCATAGCTGCCAGTAGGCTTAATAATAACTTGTTGGTATTTGTTCAGCAGTCGCCAGAACGCGGATTCCTTCAGCCATTCGGTCTCCGGAAGGTACGCGCGGAGCTTCTCCGATTTGCGGAGCAGCTTGTATTTCGTCCACTTGCTGGTGCTGAGATTACTCATAGGGCTTCACTTCTTGCTCTTGAATGATGACATCATGCTCCTCGACCCTGAGCACCTGATTCTCTTCATCGACAAATACGACTTGTGGCTTCAAGGAGGCAATTTCTGCTTCATTCATCAGACCCATACTCAAAATGATGACAAGATCCCCGGGGTGGAAAAGATGGGCGGGCGGGCCGTTCAGTCCGATTTTTCCGCAGCCTTCAGTCGCAGGGATGGCATATGTTTTCCATCTTGTGGCGTTGCGCAGGCTGGTAACCTGAACCATCTCATAGGGTAAAATGTTTGCTTTACGCATTAACAAAGCATCTATGGTAATGCTTCCGACGTAATTCAGATCGGCTTCCGTCACCGTAGCGCGATGGATTTTACCTTTACACATTAGTCGCTGCATATGCAGTAGCTCCTTTATCATCACATTGGGTGTTCATCACAACGTATGAATAGGGCAAGTCATCTTGTGTAGGCCAACGCCTGTTTGCGAAAAAAATGGGTTCATGCCGCCGTGAAATGTAGCTATGATATAATTTAGTTATCATAAGTATTAATTCATCTAGGGAGTGAGACATTCTGCAGCCTTTTTTCGTTATTGAAAATGTACATAAGAACCATCCAAACGGAGGGGGAACTCCACTTTTTAAACAAATCAGCGTGGAAGTAAAGCCAAAAGATGTTATAGCGATCCAGGGGCCGTCTGGGCAGGGGAAAAGTACGCTATTACGAGTTTTAGCCGCATTAGACAACATTCAGAGTGGTCGGTTATCCTTACATGGACGTCCAGTTGAGAGTTGGGGACCCTGTGAATGGCGGAAACAAGTATGTTATGTGCCTCAACAACCAGCCATGCTGCCGAAAACCGTGGAGGACAATTTAGCTTTGGTGAGCAAGCTTCATCAACGCAAATTTGATCAGCCTCTAGCAAAGAGGCTAATGGATGAGGTTGGGCTGGGGGATCTTAGCTGGTCTCAAAATCCGGTGGAGTTGTCAGGCGGACAAAAACAACGCGTTCAGCTTGTGCGTTCGATGTTGATGGGCTCTGACATCCTTTTACTTGATGAAGCGACCTCAGCGCTGGATGCACAGAGCAAACAAGCGGTGGAGTCGACGCTCATGAGATGGAAGGAAGAAAGGGGAACGGCGCTTGTTTGGGTGACCCATGAGCAGGAGCAGGCCGAGCGAGTGGCCAACCGGTTTTGGTATCTGGAGAACGGTGTGTTATCAGAAACAGTGAAAAAAGACGACTTAACTTCTTTTTCCCTTGATCAAGGGGGAGTGGAGTAATTATGTCAGCAGTTGCCTTGGGTTTTACGCTAACTTTTATTATGATTACGATGGTTTTATCCAGATGGCAAAAATTGGGGCTTGAGAAGGACATTGCATGGGGAACGATTCGTGGCGCCTTGCAGCTATTATTCATAGGTTATGTGCTTCATTTTGTTTTTCAAACTGAACATTTGGGACTTATTATAGGAATTATCGCGATAATGATCATGATCGCTACACAAAATGCGGGGAAACGAGCAAAAGGGTTAACGGGAATCCATTGGCGGATAGCAGCAGCAATTGCCATAACGGAAATTCTAACGATGGGACTGATGCTTGGCCTCCAAATTATCAAACCAACGACGCAATTCATCATTCCTATCAGCGGGATGACCATTGGAAGTTCCATGATTGTTTGCGGTTTGTTTTTGAACCAAATGAATCGTGAGGTAGGGTCCTCCCGGGACATGATTGATGCCCTTCTTGCATTGGGAGCAACACCGAAACAGGCCATCCAACAAGCACTTCAGCGCTCTGTGAAGGCAAGTATGATTCCTACGATTGACGGGATGAAGACGGTTGGTTTAGTTCAATTGCCTGGGATGATGACAGGCATGATTATTGCAGGCTCAAGTCCGATTGAAGCGGTGAGGTATCAAATTTTGATTTTGTTTGCGTTCACGGCTTCGGCAGCAATGACAGGAATTATTTTAAGCATTCTGAGCTATAAATTATGGTTCACGAAAGAAATGACGTTGAAGTAAAGAACAGTTATTTCCCGGGGAATCCATGAAAAAAAGCGTCCGAATACATTCGGGCGCTTATGTTGTTCTCATATTAATTTAAGGCCACTAATTAATACCAGACTGGCAATAATGGTCCGCAGGACGTTGGTTGGAGCCTTGGTAGCTAGCATGCTGCCGATTAGTACGCCAGGGATTGAGCCAAGTAGAAGATTGATAACGAGTGTGTAATTGACATTCCCCATGCTGGCGTGCAAAATACCTGCTGTCGTTGCCAGGAAAAATGCATGTGCGATATCTGTGCCGACGAGTTGTGCTGGAGCCATGCGGAAGAAGTAAAGCATGGCAATGGCATATAAAGAGCCGGAACCGATGGAGGTCATGCCTACAATGAAGCCAAGAACCGCGCCAATGGTGATTGTCAGACCGCGTTTCTCTTGCAAGCTTTTGAGCTGCCAACGGTTTTCTTTGATCTTATGGCCGAAGAAAACTTTGAACAAGGTGGCAAAGGCAACCAGAATCAAGACGTAGCCGAGCGCGTGTTTGATAATAACTTCTTGATTATTATAAAACGAGTTGAAGAATTTCAGGAAGATTACCGCGACGATGACGCCGGGAATGCTGCCCATAGCTAACATTTTGACGAGCTTAAAATCAATCGTTTTCTGCCGCCAATGCTGAATGGTGCCGAAAAGCTTTGTGATGGAATTATAAAGCAGGTCTGTTCCGACGGCAATAGAAGGATGAATACCGATCAGGATCAAGATGGGGGTGAGCAGCGAAGCTCCGCCAACACCAGTTAATCCAACCAAAAAACCAACAATTACACCCATTAATAAAATACTCAAAGTCATGTAGTCATGTCCCCTGTCAATTACCCACTAATTCAATTGGATTAATTTTATTATATGCATTAGCCTTATGTAAAGAAGTTTTTTGTAAGCCGTTTCGAGTCATGGCGACCAAATCTTTAATCACGCTATTCATTAGATAGCGAATCAGTTACAATATATGGATGTGACTAGGAAGACAGCATAAGGAGGTACATAAGAAAAATGATGAGTAGTAATCGAAGCAATCGCACAACGGTTATGGTCAGCATCGTACTAGCGATGCTAGTGGCGTCTATGGATGCGACCATAGCCAATACGACGATGCCGATCATTGTGAAGGAAATTGGCGGTAGTGACCTGTTCGCCTGGGCATTTACCTCGTATATGGTGCTCTCTACCGTACTTGCTCCACTAGCAGGCCGGTTATCCGATTTATTTGGTCGGAAAAAGATCTATGCCGCAGGGATCCTTTTGTTTCTTGGAGGGTCTGTCCTATGTGGGTTATCCCAGAGTATGCTGCAGCTGATCCTCTTTAGAGCCATCCAAGGGATTGGCGCAGGCGTGATGATGCCGTTTCCAGCGATTATTGCGGGAGATATATATCCTGTGGAGCAGCGTGGGAAAGTGCAGGCCTTTTTCACAGCGATGTGGGGGCTGGCGGCTGTATTAGCGCCGTTATTAGGAACATTTTTTGTGACTTATTTGAGCTGGCGTTGGATATTCTTCGTTAATATTCCGATTTGTTTGGTTTCGCTTTTAGCTTTGAAGCCGTATAAGGAAGTTTATCAAGCGAAGAAATCCGTGGTGGATTACGGCGGGGCCGTGCTGTTCGCCTTGGGGATCTCGCTGCTGCTCCTTACGACAACGATTGAGCAATACAACTTTATTTACGGGGTATTAGGCGTAGTATGTATGGTTGCCTTTTTCTTTTATGAGAAAAGGCATAGCGCACCGATTGTTCCTTTGAACCTGCTTCGAAATCGACCTGTGGCCATTATGATTGCGGTCTCGTTTATTTCCTGTGCAGCGCTATTTGGGACTTCAAGTTTTATACCGCTATATTTGCAAAATCAAGGGTATTCGCTATTTGTGAGTGGGCTTGCTCTGCTTGGTACGTCGATTGGTTGGATGGTGGTTGCTGTTCCAAGCGGGAAATGGGTGCTAAAATATGGTTACAAACCGCTGCTGATCATTGGGAACGGTTTGCTCTTGGTTACGGCAATTATGCTTTATTTTATGGGTGAAAAAACAGCTTACTGGTACTCATTTGCGACGATGACGATGCTTGGGCTTGCTTATGGGCTCATCTTTACGGTTTCAACGATTGGTTCACAGCAGCTAGTTGAGGCGCACCAGAAAGGGATCTCTACTTCGTTGCAGCTATTCGCCCGTAATATTGGTACGGCTGTGAGCGTGACCATCATGGGGGCGATTTTGACGAAAGCGACTGCTTTTTACATCGGCTTCCATGGGATGTTCGTTTTTGGTTTCATTGTCTGCTTGGTTTCCATGTTCATTCCATTTGTGATTCAATCCACATCCAAACAGGCGGCTTAAGCCGGGAATAACGAAAATGATCAAGAACCTGAGGGAGTCCCTCAGGTTCTTCGTGTCGATAAGGATGATTCAGGAAGCGGAAGCTGAAGCTGAACGCTTCTGATTCGTTATGTCTCTAATTGTTGCTGCAAAGATCATTTTGCCTTTGAATTGAAAGCCGGTGATGGTGATCTCAGCCGGAAATTCGGAACGGTCTGCACGGTAGGCCGCCATTTCCATTCGCTTGCCGAGCAAAGCGGCATCTTGCCGTGATAACTGCTGAAACAAAGAAGCGGCCGCTTCGCCATTTCGATCAAAAGGAAATAGAAAATCAAAGACGGTTAAGGACAAAGCTTGTTTGTGCGTATAACCGAATGCAGCGGATGCTGCCGGATTACAATCAATAATCCAACCCCGGCTGTTAAACACCATGATGCTGTCGATGCTTGTATCCAGTAAAGAAGCTTTCAGGGCAAATTGTTCGGCTACCTTCTGATCAATTTTCATGGAATAAAACAAGTTGATGGAGAAAAAAATGATCGTTCCAAAAGCAATTAACAAGGCGAGAACATAACTGTCCATGCTCGTACGATAATGTTCTGCAAGCATGCTGCTATCTGGATAAGTCATTTTTCCAGCAGACATCCCGAGGTAATGCATGCCAGTCAGGGTTAAACTGATGACAAAGCTACTAGTGACTACTTTTTGCTTGGCGTAGGTGGATAGATATAAAGCGGTTATGGATGCTATGATAGCTAATAGAATAGTAAGGATAAATGGAAAAGGCGCATAGCGAATTTCCACTTGTTTGAGGGCACTCATATTCATGAAATGCATACCGGCTATCGACAAGCCCATAAATGTGCCGCCGAGCAGAAATTTCGGAAATTCGAATGCGGCGAAATGCATGACAGTAAAGCCGATGATGGAGCCAATGATAGCGATCGCCAGAGATGTAAATAAGGTTATCATATCGAAGCTTTTAACAGACGGATATGGACAGGCCAGTATCGCGATGAAATGCATGGACCAGATGCCTGCCGCTAAGGTAGAAGCACATCTTAAGATCCATAATTTTTGTTGCCAGGGGCTGGAATCAGTAATTCTTTTGGTCAATTTCAGACTAGTACAAGAAGCTGACAGAACAACGACGAAAGCTAGAAGTATGAGGTACAAATTATAGGGATGAGCTTCTGCAAGATGCATATCCGATTCCTCTCATAGATTGATGGTGTGCCAGTCTGTGGTGGTTTTATTATAGTTGTCAGTCAATGGCGTGTATATAGCGGTTAATGTTAATTAAAATCGAATTGTGTCGAAATACACTAAATCTTGATATAGGGAGGAGGAAGCGCTGTTGAAAAAAGCTAACGCAATTCGTGGCATTATTTTTGATATGGATAATACCCTTCTTCAATCTCATATTGATTTTCCCGCAATGAAACAGGCGGTTGCCCTTTTTTTAATTCAAGAGGGGATGTTATCGCAAGAGTTTGCGATTGACTCGCATACAACTTCAACGATTCTTGCCCATGTCAAAGAAGCGGGTGCATCGGAAGAAGTATTGGAAGCCGCCTTGCAGATTGCTGAGGGTTATGAACTTCAAGGCATGGAGGGGGCGGGTCTTGAGCCGGGTGCGCAGGAGCTTTTGGAGAAGCTTCAGGGAACTTATACACTTGCGCTTGTGACCAATAACTCTTACGCGGCAGCTATTAAAGCGTTGGAGACCACGGGAATCAAAGAACGTTTTGATTTGATTGTCGGAAGGGAGCAGATGGACGCGATGAAGCCCTATCCTTCAGGGAATTTATTTGTGATGAGGCATTTTTCCGGAATTGCAGTGGAGAATTGGATATCTGTTGGCGATTCCTGGATTGACGGCCAAGCTGCTAAGGAAGCAGGGATTCCTTTTATAAGTTATGGGAGTGGCGTGCCGTTGATGGTGGAAAAAGGCGTTAAACCGGCGGCTCAGATTGACAAGCTGTTAAGTCTGTTAGATTATGTATAGATTACAGATGAACAAGAGAAAGAAGTGATCGTAAGTGTTAATGGATGTGAAGTCCCGACTTCAAGAGAATCTTATTCAGGAACTGCTCAGCTACAGCGTCTTCCCTGATCCGGATGTATTAGAAGAGACGATTAAGAGATATGAAACAGATTCGAATATGTGGCTTTACGGGTATGAATCAGAAGGAGTACTCGTCGGCATTATCGGGTTTCGAATCAATGATGAGCAGGAAATGACGATTCATCATCTGGCGGTAGAACCTCATAGCAGAGGAGCCGGGTTCGGCCGGGGCATCATCCTCGAAATCATAGAAGAGATGCACCCAGTTAGAATCGTGGCGGAGACGGATGAGGAAACGGTTCAATTTTACCGGAGCATTGGCTTCGTGATTCGCAGTCTTGGCGAGAAATACCCTGGTGTTGAGCGATTTGTATGCACGTATGAGATTGATCCGGAAGATGAATAGCAGTTGGCAATTAGGTCGGTCAGGATGAATCCTGGCCGATCTTTTTTTTATGCGCAATGTTCACAGTAGCTCAGAGATAATAGCCCAAGCCAAAAGTAAATGTCATGTTAGATAGCAATTTGCATATATTGTTGTAGGCTGTTGCGTTATTAAGTTATTCATGAAAGCGATTTCCATGCGTCATTTAAGTGACATTTTTCACAATGATGACAAGCATTGCGGGTGTTTTGTCAAACGGTGTCATACAAGATTCCGGAAGAAACAGGAGGGTGCAGAAATGCTGCATATCGTAGTGTGTATCAAGCAGGTGCCTGACTCTAGAGAAATTCGCATTGACCCGAAAAATAACACGTTAATTCGTCAAGGCGTTCCCAGCATTGTGAATTTTTACGATATGCATGGGCTGGAAGAGGCGCTTCGCATCAAGGATGAAACCGGGGCAAGAGTGACTGTTGTGACCATGGGACCGCCTCCCGCTGAGAAAGGCCTGAAGGAGTGCATTTCGCTTGGCGCGGATGATGCCGTCCTCGTAACGGACCGCGGCTTTGCTGGAGCGGACACGCTGGCTACTTCCTATGTCGTGGCCCGGACGATACGTAAAATCGCCGAGACGTGGGGGCCGGTGGATATTGTTTTTTGCGGGAAACAAACACTTGATGGCGACACGGGTCAGGTCGGGCCAGGGGTCGCGTGCCGGTTGGATTTGGAGCAGCTCACGTACGTGAACAAAGTGGTGGACGTTGATGAACAGAATCGCAAAGTTCGCGTACACCGCCTTTTGGAAGACGGTATTGAAGTGGTTGAGACAAGCATGCCTGTGTTGATCACAGCGCTGAAGGAGCTGAACAAGGTTCGAAGGGCATCGCTGCCAGGCATGATTCGAGCGGCGCGATACAAGCCGACAGTGTGGACGACGGCGGATTTTCCAGACTTGGAGCGGGCGAAAATCGGTCTCAAAGGCTCCCCGACAATCGTTGCAAAGACATGGGTGCCTGAAGTGAAAGCTGTTAAAACCAATATGATCGCTTATGATTCGCCGGAAGCGGGCGCGGCACAACTCGCTGACCAGCTCATGAGCAAGGAAATGCAGACGCTGCTTGACTGGGCATAGGCAAAGCCGCAATGCCGAAAGGATGCAAGAGTAGAGAGAACTGTAAGGAACATGTAACGAATGGAGGAAGTCACTATGGCCAATGAACAAACGACGGAGCAGGCCGAAGGGGCAATGCCTGATTGGTCCGCTTATCGGGGCGTATTAATCGTTGTGGAGCAGCGGGACGGGGCAGCGAAAAAGGTGTCCTGGCAGCTGCTAGGTGAAGGCAAGAAGCTGGCAGCGAAGCTGGACGCGCCGCTCATGGCGCTCGTCATCGGCGAAGGTGTAGCCCACCTCGCCGAGGAAGCCGTGCACTACGGCGCGGACCGGGTGTACCTCTGCGAAGCGCCGGAGCTTCGCACATACCGAACCCGGCCCTACAGCCGGGTCTGTTTGAAGCTGATCGAGGAAGCAAAGCCCGAGATCGTGCTGTTCGGCGCGACAGCTACGGGCCGGGATCTGGCAGGCGCCATCGCGACGCACCTGCCGACGGGGCTGACGGCCGACACGACGCAGCTCGACGTGGAGCCGCCTCCGTCGCGGCTGCTGCTGGCCAGCCGGCCGGCTTTTTCCGAGAAGATGATGGCCACCATCCTCTGCAAGCAGTACCGGCCGCAGATGGCGACGGCGCGCGCCGGGGTGTTTCAGGCGCTGCCGAAGGATACGGCGCGCCAAGGCGAAATCGTCGCCATCGAGGCGGCGATGCGGGAGGAAGAGATTGCCGCGCAGGTGCTGGACTTCCTGCACGAGACGGGCAAGCTGAATCTCGAGGAAGCCGAGATTATTGTGGCCGGGGGCCGCGGATTAGGCGGCCCTGAGCCCTTCGGGCTGCTCGCCGAGCTGGCGGAGGCGCTCGGCGGTGTCGTTGGCGCATCCCGCGCGGCGGTGGACGCGGGCTGGATCGGGCATGAGCACCAGGTTGGGCAGACCGGTGCGACTGTGCGACCGAAGCTGTACTTCGCCATCGGCATCTCTGGCGCTGTACAGCATACCGTCGGCATGAGCAACGCGGACGTTGTCGTCGCCATTAACAAAGACGAGAAAGCGCCTATTTTCCAATTTGCTCACTATGGGATGGTAGGCGATCTGTTTAAGCTGGTTCCGGCGATCACGCAAGAGGTGAAAAAACGACGCACCCTGTTTACCAAACCCGCTGCCGATACAACCGCTTCTATACCAACGCTGGAAAGGAGTGAGGCCAAGTGAATGAAAAGTTCGATGCGATCGTCGTTGGCGGGGGGCCAGCCGGTGCAGCAGCAGCGTTAACCATGGCGCGAGCCGGGTTATCTGTTGTACTTCTGGAACGGGGGGAGTTCCCCGGTGCCAAAAACATTTTCGGCGGCGTCCTCTACCGGAAGCAAATTGAAGAGCTCGTTCCCGAGTTTTGGAAAGAGAAGAACTTTCCGATGGAACGGTACATTGTGGAGCAGCGCATTTGGATGATGGGCAAAGAATCGATGGTCACATTCGGTCACCGCAATGAGGCATATAAAGAGCCTTACAATTGTTTTACCGGTTTACGTGTTAAATTTGATCAATGGTTCGCCGATAAAGCGGTTGCCGCGGGTGCCATCCCTGTGTATGAAACCGTTGCGCTGGATGTTATTCGTGAAGGCGATAAGGTTGTTGGTGTCAAAACGGATCGGGATGACGGCGATTTGTATGCCGATGTTGTGGTCATTGCCGACGGTGTGAATTCCTTGCTCGGAAAAGCCATGGGCATTCATAAGGAATGGACGCCGGATCAAGTGTCGCTTGCGGTGAAAGAAGTGATTGCGCTGCCCAAAGAGAAAATCGAGGACCGCTTCGGGCTGGAAGGCGACGAAGGCGTGACGATTGAATTTATGGGCGAAACTTCACTTGGCATGGCGGGAATGGGTTTCCTTTATACGAATAAAGATACGATTTCCTTAGGCGTGGGCGTGATGGTTAACCATTTGCGCGATAAAAAAGTGAAGCCTTATGCCGTTCTAGACGCGGTTAAACAGCATCCGATGATTCGCAAGCTGATACAGGGAGGAGAAACGAAGGAGTACTCCGGGCATTTGATCCCCGAAGGCGGCTTTCACTCGATTCCTCCGCTCTCGGGCAACGGCTGGTGCGTCTGCGGAGATGCTGCGCAGCTTATCAACTTCGTCCATCGGGAAGGTACGAATTTGGCGATGACTTCCGGCCGGTTGGCAGGCGAAGCCATTGTGGAGGCCAAGGGCCGCGGAGATTACACCGCCGCTTCGCTGCAGGCTTATGATCAAAAGATACGCGAATCCTTTGTGCACAAAGATTTGCAAAAGTATAAGGGCATGCATCAGTTCCTGAAGGAGCAGGATCCTGAACTCCTGTTTGATAAGCTGCCAAGAGCGCTGAATGAAGCGGCTTACAACATGTTCCTGGTAGATGGCATTGCCAAGGCGGATAAGCAGAAAATGGCGATGAAGCTGATTAAAAACGCCGCAGGCGGCACGGTGAACTTGATGAAGCTGGGCTATAAGGGATGGAGGGCGATGAACGGATGAGTCAAAGCGACATTTCTGATAAGCTGTTTACGATCCGTTACAAATGCGACGACAAGTCACACCTTGTCATTAAAGACAAACAAACATGTATGAATTGTGTGACCAAGGATTGCAACTACTTTTGTCCGTCTGACGTGTATGATTGGGAAAAGAAGCTCAAGATTACGACGGTCGCCTTTGAGAATTGCATTGAGTGTGGAACCTGCCGAATTGCTTGTCCGTCGCACAACATTGATTGGGTTTATCCCAAAGGTGGGTACGGCATGACGTATAAATTCGGCTAAATGGAAGGATTTATGGAAGGGAGCAAGGCTTTCGAGCCGCTGCTCCTTTTTTGCTGAAATTAGGGAATACTATAGCAAAACTACATTTCTCCATATGTAAGTGTACAATCTCCATAGTGCGGATTGGCAAAGAATAAGATAATAAGGAGCAGGAGGGATATTATGCAGATAACTTTTGAACAGACACAAGGTATTTTCCATTTAAAAAACAGCCAGATGAGTTATGTGATTCAGCTTGTCCAAAATGCCTACCCGGCACATGTCTACTGGGGTCGCCCCATCCGTTCCGGGCAATTGGCCGCCATTTTACAATTTCATGAAAGATGTTCGTTCTCTCCGAACCCGGTTCCGGAAGACCGCAGCATCTCTTTCGATACGTTACCGCAGGAATATCCAGCCTATGGAACAAGTGACTTCCGGGAGCCTGCTTATCAAGTTGCGCTTTCGAACGGGTCGACGATTACTGAACTTATCTATGATAAACATCGAATTTACGCAGGTAAGCCTGCATTAGAAGGTTTGCCGGCTACGTATACAGAGCATGAAAACGAAGCGCAAACGCTTGAGTTGGAATTAGTGGATGCGTTGATTGGTCTACGTGTCATTCTTTCTTACACCATCTTTGACAAGCATGCGGCATTAACAAGATCCGTGCGTTTCGTGAACGAAGGCACAGCTGATTTGAAGCTGCTTCGCGCGCTTAGCATGAGCGTTGATTATTCGCACAGCGAATTTGATCTGCTGCAGCTTTCAGGCAGCTGGGTGAGAGAGCGGTATATCGAACGCAGAGCGCTTGCTCCTGGCAAATTGACTGTAGAAAGCCGCCGCGGCTCCAGCAGCCATCAGCATAACCCATTCATTGCATTGCTCGCCAAAGAAGCGGGCGAAGACCATGGGGATGTATACGGGTTTAGCCTCGTGTACAGCGGGAATTTTGCCGCTCATGCCGAAGTAGAGCCGTATGGGAATACACGTGTTTCCATGGGGATTAATCCGTTTGATTTCTCTTGGCTGCTTGAGCCTGGACAAGCTTTTCAGACGCCAGAAGCCGTTATGGTTTACTCCAGCTCCGGTTTAGGGGAAATGTCGCGGTCTTATCATAAACTGTACCGTACCCGCCTATGCCGTGGGGAGTTCCGTGACCGTACGAGACCGGTGCTCGTAAATAACTGGGAGGCGACGTACTTCCAATTTAACGCGGACAAAATCGAAAGCATCGCCAAAGCGGGCAAGGATCTTGGGATTGAGTTGTTCGTCCTTGACGATGGCTGGTTCGGCAAAAGAGACAGCGACAACAGCTCTCTAGGAGACTGGTTCGTCGATAAAGCAAAGCTGCCGAATGGGCTGGAAGATTTGGTTGCCAGAGTAAATGGCATGGGGCTTCAATTCGGACTGTGGTTTGAGCCGGAGATGGTGTCTCCGAACAGCGAATTATACCGGAAGCACCCGGATTGGTGCTTGCACGTGCCGAACCGCCGCCGTACAGAAGGCCGGCAGCAATTAATTCTGGACTTCTCTCGCGAGGATGTTTGCGAGGCTATCTTGGGGATGATTCGCAACATTCTGAGCAGCAGCCCGATTACTTATGTCAAATGGGACATGAACCGCAATATGACGGAAATCGGCTCCGCAGCGCTGCCGCCGGAAAGACAACGGGAAACGGCTCACCGTTATATCCTGGGTCTCTATCGTGTTCTAGAATCGTTAACAAAAGAATTTCCACATATTTTGTTTGAAAGCTGCTCTGGTGGGGGCGGCCGCTTCGACCCTGGTATGCTCTATTACATGCCGCAAACATGGACGAGCGATAACACGGATGCCGTCTCCCGCTTGAAAATTCAATACGGTACAAGCATCGTCTACCCAGTCAGCACGATGGGCGCGCACGTATCCGCTGTTCCGAATCACCAGGTGCACCGCGAAACCTCGCTGAAGATGCGCGGTGATGTGGCGATGTCCGGTAACTTCGGTTACGAGTTGGATCTCACCCGTTTCACGGATGAAGAGAAAGAGATTGTTAAACAGCAAATCGCGAACTACAAAGAAATTCGTCCGCTCGTCCAATTCGGCGACTTATATCGTCTGTTAAGTCCGTTTGAGGGCAACGAAACGGCTTGGATGATCGTCTCTGAAGATAAGAAACAAGCGCTGGTCGGCTACTTCCGCGTGTTGGCCGAACCGAACGCACCGCTCAAAACGCTGCGGTTAAAAGGGCTTAACCCAGATTTCGATTACCGCATTGCGGGCAAGGAAGAGGAGTATCCTGGCGATCACCTTCTTTACGCCGGTCTTCCCGTCAACGATTTGCGCGGAGACTTCCAAAGTAAGATATGGGTGCTACAAGCATCTTCTCAATGATCCAAATTTCCGCTATGATTAGTCTATTACATAAATAGACTGATCATGGAAGGGAGATTACTGCGCTATGTTGAAGCGGCCTGGGAAAGATGAATACGCGCCATATTATGAACAGTACATCAGCAAAGTGACTGACGAGGAATACGAGGTGTTCTTAGATCGTCAACGTGATGAAATCCTTGCTTTATTTGGGGAAATCGACGATGAAAAGTCACGATATCGCTATGCGCCGGGGAAATGGAGCTTGAAAGAAGTATTAGGGCATATTACGGACACTGAGCGGGTAATGAGCTACCGGATGCTGCGTATTTCTCGCGGAGATTCGACGGTACTGCCCGGATTTGATCAAGACGTCTTTGTTGCGAATACTTCGTTCGACGAGCTGTCTATCGAGGATTTATTGAATGATTTCAAAGCGGTCCGGCAGGCGACCTTAACGCTTCGCCGCACGATTGCAGATTCCGCTTGGTCACGCCAAGCGAACGTCAGCACGTTTGACATCACTGCACGAGGCCTTGCTTACGTGATTGCCGGTCATGCTGAACACCATCTGAGCATTGTGAAGGAAAGATATTTATAGAAAAAAAGAGTTTGTCTGGGGGACGCCCTCGACAAACTCTTTTTTTAATATAGCGATAAAGCCAACGAATCGCGTTCGTTAAAGGAATGAAGGATCGCTTCACAGCCAACGATTTCGATGCTGATGATCGACTCCAAACATTTCTTAATAGTGGCTCTGCCTTTCGTAACTTTCGCTTCAAGAGCGGATTTCAATAGGTTGAATTTCTTTTTATTTTTCTCATCGGAGTAGACAGGCACGGGTTTGTTATGAATCGTAATAAACATTTTCATAGATTTTCACCATCCTAGGAATTGGATATACATCAAGCATATATGAGGATTATTAATTTAACCTTAAAATAGTTTTACAATTTTGAAACAAACTTGCATTTCATGTATATATGTTAAAACTATTCTAAATAATTCCTCATTTTGAATCTAGCAAACGGACCAGCTTTTTCCGTTGTCAAAGAATATACGATTTAGAAGGCAAAAAAGTTCCAAACTCTAAGAAAAACTACATGAAAAATTTGTGAATTTTCTTTAATTTTGCGAATCTTTCTGCCGATACAGCTTCGGAGAGATTCCGAATCGATGTTTAAAGGCGCGATGAAAGTACGGATAGCTGCCAAAGCCGCAGCTCAAGGCGATTTGCTCCAAGGACATGGAGCTATCATGCATGCGTTCCACTGCACTGGATAAGCGGACTTCCAAGGCGTACTGAATCATGGTTTTGCCGAAGCATTCCTTGAACAAATGAACAGCGCGGGATACGCTCAGTCCCACGTGGTCAGCCACATCGTCCACTTTGAAAGTGGCTGTTGCATGCGCCTCGATAAACCGTTTCATCCGAGTGCCTGTAAAAGGCCGTCCTTGCAAGGAAACGGTTTCCGTTGCCGCGCGTTCCACATACAGGCATAACGCCTGCAGCAAATAACCGCTAAGCTCCCGGTTTTCCTCTTCCATTCTGCGTTTTTCAAGAATAAGCTGGCGCCAAAGCGAAATGAGCCGCGCATCTAGATCAATTCGTGTGCAAGTTTGCTTGTAGCTCCTTTTCCACCAGGCGTCAATCCATGCCCCTTTGCAAAATAAATAATAATCTCCGCTGGCGATTTTGCCGCCGGGGCTATCTTTCGCGGGTTCGATCTTTAACTCATACGGATCGCCCGGCTTATATAGAAGCAAATGGCCTGATTCGATTTGAATCATTTGACCATCAACGAGAATTTCACAAGTACCCTCTGTCTGTAAACGGAAAAGATAAGTATTGAGTCCGGATTTCGTACTCACATTAAACGGTTCCATATGAAAAGAATAGCCGCAGGTCAACAACTCCGTATCCATGGTAATCACCTTTCGTAGCCAAATAAGAGATGTTTTGATTATATCGTGAATGGTCATAATAAGCTATGTTCCGTTATACTGTCTACATGGTCAAAGAAATGCATAAATTGGAATTTAAGAAAAGAGGGAAACAAATGGGACGTTTAGGAATCGGTCTTCAATTGTATACACTTCGTGATGATATGGCTAAAGATTTGGAAGGCACACTTCGCCATGTTGCGAAGTTAGGTTATGAAGGCGTTGAGTTTGCGGGTTATTTTGACAAGCCTGCTGCTGAAATGAAAGAATTGCTGGATGAGCTTGGCCTGAAAGCTATTGGCAGCCATGTAAGTCTGGAGAGATTCCGCAATGATCTGCAAGGCGAAATCGACTACCTGCACACGATTGGCGCGAAATATGCGATCTGCCCTTATGTAGGTGCTGAAGAACGTGAAAATGCAGAGCAATGGAGAAAGCTAATTGCTGAGTGTGAGCAAATTGCGATTGAAGTTGGCAAACAAGGCTTGCAGTTCTTATACCATAATCATGATTTCGAATTCCATCATAAAGTAGACGGCGAATTCGTCTTTGATGCGATGTACGCGGGAAAAGATGCGATTCAAGTGGAAATGGATGTGTGCTGGGTTAAATATGCAGGACAAGATCCATTAGCTTATATTGCCAAGTATGCAGGACGTCTGCCGCTGCTTCATTTCAAAGATTTCTCCAAGGATGCTGAAGGCAAGCTGGTTACGTTGGAGCTGGGCTTAGGCGAAGTTCCGCTGGAGCAAGTAATTAAAGCTGCTGAGCAAGCAGGCGTGGAATGGCTTGTAGTTGAGCAGGATCACTGCCAGAAGCCGCCGCTTGTGAGCATTGAAAACAGTTTGAACTGGGTTAAAGAGCACTACATCAACGTTGTTCCTAACTAATTCATAACTTATCTTTTAGAGGAGTGTACAATTATAATGAGTAAAATTAAAGTGGCCGTCGTTGGGTGCGGCTCGATTTCCAAACATAGACATATCCCGGAATACGCATTGAATCCTAATGTTGAGCTTGTTGCTTTCGTTGATCCGATTATCGAAAGAGCTGAGCACTACGCTCAGCTTCACGGCGGAAAAGCTTACAGCAGCTACGCTGAAATGCTGAAAGAAGAAAAAGTCGATGCTGTTAGCGTATGTACGCCTAACTACTTGCACGCAGAAGTTTCTATTGCCGCAGCAAATGCTGGCGCGCACGTACTTGTAGAGAAGCCAATGGCTGCTACAGCTGAAGAAGCGGAAGCTATGATTGAAGCTGCTAAGAAAAACGGCGTGTTCTTGATGGTTGGCCACAACCAACGCCTAATGGCGCCGCACGTGAAAGCGAAAGAAATTTTGGAATCCGGCAAGCTGGGCAAAGTACTGACATTCCGTACCTCTTTCGGACATCCAGGACCGGAAGGCTGGAGCGTTGACGGCCGCGAGAGCTGGTTCTTCCGTAA
Source organism: Paenibacillus anseongensis (assembly GCF_009757995.1). NCBI lineage: Bacteria > Bacillati > Bacillota > Bacilli > Caryophanales > Paenibacillaceae > Paenibacillus > Paenibacillus anseongensis. The sequence continues at coordinate 75,172 of NZ_WSEM01000015.1, forward strand.
AGAAGAAGCGATCATGGGCGCAATGGGCGACCTTGGCGTGCACAAATCCGATTTGATCCGTTATTTGCTGAATGATGAAGTTGCACAAGTGGCAGCTTTCGTGGGCACTATTCACAAAGAGGGAACGGATGTAGATGATAACTCCACTTGCTTACTGCGCATGAAGAGCGGTGCTACTGGCTCTCTGGTTGCAAGCTGGACGTACTACAAAGGCCAAGACAACTCCACAGTTCTATGGTGCGAGAACGGCGTTATCAAAATCGATACAGATCCTAATGATCAAGTTATCGTTGAACTTCGTAACGGCACGGTTGAACGTTACAAAGTTGGTCAAGTAGCGACGAATGAGAAGCAAACGGTCAGCGGCGTAATCGATGAGTTCGTTTCTTGCATTGTGAGTGGTACAAAACCGCGCATTTCCGGCGAAGAAGGCAAGCGTTCCTTGGAAGTTATCCTGGCTGCATTCGAATCCGAAGCAACAGGCAAAGTCATTACGCTCTAATTGCATTTTATATGAAAAAAGAGAGTGTCCCACAAGCCATGAATTTGGCCGTTGGACACTCTCTTTTGTTTATCTTCCGCCCATCTCAATCGGGAGTGTGTTGGATTTCCCCACAACCGTTTCCTTGGAGTCTTTCACTTGCACTTGTATGTCCCATATTCCGGCTTTAAGCAAATTGCCTTCCACTCGGGCCGTAACCATGTGCTCATCTTGCCATGTCGTCGGAATGGCTTTACCGTTCAGCGTTACAATGCTGAGTGGGGGCAAGTTACTGCCGTGTATCAGGAGTGTAACACTGGAACGCCCTGAGATATCCTGGTCTTGTGTATCTGCCTCGACTTTATCAAGGAGAATGGGACCAAAACCGAGCATATATTTCGAATTAATAATAGGCACCTTGTAATCCTTGTAGGCATGCCGGTCGCCAAACATAATGTCATACTGCAAGGTTTCATAGTCTTTTAAATCTTGTTCGTTGATGTGCATCGCCTCAAAATAATCTTTGGGCGGGATGATCGGGATCTTTTTCGAAAGTTGGCTTAAATAATTAGTATAATAGCTGCCTTGCTGTTTAGATAATTCAATAAGATAAGGACCTAGGAATGATGGGCTGATATTCAGCTTATCTTTGCGCTCCGTGTCAAAATTGTTCCAAACGACAAGGGGAACGCTGTACATTTTTTTCAAGAAATCCGGATCATCCTTACCACTGATATATTTGGTATCAATATAGGTTGCGTAATCATCGCCCAAGGCCGGCAAATGGTCGCCCCAGAATGCGATGATGGTAGGCTCGCCTTTTTTCTCATAATACTCGACAAGCTCTTTCAGCATTCGATCAGACGCATTGATGCCTTGAGCAAGCGTTTCGAGCATACCTTGAGAAGAAGGGGACATGTCCCCTGTGACATCAAACGTATTTTTCGGGAATTTACCCGGGAAGAAATGGAAATGATTTTCCATTGTATTCGCGAAAACAAAGTCAGGACCGTCGCTAAGCTCCGTCGCATGGATAATATTCGCAGCAACTTCACTATCCGCGATATAAGGGCCCGAATAGTTAGGCTTAAAATATTCAATCGGAATATATTTCGAGAAACCAAAGTCTTTATAGATGCGATTGCTGTTAAAATACCAGTTATAGAAAGGGCTAATCGCTGTAGATGTGTAACCTTGTCTTGCATAAATACTAGCTAAGGAATCCACTTCATTCGTAATAAATTGGTTATACGCAATCGATCCTTGCGGCAAGAAGCGCATCGAGTTCCCCGTCAATACCTCAAACTCCACGTTGGCAGTCCCACCGCCGTACTGCGGCGAAAGCATGGTGCCGCTCGTACCTGTCTGCTGTAATTGGTGAAAAAATGGGATCGGATCCCGGCTAAATTGTACGCCTTTGATCACGGTAGGATCCCAGAATGCTTCGCTTAATACGACAATCACATTCGGCTTAACATTCGGATCGCCGGCTTTAATCGGCGGTTTAGGTGAGTTGCTGACGATGGCTTCGACCGCTTTGTCGTCGTAACCTTCACGTTTATCGCTAAACATGGACTTGGTATTCAGGAACGTGGCCAGCGCATAACCGTTGGTTTGCGTATTTTCAACCTGATTCCATACCGAAGCTTTAATACCGCACCATTTCTGAACAGGTAGTGGCAAATCGGTATAAACCGCTGCCAACATGCCTAGCGCAATAACGGCGACAATTCCCCGTTCTTTTATATGCACTTTTTTCATAAATAACTGTGTGCGGTATAACAAGAAGTAGCTGGCTGCAAGGAACAACACGATCATAAACAGCACATTGAAGGTGAAAATATTTTTAATATATTGCACCATATCGGACGCTTCGCCTGCTAAAACGATATCCCATGGCGTCAAAGGGACGCCTAGTATTTTGAGTTTTATTCCGCTAATGAGTCCCATCACCAGCAGTATGCCTGAAAGAATCCAATAGGCTACTCTAGTACGGCCAATAATGGCGATGAAAAGCAGAAGCAGACTAAATACAATCCATTCATTATAGAGCAGCTCAATAATATGTTTATAGCTCCAGGTAAACATCTCTATATATTGCCCGCGGCTTAAAATTTCCATGATGACCACAGGAATTAAGGCAATAAGAATAAAGGGCAGCCGCTGCCGGGATAGCTGCAGTAAACGTTCTAGATGTAATTTCATATTTTCTCCTATGGATTGTAGATAAATTGTAAAGGACATCTGACATTATACCATGGGAATCGGCAATATTCGATGGTAGTTTATCTAATTATTTTAAGGCATTTTGACGTGAAAAATTGGCGGCTTTAGGCAGGGAAATGATGGTTCCGACGAGAAGATAGTAAGTAGAAAAATGTAAGTGACGAAAGGGGATGAACGATGGCTAAAGAACAGTTTGAATTGCAGAAGCGGGCAACAATTAGAGCGCAGCATCGCAGAATGACCAAGACCAGCTTAATGCGGCGCGGTGTCTTTCTATTTATCGGAGCAGCCTTAATGGCTGTAGGACTCGAAATATTTTTGGTCCCTAACAAAATTATTGATGGTGGAATTACCGGTATTTCGATCATTTTGTCATATTTGACCCACATTCAAGTAGGGATTTTCCTTACCTTATTGAATCTTCCATTTCTGTTTATCGGTTATAAAATGATTGGAAAAACGTTTGCGTTATCGACATTGTTCGCTATTTTGGTGATGTCGGCTGGTACAGCCTTGCTTCACCCGGTTCATGAGTTGACGAATGATCCTTTATTGGCTGCCGTATTTGGAGGGATTATCCTTGGGATTGGCGTCGGGATGGTTATCCGATTCGGGGGATCCCTTGACGGAACAGAGATTATTGCGATTCTGATCTCGAAAAAGATTCCTTTTTCCGTCGGCGAGGTTGTGATGTTTTTCAACGTATTTATTCTTGGCAGTGCAGGTTTTGTATACAGCTGGGATCGCGCGATGTACTCATTAATTGCTTATTTTATCGCTTATAAAATGATTGATGTGACGATCGAAGGTTTTGATGAATCCAAATCCGTTTGGATTATCAGTGATCGGTTTAGACAGATCGGAGAAGCTATTTTGGACCGGCTGGGGCGTGGGGTTACGTATCTGGAAGGAGAAGGCGGTTTCTCCGGAGACAATAAAAAGGTCATCTTCTGTGTCATCACGCGACTGGAGGAGGCGAAGCTGAAATCCATTGTTGATGAACTCGATCCATCGGCATTCCTCGCAGTCGGCAATATCCACGATGTCAAAGGCGGAAGATTTAAAAAGAAAGATATCCACTAGTCTTTTTCTCTATCACCTGTCTGTGTTGAGTTTCCCTGCTCGAACAGTCCTAATTCTCTCATTTTCTGAGCGGCATCCTTGCTGCTTGGACTTCCTAATTTTTTTAATATATGGCCTACGTGAATTTTCACTGTCCGCAGCGAAATGAAAAAACGGCTCGCAATTTCCGTTTGCGTATGGCCTTGATCAATCATTTCCAGTACTTGAAGTTCTGTCGGTGTAATCAGATCACGGGCTTCCTTGACCTTGAATTGATGTTCAAGCCGCTTGAGCCGGCGAAACTCCTCCCGCATTTGCTCGGCTACAGCGGCGTTAATGGACGCTTTCCGAGCATGCGCACCGCGGATGATATCCGGTAGTTCCTCAAATCTGGATTTGATTTGGTAATCGATGGCGCCGGCTTGGAAGGAACGGAAAATGAAGTCCTTTTCCTCCATGGAAGTTAGCATGATGACTTTGGCCCCCCATGCCAAAAGTGCCTGCTCGGCGAGGCCGATTCCAGCGGGTTCATCCTGCAGCATAATGTCCATAAGTACAACGTCAGCATCCGATTCAGACGCCGTAAAGAGCTCTCTCGCTTCTTCTGCGGTAGAGAGGGTGCGAATGACTTGCAGATCAGGCTGGCGGTCTAAAAACGCTTTGAGGCCGCGCAGCCAATCCAGGTCATCCTCAACGATTAATATACGAATTGGTTCCATCTTGAACCCCCTTAAGTTAGTATTCGGCTGCTTGGAAATGTAAGAAACACACTCGTTCCTTTCCCCGGTGAACTGCTAAGCTCCAAAGACCCTCCATGCTTTTTCATGACGCTATAGCAATAGGCGAGCCCAAGGCCGAAGTTATTGCGGCTGCCGCTTTTCGTCGTATAAAAAGGTTCCAGGACTTGTTTCAAAACATCTTTGTCCATCCCCATGCCGTTATCTTTGATTTCCAGGACGATATTTTTCTTCACGTGCAACGTGCGAATCATAAGCTCGCCATCATGCGGCATGGCTTCAATTGCATTCATCAACACATTCGTTAACGTTTCCGCCATTTGAATGCGGTCAATTTGAAGCGTTAAATTTTCAGCGATGTTCAAATGAACAGCGATGTTCGCAAGAAAAGGCTGGAGCGGGAGAAGTACCTCATTGATCAGCTCACCGATCGAAACAGAAGTGACCCGCAGGGGGAGCTCCTGTGTTTGTTCGTGGACCCGGGAAATCATATCGCGGATATGCCCGGAAGCTCCCATGACGACCTCAATGTCCTGCAAAAGCTCCGTTTGCTGGGTTTCTTCGGCATGCTGCTTCATTTTTTCCAGAAACAACCGCATTTTCCCGACATCATTTTTAATGGCATGATTTAATATAGCGGTCCCTGAGGTGATAGCACGAAGTGTCGAGTCCAGCTTACGACGTTCAATTAAAAGCCTCATCCCGAGGAAGCCGTATTTGAAAAATGTGTAAACGAAAAAAGGCACGACAAAAGCAAGAATCCATACGTGGTACACCCACATCCGGTAATAACCGAAACTTGGCATCACATAGTTCAGCACACCAACACAGAGGATTGGCGGCAAAAGCGCAAGACATGTAAATAAATGCGTTCGCTTTAATGCGGGTAGGCGCTCTGTTTTCATCACAATGAGCACGGAGCCAATGATAAAATAAGGCACTGCCCATAACGCGACGATGGGGAATGTAATCGGCATTTCCTCTGTGTATCCTGGTGTGAACAGAATGCACGCAATCGCAGGCAGCAGTAATACAATTGGCAGCCATTTGCGTAAAACGGGTTTCTGCCATGTCGTATTATAGCTGAGCGAGAGCATAGCGAACGAATAGGGCAAGCCATAATAAGAAATTAGCGAGCAAATCCCCATGAAGTGATAAAGCATGGTGCTGATTGAAGGATTAGGCACGGTTTGTTGGATGTAAGGGATGAAGGTTTCCGATAAGACAGCTGCAAGGGCGCCAAAACCACCCGTAAAAGCGATGGCGCTCATCCAACGCATAGTGCTCGACCGGGGATCGATCATCACAAGGCCAAGCGCGATAATCCATAATGCAAATAGAACGAACAGCATGAGTCCTCCGTAGACAAATCCAATATTTCCTCTATTGTGGCACGGAGCCAACAATTGCACAAGAGTTCCTTTACCGGGGAACTGGCAGGATTTAGGGCCTTTTTCGCGAATAAGTGGGAGAAAGGAGTGAAGCCTCATCGATGTAAAGAAGCGAATGTCCTTATCCATTCTGACCATTTTGGGCAAAGTACTCTTGTCCCTTGTTTTCATTGTTGTCATTACGGTCATCTTATCGATTGTGGCAGCGGTTATTGCGATTTTGAAGCAGCCGGAGCTGGAGAGGAGCATGGCCGCAGTTGCAGGCGATTCCTTTTTTATTAAGGCAGCTTTGTGGGCGCAGATTATTGGTTTCATAAGCGGCGTGTTTCTCTCGTATGGGATCTTTGAACGGCGCAAAGGATGGACACTAGGCATACAGAGTCGCCATTTTGCGAGACGATTAGGTGAAGGCTTCGTTACGGGGGCGCTCCTTATCACAGTCTCCTGCTTAAGCATCTGGCTGCTCGGCGGCATTAACGTCCAGTCCAATTCATGGACCGAATCGCTGCTGGCCGAATTAGTAGGGGGCTTCTTGTTGTTCATTGGCGTCGCTGTCAATGAAGAATTATTTGCCCGCGGTTATCTGCAGGGGCTAGTGAAAGAAAGGTTTGGTGCGACTGTTGCCATAACCATATCGACGCTTGTGTTCGCATTCCTGCACTCTTTCAACCCCGGGATGTGGAGCACGCCTATGCCGCTATTGAACTTGATTTTGGCGGGCTTGTTATTCGGTTTGTCCCGCGAGCTTTCAAAAGGTTTGTGGATGCCGATCGGCATGCACTTGTCGTGGAACTTTATTCAAGGCTGTATTTTTGGATTTCAGGTATCTGGCACACCGATGCCTTCAATTTTCAAAGTCCAAGATCAAGGCAGCGCGCTTCTTTCTGGAGGCAACTTTGGGGCGGAGGGCAGCTTGGTCACCACGATCATACTCGTAGTGGGGATACTGTTGGTCATGAGCTATTATGGACAACTAGCCAGAAGACAGACCTACAAAAAAATCTTATCTTAACCATAAACAAAGGAGGATTTAATAATGTCACGTTATGAACTTATCCACAGTGAATGGGACGGGGAGTCGACGCTTCGCCTCGTCGACCACGAAGCCCAAGCAACGGCCGAAATCATTCCGGCCGTTGGACTGCACCTGTTCCGCTTCGATGTGCGGAACCAGGCCTACATCGCGAAGCCAGCCAGCGTCGCTGAGCTTCGCGTCAAGTCTTCGCGCTACGGCGTGCCCATTCTGTTCCCACCGGGGCGCGTCAAGCAAGCGGCCTTCACCTTCGAAGGCCGCGAATACCGGCTCCCCGCTAACCGGGAGCCGGACCACTCCCACGGCGAGCTGCGCGAGCGGCCGTGGAAGGTCGTTGCCAGCGGCGCGGATGCCGCTGGCGGGGCTTATGTCTCCGCGGAGTTCAATATCGCGGAGCATCCGGACGTGCTGGCGTATTTTCCACACGCCGCACGCTTTCGCTTTACGTACCGGCTGAAGGACGGTACGCTGTCCCTCAGCGGTGAAATCGCCAATGAGAGCGGCAGCAAGATGCCGCTGTCACTTGGCTTTCACCCGTATTTCGCTTACGCGGACGGCGAAGCCAGCCGCATGAAGGTGTTGATCCCCGCGGCGGCAGAGTGGCCGCTCAGCGAGGATGGCTACGCCGCAGGCGAGCCTGCGCCATCGCCGCTCACCGCGGCGCTTCAGCAAGGCGAGCTCGTTACGGCGCTGCCTAGCTATCCAGGCGGCTCGCAGATGCTCAGCATCGAGCCGGGCCCTCAGACCTGCGAGATTCAGTATGAAGCTCGCGGAACCAAGCTTGTGTTCAACATGGGCGACAAGTTTCCCATTCATGTTCTGTTCACGGCGCCATGGACGAATGCCGTATCTCTGGAGCCATACACGAGCATCATGAACGTATTCAACGAGTCTTATGCACCCGAAATTTCCGGTGCACTGGGCTTAGCGGCAGGAGAGAACTTCACTTTCGAGTGGTCCATTCAAATCCAAACATTACAATAATACAGCGAGAGTCAAGAGGAGGCCGTCCGGCTTCTGAACTTGGCTCTTTTTTTTCACCAAGGTTCATAGCCAAAACCAGCCGTAGAATACCCGGAGTATGTATGCTGATGCAACTCAGAAATCAGTCCTGTTTTTTTAGCCGAGCTTACAAGTGCACCCCCTCTAGATGTGTTATATGCATTAAGTTCTACGATTCCCTCTAAAAAATGGATATGCGTGCCGTTTTGCAGCGGAATGGCAGGACCTGTCGTACCAAAATAATTATGGTAATGCCCATATCGAATGCCGGTAATCCCTTGGTATTGGTGAACATGGCCATCATAAGCAGTGCCATTTACATTAAAGGTATATAGGCGTAATAAATGATTATGATCGAGAGTCATGGATGTCATGGCCTTAAAAAAATGAACGTGAGCAGGCGGAACATAACTGTACAAACGTAAAACCCCCTTGGACGCAGGATATGGTTCATCCTATTCCAAGAGGGCTATCGTCATGACTGCGGAAGCGGGTATAAAGGTGACTGTCCAATTTTCATCTTTTTATCGTCATAAACCCGCACTTCGACCTGATGAGGCTTGTCGTTATCGAGAATCGGATTCTCTTTATCCGCCAGGTCAACATACAAGGTATCTTCACCGTCAAAGTTAGACTTAAACAACATACCATCAATATACACATTGCAGGAAGAATAAAAAGGCTTGCCCAAAACCTGCAATTTATTACCGCTGCGAGTTAATTTAGTAATGACCGGATCTCCATACCCTAACACATATCCAGGCTGAACGATTGTGTCTTTGAATCCTTTGGCCTCATACCCATAACGTCCGCCAAATAAATTGTCATACTGAAGCTTCATATACTCACTAAGATCACTTGCTTTGATGTTATATTTCTCCCACATGTCATTTGGCGGTATGACCGGAATCTTCTGCGATAAGTCATACAAATAATCGGTGTAGTAACTTCCTTTGACACCAGCCATGTGTAGGAGCTTTGGACCCAGGAACGAAGGACTCATCTTGAGATTCAATTGTTCTTGATCTGCAGGAAGGAAATTGTTCCATATCAAAAATGGCGTATAGTGAGTTTTTGTATATAGATCAGGATCGCCCTGAAGAACATATTTCGCATCGCGGTACACTTTGTAATCATCTTCAAAAAAAGGAAAGTGGTCGCCGAAAAACAGCAGAATCGTAGGCTCAGATTTTTTGGAGTAATAATCCACCAAGGACTGAAGCGCTTTGTCAGTTCCCGAAATACCTTGAGCATACGTTTCCAAAATACCTTTGGATTCCGAACTAATATCCCCCGTCACTTCAATCGTGTTTTTGCTGAACTTCCCTGGCTTGTAAGGATGATGATTTTCCATCGTGTTTGCAAAAATAAAATCAGGTCCCGCGCTTTTTTCAGTTTCCTCAATAATCTTCTTCACGACAGCCCGATCCGCATAGTTCGGCCCCTCAAAATCATTTGGGAAATACTCGCTGGAAATAAATCGCGAAAATCCAAAATCCATATACACCTTTCGACTATCAAAAAAATAGCTGAAGAAAGGGTTGATAGAAGTAGCGGTGTACCCTTGTCTAGTCATGATACTGGCCAAAGAATCAACGCCATGATTCATATATTGGATATAAGGAAGTATTTTATCCGGAGATTTGCCGAAAAACCGCATAGAATTACCGGATAGTACTTCGAATTCTACGTTTGCCGTACTGCCGCCGAATTGAGGAGACATCATCCAACCGCTCGTGTACGTTTTTTGAAGCTGGTGCAGGTTAGGGATCGGATCACGGCTAAATGTTACGTTTTTCATCAGTGTTGGATCCCAGAATGATTCTCCAAGCATGACGATGATATTTGGTTTTTTATCGCCTGCAGCCGGTTTCTCTGGAATTTTGGCTAAAATGTCCGCTATCGCTTTTTTGCTATAACCCTCCGGCTTAGCTACGTTCAGAAAGCCTAACATCTGCACGGATGAATAAAGGTATCCATTCTCATCATAGGTTATTGTTTGATCCCAGGGGACCGTGTAAATCCCGTAAAGATTCATGAATGGAATAGGCTTATCCATATAAAGGCTCGTCGCCATTACGATGGCAACAACAGCATAAATACCGCGTTCTATCCAGGTAAATCGGATACGTTGGCGGCGCAGCACCAAATGAAATAACAAAGCGAGCACTACGAGAAAGAGCGCGACAACTCCGAGTATTTTCAGATTGAGATACCCTTTCAAAAAGGGCACATAAGCCACAATTTGATTGTTAAAATAAAGATCCCACGGGTAATAAGGGGCTCCTATTGCCTTTAATTTACTTCCGCTAATAGTACCAAGCGGTAAAAGCACAGCGCAAAGCAGCCAGAAGGATAAACGACTTTTGCCGGTAACAGCAATAAGGAAGAGATACAAAGTTCCCACTACGAAGTAGGCAAGAACCATGGAGAGAGGGTGGTTCATCACCCATTTGTGGAGCTCTTCATACGAGCCGCGATCCAAATATTCGACCATCATCATCAGGAAAAAAGGCAAAATCACAATCATAATACGGGAGGGCAGCTGCTTGAGCCATTGAAGTAAAGTCGTCATTAAAGTAACTCCTGTTCGATTAGTGCAAGTCCATTCGTTCATTATCATATATCTTGATCAAAGAGGGAAGATATCCCTTGACAGATTAAACTATAACAATTAACATTACAGTTAATTGTAATCTAAAAACTTACAGATAACTGAAGGAAAGTGGAGGTGAAAACCATGCAACACGTTGCTTCTGCAACTGAGGTGGCACAAGAGAAGGTTATAGATGCCAAAAAGGCTGTGCCATGGATTATTTTTCTGATCTTTTTTGCTGTACTAAACGAAACAGTTTTCAACGTTTCAACACCCGAAATCGCTAAGCAGTACGGGATTACGCCGACAGGGGTTAGCTGGGTGCTCACTACGTTTATCATCTTTTTCGGGATTGGGTCCGTTATCTATGGACGGTTATCCGATATTTTTTCATTGAAAAAGCTGATTGTTGCCGGAATCCTCATCTATAGTATTGGATCTGCGCTTGGCTTTGTGCTTCAGGCCTGGTATCCCGCGGTCATATTTGCGCGCGCCGTGCAAGGCGCAGGAGCCTCAGCCATTCCAGCGCTCGTTATGGTCGTCGTTGCACGCTACTTTTCACCTTCGGATCGAGGAAAAGTTTTCGGGCTTTTAACTTCCACTGTTTCCTTTGCCATCGCCGTAGGGCCTGTAGTGGGCGGTTTTGTTTCCTCATCACTCCACTGGACGTACTTGTTCATTATTCCTTTGTTTACTCTGATTTCAATCCCGTTTTTTAATCAGATTTTACCTGAGGAAAAGCGCAAAGAAGGCAGTGTCGACATCCTGGGGGCGGCGCTCGTCGCATTTTCAGTCGCTGGCATTATCGTCTACTTATCTTTCCCTCATTGGTACTATTTGGCCGCGAGCCTAGCACTATTCATTTGGTTTATTTCTCATATTCTTAAAGCCAAAGATCCTTTTATTGAACCGTCGCTATTCCGAAATAAACTGCTGCGTGGCGGTTTAATCGTTGGATTCCTCGTATTTTGCACCGTCATGGGGATCATGTTTGTCATTCCGCTCATGTTGGCCAAAGTGAATGATCTTGGCACGAGCACAATTGGGCTTATTTTGTTCCCAGGGGCCATGTGTGCCGTTATTTTTGGTACAATTGGCGGAAATTTGGCGGACAAAAAGGGAAATAACTTTGTCGTGTTTATTGGTCTTGGGCTTTTGGTGATCAGCCTTGTGGCCATTGCTTTCTTGGTTGGCCATTCCCCATGGTTCATTTCTGCGGCGCTTCTTCCTACTTATGTCGGCTTCTCCTTCGTGCAAACGGCACTGGCGAACCGTGTCTCTTTGACGCTGAGTGTGAGTGAAACCGGAGTGGGTATGGGACTTTTCAATCTTATCAGCTTTATTTCAGGGGCTGTAGGAACGGCACTTGTCGCCAAATTGTTGGATGGCGGCATGATGGAGTTTTACAAGAATCCTGTTCTAAATTCTGTAACAGCAATTCCTTATAGTAATCTGCTCATCATTTTTGCGGCAGTGATCATCGTTAGTGGATTGTTCTACTTGCGAATATTCACTAAAAAAGCAGCAGGAGAATCATCTGAAGCAGCAGCCTAAATTGCAAATAAAAAAACCGACAGCTTTTCTTGGAGAAAAGCGAGTCGGTTTTTTTTGCTGCACAATTTTATGATTCGTTTTTATAATTCGTTTTTATTACTCGTTCTCATTACCGTTTTCGTCAGGTTGCTCAGCGCTAATCTGCTGTAGGGCCTGAAGGAGCGTCGCGGATGGCTGTGCGCCAGTAAGCGCATATTTTCGGTTTATCACAAAAAAGGGAACGCCGGTTACACCTGCTTGCCTAGCGAACTCAAAATCATCTTCAACCTGTTCCAGCCCTTCTTTCGCGTCCAAAAGCGATTTTGTTTTCTCGCGGTCCATACCGAGTTGTTCTGCTGTGGCCAGCAGCTCATCCAAATGTCCAATGTCTTTGCCATCTTCAAAATAAGCTTTAAATAATGCGTCTACGACTGGTTTTTTTAACTCTTTAGGTGCAATTGCAATCAGTTGGTGAGCTTTTAGCGTATTCGGCATTTTCTCAACTTTGGAGAAGTCAAAATGCAAACCTGAGGCTTTGCCTGCTTGAGTGACCTGCTGCAGCATACCGTTTAATCGATCCTCGTCGGCTTGCATCTTTTTGTGCATGACCTCGCGGAACGGAGAGCCTTCTGTTGGGGTATATGGATCTAGTTGAAACGCGCGATAGTGAACTTCAACCGGCTCCGCTGTGAAATTGGTTAGAGCATCTTCCATATTCTTTTTCCCGATACGGCACCAAGGACAAACAATATCTTCAAAAATTTCTATCATCATAAAGAATTCAAACTCCTTCGATAAAAAAATAGTAACTATATTTTCATTATATACGATTAGGTTCTTTAATTCATCTGTCGGAATCTTTCCGGTGTCAGTCCGACGTGCTTGCGAAAGCTGGCTACAAAGTGGCTCGTATCACGGAACCCAACGTATTTAGCCACTTCCTTGACTGTTTTTGAAGGTTGGTGAATGAGGATTTCTTTGGATTTGCGAAGCCTCATCCGAATTAGATAAGAGTAAGGAGAGAGCCCGAAAGCGTGCTGAAACAACGTGTTCATATGCCGAGGTGTTATGGCTAACACTTCAGCCATTTCTTCAAGACTTGTATCAGGGTTATGATAATGAATTTCAAGCCACATCAGTAAAGGTTGTAAAAGAGCAATTTGATTGCGAATCGAAGTGCGGTTATTGACCTGACCATGTTTCTTAAGCTGAATGAAAAAATGATATAAATCGGCTGAGGCGTCATACCCGGAGTACTCGGAGCTTGTATCCATATGTTTGATTATTTGACCTATTACCGTATTCATTGGACCACCCAAATCCCACCTGTAAACAGCAGAATCCAACAGATCTAATGTGCCAAGGATGGCTTCAATACAAGCTCCGCCAAAGGTGACATACTGCGTGCACCATAATTCTGTAACGGCATAATAAGAATGCGGAACTCCCGGTAACATGAAAACACCCGTACCTTCCGGCAGTGAATATTTTTTGCCATCCAGGATGAACTCTCCTTCACCGGCATAGGTTTGGAGCCAATGATAATTGGGGAAGCCCTCCGGTCTAACCAATTTTTCCTGATCCTCATGATGTCCAATACTTTCAATAAAGATTGGAAACGGTTGCGCAGCTGAAGGCGTTAATTCATATCTTTTGTGCATGAGTGAGTCCACCTGTTCCATTTTATTATATGAGTATGTAAAAATATTATATTTTAAGATGAAAAATAATCCAATACAATGGATTTATTCTTATATTTATTTAACCAATTTGATGAGGTGGCCGTTATGATCAATGAGAAACTCCCCAAAATTTGGTACGGCGGAGACTACAATCCCGAGCAGTGGGATAAAGAAGTCATGGATGAAGATCTACGCATGTTTAAACTTGCTGGAATTGATGTAGCGACCGTTAATGTTTTTTCGTGGGCGAGATTGCAAAAAAATGAAGACACATACGATTTTGAATGGTTAGATGAAATCATAGACAAGCTTTATGAGAACGGGACTTATGTTTGCTTAGCTACGAGCACAGGGGCTCATCCTGCTTGGATGGCGCGTAACTATCCGGACGTTCTCCGTGTTGATTTTGAAGGAAGGAAGCGTAAATTTGGCGGGAGACACAACTCTTGCCCAAACAGCCCTACTTATCGTAAATACTCTACGCTCCTCGCTGAGAAGCTGGCAGAACGTTATCAAAATCACCCTGCCATCTTAATCTGGCACATTTCAAATGAATACGGCGGGTATTGTTACTGTGAGCAATGCGCAGACGGTTTCCGCAGTTGGCTTCAAGAACGCTATACGACAATTGAAACATTAAATAAAGTTTGGAATACAAGCTTTTGGGGTCACACCTTTTATGAATGGGAAGAAATCGTTTCTCCAAATGCTTTGTCAGAAGAATGGGGAGTGGATAACACCAATTTCCAAGGCATTTCACTGGATTATCGCAGATACATGTCTGATAGCATGCTAGAATGTTATAAGCTTGAATACAACGCTATCAAAAAACATACGCCTGATCTTCCAATCACCACAAATTTAATGGGGTTATACAAAGAATTGGATTATTTTAAATGGGCCAAATATTTGGATGTGATTTCTTGGGATAACTATCCATCCCTGGACACGCCGATCAGCTTGACAGCTATGACGCATGACCTTATGCGGGGGTTAAAACAAGGACAACCCTTCATGCTAATGGAACAAACGCCAAGCCAGCAAAATTGGCAGCCCTACAACTCACTCAAACGTCCAGGCGTAATGAAACTTTGGAGCTATCAAGCTGTGGCCCGCGGTGCGGATACCGTCATGTTCTTTCAACTTCGAAGATCGGTCGGAGCATGTGAAAAATACCATGGAGCCGTCATCGAGCATGCCGGTCATGAGAATACGCGAGTATTTCGCGAATGTGCGGAGCTGGGGGCTGAGTTGCAAATACTCTCGGATAAGCTGCTGGATACCAGAGTCGAAGCAAAAGTAGCTATCGTATTTGATTGGGAAAACCGTTGGGCAGTCGAACTTTCTAGCGGGCCAACCGTCGCGCTGAAGTATGTGAATGAAGTCCATAAGTACTACGACGCGCTTTTCCAGCAAAATATCCAAGTTGATATGATTGGTGTTGAAACCGATCTATCTGGCTATGACATCGTCATTGCACCAGTTCTCTATATGGTTAAAAAGGGCTACGCAAAACGTGTCGAAGAATTTGTACATGCAGGTGGGACATTCCTCACCACATTCTTCAGCGGTATTGTCAATGAGAACGACATCGTCACCTTAGGCGGTTATCCTGGTGAGTTGCGCAAAGTACTGGGAATTTGGGCTGAAGAAATCGATGCCTTATTCCCCAACCAGTCCAACCAAATCGTCATGAGAGAGCGGTGGGGAGAACTGAAAGGCGAATATCCATGCGGCATACTTTGTGATCTAATCCATTCAGAAGGCGCGGAGATCAAAGCCGTTTATGGCAGCGACTTCTATGCAGGAATGCCTGCCCTGACCGTAAACACATACGGTTCTGGCCAAGCCTGGTATGTAGCAACTAGCCCGGAACCTTCATTTTTACAAGGACTCATTCGCAATTTGTGCCAGAACAAAGGAATTATTCCGCCTGTAGCACCTGTTACAGGAGTGGAGATATCCGTAAGAACTCGAGATACAGACACCTATATGTTCCTTCTTAATCATAATGATCATGAGGAAACAGTGGATCTAGGAGATCTCAAAGCAACAAATATGATATCCAATCACCAAATAGAAAACACCATCGCGCTCCCGGCAAAAGCAGTTATCATTCTAAAAAAACATTAGCCATTAGCGAAAAACCTCTGTCGCTTTAAAGGATAGAGGTTTTTTTGCATTTTTGGTATAATTTCACGTATAGTAGGTTCAAAGGGGAGGTGCAGAGTGACCGAACAACAGCAGCTGTTTATTTGCTCAGATTCAATTGGAGAAACCGCCGATGCCGTTGCCAGAGCTACCGTTCGTCAATTCAATTCCGAACAGATGAGAATTAAACGTTACGGTCATATCAGCCAACAAAGTGAAATCGTTCAAATGCTGCAGGAAGCAGCTGCAGCCGGGGGCTTCGTGGCCTATACATTTGTGCAGCCCGAGCTTCGCGAAACCATGAAAAATGAAGCGCAACGCCTCGGTGTGCGAACCGTTGATATAATGGGACCGATGTTGGAAGCATTTTCAGAAACGTATGGACACCTACCTAAGCGTAAACCGGGTTTACTGCACGAAATGGACGCCGATTACTTCCGCAGAGTAGATGCGATCGAATTTGCCGTCAAATACGACGATGGCAAAGATAACCGCGGCATGCTTCAAGCCGAAGTTGTACTTATCGGAGTTTCACGCACTTCCAAGACACCACTAAGCATTTACCTAGCACACAAAGGAATTAAATCTGCTAATCTTCCTATTATCCCAGAAATAAAGCTACCACCGGAGCTTTTCAAAATCCCAAGCAAACGCATCATCGGCCTCACCATGGACGCCAACCAAATCCTGCAAATCCGTCTCGAACGTCTCAAAGCCGTCGGCCTCCCGGATGGTTCCCAATACGCCACCTTCCGCCGCATCCAAGAAGAACTCGACTATGCCGAGTCCATTATGAAGCAGCTCGGCTGCCCGATCATCAACGTCACCAACAAAGCAATCGAAGAAACAGCTGGAATTATCCTAGATCTTGTTTCATTCAGATAAATGAAATCCTTCTCCATAAACGATGCCCAATGAACTCTACCGGGTTCATAGGCATCTTTTTTATTTTCCGCCCAACGAACCGATGCGCACCGTCCCCCCCCAGGCTTTCTCGCATACTCAACCTACAGAAAACATCGACATCTACAACAACCCGCACCTCAGCACTTCGCACCAACGTATCGATCCGCATCTTACCTCTAAGCCCCCAAGCATACCCAACCTACAGAAAGCACCGACAAACACGATAACACTCGCTCCAGCGCACCGCTTCAACGTGCCCATCCAAATCTTATCTCCAACGCCCAAGAATACCCGACCTATTGAAAGCACCAACAGTCACAACAATCTTGCTCTAAGCGCACACCCTATCAACGTGCCGATCCGCACCGTACCGTACCGCCAACCGTCAACTCATACCCAACCTACAGATTGCATCAACATCCAAAATAAACCGCGTCCAGCACATACCGCCCCAACATAACGATCCGCACTATACCGCCAACCGTCCTAGTATACCCAACCTAAAGAAAGCTCCAACATCCACAACAACTCGCGCCCCCGCGCATATCGCCCTAACATAACGATCCGCACTGTAGCGCCAACCGCCATAGCATACCCAACCTACAGATAGCACCAACATCCACAACAACTCGCGCCCCCCGCGCATACCGTCCCAACATACCGATCCGCATCTTATCCGAGCCCCCAAGCATACCCAATTACTAATAGCACCAATAACCACATCACTCGCCCCAGAGCACATTCATAGTTACCTTCAGCACAACACTACCGCGTCAATCTACTGTCTAACACTGAACCCACACTTACTTCTGTAACCTGAGCAAGCTCAGATAACGACTCCATATAACTTGATTTAGCAAAATCTGTCGTATCTACAACAAGGAATTGTCGGTTTGAATTAGCCTTTTATTAGTTATGAATCTCAGCACCACCTAAACAGTGTTTTTAATACTTTTGCATATATCACAGAAATTGTATTTCACCGACTTATTCTCATCCAACTAAGGGGCCAAAATAAAAAAAACTTCCAATTCGAACATATGTTTGGTATAATGGGAATAAGAACAAAAGTTCTATTTGCGGGGTGAGAAGATGGAACAGCAATTTATGGATCTGAGCTCATACACATTTCGTTCGGAAGAAGAATGTGAGGAGTTTTTATTGAAAATGCGTTGGACAAATGGGTTTTGCTGTCCGCGTTGCGATCATAATGAGGCTTTCAACATTCGAACTCGTAAATTGCTAGAATGCAAAGAGTGTAGAATGCAGGTTTCTTTAACTGCAGGAACACTCATGCACAAATCAAAGCACCCGTTACTTCTATGGTTCCAAGCCATTCAATTTTTATTTAAAGAGGGAGTAGAGTGTACCGCAAGCATTCTATCTCAAGTTCTTGAGATTAATTTTAGAAGTGCGCAATTATTATTGAAAAAAATTCAGTTTGCATTCGATTACACTCAGAATAGAACTAAATTACTTAATAAACTTGAATCAACTAACAGTGAATCACAAAAATCTAATAATCTTTCAACCACGGATGAACCAAACCAATGCGCCCCGACTCAGCCAATTCCACCGACTCATAAAAAATCTTCAACTCGAGATCTGCATGCGTATCTTGAATCCAAATTAAATAGACTAAACACGAAATTAACAATTTATAATAATCACTACAGCAATACACAACTAAGTAGATATATCAAAGATCAATTTAATGATAAGTGTGATCGTGAACGTTTTTTGATTAAGTGGTTCAAAATGGCAATATCCAATTATTTTTATCCTACATTTCTTAAGTGTTTTCACATTCCTGAATAAGTATAATTCTTCAATTTGACCCGATACTGTTTTTGAGGCATGATGGTAGAGTATCATGTTCAATTAACTTTGGGTGAGGGAGAGAGACATCATATGAAAAGGACGATGCAAGCTCCTATTCATTTCTACCGGAAGTTCATTTCGCCGTTAAAGCCGCCGACCTGTCGATTCTATCCCACATGTTCGCAGTATGCATTAGAAGCTATTGAAGTGCATGGTCCTCTAAAAGGTTCATGGCTTTCTATGAAGCGGATTTGCAAATGCCATCCATTTCATCCTGGTGGGATTGATCATGTGCCTCCGCGGGCGGAAAAATTAATTCATAACGATCAGTCGGCTTGACAGGTGGCTCTTTTTTTCGATATATTTGCCTTAAGATGTTATATATGGATTCGATGAACGGATAAGTACAGACGGAAGCCTATGAACAGAGAGCCGGGGAAGGTGAAAGCCGGTATAGGAGTAAGTTTGGAAGATGGTCCTGGAGAATAAGCCTTCGAGCGGCTCAGACTGCGTATGAGAAGTATTAATGCGCATGATTGGGAGTAAGCTGGCTTCGTGTCCCAGCGTTAATGGGCAAGTCGTTATAGACTTACTGAGCCCCGAGCTTGTGAAAGGCGGGGGAAACTGGGTGGTACCGCGTGAGTTCAGCTCTCGTCCCAAGATGGATGAGGGTTTTTTGTGTTTTCTACATTTAGCTAGGAGGAATTCTGGATGACAACAAAATCAAAAACGTTTTACATCACGACGCCCATCTACTATCCAAGTGATAAGCTGCACATCGGTCATGCCTACTCAACGGTGGCAGGCGACGCTATGGCACGCTACAAAAGGCTTCGCGGCTTTGATGTAAGGTACCTAACGGGGACAGACGAACATGGACAAAAAATTGAACGTAAAGCACAAGAAAAAGGAACGACGCCACAGGAGTTTGTAGATGGTATTGTTGCTGGAATTAAGGACTTGTGGAGCAAGCTCGACATTTCTTATGACGATTTCATCCGTACAACAGAAACTCGTCATAAGGATGCGGTTGGCAAGATTTTTCAAAGATTGCTTGATCAAGGGGATATTTACTTAGGGGAATATGAAGGTTGGTACTGTATTCCGGATGAGTCATTTTTCCCGCAGAGCAAGCTCGTGGATGGAAAATGTCCTGATTGTGGACGTCCTGTTGAGAAAATGAAGGAGCAAACTTATTTCTTCCGGATGAGCAAATATGCTGACCGTTTGGTGCAGTATTATGAAGAAAATCCGGAGTTTATTCAGCCAGAGTCTCGCAAAAATGAGATGCTTAATAATTTCATTAAGCCAGGACTTGAGGATTTAGCTGTTTCTCGAACGACGTTTGATTGGGGGATCAAAGTCCCTGGTGATCCTAAACATGTGATTTACGTGTGGATTGATGCTCTTTCGAACTATATTACTGCACTTGGATATGGTTCGGATGATACGAGTATTTTTGATAAGTATTGGCCTGCCGATGTTCACTTAATGAGTAAAGAGATTGTTCGTTTCCATACGATCTATTGGCCGATTATGTTGATGGCGCTAGACTTGCCGCTGCCGAAAAAAGTATTTGCTCATGGCTGGCTGTTAATGAAAGATGGCAAAATGTCAAAGTCAAAAGGGAATGTTGTTGATCCTGTGACATTGATTGATCGTTATGGGTTGGACGCGCTTCGTTATTACTTGATGCGCGAAGTGCCTTTCGGGGCTGACGGAACGTTCACGCCGGAAAGCTTTGTAGAGCGGGTCAATCATGACCTTGCCAATGATTTGGGGAATCTGCTTAACCGTACGATCGTCATGATCGATAAGTATTTTGCGGGCACGATTCCCGCGTATGTGCCAGGGGCTACCGAATTCGACGACAACCTCTTGGAGACTGTTCAAACGACGGTAGCGAAGTATGAAGAAGCAATGGAAAAGATGGAGTTTTCCATTGCGCTTTCCGCGGTGTGGCAGCTGATTAGCCGCACGAACAAATACATCGACGAGACTCAGCCGTGGTCGATGGTCAAGGATGAAGCCAAGCGCGAAACACTTGGCTCCGTCATGTACGTGCTGGCTGAATCCCAGCGCATTTCGTCTGTACTGCTGCGTCCGTTTATGACGAAGACGCCGCAACTAATTTGGCAGCAGCTTGGCTTAGCTGCCGAGGATCTGCCGCGCTTAACCGCCTGGGAAAGCGTGCAATCATTCGGGCATCTCCCAACGGGTACAACCGTTCAAAAGGGAGATCCAATGTTCCCAAGATTGGACGCTCCGGCTGAGGTCGCGTACATCGTTGAAGCTATGGGCGGAGGAGCGGCAAACTCCGCCGATGAAGTGAAAGAAACAGCACCTGCGGCTGCTGCTTCAGCAGTACCCGCGCCAGAGCCTAAGGAGGAAATCGGAATTGACGATTTCGCCAAGGTGGAGCTGCGCGTAGCTCAGGTAATATCGGCGGAGCCTGTGAAAGGCGCCGATAAGCTTCTAAAACTGCAGCTCGATCTTGGATACGAGCAGCGTCAGGTTGTTTCGGGCATTGCGAAGTTTTACACGCCCGAGGAACTGGCTGGACGCAAAGTTATTTGCGTCACCAATCTCAAGCAGGCCAAGCTGCGCGGCGAGCTGTCGCAAGGTATGATTCTCGCTGCTTCGCACGGGGACCAGCTAACACTGGCCACAGTTCCGGATTCTATGCCTAACGGCGCGATTGTAAAATAATCAAGTCAGCATCCTTTCCCTATTTTTTCATAGGTCGAGGGTGCTTTTTTGTCGTATGGGGGTTCATATAAGTGGGGTACTCTAAGGGAAACTAACCACGGCGGAGTGATATAGATGAGAGCGAGAAATTTCTTTAAGTTGATCTGTATTTCGGTGATGGTTCTTGTTTTAACGTCTTGTTCTATTTTTGGCGGAGGTTCGGATAAAAAGAAAGAAGAAGAGAAAGCAAAAAATGAATCTAAGTCCAAGGCGTCGAGCACAAAAAAAGAGGATGATAGTGTCATTAATCAAGAGTTAAAAAAACAATATGAGATGTACAATGAGATTATTCAATATAAGGTAAAGCAAGAGAATAAGCTAATTAAGCAGTCGGAAGAGCGATATAAGAAATTGAAAGAGGAAAGCAACAAAAAAACGGAATCCAAGTCTGAAGACGGAGCCGATAAGGAAGATAAGAGCTCATCTAAAGAAGATTCTGACAGTTCAAAGCAAAAGGATGACCAAGGGAAGCAGTAATTGAATTAAGTCCATGCTGTGACATTTCACGGCAGGGCTTTTTATTTTGCCTCCAAGATGTATTGACTTCAAGTAGGGGGACTCGTATAATCAATTCGTTAATAAAAAATATTACGATTTAGAACGCGAGTGGAGTGAAGATTATGATACGTTCGAAATGGATTATGTCCATAACCGTCATGGTTATTTTATCTGTTATATTGGCTGGATGCGGTACTGCTGCAAGTTCAAAAGCTAAACTTGTTGAAGGAAAGGTTAATGTTGTAACAAGTTTTTATCCTTTATATGAGTTTACTAAGGCAATTGGCGGCGAATATGTAAATGCCATTAACCTGGTTCCGGCTGGAGTTGAGCCTCACGATTGGTCTCCGAAGAGCAGGGACATCAAAAATATGACGCAAGCACAGGTTTTCGTCTATCAAGGTGCTGGATTTGAAGGTTGGGTGAAAGATTTTCTGGGAAGTCTATCACCAGACTCTACTTTAAAAGTAGTAGAAGCGAGTAATGGGGCAAATTTGATAAGAACCTCTGAAAATAAAGAGGAATTTGACCCACATGCGTGGCTTAGCCCGTTAAATGCTGTGAAAATGGCTAATAATATTAAAACGGCACTGATTAGTGCAGATCCGGCTCATAAGGATGCATTCGAGCAAAATTATGCGAGCTATGCTGCCAAGTTAACAGATCTTGATGCTCGTTATAAAAAAGAGCTGGGGCAAACTTCCAAAAAGGAAATTGCTGTTTCTCATCAGGCGTTTGCTTATTTATGCAGAGATTATGGTTTAACGCAATTATCCATTATGGGTCTATCGCCTGATGCCGAGCCAACCGCTCAGGATCTAAAGAATATGAATGAATACATCAAAGCGCATAACTTGAAATATATATTCTTTGAAGAGCTTGTATCCGATAAGCTGGCGAAGACGTTAGCCAAAGATGCCAAGGTAGAAACGATGGTATTGAATCCTCTTGAAGGATTAACGAAGGAGCAAGCTGACGCTGGCGAGGATTATATCTCGATCATGGACAAAAATTTGAAAAATTTAGTGACTGCCTTACAATAGAAAGGTAGTTCATTATGAGTCAGGGGTTATGAACATGGAGATAAGCCATAAAGATTTCTGCCACCAGAGTATCGTGTCTATTGATGATGTTTCCTTCTCATACGAAAATAAGAAGGTCATTGATAAGCTTCGTTTTAATGTGCTTGAACGAGATTTTGTTGGTGTCATTGGCTCCAATGGTGCAGGTAAAACAACGCTGCTCAAAATGCTCGTAGGTCTTCTTAAGCCTACGAGCGGGGAGATCAGGTTGTTTGACAGTCCACTAAGCCAATTCAAAGATTGGGAACGCATTGGCTATGTTCCGCAAAAAAATGCCTTCAATCCCTTATTCCCGGCTACTGTGCGGGAAATTGTTTTATCCGGGATGTATTCGAAGAAGCGGATCTACCGCAGGTTGTCCAAAGCTGACCTGCAAAAAGCGGAAGACGCGATGCTGGCCATGCGCATCGAGGACTTAGCTGACCGTAAAATCGGCCAGCTGTCGGGCGGACAACAGCAACGCGCTTTCCTCGCGCGCGCGATTGTGAACAATCCGGAGCTGCTCATATTGGATGAGCCGACCGTGGGGATTGATGCGGAATCGCAGCTCGGATTTTTCCGGATGATCCGCCACATGCATCAGCATCATCATATGACGTTCATCATGGTGTCGCATGATATGGACATGATGCAGTCATATTTAGGTTCGGAGCCGCAGCAAGTAAGCGGCGGTATCAAGTTTCATGTGAAGCATACCCATGATCCCGAGGATTGCCGGGAAACGAATTTGACACATTCGATCGGCCAGATTCGCGAGATGATCGGAGTTCAGTAAGGAGCGGGCATTTTGGACATATTCACGGAGTATTTTTTTCAACGCGCTTTAATTGGCGGTATATTGATCGGGCTGACAGCGCCATTAATGGGCGTTTTTCTTGTCCTTCGGCGATTGTCGATGATCGGAGATACACTCGCTCACGTTTCTATTGCGGGGGTCGCCCTGGGATTTCTTATTAACGTGTACCCTTTGGGCGTTGGGCTTATTTTCGCCTTGTTAGCTTCGTTCGCGATTGAACGTCTGCGCAAAGCTTATAAAACCTATGCAGAGCTCTCCATCGCCATCATCATGTCAGGTGGCGTCGCGCTGGCTACGATTCTTTTTACGTTGGGCAAAGGCTTTAATATGAATGTCATGAGCTATTTGTTCGGAAGCATTTATACGCTGGATCGGCAAGATCTATGGGTTGTTCTCGGGGTATCAGTGCTTGTGGTCGGGGTCATTGCTGTTCACTTTAAAGAGTTCTTTCTCATGTTTTTTGATGAGGATGCCGCTAGCGTAAGTGGACTTCCGCTTAAATATTATAATATGATGATTACAATGCTTACTGCACTCGTTATTTCGGTTGCCATCAAGATTGTAGGCGCACTGCTTGTTTCGTCCTTGCTTACGATTCCAGTCGCATGTAGTTTGCTAATCGCAAGAAGCTTTAAACACTCCGTTATTTTGGCTGTTATTTTTTCAGAAATTGCGGTTGTCATTGGCTTGGTTGTTGCTGGCGTTTGGGATCTCGCTCCGGGTGGAACGGTTGTGCTTACACTCATTGCAATGTTGATCGGGATCATTTTAAAAAGAGGATTGAGGATTTAACATGGACTCTGTGAATTTATGGATTGCTTTATGGGCGGGGATCGCATCCTTCATTTCGCCATGCTGTTTGCCATTATATCCTTCTTATCTTTCCTACATAACAGGAATTTCGGTAAGTGAATTGAAATCGGGTGAGACATCATCCCAGGTTCGCAGGCAAACTATGCTGCATACGTTAAGTTTTATCGTCGGGTTTTCTATCATTTTTTATGCGCTCGGCTTAACGGCAGGATTTTTAGGTAATTTTTTTATTGATTATCGAGATTTGCTTCGGCAAATTGCAGCGTTATTGATTTTTATCATGGGATTGTTTTTACTTGGCGTTTTCCAACCACAATGGTTAATGAAAGAACGCAAGCTGCAAATCAAGTTCCGTCCCGCGGGATATCTCGGTTCAGTGCTGGTAGGAATGGGGTTTGCTGCAGGATGGTCTCCTTGTGTAGGACCCATCTTGTCGGCGATTCTCGCTTTGGCAACTACAGAGCCTGGAACGTGGTTTCAGCTAACAACCGCCTACTCGTTAGGATTCGCGATTCCGTTTTTTATCCTCTCCTTTTTTATCGGTTCAACCAAATGGATTTTGCGTTATTCCAACCTCATTATGAAAATTGGAGGGGGTTTAATGGTGGTGATTGCGGTTTTACTTTATACAGGTAAAATGACGCAGATCACACTTTGGTTAAACACCATAACCCCGGATTGGTTGAAGTTTTAAGTAAAATACTCAATTTTGGCTTGAGGGAATTTATCAAAAATTTGTTCTGTGATAAATTCCCTTAGTGCGTTCGCTTGTTCATCTGGATACACATATTTACCTTGCCCCCAGCGGCCCCATTTGTATTTACGTTTTTCTTCATCCATCTCAAGCTTTGTTTTGGGATATCGTTTTTCAATGACGTTTTTGGCCGTTCTGGTAAAGCGATGTTGAATCATTTCAAAGGTTAAATCGATCGTAGCTTCGGTTGGGAGTTCTTGGTGAAGCCGTTCCAAAAGGGTAGCATAACCTTCTTCCCAACCTTCGTGCCAAATGATGGGGGCAATAATGAAGCCAAGGGGATACCCGGCTTTAGCCACTTTTCCGGCAGCTTCGATTCTTTCGTGAAATTTGGAAGTTCCCGGTTCAAAATTTTTAATCACATAATCGGCATTCACACTAAAGCGAAAACGGGTATGCTTATTATGTTTGGCATCTAATAGCGGCTCTACATGGTGGTATTTGGTGACAAACCGTAATCGACCGTGCTCCTGCTGTCCCATGAATTCGATAAGCTGCTTCAAGGAGCCCGAAATATGTTCCAAACCTACAGGGTCCGAGGTACAGGCAGCTTCAAAACGGGTGATTTCCGGTACCCGTTCATCGATATATTTTTGAGCAGCGCCTAAAATATCGTCGATATTGACGTAAACACGAATGTAAGGCTTCGCCCCTAAAGTAGTTTGGAGATAGCAGTAGTGGCAGTGCCCCATACAGCCAGTGGCGATTGGAATCGCATATTCGGCAGAAGGCTTTGAAGTGTCGAATTTAAGCGTTTTGCGTATGCCGACAACCAAAGTTCGTTTGGCTATACGATATTTTTCAAGCTCGGTATCACCCGGAAGATCGCGTATTTGATTATGCGAGGTTGTCATATGAATCTCTAACCCTTGCTGCTTGGCCCACTCATAGATCATCTTGCCCTTGGTATAATTCATCGCATCAGGTTCAAAATAAACAAGCTCTGGTACGAAGACGGCTGTGTTAGGTACGGGTCTACTGAGTAATTCTGTTGACATGCGATTCTCCTCTCAATAAGCCGGGATGAAGTTCGTTCCTGACATTTAGTTTGCCAGAGAACAGAGTGGATGAACCATGGGATATTTGACCGCATCGAGGTTGATGGATTATGATAGGTAAGCAAGTGGCAGGAAATAAAGGAAAGCAGGGGGAAATAAAGCAATGGCTACGCCTAGCATGGAAGACTATCTGGAGAGAATATATAAACTCATAGACGAGAAAGGTTACGCTCGTGTCTCCGACATTGCTGAAGGGCTTGAAGTGCATCCCTCCTCCGTGACGAAAATGATTCAAAAGCTGGACAAAGACAATTATCTGATCTATGAGAAGTACCGCGGACTTATGTTAACTCCAAAAGGTAAGAAAATGGGCAAACGACTAGTTGAACGTCATCAACTGCTCGAAAATTTCTTAACAATCATTGGCGTCCAAGAGGACAATATATATAAGGATGTTGAGGGAATCGAGCATCATCTAAGCTGGGATTCCATTACATGTATCGAGACTTTGGTCGAATATTTCCGCAGAGATCCAGGTCGGACAGATGAACTCCTGAATGTTCGTAAAGAATTAGAAGCTGATAACTAGACAGAGGCCGCAACGAGCGGCGCTCTGTCTTTTTATTCTGCATAGAAACAAACTGCCCCCGCATACATAACAAAGTAAGCCCTTTTGTTTGATTTCGGGGAGGGGTGTCGAATGTTAATCAATGGCGTGTTCGAAGGCGGCGGCGTTAAGGGGATAGCGCTTGCCGGCGGCGTCACTGCAGCAATGGAGCAGGGGCATGTGTTCCATCAAGTCGCAGGTACAAGCTCTGGATCGATTGTAGCGGCTTTATTGTCAGCTGGCTATACCGGAGAAGAGATGAGAGAAATCATCCTCAGGACTCCTTTTAAATCGTTTATGCAGCGATCGCCGATTTTTAATACCAAGATCATTGGGCCGGCGGCGCGGCTGCTGATCAAGAAAGGCCTCTACTCCGGTGAAGCGCTGGAGCAGTGGGTGTCGGGGCTGCTTGCTGCCAAGGGCATCCGCAATTTCGGAGATCTCAAGCCCAATCAGCTGCGTATTATCGCATCTGATATTACGCAAGGCAAGCTGCTTATTTTGCCTGCGGATATTGCGCAGTATGGGATTGATCCGCGGAAGTTTTCAATCGCCAAAGCAGTGCGGATGAGCACGAGCATCCCCTATTTTTTTGATCCGGTTATGATTCGCCGGCAAATAAAAAGCTCTGCAAAGGCAGCGCCATTCGCAGAGCAGTTTTATTATATCGTTGATGGTGGGTTGCTAAGCAATTATCCCTTGTGGGTGTTCGACCGGGACACCGATCGGGAAGAAATCATTCCCGTCATCGGGTTTCAATTGGTCGGTAAAAGTGAGACGCCCACGCACACCATTAGAGGACCGATTACGATGCTTGAAGCATTGTTCGGGACGATGCTGAGTGCACATGATGAGCGATACATTGAGATGAAAAACCGGTTCCGTACAGTCAAAATTCCAACGCTCGGTGTGGGAAATACACAATTCAATTTGTCTAAAGAATTGAGTTTGTCCCTGTACGATTCCGGATACCAAGCGACCAATGACTACTTTACTAAATGGACCGCCAAAACCTACGAAGAGAATTATGAGAAATACGTACTTCGCATTCCATCCAAGTGAAAATCAGGGCTTAGTGATATTTCGGATAATCATCCGAGTCTGAATCTTTCGTTCCGTTGATGACGCGAAATTTTGCGTTTTTCCTTTTTGGCTTAGATGAGCCTCGGCTGCCATAGGAAGGTTTTTTCCAACGAGACGGTGGGAATTTGTATAGAAGAAATATAAGCCCTAATACGAGAATTGGAATGAATAAAGTTCGCAAACTTACCAACAATCCAATCGCAATCAAAACACCGATAGCGATCTCGACCGGCGAAAATCTTCTTCTCATACCCGTCCCTCCATTATTCTTTTTTCTGCTTCACGCATCCGGTTAAAAGAAGCGATGGACACCTCAACCTGGCTGTCTTCAGGTTCTTTGGTTGTCAACAGTTGGAGCCATAGTCCCGGATACCCCAGGTAGCGGAGAACCGGCACTTCACGAAGGGAGTTCGTAAATCTTAGCACTTCATAAGAAACCCCGATTACAACGGGTAGCAGCACTAAACGCTGCAAGATACGTTCTACATATCCATCATAGTGCAGGAATGAGTAGATAACGACGCCGATCAAAACGGTAAAAACAATGAAGCTGCTGCCGCAACGATAATGCAGCGTGTTGAATTTCTGTACATTGCTGACGGTTAACTCGACGCCTGCTTCATAGGCGCTGATGACTTTATGCTCAGCTCCATGATATTGGAAAAGTCTGCGAATCATCGGTGTTAAGGATATGAAGTAGATATATCCGACAAGCAAAATAATCTTGATAACACCTTCTATAAGATTATGAAGAATTTGATTGCTAAATACATTCCCAAACAAAAACTGTTCAATGATTGCCGGGACTAGGGTGAACACGAATTTCCCAAAAAGGAACGAGATCACACCCACAACCGCTACACCGAGGATCATCGAAATATTTGAGAAAAAGCCAGGCTTCTCATCTTTATTGGCTGAGGACTTGTCCTCGCCTTCTTGTTCAGCGAAGGATTCCGCTGAGAAATTAAGATGCTGAGCACCTTTGGCGCTGGATTCTATAATGCCGACAATCCCTCTGACCAATGGGATCTTCTTGAGCGATTGTACCCAGGGAATATCTTTCCTAGGGACTTCCAAGAAATCAAGTGAGCCATCTTTCTTGCGCACGGCGGTTACATGCACATTTTTTCCTGCGAACATGACGCCCTCAATGACGGCTTGTCCTCCGTATATACTGTTTTGTTCTGCCATGAGATCCACCTTCTTATCCTTCTCGAATTCGGTTTTTCGTACTTTCCTATTGTAACGGATTCACGGTTTGAATGCTACCGATAACGGTAGAACATACTATTCTTACCTGTGATTGACGTGCAATCTCTGTAGAGAAAGGAAGAAGACGACTAATGAATGAGAAAAATGTGGGGGAATTGAAAACAAATCGTTGGCTTTTCGTTTTATATATTGGCTTTTTCGCCGGCCTCATTTGGGGAGCAATGAAAATAATTGAACACTATTTTAAATTTACCAACATTGTGGTGGGTTTTCTTGTAGAGCCTTTTTTCAAACATGACTTTCTGCTGACTTGGCAGGGGGTACTCGTTGGCTGGGGCTTTTTTACGGTGTTTTCCATCATCGCGGCCTTCATCTATATGGTTACAATGTGGAAGCTGCAATCTGCCTGGTGGGGAATTGGGTATGGGGCGCTCTGGTGGGCGGCGATCTATTTGTTAATCGGTCCATTGGCGGGAATGACATACTGGATTACGGATCTGGACCTCAACAGCATTCTGACGGACCTATGTTTATTCCTGGTGTGGGGAATGTTTATTGGATATTCCATCGCGATCGAGTACACAGATACAAGAACAAGACAACCTATACACAAGACATGAAAGTTATGGTAAAATATCAAAGGTTAAATAGGCGGATAAAGTCTGTGCAACTGAAAAATCCTGGGGAGTGATTCCTGTTGAAAAAGGTTCTGGTGATTAACGGGCCCAACTTGAATATGCTGGGTATACGTGAACCTGGTGTGTACGGAACGGTTTCCCTACCCGTCATTATTCAAGGCTTGACTGAATTAGCCGAAGTTCTTTCGGTTGAGATTGAGAGCTTCCAATCGAATCATGAAGGCGATATTATTGATAAAATTCATGAAGCCTTTGGTACGAAAGACGGCATTCTCATTAACCCTGGCGCCTTTACGCATTATAGCTACGCCATTCGCGATGCGTTATCTTCCGTTCAATTGCCTACCGTTGAAGTTCATCTATCGAACATTCATAAGCGCGAGGAGTTTCGTCATCACTCGGTCACCGCGCCAGTTGTTATCGGTCAGATTAGCGGCTTTGGCGTGCAGAGCTATGAGCTGGGTTTGAGAGCACTTTTATCCCATATGCAGTAAAAGAAGGAATGGTGATTTCGATGCAGGAGAAACGTATTGAACGTCTTCGCAAGGTTATGCAAGAGCAAAATTTACCGGCTGTACTCATCACGAATGCCTATAACCGTACATATGTATCTGGCTTCACCGGTTCTTCCGGCTATGTTCTTATAACGTTAGATCGTGCAATTCTTTTGACAGATTTCCGTTATATGACGCAAGCCCCTCAACAAGCGAAGCTTTTTGAAGTGGTTGAGCATCAGGCTAAAGTGATGGAATCTGTTAAAGGACTCTTGAATCAACAAGGGATCACACAACTTGCCTTCGAGCAAGGGGATGTGTCCTATGGTGACTTCCTGGGTTATCAAGCAGCTTTACCAGGCATTGAGCTTTTGCCGACGGCGAAACTCGTCGAGGGCATCCGAATGGTCAAAGACGATGTTGAATTGCAAGTGATGCAGGAAGCAGCAGATTTGGCTGATCAAACCTTTTCACACATTTTGTCCTATATCAAGCCAGGCGTGAAAGAACTCGATATTGCGCTTGAGATTGAAATGTTTATCCGCAAAAACGGTGGCACATCGACATCGTTCGAAACGATTGTTGCTTCCGGCGAACGCTCCGCTCTGCCACATGGCAAAGCAAGTGATCGCGTGCTCCAAATAAACGAATTTGTCAAATTAGATTTTGGAGCGTATTATAAAGGGTATTGCTCTGACATCACAAGAACGGTTATGCTAGGAAAGCCAACGGACAAGCATAAAGAAATTTATGATATTGTGCTGGAAGCTCAACTTAACTGTTTAGCCAATCTCAAGCCGGGGATTACGGGCAGAGAAGGCGACGCTTATGCACGAGATGTTATTGTGAAGCATGGCTATGGCGATTACTTCGGTCACAGTACCGGACATGGTTTAGGCATGGAGGTTCATGAGTCTCCGCGCTTGGCGAAAACCGAGGATACAATTTTAACTCCTGGTATGGTGGTTACGGTGGAACCTGGCATTTATCTTCCTGGTTTTGGGGGAGTTCGAATTGAGGATGACGCAGTAATTACTGACACCGGCATTAAAATACTTACAAGTTCTACAAAAGATTTTCTTATTATTGACTAGCGGAGGGATTCACAAGTGATATCAGTAAATGATTTCAAGACAGGACTTACCATTGAAGTAGAACACGATATTTTTACAGTTCTAGACTTCCAACACGTTAAACCAGGTAAAGGCGCTGCATTCGTGCGCTCCAAGCTGAAAAACCTGCGCAACGGCAACACCGTTGAGCGTACTTTCCGTGCGGGCGAGAACGTAGGCCGTGCACACATCGATAACCGCGAAATGCAGTACCTGTATGCAAGCGGCGACGAGTTCACGTTCATGGACACGGAAACGTTTGATCAATTCAGCCTTTCCCGCGAGCAATTGAAATGGGAATTGAACTTCCTTCTTGAGAACATGAACATCAAAATATTGAGCTACCAAGGTGAAATTCTTGGGATCAATCTGCCGAAAAGCGTTGACTTGAAAGTTGTAGAAACAGAGCCGGGCGTTAAAGGCAATACAGCTCAAGGCGCGCTTAAAGGTGCAAAAGTGGAAACGGGCCTTGTTGTTCAAGTTCCACTGTTCATCAACGAAGGCGACGTGCTTACAGTTGATACCGAAGATGGCCGTTATATCTCCCGCGCCTAGTTTCAACTAGGACAAGCCTCTCTGACTTTTGACAAGTCAGGGAGTTTTTTTATTTTGTGTGTGCAAATTTTCACACAAAACCACATTTTATGCTATAATATTGAATTGTTATGCACTAGTATGCGTTAGGAGTGGGTCAGCTTTGTCTCTAATAGTGATGAAATTTGGCGGAAGCTCTGTCGGTGATGCGGAGCGAATGAAACGTGTTGCAAAAAGAATCGTTGAGCGAAAGCAAGCAGGTCACAGCTGCGTTGTTGTCGTATCTGCGATGGGAGATACAACGGACGATCTTATCGACCTGTCTAAGCAAATTTACGATGGAGCCCCACCGGCTCGTGAAATGGATATGCTCTTAACGACAGGAGAGCAGGTTTCTGTAGCCCTCTTATCGATGGCGATACATAGTTTAGGGGAACAAGCAGTTTCTTACACCGGTTGGCAGAGCGGGATTTTCACGGAAGATGTGCACGGAAAAGCGAGAATCACGGATATTCAGCCAGCGCGCGTTCTGAATGCGCTCGAACAAGGCAATGTCGTGATTGTAGCCGGTTTCCAAGGTATGACGGAAGCTGGAGAGATTACAACGCTTGGCCGCGGCGGTTCCGATACGACGGCTGTTGCTCTTGCTGCTGCGATCAAAGCAGATCTTTGTGAGATTTATACCGACGTAGATGGTATTTACTCAACAGATCCGCGCATTGTGAAAGTAGCGAGAAAGCTGAACGAAATTTCTTATGATGAGATGCTGGAGCTTGCGAATTTGGGAGCTGCTGTACTTCATCCAAGAGCAGTGGAATATGCCAAAAACTATAACGTTACCTTGGTGGTACGTTCCAGCTTTACTAACAATGAAGGTACCAACGTGAAGGAGGAAGCAGTGATGGAGCAAGGAATCGTTGTCCGTGGCATCGCCTATGACAAGAATGTGGCAAGAGTTAGTATTCTAGGTGTACCCGAGAAACCGGGCCAGCTGGCAAAAGTATTCATGGCGCTTGCCGAGGTTCAAGTCGATGTAGATATCATTGTACAAAGCGGTGTACTTAATGGATCAGCGGATTTCTCATTCACAACGACACTTGCTGACCGTGAAAAAGCGTTGGATGCGATTGAATCCATCCGCGGTGAAATCGGCTTCCGTGAAGTAACTTCCGAAGTGAACATGGTGAAAGTATCCATCGTTGGCGCCGGCATGGTTAGTACGCCTGGGGTTGCTGCTACGATGTTTAAAGTGATTTCTGACCTGGGCATCTCCATCTCGCTGGTCAGCACGTCCGAGATTAAAGTCTCTTGCGTCATCGAGAACTCGAACTTGACGGAAGTGATTCAATCTCTGCACACGGCTTACGGCTTGGACACAACGGAGCAAGCCTTCGTTGGCGGACCGCAAGATCGCAGATAATCCCAGTTCTCAACTGAATTTATCGGATATGAAATAAGCGACTTTTAATAAAAAAGCTGTGATCCCGGCGGCCATCAAAGGGCCGACCGGAATCCCCCGCAAAAAGATAATGCCAAAAATGGAACCAATGACAAGACCCACAATTAATTGTGGGTCTATTTTTAATAGCTCCAACCCTTTTCCGTTCATATAGGTTGCAATCGCTCCCCCAAGTAGAGCAATGATTCCCGGCCAAGAGGTAAATACCGACATGATGTCCTTCATCGAGATTCGTTCACTCGCAAAAGGCACAAGGACGCCAATGGTCAGAAAAAGCAATCCCAGCTCCAAGCCTCTGCGCTCCATGGCGGGGAAAAACCGCATTAATCCAACCAGTTTCAAGGCAAGCAGCATGCAAGAAGCAGTTGTAATAATCGGAGAACGGCCTATGAGTCCAATAACAATGAGTGTAACTAAGATTATATTGCCATTCATCATCAAAACCCCTCACCCTCATAACTTTCCATCTTAGTTTATGAGAGGGGCTTGTATTTAGAACGCAGGACGCCCTGAAGTCCCCAGCAGCACCATTTGATCACGTTCCAGGACCGGCACTTGATCCGTGATATTTGTTTTGGCACAGGCTTCAATATCCGCCTGAAAACCGGACTTGCACATTTTTTTTCCATTCGTGGAAGACAGCAGTGTATCGTATAACGTTTTTTGGGCTTGTAAAAAACATCCTCGCATAGCTAAGCCGAAATCATTGGTTGCTATCTGTTTCTCGCCTAGAGCCAGGTTCAGCTCCTCAAGAATATGCCCAGCACAAAGTCCATCCTCTAGGGAGAAGACGTCTTGTGTCCCTGCGCATAGAATAACAGTGTCCCTCTTGAAGGCAATCGCGGCCGCTGCGCAAGCTTTACTATTTAAAAAAGAACCTGCCAGCACTTGATCGGCTTTTATTGCTTTTTGAATGCCTCTAGTGCCATTCGTTGTCGTCAGGATTACTCGTTTGCCCTGTACAGCTTCCTTGGTATATTCCAATGGTGAATTACCGAAATCGAAACCGGGAATTTTCTTGCAAAAGCGTTCCCCTCCAAGCAGATCACCCTCTTGCTGCAGTTCTTTGGCCCTCAGAACGGTATCCACTGGAACGATGGCTTTGCATCCGTTAATCAATGCGGTGATGATCGTGCTAGTTGCACGGATAACATCAACGACGATGACGGTTTTATGAAGAAAATCGTCACTTCTTGCTTCGCCGATGTTGGCGACAACCTCGATATGCATCTTTTATTCCTTTCTGGTACCTAAGGACAACGTATCGGAACGCAGTCCTCTGCGCAATGCTTCCAAAGCAATAAGCTCATCCGGCGAGATATTGCCCAAGTGGATATCTGCTCCAAGCATGCTAATCAAGTGCACCTGTTGACTTTTGAGCGGAGCCTCCCACAGAAGCCGCTGTCCGGGAACGGCAGAGAGCACTTGCCCAACTTCCTCATCCTTACATTTTCCCTGTGAATCAAAAATCCCGACACCCATCCCGGATTCACGAGCTTCAATCGTGACTAGGGAAGCTCCGAATTCGGTGTCTAGCATAACAGTCTCGATTAATTCCTCTAATTCGATGGCAGAACCCCAGCCCTTTTTACCATATTCGGTAACAACCTCTAGTCCTTCGTCTAGCCCACGCGCGATCAACTCATTTCTAAGCTTACGGTCGAAATCAATGGTTCCATTGGATATTTCAACACCGTTAAATCCGAGTGCGACAATCATATCGAAATAGGAATCCACTGCGTGCTGTGTGATCGCAACTTCGAGAAAAGTTCCTCCCGGATAGATGCAAATGCCATTTTCTTTGGCGGCGTTAATTTTGCTTTTCAGCACATGCTGCGGATATAGAGGAGATGTGCCGAAGCCGAGTTTGATCAAATCCACATGATTGCTGCCCGCGGTAAGCAAATCTTCAAATGCATTTGGCCCTAGGCCTTTATCCATTACCATTGTTTTACCCAGCGTTCTGGGTTTGGCCTGCCTTTGTCCTGTGGGGTCGGCCAGAACGGGATTCCAGTTCAAATAAGAGGTAACTTCCATCGGTATTTCTCCTCACTGTCCTTCGAAGGTTCAATTATGTGTACAGCATATGCATCTGGGCAAATGGTGGTGCCCACTATGCCTAAAATCAGACGAGCCCGCATAAGGTAGGGTAAAAAGAGTGAGCTGTCGTTGAACCGCACCGACCAATAAACTAGGTTAGCGTGCTCCGCATTGATATAAAAACCTCCAGGCTCCATTGTAAAACTGTTCCATTTATTAGATAGGTTCTTATGCGGTAGGAACAGTTTTACAAAAGTCGCTCTTCCAGCCTTTTATATCAATGCTCCGCGAGCTGCTTTGGTGCAGTGTGGTTCAAAAAAGCTGTTTCTTTTTACGAAAGGAGTAGAAAACATGAACAAAATTGTCCTAGCGATGGCGTCGCTGAGGCTGATGTCAGGGAGCATAGAGATCATAGCAGCGATCGTGATGCTGAGACTGGCGACCGTGGAGAAAGCGCTGCTAGTGAACTCTACGCTCGCTCTAGTAGGTCCTCTAGTACTACTAGCTACTACGACGATAGGTTTGGTAGGGATAGCAGAGAAGCTTTCCTATGGGAAGATGCTCTGGGTGATTGCGGGAGTAAGCTGTCTATTCATTGGTATTTTAAAAAAGTAATCGGTCATATTTCTTTCTATTAAGCATAGAAATGAATATAGAAGACTGGACAACTTGGAGGGATGTTTCGCTATGCACGACACGATCATGCACATTCTTCCTCAAACGCTTCGAATACTACTCTCATCTTTGCCGCCGGACGTACAAGCTAGCGTTGAGGAAATCAGGGTGAGAGAATCGCGCCCCTTCGAGTTGATCTGGGGGGATGGGTACGCTTTCGTTGATGAGAGAGGCCAATTGGTGACTGCGGAAGATCGGGCGTACAAGCCAACCCGACAAGATTGCCTGACCTTGCTTGAAATGCTGACGAACCATTCCATGTACACCCATGAAGAAGAACTGCGGAGAGGGTATATCACCATTGCCGGCGGCCATCGCGTCGGACTAGCCGGGCGCACGGTGTTAGATCAAGGGGATGTTAAGCAGATTCGCGATGTTAGCTCGTTTAACATTCGGATTGCCCGCGAGATTCAAGGGGTGGGCAAGCAGGTGCTGCCGCATCTCTTCGACCCCATTCGGAGAAGCGTCCATCACACGCTCGTGATCTCGCCGCCGCAGCAAGGGAAGACAACCCTGGTCCGTGACATGGCCAGGCTCATCAGCCGCGGAGAGTGGGGCGTGAACAGCCTGGGGACGACAGGCAAGAAGGTAGGCGTAGTCGATGAACGCTCGGAGTTGGCGGCTTGTGTCAGAGGAGTGCCCAGATTCGATCTCGGACCGAGAACAGACGTCATGGACGGCTGCCCAAAAGCGGAAGGCATGATGATGATGATCCGATCCTTATCGCCGGATGTGCTGGTCGTCGATGAAATCGGCCGGCCAGAAGATGCAGGAGCGATCCACGAGGCTGTCCATACGGGGATTCGCGTCGTTGCAACCGCGCACGGTGCCGATTATGAGGATGTGCGAATGAGGCCTGTTCTGAAGCAGCTTTTGGAAGAGGGTGTATTTACGAGATATGTCATCCTGCATCGAAGAAAAGGCGAGCCTGCTGCCTATCGCATACTGGATCGGTCGGGTAAGCCATTGGAACACTATCCTGCACGTAAAGGATGATGAAAGATGCTGAAATTCGTTGGCGGGGTGCTCATTATCAGTGCCGCCACCTTGTATGGTTTTCTGCAAGCCGCTCATTACGTTAGGCGACCTAAACAAATCCGGATGCTGATTTCGGCGCTGGGACGCATGGAAACAGAAATCACATACGCAGTTACACCACTGCCCGAAGCCTTCTCCTCTCTTGGCAAACAAGTTGCTGAACCGCTGTCCTCCTTGTTTCGATTAACATCGGAGCGGTTGCTGGCGAGTGACGGGACATCGACTCGTGACATTTGGCATAGAAGCGTTAAGGATGTATGGGGAAGAACATCGATGAAGCAAGCCGAGCAAGAGGTTGTACTACAGCTCGGGTCTGTACTGGGCGTGACGGATCGCAGTGATCAAATCAAGCATTTGCGGCTAGCTATTTCACAGCTTCAGGCAGAAGAGACCGAGTCCAGAGAAGATCAACGCCGTTACGAGAAAATGTGGAAAAGCCTGGGTGTCCTTATCGGAGCACTAATCGTAATTTTGATGTATTAAGGGAAGCGAGGAACTTACCCTATGCAGAAGTTCCTTGTCAACAGAGTGAGGTGCCTGGAATGAACGTAGATGTGAATGCCATTTTCCAGATTGCCGGCATCGGCATCATCATCGCGATGATCCATTCGGTGCTCAAGCAGATGGGGAAAGAGGATATGGCACACTGGGTCACGGTCATTGGC
This sequence comes from Paenibacillus anseongensis, assembly GCF_009757995.1. Taxonomy (NCBI): domain Bacteria; kingdom Bacillati; phylum Bacillota; class Bacilli; order Caryophanales; family Paenibacillaceae; genus Paenibacillus; species Paenibacillus anseongensis. The sequence goes on from NZ_WSEM01000015.1 coordinate 113,039, forward strand.
TTCGTGGTCGTGCTCTTCATGGTTGTCAGCATGCTCGATCATTTGTTTAAAGAAATCAAAACGATCTTCTTATTCCAATGAGGTGCGCCGTATGGAAATCATCCAGATTGTAGGCCTGGGGCTCATCGTTACGATACTAACGCTCATCATCAAGGAGCAGAAACCCATGTTTGCGTTCTTGCTGGCGGCCTTTACAGGCATCATGATTTTCTTGTTTCTGATCGGCAAAATCTCCAGTGTCATCCAGGTGCTTGAAGATTTAGCGCAAAAATCAAATATCAATATGGTGTTCCTTAAAACGATCCTGAAAATCATCGGAGTTGCCTACATTGCTGAATTCGGCGCACAAATTGTGCGCGATGCCGGACAAGAATCCATCGCCTCCAAGATCGAACTCTCTGGGAAAGTGCTCATTATGGTAATGGCGATTCCGATCATTACCGTCATCATCGAGACTGTCGTTAAGCTTCTCCCTGCTTAGATGATCCATTTAGGAGTGACTCAAATGAACCTGCTTTATTCGCACCAGAAGCTGAACAACCGCTGGATCATCTTGTTCATCATGATAATGGCCTTATGGCTTGGTATGTCGAGCTTCTCGACCGCAGAATCACCGACAGACGCCATCATCAAGGAGCAAGCAGAACATCTGAATACGGAGCCTGTCGAGCAATATTGGGATAAGCTCATGAAAGATTACGGCGGCTACTTCCCCGAAAGCAAGACGCCAACCTTCATGGAACTGCTCCTGGGCACGAAGGGCATCAGCATGAAAAGCATTTTCAAAGGACTCTTGCGCTACGTTTTCCATGAAATCATCATCAACGGCAAACTGCTCGCTTCCATTGTGATTCTAACGATTTTCAGCATGATTCTCGAAACGCTGCAGAGTTCATTCGAAAGAAACACGGTAAGCAAGCTCGGCTATTCCATTACCTACATGGTCTTGATTATTATCGCGATCAATTCCTTCAGCGTAGCAATCGGATATGCCAAAACTGCAATCACATCGATGATAGAATTCATGATCGCAATCATGCCGCTGCTGCTAACACTGCTAGCTTCTATGGGAAATGTAACCTCAGTAGCCATCTTGCATCCGCTTATCGTTTTCATGATTCACTCTGTGGGCACGGCGATTTATGTCTTTGTTTTTCCGTTATTGTTCTTCTCGGCCGTTCTGCACATCGTGAGCTCGCTAAGTGACAAATACAAAGTCACCCAGCTGGCCAACCTGCTTCGCACAATCAGTCTTAGCATGCTCGGGGTTTTCGTCACTGTTTTCCTCGGCGTGATTTCGATTCAAGGGACTGCCGGTGCGGTGCGAGATGGCGTAGCCATCCGAACAGCCAAATATATCACAGGCAACTTTGTTCCCGTGGTAGGGCGTTTATTCTCCGATGCAACGGAGACGGTCATAGGTGCATCCTTGCTCGTGAAAAATGCGATCGGACTTGTCGGCGTTGTCATTCTGATCATGCTGTGCGCGTTCCCGGCGATCAAGATTCTGACCTTGGCTTTTATCTACAACTTGTCCGCAGCGGTTATGCAGCCCTTGGGAGACAGCCCGATCATTGCTTGCTTGCAGACGATTGGCAAAAGCTTGATCTACGTTTTCGCTGCGCTTGCGGCTGTGAGTTTAATGTTCTTTCTGGCTTTAACGATCATGATTACGATCAGTAATGTCTCGGTGATGATGCGGTGAAAGGAGATTCGCTATGAACTGGTTAGGCGGATGGCTGAAAACGGTCATCATGGTCATTATGCTGGCTACCTTCGTTGATCTTCTGCTTCCCAGCAACACCATGCAGCGCTATGTAAAAACCGTCATGAGCTTATTCATCCTACTAACACTTTTAACGCCCGTCTTGCAGTTATTTCAGAAAGATTGGGATGTGGATCAATTGCTTAGCCAAGCCGAAAAGCAGCAAAACGAAAAGACGATGCTTGCTAGCGGAAGTGGAGGAAGTTCCTGGATGAAATCACTCGATGTGATTACGAAGGATGCCCAAAAGCTTCAGGCTGCGGGCCAAGAGCAATCACAGCAGATGATCCAGACCCAGCTTGCCGGACTGATGAAAGAGGACATTCAGAAACAGACGGACCTAACCGTTCATGACGTTCAGGTCGTCGCGCAAATAGACAATAATGGGAAACCTGCCATTACGAAAGTCAGGGTCACCCTTGATGATATAGAAGTCAAAAGCAAGTCAAGTCCTGCTGCTGGATCCAAAAGTATTGCTGCGATGGAACCGGTTAAGCCTATTGATCCGATAAGGATTAAAACGAATGAGAAAGAGATGGCAGCATCGGCTCAGGCATCAGCCCCTTACGAGCAGGAGGTTGAACGACTGAAACAAGGCATTACGCGCAATTGGCTGGTTGAGCCTGCACGCATTGATATCCAAGTTGAACAAAGGAATGGAAGGATTGCGAGGTGAATCGATGGGAACATTGCTGCAATGGATGGAGAACAAATTCGGCGGAGGTCCGGGAGGGCCGAAACGTAAGAACACACTCCTATGGGTCATCATGATCGGACTTATGGGAGCGGCGCTGATGATTATGAATGCATTTATGACTGTAAAAGAGGTTGATCCCATCACTGCGGGCAGAGCCTCTCCGCCTCCCAGTAAAGAAACATTTCTCAATAATACATCCAAGGAAAACTCGAGCTTTCACGAATATGAACTGGCGTATCAGTCGCAGCTCAAAGATATTTTACAAAAAATCGTTGGTGTTGGCGATGTTGAAGTCCTGGTCACCATTGAGTCAACGGAGGAATTGACCGTCGACAAAAATTACAATGATAACCAGCAAATGACGACAGAACGCGACAATGGCGGGGCGACTCGGAATATATCCCAGGTCACGCGAAGCGGGGAAGTGGTTATCTATCAAGTGTCAGGCGACCAGAAGCCGCTTGTGCTCAAATATATCAAACCTAAGATCAGAGGGGTCATCGTTGTCGCGAAGGGCGCTGAGAATCTGACGGTGAAGAAAATGATTTCGGAAGCCGTTGAGCGCGGGCTTGATGTCCCATTGAATCGTATCTCCATTTTACCCCGGAAAACCGGTGAATAAATCCAATAGGTAATCAAAATTGAGGAGGAATATACAATGAACGCAAAAAGACAAACAATTTGGCTCGTATCTATGCTTAGCTTGATGGTGGTGCTCTCCGCGTACTACTTGTTCACCGAGGATGTGAATAAACTGGATCTGGCATCGACGGATACGACGAAGCAGAGCCAAGAAGTGAAGATTGATATGGCTCAGGTTGATACGGCAAATGCAGCAAAAACAGACGTAAAAGCAACTACTGGCACAGATACAAAAGTCGACACGAAAGCAACAACGCCGCAAAATTCAACAAAAACAGACGTTAAGACAGGCGCGAAAACGGATGTTAAAACAGATGCAAAAACAGATGCAAAAACAGATGCAAAAACAGATGCAAAAGCTGATGCAAAAGCTGATGTGAAAACTGATGCTAAAACAGACGTGAAAACTGATGCAAACGCAAATGTGAAAACGGACGATCAAGTGCTGAAACAAATGGAAGAACAAGCGAAAACAACGTCGGCAAGCGACTACTTCACGAATGAGCAAATGAAACAAAGTGAATATTTCGCCAAAGCTTCTTCCGATCTGATGGAAATCATCATTGACACGAAAAAAACACCTGAAGCGGTAGCGAAAGCAACGAATGATTTATCCAAATTGACAGATGTTCAAGAAAAAGTTGAAAATCTGCAAGATGTGCTGATGAAAGACTTCCCTCAAGCCATCGTTAATCAAGAAGGAAACAAATGGAAAGTAACCGTTCAAAGCGATAAATTGGAGAAAAGCCAAGGGGTTACCATCGTTGATATGGTTGTCAAGGAGCTTGGTGCTGCCCCAGAAAACATCAAAATTCAATACGTGCGTCCATAGTTTAAAAGAGCTTTAAACACGGCAAGGGAGGGTACAGGAAAGGGTCCAGGTAAAACTGGACTCTTTCCATTTCTTGCGTTTATGGGTATAATACATACGTTGCGGCTATGAAACCGCATTTTTTACTGGTTCACCAACTTTGAAGGAGTGACATGAATGTTCAAATTGAGTGAAATCAAAGAGTTAATCAAACTCGTCGATCAATCCTCTTTACAAGAACTTGAAATTGAAAATGAAGGTGCTCGCCTGTCGATTCGCAAGCCGAATAAGTCAGAGCCTGTATACGTAACAGCACCAGTTCAACACACATATGCTCCGATTGGTCAAGCAAGTGTTCCTCACGCAGCACCGGCTGCAGCTTTGGAAACTTCTGTACCTGCGACTACTGGACATGCTAAGCAAGAGGACTCATCTTTACATAAGATCGTCTCACCGATGGTAGGAACTTTCTATCAGTCTGCTTCTCCTGGCGCTGCTCCTTTCGCAAGTGTTGGTCAAAAAGTAGGCGATAAAACGGTTGTGTGCATCGTTGAAGCTATGAAATTGATGAATGAGATTGAAGCTGAAATCAAAGGTGAAATCGTTGAAGTACTCGTTGAAAACGGTCAACTTGTTGAGTACGGACAACCTTTATTTTTGGTGAGACCGGAGTAAGTTAGTATTTTGCTAACGGAAAACTCTTAGGAGGAAAATTAATGAAATTTCATAAAATCCTAATAGCGAACCGAGGAGAAATAGCTGTTCGTATTATCCGAGCTTGCCGTGAGTTGGGCATTTATACGGTGGCTGTATATTCGGAAGCAGATCGTGAAGCGCTGCATGTGCGACTTGCTGACGAAGCCTATTGTATTGGTCCGACTGCGTCCAAGGACAGCTACTTGAACTTCACGAACCTGATGAGTGTTGCCACACTAACAGAATGTGATGCCATTCATCCCGGTTATGGATTTTTAGCGGAAAACGCCGACTTCGCAGAAATTTGCGAAAGCTGCAACATTACGTTCATCGGTCCTTCACCTGACGCCATTAGTCGTATGGGCGACAAGGCGGTTGCCAAGCAAACGATGAAGGACGCGCGCGTGCCAATCATTCCAGGGTCTGATGGGTTGGTTGAAAACGTGGAAGACGCAATCGTCATCGCAAGAGATATCGGGTACCCGGTTATCATTAAGGCGACAGCCGGCGGCGGCGGTAAAGGGATTCGTATTGCCGAAAATGAAGAGACGCTTGTCTCCCAAATTACGGCTGCGCAGCAAGAAGCGCAAAATGCTTTCGGTAACGCCGGTATTTATTTGGAAAAATATTTAACGGGCATGAAGCATGTAGAGATTCAAATTTTAGCGGACAAACATGGCAACGTCGTTCACTTGGGTGAGCGTGATTGTTCCGTACAGCGCCGCAGACAGAAGCTCGTAGAAGAAGCACCTTGTCCGATCCTAACGCCTGAAACGCGTGCAGCTATGGGGCAGGCAGCCGTTCGCGCAGCTCTGGCTGTTAATTACTCGGGTGCAGGAACACTTGAGTTCTTGCTTGGACCTGACGGTAATTTCTACTTCATGGAAATGAATACGAGAATTCAAGTCGAGCATCCCGTAACCGAAATGATTACCGGGATCGACATTATCCAAGAGATGATTAGCGTTGCTGAAGGCAATCCGTTATCCTTCTCGCAAGATGATGTTCGTATCAATGGCTGGGCGATCGAATGCCGTGTAAACGCGGAAGATCCGAACCGGAACTTCATGCCTTCGGCAGGCCAAGTGAAATTCTACTTGCCTCCTGGTGGATTCGGGGTTCGTGTAGACAGTGCCGTTTATCCGGGTTATACGATTCCACCACACTATGATTCTATGATCGCTAAACTAATCGTCTGGGGAAGTACACGCGATGAAGCGATTGCCCGCATGAAAAGAGCGCTCACGGAGTTTGCCGTTGACGGTGTTAACACAACGATTCCGTTTCATCTGAAACTGCTTGAACACAAGAAGTTCATCAAAGGCGACCATGATATTAAATTCCTGGAAGAGCACGATGTGAACGATGCAGATTCATAGATAATCATTTGTCATATTTTTGGCAAAATGGTATAGTTATAAATTAAGGATGGCTTATCCAAAAATTCTTAGGAGGTGCCACAATGAGCACAATCGCTCCGGATTACGTCAAAACAGACATGGGCAGCATCCAAATTGCCCCCGAGGTTATTGAAATCATTGCCGGTTTGGCAACGGTGGAAGTGCAAGGAGTAGCGGGGATGAGCGGTGGACTTGCTGGCGGCATTGCTGAATTGCTTGGACGCAAGAACTTGTCCAAAGGCGTAAAGGTAGAAGTCGGACAACGTGAAGCTGCCATTGACGTCTCCATCATTATCGAATATGGGAATCGCATTCCTGAGGTTGCTAGCGCCATTCAACAGAATGTGAAGCACGCAATCGAATCAATGACTGGACTTAGCGTCGTTGAGGTTAATGTTCATATTCATGATGTTCATTTTAAACAGGCAGAGAAACCGGTTGAAGAAGAAACAGCAGCTGCTGGTCGAGTGAAATAAGGCGGAATTGCTGCATCCATATGGATCATTGAAACCCCCTACAGCATGCAGGGGGTTTCCTCTAACTATAGGAAGGGGACAAGCTTACGTGGGTAAAATTGTGGACAGGCTCTTGCTGCTTCTCTATAGCCTAATTATTTTCGTTGCATCTATCCTTGTATTGTTCACAGCATCGAGCTGGATCCCATTAGAACAAGTAGGTCAACTGTTACGTAATTTCTATTACGAGAAGAACTACGCATATCCAGCCATCATTATCAGCGTGGTTATGCTGCTAATTTCTGTTCGGTTTCTCATTCTAACGCTTCGCCGCGGCCGCGCTCAAGCGCCATCGATTGATCAACGCACGGATTTTGGCGATATTCGCATTTCTATGGAAACCGTCGAGAATTTATCTTTGAAAGCTGCTGGTCGTTCGAAAGGTGCCAAAGATCTGCGCGCACGTGTAAGAGTGAATCAATCAGGACTTGAAATTACGCTCAGAACTGTGGTGGACGGGGAAAGTTCGATTCCTGAACTCACAGAAGAGATGCAAAGTACTGTGAAAAGTTACATAGAGGACATTACCGGCATTCCCGTAGCTTCCGTAACCGTATTCGTAGCAAATATCGTGCAATCAGCCCCAACGTTTAAAAGCCGAGTCGAATAGAGGTGAACCCACTCATGTGGAACGAATTGTGGGAGTCCCATAGGGGCAAAGTGATCGGAGTGGCAGCAGGCATTTTCTTCGGCTTCATTTATTTATTTTTTGGATTCTGGGATATGCTGATCTTTGGATTCATTGTTCTGGTCGGATTTTATATTGGGAACAAACTGGATCGCAAGGAAAGTTTCGTCATGCTTGAAGACATTTGGCGCTATCTCACGCAAAAATGGAGAATGTTTCGCTAAAATCCCTGGTACATCCATGGATTTTTTTGTTTGGATTGGCTCCATTATGACGTATACTAACAAAAAGAGCTTAAAAAAGGACGAAAACGGTTTTGCTAAAGCAAAACTCAAAGTTTACGCTTACGAAGACAGTTTTGCTAAAGCAAAACTCAAAGTTAATGCTTACGAAGTCAGTTTTGCTGAAGCAAAACTCTTAGGAGGAACAAAATGAAACGCAGAGTTGCACGAGAGCTTGCTGTACAAAGTTTATACCAAATCCAGATGAATGAGGCTACTCCTCAGGAAGCTGTCCAAATCGCCGTTCATGAAGCGGAAAATGACAATGAAACGCAATTGGAAATCAAAGGGGACAAAATTAATTCAGCTTACATTTTGGAGCTGGTTGAGGGGACATATAGCAACAAAGTTCGCATTGATGAGCTGCTTGAAGAGTATTTGAAAGGCTGGGCCATGGACAGGCTGTCACGCATTGATCGTGAAGTGCTCCGTCTGGCTGTCTACGAAATGCTCTACAGAGATGATGTTCCGCCGAAAGTTGTCGTGAATGAAGCCATTGATTTGGCAAAGCATTATGGCACAGACGAGTCCGGAAAATTCGTCAACGGCGTTCTTGGTAAAATGATCAAGGAAGTCGAAGAATTGAAAAGTAAGGTCACACCAACTTAACTTAACAGCTTACGAAGATGATGTTCACAACATTTTTAGGGGGAAAAAACATGTCTGGTCAAGTTATTAATGGAAAAGAATTGGTAAGTTCTATTCGTGAGGAAATTCGGGCGGATGCTGCAGCGCTTACAGCGAGTGGCCATCAACCAGGCCTTGTCGTTGTAATTGTAGGGGAAGACCCGGCTTCGCAAGTGTATGTTCGAAATAAAGCAAAAGCATGCGACGACGTAGGTATTTATTCGGAAGTACACCGTCTGCCTGAAGCTACGACTCAGCAAGAATTAATCGCACTCATTCACAAATTTAATAGCGACAACAAAATTAACGGCATTCTTGTACAATCACCCCTGCCTAAACATATTGATGAAGAAGCTGTTGTGGATGAAATCGACCCATTGAAAGACGTGGACTGCTTTCACCCCGTGAATGTTGGGAATTTAATGATCGGTAAAGACGGTATGAAGCCTTGTACGCCTCACGGAGTTATCGAAATTTTAAAACGTACAGGCGTAGAAATCGCTGGCAAACACGCTGTTGTCGTTGGAAGAAGCAATATTGTTGGAAAACCAATGGCTATGCTATTGCTGCGCGAGCATGCAACGGTTTCTATTGTTCATTCACGCACTCCGAATATGGAGGAAATTACGAAGCAAGCTGATATTCTTGTTGTTGCCGTAGGTAAAGCGCATTTAATTAAAGCACATCACGTAAAACCAGGCGCTGTTGTCATCGATGTGGGGATGAATCGTCCTGCTGACGGCAAGTTGACGGGTGACGTTGATTTCGAAGCGGTAAAAGAAATAGCAAGCGCGATTACACCGGTACCGGGCTGTGTGGGACCGATGACGATTACGATGCTGCTTCGCAATACGGTGGATGCTGCAAGCCGCGCCGCTAAAGTGAATGTGAGTGTTTAATCGAGCTTATGGGTAGAAACGAGACGAAGATTTTTTCTGTCAAGGATTTAAACCGCTATATTAAATTGCTGCTTGAAGGCGACAATCGCCTACAAGATGTATGGGTGCGAGGGGAGATTTCCAACTTCACACATCATTCCAGCGGCCATATGTATTTTACATTGAAGGATGCCGATGGCAGACTGAAGAGCATCATGTTTGCCTCCCATAACCAGAGGCTAGGCTTCATTCCCAAAGAGGGTACCAAGGTGATTGCCCGAGGTAATATTTCCGTGTATGAACGGGACGGCGCTTACCAGTTCTATGTGACGGCGATGCAGCCTGATGGCATCGGCAGTTTGTATTTAGCCTTCGAGCAGCTGAAAAAGAAGCTCGAAACGGAAGGGCTGTTCGCGGCGGAGCGCAAAAAACCGATTCCTCGGTTTCCACGCGCGATCGGCGTGATTACCTCCCCGACGGGGGCCGCTATCCGTGATGTCATCATCACGCTTCAGCGGCGCTTTCCGTCGGTGCAAATCCTCCTGTATCCCGTACTGGTACAGGGTACAGGAGCAGCTCCTTCGATCGTCAAAGCGATCGAAGCGATGAACCGCCTCGGTGAAGCCGACGTGCTCATCGTGGGCCGCGGAGGCGGCTCACTGGAGGAGCTGTGGGCGTTCAACGAGGAAGCGGTGGCGCGGGCTATTGCAGCCTCCGCGATTCCTGTCATCTCGGCCGTCGGCCACGAGACGGACTTCACGATCGCGGACTTCGTCGCCGATCTGAGAGCCCCGACGCCTACGGCGGCGGCGGAGCTCGCCGTGCCCAGCACGCTGGAGCTGAAGCAGCAGCTATCGCAGCAGGCGCAGCGCCTGCACTACGGGCTGCTCCAGCAGCTGCGCCGCAAGCAAGAACGGCTCGAGCGTGCGAAGCGCTCGCCGTTCTTGACGAACCCCCGCAGGCAGTTGCTGATGCAGCCTGCGGAAAGGCTCGACCGGCTGACGGAGCAGCTCGGTTACCGGATGCGCCAGCGCGTTCAGCGGCTGGCGGAGCGGCACATGAAGCTGGAGCGTACGCTCAGCAGCTTCAATCCCAAAGAGCAGGCCGTGTTTGCAAGGCGGCGCCTCGATACCTCGGGGCGGCAGATGCTCACGGCCATGCAGACCCTCCTGCGTGCGAAGAAGCAGGAGTGGCAAGCCAGCGTCCGTCATCTGGACGCCCTCAGCCCGCTGAAGGTTATGCAGCGCGGCTACAGCTTGGCGTATGACGAAGAGGACCAGATCCTTATTCGATCCGTTAGCCAGGTGAAGGTTGGGGATCATGTGAAGATTCGCCTCAAGGACGGCAGATTGGACTGCCAAGTATCGGGGATGGAGGAGAACCAAAATGTCAACGAATGAAACGGAAGTAAGTTTTGAAGTCGCAATTGAGCAGTTGGAGCGCATTGTGGCGCAATTGGAAAGCGGCGACGTGCCTCTGGAGAAAGCAATCGAGCTTTATCAAGAAGGTGTTCGGCTCTCTCACTTGTGCGGCGTGAAGCTAGAGCAAGTCGAGAAGAAAATTGAGATGCTGGTTGAAGGGGAAACAGGCACTGTAAACAGGAAGCCTTTCCAACCTGTCTTGGAAGATAAGGGGAATTAGGTTGAAGACAATGTCCACTATTCGTGAATATATTGCTTCGAACGCTGAACTGGTCGAAGCAGCACTAATACAAGCACTCCCTGCGCAGTGGAATGTACCAGCCTCTCTGCGTGAGTCCATGAATTATTCACTGATGGCTGGCGGCAAACGGCTGCGGCCTATTCTCGTTCTGGCGGCAGCTGAGGCGCTTGGCGGATCTCAAGCAGCGGCATTACCTGCAGCACTTGCGATTGAAATGGTGCATACGTACTCCTTGATTCATGATGACCTCCCTGCGATGGATAATGATGATTACCGCAGAGGGAAACTGACGAATCACAAAGTATACGGGGAAGCTATGGCTATCCTTGCAGGGGATGCTTTGCTGACACATGCTTTCTACAGCATCACACAAGCTCATAAGGTTCATGGCATTCCAGCGGAACGTGTGTTGTCCATCACGGAAGAACTTGCTTCCTATGCGGGTGCAAGGGGGATGGTTGGCGGACAAGCCGCTGATATGCTTGGAGAACAGGGCTTAACGAAGCTTGAAGAATTAGAGTTCATCCATCTGCACAAAACGAGTGATCTTATCGTATTTTCGCTGCGGGCGGGAGCGCATATTGCCGGAGCCACACAAGGGCAGCTAGCTGCGTTAAGCGAATTCGGAAATGCGATCGGACTTGCTTTTCAAATTCAAGATGATATTTTGGATATTATCGGGGATGAGCAGAAGCTCGGCAAGCCGGTGAAGAGCGATGAGAAACAGCAAAAGGTGACTTACCCGTATTTTATCGGGCTCGAAGCTTCTGAGATGAAGGTCAAGGAATTGACCGAAAAGGCTAAGAAAGCGCTTCTGCAAGGCGGGTTTACCAATCCGGAGAGGCTGTTTCAGCTTGCTGATTATTTAATGGAAAGAGATCATTAAAGGTTTATTTTACATATTTTGTTGTTACTTTGGGTGGATTTTCACGATTTGCCCAAAACTATGATATAATGGTGAAATGAATCACAGTATTTTCACATTGAAAGTGAGGAAACAAGCGTGCTGCTCGAACAAATCAATCGACCTGAGGATTTGAAACGGTTATCCATGGCGGAGCTTGAGGTATTGGCTGGTGAAATCCGTCAATTTCTGATCGAAAAGTTATCCGTTACAGGTGGACATCTGTCCTCGAACTTAGGTGTGGTTGAGCTCACCATCGCATTACATACCTTGTTCCACAGCCCCTATGATAAATTGCTTTTTGATGTGGGTCATCAGGCGTATGTGCACAAAATTTTGACAGGCCGCAAGGATAAGTTTGATACATTGCGTAAGTACAAAGGCTTGTGTGGGTTTATCAAGCGATCTGAAAGTGAACATGACGTCTGGGAAGCCGGACACAGCAGTACCTCCTTATCCGCAGCGATGGGCATGGCCATGGCGCGTGATCTCAAAGGCGAACACAACAAAGTCGTTGCCATCATCGGTGACGGTGCCATTACTGGCGGCATGGCGTTAGAAGCCATGAATCATATTGGTCATGAGAAGAAAAATATTATGGTCATTCTGAATGACAATGAAATGTCCATTGCGCCCAACGTCGGGGCGATTCATAACTATTTAAGCAAGATTCGTTCGGATCGCCATTATTTGAAGGCGAAAGAAGAAGTTGAACATTTACTTAAGAAAATACCTGCCATTGGCGGCACGTTGGCTAAGACAGCGGAGAAGCTCAAGGACAGTCTCAAATATTTTGTGTTAAACGGAGTTTGGTTTGAAGAGTTAGGTTTTACTTACATCGGTCCTGTAGACGGACATAATTTACCTGTTTTACTGGATACTTTGAAGCAAGCAGAGAAAGTTGTCGGGCCCGTACTTGTGCATGTCGTCACTATGAAAGGAAAGGGTTACACGCCTGCTGAGCAAGACTCTCATAGCTGGCATGGGCCGGGACCTTACAAAATTGAGTCAGGCCAAGTGCTGAAATCGGTTGGACCTCCCATGTATACAGAGGTGTTTGGTAACACACTGATCCAGATGGCTGAACAGGATTCCCGTATCGTGGCGGTTACACCTGCGATGCCAGGGGGATCAGGCTTGCTCAAGTTTGCCAAGCAATTCCCAAGCCGCATGATCGACGTTGGGATTGCGGAACAGCATGCGGCTACGTTATGCGCAGGTTTAGCCAGCGAAGGATTAAAGCCTGTGTTTGCCGTGTATTCTACCTTCCTGCAAAGAGCTTACGACCAAGTGGTCCATGATATTTGCCGTCCGAAGTTGAATGTGGCCTTTGCCATTGACCGCGCCGGTTTTGTAGGACCTGATGGCGAAACTCATCAAGGCGTATACGATATTGCCTTCCTGCGCTCGTTGCCTAATATGGTGCTAATGATGCCGAAGGATGAGAAAGAATTACAGGATATGATGCAGACAGCTCTTGAATATGACGAAGGGCCAATTGCCTATCGTTATCCTCGGAATAGCGGAGTCGGGGCGAACCTCGATGAAGCTCCAAAAGCAATCCCGATCGGAACTTGGGAGACGCTGCGCGATGGCGATTATGCCGCTGTTTTGGCGGTGGGTCCGATGGTTCAAGTTGCTTTAGAGGCTTCTGAGCAGTTAGCCAAAGAAGGAATCAAACTCCGCGTTGTGAACGCTCGCTTCATTAAGCCGTTGGACGAAGCATATTTACACCAGTTGGCGAATGAATCGATACCGATCATCACGATGGAAGAAGGCGCCATTCAAGGCGGGTTTGGCAGTGCTGTCATGGAGTTTTTTGCAGCTAATCATTTCACAGGATTACATGTTAACGTGATGGGGATTCCCGATTACTTCGTTGAGCATGGATCGGTGAAGGAACAACGTGAAGAGGTCGGACTTACAGCACACAATTTAATTGCCGAAGTGAAGAAGCTCGTGCCTCGCAAAAGACAACGGGCCTAAACGCTGCAACGCTACGAATAGGAGTAAAGACAAACACAATGTCATCGGATAAAGAACGATTGGATTTATTGCTCTTGGAGCAAGGCTATTTTGAAAGCAGGGAAAAAGCAAAGGCCGCCATTATGGCAGGCCTTGTTTTTGCTGATGAAGAACCCGTAGATAAAGCAGGGATGAAAATCAGCCGAAAAGCTGTGCTGAAAGTGAAAGGGGCGCTTCATCCTTATGTTAGCAGAGGCGGCCTGAAGCTGGAAAAGGCGTTAAAACAGTTTGAGATCAATCTGGCTGGCGCTGTGATGGTTGATATCGGCGCATCCACAGGCGGGTTTACGGATTGTGCGCTGCAGAACGGCGCTTCCAAGGTTTACGCGGTTGATGTAGGTTACAATCAATTGGATTGGTCGCTGCGCAATGATGAGCGTGTTCAAGTGATGGAGAGAACGAATTTCCGTTACACCACAATGGAAGACCTGAACGGCCCGCGGCCAACTTTTGCCAGTATTGATGTCTCTTTTATTTCTTTGCGCATTATTTTACCTCCTGTGAAAGAAATTTTAATGAACGAGGGTGCCGTTGTAGCGCTCATTAAACCGCAGTTTGAAGCAGGACGAGAGAAAGTGGGTAAATCAGGTGTTGTCCGGGATCCAGACGTGCATGCTGAAGTTTTGACCACAGTGCTCACTTTTGCAGAAGAGCTTGGTTTTCGATTGAAAGGATTAACATACTCACCGATTACGGGTGGGGAAGGAAATATTGAATTTCTAGCTTACTGGTCAAGCGATTCGAATGATGATGCCACGCTTGCTGACGCTGCTTCGCTGAAAGACCTCATTGCCGTTACCGTAAAAGAAGCACAAAAATTGCATGGCAAATAAACTCATCTTTGAGCACCCTTTTTGTGGCCCAGAGATGGGTTTTTTCAGTAGATAAAGAAAGTATAAGTTTTACTTTTGCTTCGCTCTACCTTGACAAACACGCTCGTCCTAAAGGACGACGAAGTCGTTTATCCTTGGTTGACAAACGCGCTCATCCAGAAAAGCACGACGAAGTCGTTTTTCCTTGCTTCATAAAAAGGATTTACGGATCATATCCGCGAATACTATGGCGAGGTGAGGGACATGGAGAAGGGCGATGTCACAGTCATTTTGCTGATCCTGATTGTAGGTATAGGTTTTCTTTTTTTTCGATTTCAAAGGTGGCTGAATGGGCCAACGAAAAAGCGAATCCGAATTCCGAAACATTCAGAAATACCTCAGGATGAAGTTGTTGAGCTGCTGGAAGGCGCTGGCTTTGACGTGTTGGCCGGTAAAACCAAAATTCCAATCTCCATGACCTTGAACGATAAAGAGCAGCTGGAAAGCAGGCTATTTATTGACTATTTTGTCCAGAAGGATGAGCGCATTTACCTGGTTAAAGTAGCCAAGGAACGGAAGCCGCTTGAAATGACAGGCAGTTCCATTCGCGATATGCTGCTGGCTTACAGTCTTATTTATCCGGAGGCTGACGGGGTGCTTTATGTCGATATGGCCATGAATAAAATCAAAAAAATCACATTCCATATAGAGGTGTAGGCATGAAAGGTCAAAGGCATGTAAAAATCAGGGAAATCATTACGAATAACGAAATCGAGACGCAAGATGAATTGGTGGAGTCTCTGCGGGCGGCTGGTTTCCATGTTACCCAAGCGACGGTTTCCCGGGATATCAAAGAACTTCATCTTATTAAAATCCCGCTGGATGACGGGAGATATAAATATTCGATGCCAGCCGATCAACGGTTCAACCCTATGCAAAGGCTGCGTAGAGCGCTCAGCGATCATTTTGTGAGCATTGATAGCACCGACAATCTGGTTGTGATGAAGTGCCTTCCGGGTACTGCAAACACCATCTGCGCACTGATCGATAATTTGGAGTGGGAAGGTGTCATGGGAACCATTTGCGGTGATGATACGATTCTTGTGATTTGCCGCGGCAAAGAGAAAAGCGTTTCTTTTGTAAACGAAGTTATGTCCTTATTATCTTAAAGCCAGGAGGAATACATGCTTACAGAATTATCGATTCGTAATTTGGCGGTTATTGAACACGTGCATATCCGTTTTAAAATGGGGTTTCATGTCCTTACAGGGGAAACAGGCGCGGGGAAATCCATCATCATCGATGCGTTAACACTCATTGTTGGCGGCAGGGGTTCTTCCGATTTGGTCCGTTATGGAGCAGACAAAGCTGAGATTGAAGCCATGTTCGAGCTTCCGCCGACTCATCCGGTTTGGGATACGCTGACTGAGCTCGGCATTCAAGCGGATCCGGGCGAGCATTTGCTGATCCGCCGGGAAATTACGGCTACTGGGAAGAGCTCCAGTCGGATTAATGGTCAGCTCGTCAATCTTACAATGCTGCGTCAAACAGGGGAATGGCTCGTTAATATTCATGGACAGCACGAGCATCAATCGCTGCTCAACGATGAGGAGCACATCCATTCTCTTGATTTGTTCGGGGATGCGGAAATAGCTGCGGCTAAAAAAATCTATCAATCTACTTATGATGAATATATGAAATTGCATAAGGATTTGCGTGAGCTTCAGGAAACGAGTAAACAAGCGCTTCAGATGCTGGATTTATATCGATTCCAAATCGATGAGATATCGGCTGCGAAGCTGAAGGCTGGCGAAGATGAAACTTTGGCGGAAGAGAAGCGCAAACTGGCCAATGCCGAAAGGCTGTATCAAAGCACTTCCGAAGCTTACGATTTCCTTTATGCGACGAACCGTGGCTTGGATGCCGCCGGCAAAGCGGTTTCTCGCATTCAGGATATCGTTCAATTGGATCCGGCCAATCTTACGCCATTGCTTGAACAGGCGCAATCCGCCTACTATCAGCTGGAGGATGCCGCTTACCAATTACGCGATTATCGAGAAGGTATTGAGTTCAACCCGTCACGTTTGGATTTTATTGAACAAAGATTGGATACAATCACGTCTCTTCGCCGAAAATATGGAGAGAATATTAAAGAGATCCTGACTTACTTGGAGAAAATAAAAACAGAAGTCGACACGATCGAGAATAAGGACGAGCATATTCAGAAGATTGAGGCGAAACTTGCTGCGCTCGAAAAGCAATTAGGCGTCGCTGCACTTGATCTTTCTAATTTGCGCCGCGGAATTGCTCAGCAGCTCGCTGTTCAGATTGAACATGAGCTTCGCGATCTGCAGATGGAACGCACCCAGTTCCGCGTCCAAGTCGAGCAAGTGCTTGACGAGCGTAACGGGATCGAAGTTGAAGGGAAGAAAGTGAAATTTTCGCGCCAAGGGATCGATCAGATTGAATTTATGATGGCGCCTAATCCGGGGGAACCGCTTCGTGGACTTAGCAAAATCGCTTCAGGTGGGGAATTGTCGCGAATCATGCTGGCCATGAAAACTATTTTTGCGCGAATCGATCAGATTCCTGTACTCGTCTTCGACGAAGTTGACACAGGGGTAAGTGGACGCGCGGCGCAAGCGATTGCTGAGAAAATGTCTAATTTGTCAGGCAGCTGTCAAGTCTTCTCGATTACACATTTACCGCAAGTCGCCAGCTTCGCTGATGTTCATTTCTATATTCGTAAAGAAGTTGATCAGGACAGAACGTTCACCCGGGTGCAAGATATGCCGGATTCCGGACGAATTGAAGAGTTGGCGCGGATGCTCGGCGGGGTCGAAGTGACAGAAACGACGCTGCATCATGCAGGGGAAATGCTTGCCATGGCAAGAAATAAGAAAGCAAGGGCATGAAAGTATAGATAGTCATCATTTTCAGTTATAAAACAGGGGGAGTGGGGTTAACTTATAGGTACGCATTTGACGACGAAGTTCGTCAGGGCCTAAGGATGTGTGAGGGAGCGTGAAGATATTGCAATCCAGCAAAAGGAAAAGATTGTTCGGACTCCTGCTCGTCTTCTTCGTTTGTATGGTAAGTTTGTCTCCGCCTTTTCAAAGTTTTGCCTCTTTCCCCCAAGAACTCCGCTTGTTTAGTGGTCAAGGGAAGCAGCTACAATTAACGATGCCCGTTAGCGCCCAAGTGACGGTCAAAGACACGGACATTGTGAAAGTAAATGGCAATGCTGAGCACTCATTTCAAGTTAATCTGAACGAACCCATTTCATTACAGTCCGATCGCTCTGGGCAAACCGAAATGAAGCTCAAGCTGTTCGGCGCAATACCGATTAAAACAGTGAAAGTGAATGTCGTACCTGATTTGAAAGTCATTCCAGGTGGCCAAACCATCGGAGTGAAGATTAAGTCTGCCGGTATTCTGGTGGTAGGTCATCACTTGGTCTCTGTTGCCCCAGACCAAAAAGTTTCACCTGGAGAAGAAGCGAAAATTCAAGTCGGAGATTTGATTACCAAAATCAATGGCAAGGATTCGAAGGATGTCAGTAAGGTTGCGGACCTGGTTGCTAAATCCGGAGAGAGCAAAACACCTCTGGATCTCAAAATCCTGCGCAACAATGAAGAGATCTCGGTTAAGCTTCAACCCGTTTATGATGTTGTAGACAAGTCTTATCGCTTGGGATTATATATCCGCGACTCAGCTGCAGGTGTTGGCACTCTGACCTTCTACGCGCCTGATCAGGGTGTATATGGAGCTCTGGGACATGTCATCACGGATATGGATACCCAGACGCCAATTATTGTTGGTGACGGCGACATTGTGTACTCCAATGTGACCTCAATCTCCAAAAGCCATAACGGTGATCCCGGCGAAAAACATGCTACGCTCTACAAAGATAGCAAAGTGATTGGCAATATCGAACGCAACACAGCTTTCGGTATCTTCGGCAAAATGTATGCGGCGCCTGACCACAGCTTGGACAAAGAAGCTATTCCTGTAGCTTTCGCTGAGGAAGTGAAGGAAGGTCCGGCACAGATTTATACTGTCGTCGAAGGCCAGAAGGTTGAGAAATTCGATATTCAGGTTGTTCACGTCTCTAAACAGGACACGCCAGGAACAAAAGGCATGGTCATCAAAATCACAGATCCTCGTTTGTTAGATAAAACGGGCGGTATTGTGCAAGGGATGAGCGGCAGCCCCATCATTCAAAATGGGAAACTCATCGGTGCCGTCACGCATGTGTTTGTTAATGATCCTACAAGCGGCTATGGCTGCTTTATCGAGTGGATGCTGCAAGACTCAGGGATCATTCTTAGACCATCAAATGGAGCGACTTTCAAAGAATCAAAGGCGAGCTAAAGCCTTTGGTTCTTTGTTTTATTTTAACCGGATTCTACAAAGGAATATCCGTTTTACTATGAATTTGTCGAAAAATGTAGTATGCAGAAGATAAATATATTATTATATAAGAAAGTGAAATAAAAGAAAAGAAAAATAATATTCGACAGAAGGAATTTAAGTTGGGGTGTCGAATACCTTTCTTAAGAGAGAAATAACCAAACCTGCCCAGTAGCTAAAGGAGGATTTTACGTTGCAAAAAATTCAAGTTTTACTAGCCGACGATAACCGTGAGTTTACCCATTTATTATCCGAGTTCATTGGTGAGCAAGAGGATATGGAAATTGTAGGGGTTGCGTACAACGGTAATGAAGTTCTTCGTTTTCTCGAACAACAACGCGAATTACCTGACGTACTCATTTTAGATATTATTATGCCTCATCTGGACGGTTTGGGTGTACTCGAAAAAATGAGGGAAATGAACCTCCCTACACAACCCAAGATCATCATGTTGACAGCGTTCGGTCAGGAAAACATTACGCAAAAGGCTGTACAGCTTGGAGCTTCTTATTACATACTAAAGCCTTTTGACATGGAAACGTTAACGAATCGAATTCGCCAGCTGGTCGGCAATACGCAAACCAATGCGACAACCTCCTCGGCTTCAACACCTCGCGCGAATGTCGTACATATGCCTAAAGGAAAAAATTTGGACGCAAATATCACAAGCATCATACATGAAATCGGCGTTCCTGCACATATTAAAGGATATCAATATCTTCGCGAAGCGATTACGATGGTGTATAATAACATCGAAATTCTAGGCGCGATCACCAAAACCCTCTACCCAGCCATCGCTGAAAAGTACAAAACGACGCCTAGCCGCGTTGAGCGCGCGATTCGTCATGCGATTGAAGTCGCTTGGACGCGCGGCAACATCGACAGCATTTCCTTTATTTTTGGCTACACGATTAATATCTCGAAATCGAAGCCGACGAATAGCGAATTTATCGCGATGGTGGCGGATAAGCTCAGAATTGAGCATAAGGTTTCTTGAGACAGTTAGGATCTTTATAACCGTATATGGACCCAATGAACCAATTTGGTTTATTGGGTTTTATTGTTTCTTACAACGAGATGAAGCGGAGGATTTTATCAATGAAATATGAACTTGGCAGGTGTCTACTAAGTGAGCGTTTGCAAGAAAAGGGGATGTCGATGGAGGAATTAGCACAAGTTTTGCATTATAAGCCGGAGAAGCTCTCTGATTTCGTGGAAAATAAACGAATTATGCCACTCAAGTCGGCAATTTCGATTGCCGTTACTTTGGGTTGCGAAGTAAATGATTTATATGAATTAATCACAAGCGAGTCCGCCGTGAATTAAATAAAAAGCGCAATCTGCAGATGGAATGTCAGAAAGACTACCTATCAAGTAGGTAGCCTTTCCGTAAGTTTAATTACCAAACGAATGCGCTAGTGATGATTACCAGCAAAATGAAAAGTACCAAGATTGCTGCTGAAGAATTATACCCACCAGTTCCACAACTCATCCGAATCAACCTCCAACTGAGATTTGGTTTGTGTTTCGAGATAGCTTATGACTATTTTTAAATGAATGTTTGGGCGAGAGGACTGATTGTGCTTTTGTCCCGAATTGCAAAAAAATTGGAACCAAACTTTGCAAATTTACGTTATACATCTAAGTCAAAACATACTAACCACCGTAAGGTAAAGCTTGGAGGCGCGAAGAAGTTGTTATTAACATTAGTGATTGTTGTGATGCTTATTGTTGTTATTGTGCTAGTTTTGTATGGATATCCGGTTTTTGGACGACGGCCTTCCAAGGAAAAAGCGTTGAAATTATCGCGTTCTCCCCAATTTGTTCAAGGGAAATTTCAAAATCCTGCTCCAGCCATGATGGAGATGAACTTAAAAACAACATTGGGTATTTTGCGTGATTTTACCAAAAGCGCCCCTAATCGTCGACCGTCCACTCCCTTGGTTATGGATGCCCCACTTCTTCAAAAGGATACCGAAACAAAAGTAACATGGTTTGGCCATTCCGCGTCACTGCTCACAATCGATGGAAAGGCCCTTTTACTCGATCCTATGTTTGGCCGGGCTCCATCCCCTTTTCCTTGGTTTGGGAAGGGAAGATATAGCGGCGGATTGCCTTTTGAAGTTGCTGAACTGCCTGTCATTGACGCCGTCGTGTTATCTCATGATCACTATGACCACCTGGATTACGGCACTATTCTGAAAATTAAGCACAAAGTAAATAAATTTCTGGTCCCGCTAGGGGTTGGAGGCCATTTGGAACGCTGGGGTGTGCCACCTGAAAAAATCGCGGAATACGATTGGTGGGATGAGTTCACCTATGATGGGCTGACATTTGCTTGTACGCCAGCGACGCATTTTTCAGGAAGAAGCATGACAGACCGTGGGGCTACACTCTGGTGTTCCTGGGTAATCAAAGGCGAGCAATCGAATGTATTTTTCAGCGGAGACAGCGGGTATTCCCCTCATTTTGAAGCGATTGGCCGGAAGTATGGCCCTTTCGATGTTACATTAATGGAATGCGGCCAATATGATAAACGCTGGGCTGATATTCATATGCTTCCTGAAGAGACTGTACAAGCCCATCAGGATGTGAAAGGAAAGCTGCTCATTCCCATTCACTGGGGAGCTTTCACCTTAGCGCTGCATGATTGGTTCGATCCGGTTGAGCGGGCAGTGAAAGCGGCACATGGAAATCACGTCCGAATCGCAACGCCGAAAATCGGCCAAACCGTGCGTATTCATGCAGATGAAGTACCGAACACCGCTTGGTGGAAGATGCGCGGGTAATCGCCAGGTTGGTAAGAAACTGGATACTGGGTCTTCAGCATGGTATGATGGGTAGATCTAGACAAGTAATCAGGAGAGAAGAATAATTTATGGTTGAGCAAAAAAGTGAAAGAAAATTTCATTTCCTGGGCGTGCTGTTAGGCGTCGCGGTTGATAATGTGGGGACTTTGGTATCAACCGTTTTATTTGGCAGCCTATACTTTGGAAGTAACCCGGTGAACGAGCAGGATATTAGCACATTTTATTCAAATGTCATGCTTTTACTGTTGTTTTTAGTCATTGGCCTTTTCTGGTCGTTTCTTGGCGGGTATGTCGCTGCCAGGGTAGCGAAACGTGCGGAATATTTTAATGCGGCATGTATTGGTGTCATTGGGGCGGCGATCGGGTTCGATTCGATGCTGAGCAATAACGGTATCCCATTATGGTATGAGCTGATTGGCTTCTTCGCGATCGTGCCGGTCTCGCTGTTAGGCGGTTATCTGGCATTGAAGAGGAAAAAGGCGCCATTGAAATGAATATGGTTTTCAGAAGAGACTTGGGTAGGGTTCGTTTACCGAGTCTTTTCTTTTTGGATTTTAGATCAAGAAATAAGTTATACTAGGAAACATGAATTTATTAGTTTGAGAGGAATCCAACCATGCCTAAATATGCAAATGCAAGTGCGGAAGCAACTGAATTTTTGCGCCAGAAAACAGGAAGCAGCCAGCTCGAATGCTACACGTATATTGACCCGGATCGGGCGGAAGACAGTTTTTTTATCGTTAAAACGAGCAACAAAGTCACTCATGTGTCTTTCTCGGAAATAACCTATGAAGCGAGCAGCTATCAAAGTTTACTAGAGGGGCTTTATCGGGCTGTCTATGAATAAAAGCGTGACACGTAGAATGGTTATTGCGGGAACGGGCAGCGGTGTAGGCAAAACTACGCTAGCAATTGGCATCATGGCCGCACTACAAAAACGCGGGCTGGAGGTTCAAGGATTTAAATGCGGTCCCGACTATATTGATCCGACTTATCATACAGCCGTGACAGGCAGGCCTTCCCGCAATTTGGATTCATGGATGGTAGGCCGTGAAGGGGTAAAGGAATTATTTGTTCGCGGCAGCAACGGCTCCGATATTTCGATTATCGAAGGCGTCATGGGGATGTTTGATGGAAAAGATCCAGCAACCGATGAAGGAAGTACGGCTGACATTGGCCGAATTCTCGGTGCTCCTGTCGTTCTCATTGTGAATATTGCGAGCATGGCCAGAAGCGCAGCGGCAATTGTCAAGGGCTTTCAGCAATTTGGGCAAGGCGACAACATCGTTGGAGTCATTGCCAATCGTGCTGGTAGTGAAGCGCATTATAAGATGGTGAAGCAAGCAATCGAGCAGGAATGCGGCATTCCTGTCCTTGGCTGGATGCCTCGTGATGCGAGCATTGAGCTGCCGGAGAGACACCTAGGGCTTGTCCCATCGATCGAGAGAGGCGAGCTGCAGCCCTTTTTTGACAAGTTGGCTGATCAGGTAGCCGCTACCGTGAACTTGGACCAACTGCTTGAAGTGGCAGCGGCAAAACCGGTTGAAAGTCAGCCGCGGCTGTTTTCTGATGCAAATCCAGGTGCGCGTAAGCGTGTGAGAATTGCGGTAGCTAAGGATGCCGCATTTCACTTTTATTACCCGGAGAACCTCGAACTATTGGAGGAGGGAGGCGCGCAATGCGTGTTCTTCTCACCTCTTGCAGGCGAGGAGGTTCCGTTGGATGCGGATGGCTTATATCTCGGAGGCGGGTTTCCAGAAGAATTTGCTGACCGTCTGGGAGCTGATGAGGGGGTAAAAGCGTCTTTCCGCAATCGCATTGCGGAAGGTCTTCCAACGTTGGCGGAATGCGGCGGCTTCATGTATTTAACTCAGCAAATTGTAGATACGACAGGAAATGCTTTTAACATGGTAGGAATTGTTCCTGGGAAAGTGACCATGCAAAAGAAGTTAGCGGCATTAGGCTACCGTGAAATTACGGGTACGAATGAAGCCAACTTCTTACTCTCACCCGGGGCAAAAGCATGTGGACATGAGTTTCACTATTCCACTTTTGAACCGGCGGAGGGAGCGGTTATACCGCCAGCTTTTCAATCGAGTGGACGCATGGGGATTCGAACAGATGGATATGCGAGCGGGAGCCTTGTGGCCGGCTACACGCATTTACATTTCGCTTCGAATCCGGGGATTGTAGAAAAATGGATCCGCGCCTGCGAACAATATAAAAGCGAGAAAAAGCAAAATGGTTGATCAGGATTTCCTCCTGACCAACCATTTTCTAGATGCAGCACTTATTTTATGAGAGTTAAAGCTTGATCTGCGATGGATTCTTTGTACCGGTCTAGGCAGTTGCAAAGGTAATCTTTGCGGCAGATCGGGCAAGGTTCTTTCATCAATCTATTCAGGTCGGTCACTCTGCCGATTCCGGTTTCGGAATCTCTTTCAAAGAATAAACGGCATTTGTTCCGGTCTTTCAATGAAACGACCACTTCGAAAAGACCATTTTTTTTATTATCACTAACGATTGTTGCGTCTACTACTTGCGGATCATAAGCCATTAGTAATTCCTCCTACTAGCATGCCCTTATCTTTATTAGCTTGGGCGCGTTAGTATATTATATAAATAAAAAAGATTTTATTCAATAGGAGGCCTTAAGCCGGTGATAATCGATTATTGTGAGCAGGAAATCGTGGAGGGCAAGATGCAGCTCCATATCGGACTACAGTTCGAGGATGAGCCTGATTCTTTATATGTAGCTGAGTTGGCGGTGGATGATGACGGAGTTGTCACGGAGTGGAAGCTGTTTTTTAACGGATTTGATTGTAAGTATACGTTTCGTCCTGATGAGAAGGAAGCATGCATCCGTTATGCAGCTGAACAGGGCATTACGATTACATGAAAAAAGGAATCGTCCCCATGGTGATGGTTCAAATTCCTTGATTTGTGTTTATGCAGCTGTTTGGCTTGCAATTCTTTCAAGCTTGGGGTCTTTTTGGATACGGGATTAACGCCGTTCCAGTGAAGACGTTGAATGGCAGGATCAAGTTTACCTTCTCGTAAATGGCGCTGCCGCTGCTTTTGCGCTTGCGATTTGGACATGGGATTTTCCTCTTTTCGTTGTAGAATATTCGTAGTACTTCTTCATTCTAAATATTCATGGGAGCAGTCGCAATGGAAAGTTTTTTTAAAATGAAAATAGATCTGAATCTAAGAGGGTGAGTTATTTGCGGATCAGCATTCAATTGGCTGTGGCCGGCGACATGGTGAAGCAAGATGTGTTGGAAATCGCTGAACATAAGCTAGGGGAAATGACAGAGGAAGAAATAGAGAGCGCGATTGAAATCAAGATCAGAACTTGGGTCGACCGCATGATCCAGGTGGAATGGGAAGTAATCGAGGAATAACGGTGAAAAAATAGCTCCGAGTTTGGCATGAGTTCTGCCTCTCGGAGCTTTACTATGTATGTCTATGTATGTTTAGTGAACGATATTGCCCACTCCTGTCTTTTGCAAGGCGTGTTCCCAGCTTGGGTAGTAATACAGGGCGTTTTTCATAAGATCAGGATGCAGCTTTTTCACATTTTTCTTGGCTAGTGATTCCCCTGTGCTGTGAAGCTGCACAATATGGCCTAGCACTTCCTCTGCACTCATGTTTAGCTCCATGGATGTTAATCTCCTTTCCTCAAGAATATAACCTCAATGCTTGCCATTAACTGCGCATATTATACATAGAATTTCATGGCAGAGGGCAAAATAGACGTATCTATAGACGAAAGGAAAGTCGGTGTCTATTTTGAATTGGTCCTCGCTGTCATTGTTTTCTTCTAAGCCGCTGCCGCAGTGCAGAGGGAAAATTAGCGCAGGAGCGATCACGAAAGTACTGCTTCGTGATTTACCCCCTGGACGCATTGTCGTGCTCCGGCATCGTGACCTCGATGAAGTAGCCGCTCAAGAGCTTATCGATCAGAAAGTCAAGGCTGTCATTAATTGCGATCTGACAATGAGTGGGAGGTATCCGACTCTAGGTCCTCTTATGCTGCTTCAAGAACAAATTCCGATTTGGGAAGCAGATGCCGCTGTATTCGAAGCTTTCAAGACTAATTCGGAAATTTCGGTTTATGAGGATCGGATCCTAATGGAGGATCAAGTGATTCCTTGCAGCCCTTTTACACGTGAAAAATGGCTTTGCATGCAGCAGCAAGCGAATGAACGGACGACGCAATTGATGGAGCATTTCATTGATAATACGTTATCTTACGCCATGCGTGAAATGCATGCGGTGATGGAGCCGCTCCCGCAGATTGCTATCCAAACGAATTTGGAAGATAAGCATGTGTTGATTGTTTCCAGAGGAAAAGGGTATAAGAAGGATTTGCTTGCCGCAAAAGCTTATATTGCTGAAGTAAAGCCGGTGTTGATCGGGGTGGATGGCGGGGCGGACGCTCTTCTCGAGTGTGGCTACTTGCCTCATTTAATCGTTGGCGATATGGACAGCGTGACAGATAAGGCGCTCTCCTGCGGCGCTGAAATTGTTGTGCATGCTTATGCGGATGGAACCGCGCCGGGACTTTCGCGAATCGAAGATTTGGGGCTGTCCGCCCATGTGCTTCCATGTTTTGGTACAAGCGAGGATATGGCGCTGTTGTTTGCTTATGAGAAAAGGTGTGAAGTGTTAGTCACGGTAGGCGCGCGCACGCATATGATTGATTTTCTGGAAAAAGGGAGAGCAGGCATGGGGAGCACGCTCCTGGTCAGAATGAAAGTCGGGGCGCGATTGGTGGACATCAAGAGCATAGGCATCCTATATAAGTCTCGTGGTTGGACGAAAGAGATTAGCTCAACTTTGTTGCTTTCCCTATTTTTTATCGCATTGAGTCTATTCCAATTGCATTGGATCGTGAAGCGGGTCGCCCATGTCGTATGGAAACTCGGAGGTGAAGGATGAAACCTTACATATCCATTATCATTCCTGCTTGGAATGAGGAGGGAAGCATTGAACATACGCTGCGGCACCTGCAGGATCACGTGGATCTGATGTACAATCCGGGAATGAGAATTGAAATTATCGTGGTGGATGACGGGAGCTGCGATAAAACTTATGAAGCCGCTTGGCCGTGGGCGGACAAGCTGATTAAGCACGATCGCCGATGCGGGAAGGGGGCGGCGATGCAGTCAGGCGTCGCCGAAGCCAGGGGCGATCTGCTGCTCTTTCTGGATGCCGACCTGCGGGCTACGGCTGGGCGGGCGCTCGTGCTCATCGAGCCGCTGCTGCGGCACGAAGCGGACATGGCGATCGCGAAGCTGCCGCCGCCCCGCACCAAAGCCGGCTTCGGCTTGGTGAAGGGCTTAGCCCGCCGCGGCATCCGCCGACTCAGCGGCTATGAGACCGAAGCTCCCTTGTCCGGCCAGCGCGCTGTGCGCGCGGATCGGCTGCGGGAGCTTGGGGAGCTTCGGCGCGGCTTCGGCGTGGAAGTCGCGCTAACCATCGATGCGGCGCGGCGCGGCCTGCGCATCGTGGAGCTGGACGTGCCAATCACGCACCGGGAAACGGGGCGGGATTGGCACGGATTCATGCATCGCGGCAAGCAATTTGCCGCGGTCAGCTTGGCGCTGCTGTCTCGCTGGAAGGAGAGGAAGCAGCTATGGTACTCATCGGATCGCTCCTCGATCTGATGGTGATTGCGGCAGCCGGGCGATGGCTGCTGCCGCACGTTTTGAGGTTCCTGGAGGGCCATAGTCAAGTTGAAACGAACTATGCCGGACAGGTGGTCCCGCGCGGGTTGGGGGCGCTGCTGTGGCTGCTTCTATGGCTGCAGGAGCTTATTCTACAATTGGTCAATCGCGTTATTGCCTATTGGCAGATAGGCCCTTTGGCGAGGATGGAATTACTTGAAACGAACCATCAGGTGTTTGTTTTTGCAGCCAGCCTCATATTCTTGCTGGGTTGGACGGATGATCTAATCGGCAGCAAAGCAGTGAAAGGTTTAAAAGGACATTATCGTTATTGGAAAGAAACGAAAACGTTCTCCATGGGAGCCGTCAAGGCGCTAGGAATCGCCACGGCTGCGGGATGGCTGGCATTGTCGGCCGAAAACGGACAAACCCCTATCTGGTGGATAGGGGGGCAGATGCTTTTGCTTATGCTGATGACGAACGCTTTGAACTTGCTTGATGTGCGTCCTGGGCGTTCGCTGAAGTTTTTTTTCACAGGTGTAGTGACTGTAGTGGTTGTATCCTTATGGTTGGCGGGCTGTAGCATCCCTCTAGCTTTTCCTATATGGCCAGTATGCCTGGGAGGTTATTTGGTATATGGCATGGATGTTCGAGGCAAGGGCATGCTGGGGGACGCCGGAGCGAATCTGCTTGGATTTACGCTTGGATATACCGTCATCATGACCCTTCCTTGGGAGATGCAATGTCTGATTGTGATCGTGCTCATCTTGCTGCATAAACAGGCTGAAGTGAGCTCCATTACCGCTCTGATCGAGCGTAACCGATTCTTAAATTGGCTAGACCGTCTAGGCCGGACTTGAGAAATTGAGGGTCCGGTCTATTTGCGCCGTTTGGCTTTAAATCTGGGAGCCAGATAATTGCGTTTGCGGTCGCGGAAGAAAGTCCATCCACCAATAAAAGCGACACCCAATAGAAATAGAATTAGGCCTAGTAAAAATTTCCCCCAAAGCATGTGGCCGTCCGTGTCGAACTGTGCGAAAAAAGCGTCTTTCATGGAGAGAAATCCATAAGTTGCTGTCAAACCGGGAATAACGAGTAGAAGAATGGCAATAAATCGGTAAAATGGTGCTTTCATAGCTGCTCCTTACATCTAGGGATCATAGTATTTCTATCATCATACTCTGAAACGGTTTGCCTGTCTAATTCACAAATAAGACTATGATTTCCGATCCAAAAAAGGGTAATATAGTAGAGACTATGATGGCACAGAAGGCAATAGGAGGAATTATATAATGAGTGAACATAGATATGATGTTGTTGTACTAGGCGGCGGAATTGGCGGTTACACGGCTGCTATCCGGGCTGCTCAGCTAGGGAAAACGGTGGCGGTTGTTGAAAGAGAGAAGCTGGGTGGCACTTGTTTGCACCAAGGCTGTATTCCAAGCAAAGCCTTGCTTCGAAGCGCCGAAGTTTATGCAACTATGAAAAAAAGCGAGGAATACGGGATCACTGCAGGCTCTCTTGAACTCAAGTTCGAGAATGTGATTGCACGCAAGCAGCGTATCGTTGATCAACTCCACCAAGGGCTGCAATTCCTGATGAAGAAAAATAAAATTACCGTTCATTACGGAAATGGACGTATCATCGGTCCTTCGATTTTCTCGCCACGCAGTGGAGCCGTATCTGTTGAGAAAGAAGACGGCGATATCGAAACACTGCTTTCGAGCAATTTGGTGATCGCGACCGGCTCCAAACCTCGCAGCTTGCCAGGGCTTGAGATTGACGGCACACACATTATGACAAGCGAAGATGCGCTGCGGATGAACGAGCTTCCGAAGTCAATCATCATCATTGGAGGCGGCGTGATTGGTGTCGAGTGGGCTTCGATGCTGCGTGATTTCGGTGTTGAGGTGACAATTGTCGAGTATGAGAAACGGTTAGTAAGTCTGGAGGACGGCGATATCTCCAAGGAGCTTGAGCGCTTGTTAAAAAAGCGCGGCATTAACTTGGTGACTGGTGCAAAAGTGCTGCCTGACTCTGTGAAGATCGCGGAGGGTTCGGTCACGCTACAAGCGGACAAGCAAGGCGAGCTGATCGAGCTGCAAGCTGATAAAGTACTTGTTTCTGTTGGTCGAGCAGCCAATATTGAGGGCATCGGACTTGAAAACACAGATATCAAAGTAGATAAAGGCGTCATTCGTGTGAATCGTTATATGCAAACAACGGAATCCCACATTTATGCGGTCGGCGATGTGATTGGCGGGTTAATGTTGGCGCATATGGCAGGGCATGAAGGAATTCTTGCTTCAGAACATATCGCAGGTCAAACACCTCACGAGCTTCAGGCGCATCTGGTCCCTAAATGTACATATACGAGACCTGAAATTGCCAGCGTAGGGTATACGGAGCAGCAAGCAATCGATCTTGGTCATCAAATAAAAGTGGGCAAATTCAGCTTTAAAGGGATTGGGAAAGCGCTTGTTTACGGCGATAGCGACGGCTTCGTGAAAGTGATTGCCGACAGTGTGACCAATGACATTCTCGGTGTGCATATGATCGGACCGCATGTGACGAATTCCATTACCGAAGCGGCTTTGGCTCAGGTGCTGAACGCGACGCCTTGGGAAGTCGGACAAACGATTCATCCGCATCCTACTTTGTCCGAAGCTTTAGGCGAGGCTATGCTTGCTGTGGATGGAATTGCCATTAGCGGATAAAAAATTGTAATCATAAGCGTTTGCGTTTATAATAAGCTTATAGAGTCAAGTCTTAGGACCAGGTAATAAGAATAGCATCTAAATTATTTTAAGGAGGCAACCTCCATGTCCATTGGTCAGCTTTATAAGCATAGAACATTAGGGTTATCTGACGAAGTCGTTATTCGTATGTATAGAGTCATGAGTCTTGCGGCTAAATATGATGAACGTGCTTTTATGCTTCAGCGTGCGGGCAAAATTCCTTTCCACGTTTCCGGGATGGGGCAATATGCAGGTCAAGTAGGGATGGCTTTCGCCATGGAAGCCAAAAAAGATTATTTCCTGCCTTATTATCGTGATTATGCGTTTGTTCTTGCGGTTGGTATGACCGTGAAGGATCTTATGCTTGCCGTATTCTGTAAAGCAGAGGATGTTAATAGCGGCGGCAGACAGATGGCGGGTCATTTCGGTGACCGGAAAAATCATATCGTCACAGCATCTTCTCCTGTAACGACGCAAGTCCCTCATGCTGCAGGTATTGCGCTTGCCGCCAAAATGAAAAAGCAAGATTTGGTTACTTACGTCTCTTTCGGAGAAGGCTCCAGCAACCAGGGAGATTTCCACGAAGGGTGCAACTTTGCCGGGGTACATAAACTGCCTGTCATTTTTGTTTGTGAAAATAATCAATACGCCATTTCGGTTCCCCTTCATAAACAAGTAGCCGGAAAAATTTCAGATCGCGCACTTGGATATGGTTTCCCGGGCGTTCAAGTCGACGGCAGCGATGTTTTGGAAATGTATCGTGTTACCAAGGAAGCAAGAGATCGCGCAGCTCGCGGAGAAGGTCCAACCCTGATCGAAATGATGTCTTATCGTCTGATGCCGCACTCCACTTCCGATGATGATATGCTGTACCGCACGAAAGAAGAAGTTGAGGAAAATCGTCAAAAAGACGGAATTGTCAAGTTCAAAGAATATTTGATGGAGTGCGGTCTATGGAGCGATGAGCAGGATCGTGAGCTTCAGGAAGAACTTAAGCAAGAGATTAACGAAGCTACGAAATACGCGGATCAAGCTCCATATCCGAAGCCGGAAGATACGCTTCGCCACGTTTACGCAGAAGGAGATGACCACTAATTTATGGCAGTCATTACTTATTTGGAAGCTATCCGATCTGCGATGCAGGAGGAAATGCAAGGCGACGACAATGTTTTCGTCCTCGGTGAAGACGTTGGCAAAGGCGGTGTCTTGAACACCACCAAAGGGCTTCGCGATCAGTTTGGAGAAGATCGCGTGTTGGATACACCGCTTGCGGAATCCGCTATCGTCGGTGTAGCAATCGGTGCGGCAATGTACGGCATGAAGCCGATTGCCGAAATTCAATTCGCCGATTTCATCTTCCCGGCGACAAATCAAATTCTAAGCGAAGCGGCGAAAATCCGCTATCGCTCCAATAACGACTGGTCTTGCCCGATTGTGATTCGTGCGCCTTACGGGGCGACCGGCGCAGGCGCCTTGTACCATTCCCAGTGTCCGGAATCGGTTTTCTTCGGCACGCCGGGTTTGAAAATCGTCGCGCCTTCCAATCCGTATGATGCGAAGGGATTGCTCAAGGCAGCGATCCGTGATGCGGATCCCGTGCTGTTCTTCGAGCATAAGAAGGCGTATCTTGCGCTGACCGCTGATGTGCCGGAAGAGGACTACATCGTGCCGATCGGCAAAGCGGACGTGAAGCGCCAAGGTACGGACATTACGGTCATCGCTTACGGGATGGTCGTGAATTTTGCACTGCAAGCCGCTGAGGAGCTTGCGAAGGAAGGTATTTCTTGCCACGTGCTGGATTTGCGAACTTTGCAGCCTTTGGACAAAGAGGCAATCCTGGAAGCTGTGAGAAAGACGGGCAAGGTGCTCATCACGCATGAAGATAACAAAACAGGCGGCGTTGGCGCCGAAGTGTCCGCCATCATCGCCGAAGAACTGCTGTTTGAACTTGATGCACCGATCGCTCGACTTTGCGGACCGGACGCACCGGCTGTGGGCAGCAACCCTCCTATGGAGAAGTTCTTCTTGCTCAATAGCGATAAGCTGAAGGAAGCTATGCGCCAGCTTGCCATGTTTTAATCGCTTTACAATTCCTTTGGTCTAATTTTATGCCATTGATCATTTCCTGAACTTAGGAGGTACACCCATGAACCAAACGAACGGTCGACTCACAGAGGTAACGGTTCCGCATTTAGCGGAAAGCCTCGTATCGGCTACAATCGGCAAATGGCTGAAAAAGCCAGGCGATTATATCGAGCAATATGACGTACTCTGTGAGCTTTTCACAGAGAAAGTAAATACAGAAATGCCTTCACCGATTGAAGGCACCTTAGTGAAAATTATTGTCGGCGACGGTGAAACTGCGGCTGTCGGCGAGGCCATTTGTTTGATCGAGGAGTCGGCAGGAGCAGCAGTTGGTTCGCCTGCTGCTGCTGCGGAACAGGCGGGGAGCACGAGTGTGTTCGTGCCGGAAGAAGGCAGTGACCAAAGCATGCGCGGCCGTTATTCACCGGCAGTTCAGCGCCTGGCCCAAGAGAACAACGTAGATTTATCACGTGTGCCTGGGACAGGGCTTGGCGGAAGAATTACGCGCAAGGATGTTGAGCAATTCGTCGCAGGTGGCGGCTCCAAATCGGCTCCTGCAGCTGCGGCTGCGGCTGTTCATGTGAATCAGCAAGCAGCACCGGCAGCAAGCAGTGCGCCGGCTCCGCAAGTTGAGACGCAGCCTGCCAATCTGCCAGTGCGCAGCTCCGGCATCCATCTCTCTGCGAACCCACAAACGCCGCTCATTGAAGCGGAAGGTCATTCGCTCGACTCGCGCAATGAGCACTTCATTGATGTAACGCCAATTCGTAATGCCATTGCTACTCGCATGCGCCAAAGTGTAACGGAAATCCCGCATGCATGGACGATGATCGAAGTGGATGTTACGAATCTCGTGGTACTGCGGAATAAAGTGAAGGACGACTTTATGCGCCGCGAGGGCATTAATTTAACCTATTTGGCTTTCATGATGAAAGCGGTCGTGAATGCGATTAAAGATTACCCGATTATCAACTCGGTATGGGCCGTAGATAAAATTATCGTGAAACGCGATATTAATATCTCTCTGTCCGTAGGGACGGAAGATTCGGTTATGACGCCAGTGATCAAGAAGGCGGATCAAAAGAATATCGCCGGACTGGCCAGAGAAATTGATGAATTGACGAAGAAGACGCGTGCCGGCAAGTTGTCCTTGAATGATATGGTTGGCGGAACGTTCACGGTTAACAACACAGGCTCCTTCGGTTCGATTCTGTCTTATCCGATCATTAACTACCCGCAAGCAGCCATTGTGACCTTCGAATCGATTGTGAAGAAGCCTGTCGTTATTCAAGATATGATCGCAGTCCGCTCTATGGTTAACCTGTGTCTGTCGCTTGATCACCGCATTCTGGATGGTGTGATCTGTGGTAGGTTCCTGCAGAGAGTCAAAGAAAATTTGGAAAGTTACAATGCCGATACAAAAATTTATTAAACTAGGAATCAAAAAATAATCCGGCAGTAAACAATATGCTCGATAGCAGCATGGTGATGAGCATTACGTAAATCACGACTTTAAACCAACGTCTATTCTGCAACATGAAGAGTCACTCCTTTATCGTAAAAGCTTGTACCGTATTATTGTAACCCATAGTGAGTATCGGAGGAAAGTACATGATTCAGCAAAACCGTTTAGTGGAAGAATTCATATCACTCGTTCAAGTAGACAGTGAAACACGCTTTGAGCAAGAAATCTGTGTGGTGCTGAAAGAGAAGTTCAGTCAATTAGGCTTAAAGGTCGTTGAAGATGATTCGATGGCAAAAAGCGGTCACGGATCAGGCAATTTGATCTGTACATTGGAAGCGACGGACAGCAATGCCGCAATACCGACGATTTTCTTCACATCGCACATGGATACCGTTGCTCCTGGCAAAGGCATCAAGCCACAAATTGGCGAAGATGGTTACATCCGCAGCGACGGAACTACAATCCTAGGTAGTGACGACAAAGCAGGGATCGCTGCTATGCTCGAAGGTATTCAAGTGCTTAAGGAGCAAAACATTCCTCATGGCCGTATTCAATTCGTTATTACGGCAGGGGAAGAAAGCGGCCTGAAAGGTGCCCGTGCCATGGATCGCAGCATGATGGAAGCCGAATTCGGCTTCGCACTGGATTCCAATGGCAGCATCGGTGATATTGCTACTGCAGCGCCGGGACGTGCGGAAATCGAGATCATTTTCCATGGCAAATCAGCGCACGCAGGCGTTAATCCGGAAGATGGCATCAGTGCCATCCAAGTTGCCTCCAAGGCTGTTTCGCGCATGTCGCTTGGTCGCATTGACAACGAAACAACGGCGAATATCGGCAGTTTCTCCGGCGTAGGTCCACTTAACGTTGTATGCGATAAAGTGAAGATGGAAGCGGAAGCTCGCAGCATTGTGCAGCATAAGCTGGAAGCGCAAATCGCTGCGATGAAAGAAGCTTGTGAATCCGCAGCGGCAGATGCAGGAACGACTTGCGAGTTTAACGCAGACATCGTTTATGCTTCTTATATGCATGATGACTCTGCTCCAATCGTTCAGCTTACTTCCAGAGCGTTGTCTACGCTTGGATTAACAGCTCGCACGTTCCACTCCGGTGGCGGCAGCGATGCGAACATCTTTAACGGCATGGGGATTCCAACGGTGAATCTTGCCGTTGGTTACCACGAAATTCATACGACCAAAGAGCATATCGCCATTAGCGATTTGGTCAAAACGGCTGAATTGGTCGTTGCTCTTGTGAAAGAAGCTGCAAAGGTTTAAAACGATAGATACCGATTAGTTGATGCCAAATGTTATGTTGGCGCGCTAATCGGTTTTTTTGATAATAAGCTTAACTCTGCGCTAAGTCACATATGCTGCAAGAAGTAACGAGCTGCAAGGGGGAGATAGGGATGCTGAGGCGGGCGGAAGGCAAGGTAAGCACGATCATTTCGGTTAGGGAAGGGCTGCAGGTCGTCTGTGTGATCATGCGGCATAGCGGCAAGGAGGAGCGCGCTGTCCATTATACCGATAGTTCACCGCCGCTTCGTCCCGGTGATGTGGTTATTCTGAATGTAACGGCTGAGGAGCTTGGATTAGGCTCAGGAGGTTATCACATCGTCCTCCCTGCTGACGCAATGGACAGTGATCTCCCTGATGCTGAACGTTTATCCGATGGACATATTATGAAACTCAAATACACCCCGTTGCAGCGGAGTGTGCTTGCTGTGGAGGAAGAGAACAGCAGGTTTCATCCTCTTTTTCAAAAGGAGAAAACGCTGGAGGGGATGCCTGTCTTGCTTGGGGAATTACACAGTATGCTTCCTGTGGCGCTGTGTTGGCTTCGATACCGTGAGCAGCAGCTGAATCAGCCGAATCAGCCGGTAAAAATGGCGAGGAACGTTGCCTATATCATGACGGACGGCGGCGCTCTCCCGCTAGCTTGGAGTCAGCATATCGCACAACTGGAGGCCATGGGGTGGCTTCAAAGCACAATAACGTATGGTCAGGCTTATGGTGGGAAGTTGGAGGCAGTGAACAAATTTAGCGCGTTGATTGCTGCTAAACATGCTGCCAAAGCGGACATATGTCTCGTAACGATGGGACCTGGGATTGTTGGGACAGGTACACGATACGGCTATTCCGGGATTGAAGTCGGTGAGCTCGTTAATGCCGTATACGCCTTAGGCGGGACTCCGATTGTGATTCCGCGCCTTTCTTTTGCCGATGAGCGGCCACGGCATCGAGGGATTAGCCATCATACCCTAACAGCTTTGGAGCTTGCTGCGAGATGTCCGGCTATCCTGCCTTTTCCGCAAAATATTGCTGAGGAATATGCGATCATTCAAGAGCAACTGAACCGTTTGGAGACGCATCAAATCAGGATGATGCCATCTGTATCGGCGGAGCAAATCGCGGAGTCCTTACGCCCATATCCGCTGCCGATTACCTCGATGGGAAGGGGATTATGGCAGGATCCTGCTTATTTCCAAGGCGTGTGCGCTGCGGTGGATTGTGCAATCCAGCTGCATAATCGATCAACGTGATGTTCGGCCCGCCTTGCTGCACCATGAGCTCAAGTTGGCGTTTGATTTCCCAGGCTTTTCCCACCAGACGAATTTGTTTTTCCGCGATATAGCTCTTCATATCGATCTTCCTCTTTTCCGGTTGAAATTTGATATAATGATCGATATGCAAAAGTAGGACAAGTTATGCCATTTTAGAAATTGATGAGGATGAGGTGTCGAAATGACCGTACATAAGAAATTCGAAGAGGTTACTGTACAAACGGAATCCATTTATAAAGGCAGAATCATATCCCTTCAGCTAGATACTGTTACTCTGCCAAACGGGGAAACGGCAACGAGAGAAATCGTGAGGCACCCTGGTGCCGTAGCGGTCATTCCATTGATTGGGGATAAAATGATCGTCGTGGAGCAGTATCGAAAACCATTGGAGAAAAGTCAGGTTGAAATCCCGGCGGGCAAACTGGATGCAGGGGAAGAACCGTTGAAAGCGGCTTTACGCGAGTTGGAGGAAGAAACGGGATACCGATCTGACAACGTGAGGTTGGTGAGCTCCTTTTACACGTCCCCGGGATTTGCTGATGAAATTATTCATCTCTATATCGCGGAAGATTTGGTCAAAGGAGACGCCAATCCGGATGAGGATGAATTTCTGGAATGTGAAGCCATTACCCTGGAGCAAGCTCAGCAGTATATGCGGGAAGGGCGTATCAGCGACGCGAAAACCATTATGGCTGTGTACGCTTGGCAGCTATACAAGTTAACGGGCCAGATCTAAGATGAAGTCTTATTACGTAGACCTTCATATTCATATTGGACGAACGGAGAGCGGCCAAGCTGTTAAGATTAGCGCCGCGAATAACCTTACCTTTTTCAATATTGCCCATGAAGCGGCCGTTCGCAAAGGGATGGAGATCATCGGCATTATCGACTGCCATTCGCCTTCCGTGCAAAACGACATCCTGACCTATTTGGATCGTGGCGAGATGGTGGAACTGGAGGGCGGAGGTATCGGGTACCGGGATACAACCGTCTTGCTGGGAAGTGAGATTGAAGTCAGGGAACCTGGCATGGGGCCGGCACATTTATTAGCGTATATGCCCAATCTCGAGGTCATGCAGGGATTTACAAACTGGATGAAGGGGTACATGAAAAATGTAGAGCTCAGCTCACAGCGAATCTATGTGCCTGCGCGAGTCTTGCAGGAGGAGGTGCTTGGCAGGGGGGGAATCCTGATTCCCGCTCACATTTTCACACCTCACAAAAGCGTCTACGGCAGCGCAACGAGCAGGATGGAAAATCTGCTTGATCTGAAAGGTATCTCAGCTGTGGAGCTTGGACTAAGCGCCGATTCGGAGATGGCGGGACTGATTTCTGAGCTGGATCCTTTTACATTCATAACCAATTCAGATGCGCATTCGCTGGGTAAAATCGGGCGTGAGTATAACGAGATACAGTTAGCAGCGCCTACTTATGATGAGCTCGTTAAGGCGCTTCATCGCCAAGAAGGGCGTGGCGTGGTCGCAAATTACGGGTTGAATCCCCGGTTGGGCAAGTATCATAGAACCTACTGCTCCTTGTGTGAAGCCGTTCTAGATGAGCAAGAGGGCACAGTAGAGCGCTGCACAGATTGCGGCAGCAATAAAATCGTTCGAGGCGTTATGGATCGAATACTGGATTTGGCGGATCGCCAAGAGCCGTATCTGCCACCTTACAGGCCGGCGTATCATTTTCAAGTCCCACTGGAGTTTATCCCTGGGCTTGGTCCTAAGAAATTGAATCAATTGCTTCACCGTTTTGGAACGGAGATGAATGTGCTGCATCGCACAACGCAGGAAGAGCTGGTAAGTGAAGTAGGTGAAGAAATAGCCGCATACCTGGTCGGTGCGCGTGAAGGTACGCTTTCGCTTGAGGTTGGCGGAGGCGGCAGATATGGCAAAGTGAAAAATCGTTCATAGTTTCCAGCTCTCGCTCATAAGCTTGTCTTTGTAGAGGTTGTACACACGGGAGGAGCTGCGAGAGTGAATAGGAACCTAACGATGAAACAATATATGAAGGACAATTTGCCGCTGTTTATATTCGTCTCCGTACTCTTTCTCATTGGTGTTGTGTTCGGTGCTGTGATGGTTAATGCGCTTTCCTTGGAGCAAAAGCAGGAAATGACGCGTCATTTGGGAAGCTTTTTCCATGAGATTAACGATGGCGGCGAATTTGACAGCAGGCAGTCATTCGTTCAATCTTTTGGCATGCACATGAAGTGGATTTTACTGATCTGGTTGTTTGGGTTGTCCGTGATTGGCCTTCCGCTCATCCTGGTTTTGGATTTCCTCAAGGGTGTGCTGATCGGCTTTACAGTTGGCTATCTGGTCGGTCAAATGTCCTGGAAAGGCATGTTGTTCGCGCTGGTTTCTGTAGCTCCGCAAAATTTGATCGTCATTCCGGCGATTCTCTTCTGTAGTGTTGCAGCGATGTCTTTTTCCATTTATATGATCAAAAATCGGTTTATGAGCCGTAATGGCAACATGTACCAACCCTTCATGCGGTTCACAACATTGACCTTGCTAATGGGTGTTTTCCTTCTTGGAGCAGCACTTTGGGAGGGATATGTGTCGCAATTGATGATGAAATGGGTCACGCCGATGCTGGTTCCGCTCTATGGATGACAGAAAACAACATGTTTCTGTTTGACTTTGTCAGTAAGCTCCCCCTATAATGAAAAGAGTGGCTAAAATTGGGCTTGGATGCCCACCTTTCTGAGGGGGAGGCATATGGAAGCAAGGATTGAGAAAATTAAGCAGCAGTTGCAATCCCAAGGGTACAAGCTTACCCCTCAACGGGAAGCGACTGTGCGTGTACTATTAGAAAATGAACAAGATCATCTAAGTGCCGAAGACGTGTTTATGCTTGTGAAGGATAAAGCTCCGGAAATCGGTCTGGCAACCGTGTACCGAACATTAGAGCTGCTGAGTGAGCTGCATGTCTTGGAGAAAATGAATTTTGGCGATGGCGTAGCTCGTTATGATTTGCGCGATGACAGCACACGTCACCATCACCATCATTTAATCTGCGTTCAATGCGGGACCGTGGACGAAATTATGGAAGACTGGCTCGGGCCTTTGGAAGAAAGGCTGGATAAGGATTTTCATTTTCAAGTACTGGATCATCGACTTGATTTTCAAGGTATATGCTATCGCTGTAACGAACGAGGGAAACCGGACTCATTGGACAAATCCAAAAATAACAGCGCGGAATAAGAGCTGTTTATACAAAGAAAATGCCTGTAAGCACATGTGGTGCGTACAGGCATTTTTGCTTATTTCTCATATACTGGATATTAGAAAATAGAATCTCCTTCCACATAATTGGACTGGAAGCATGGGTACATTATGACTAACGTTCATGAGAAAGAAGGTAGACGCGAATGACGGAGCAATTATTTGTGATCGGCGTCCCAAAGGAAATAAAAAATAATGAAAACCGCGTCGCTTTGACTCCCGGCGGAGCAACGACGCTTATTATGGCAGGACATAAAGTGCTCGTTGAAGCCGGTGCCGGAGCGGGCAGCGGGTTCAGCGACGAGGATTATGCCAAGGAAGGCGCCGTTCTTATAGCGGATGCCGCTGAGGTATGGGCACGCAGCGATATGATTATGAAAGTGAAAGAACCGCTACCCGCCGAATATGGCTATTTCCGCGAGGGACAGGTGCTTTTCACTTACTTGCATTTGGCTGCAGCGGGAGATTTGGCAGACCACCTGTTAAACAAGAAGGTGACTGGTGTTGCTTATGAAACGATTCAGCTCGCCAATGGATCGCTTCCTCTGCTAACGCCAATGAGCGAAGTTGCCGGTCGTATGTCCGTCCAGATCGGCGCTCATTTTCTGGAGAAGTTTTATGGCGGGCGCGGCATTTTATTGGGCGGCGTGCCAGGCGTACCGCCAGCGAATGTTGTCATCCTTGGTGGAGGCATTGTCGGGACCAACGCAGCCAAGATGGCGCTTGGTTTAGGAGCTAATGTCGCCATTATCGAACGGAGCGCGGATCGGATGCGTGCCTTGGACGATATTTTCGGTGGCCGGCTGAATACCTTGATGTCGAATCCGTTTAATATAGCAAGCGCCGTTGCCAAGGCGGATCTCTTGATCGGGGCCGTGCTTATTCCAGGAGCAAGAGCGCCAAGACTGGTGACAGAGGCGATGGTCAAAACGATGAAGCCTGGAGCTGTCATCGTGGATGTCGCCGTGGATCAAGGCGGTTCGATCGAAACGATCGACCGGGTGACTACGCATAGCAGCCCTACCTATGAAACACACGGCGTCGTGCATTATGCAGTAGCGAATATGCCCGGCGCAGTCCCACGCACTTCGACGCTTGCCTTGACGAACGTAACATTGCCCTACGCTTTGGAGCTTGCCAATAAAGGATTGACAGAGGCAATCACAGCTAATTACGCTCTGCAATTGGGGGTTAACACGTACAAAGGCAGCGTAACCCATCCAGCGGTTGCTGAAGCGCTGGGGATGCCGTATGTGAAGTTGTCCGATCTGTCATAAACAGGGCCTGAGCCTCATATCCTGTCCTAAAGAAAGGGACAGAAATGGGGACCTGGCCTATGATTTTTTCCTATCGAAAATTACTTGTTCGCTTGCGCTTTATGCTGCTTTTCATGATATTAACGGTTGTTTTGTATCAAGTGATGGTAGTACTCACCAGCTGGATAGAGCCTGTGAACCGCTATCGTGCGCCAGCAGGCAATTCGGTCAAGGTATTTGGACAGCATGAGCATGCATCGTTTCCGGAGTCAGATAAAATGAGTGACAGGCTGCGCTTATTTTATTGGTATGGTGAATAAAAGAGGAGTTCGGAGGTCCATCGTTGAATGCTATCTGTTAGAAATATGGCAGGTTAACGAAGGAGCTACATAACATGATGATGGTTGATTTGCAATCCTTCATCCGATTTTTGTCTGTAGAACGCGGACTATCCAAGAATACACTGGAATCTTACGAAAGAGACCTGCAGCAGTTTGTTAACTATTTAGAGCGGCAGGGGATTACAGCTTGGAAAGAAACAAGCAAAGCCAACATTGTGGGTTTCTTATCTCAATTGAAATTGTTAGGCAGAGCTACAGCTACTTTGTCTCGGAATCTTGTTTCGATCCGTGCTTTCTATCAGTATCTGGTGAGAGAACGTCTGGTGGACGCAGATCCGTCCCTTTTCATTGAAGCGCCTAAGCCCGAAAAAAAGCTGCCCAAGGTGCTTTCCGTCGAAGAGGTTGGCAAATTGCTGGATGCGCCTCATCTTGAGCTTGTGAGCGGCGTGCGCGATAAAGCGATGCTTGAACTGCTGTATGCAACGGGAATTCGCGTCTCCGAACTGATCTCGATGAACGTTGATGACGTTCAATTGCAACTTGGCTTCATTCGCTGTATGGGAAAAGGAAACAAAGAGCGTAATATCCCGCTTAGTTCAATCGCTATTCGCTGCTTATCCGCCTATATACATAAAGATCGCAAGAAATTGTTGAAGAAGTCGGCGGACGAAGAAGCTTTATTTATTGGACACTTAGGGACACGGATGACGAGACAGGGCTTTTGGAAAATTTTGAAAAGATATGCAAATGAGATGAAGATTGAAAGTGAAATCACACCTCATGCCTTGCGGCATTCTTTCGCTGCCCATTTGATCGAGAATGGCGCAGATTTAAGATCCGTCCAAGAGATGCTCGGACATTCCGATATTTCGTCTACACAGCTGTATGTACAAGTTACCAAGCTCAAAATGAAAGATGTTTACAACCGCGCTCATCCGAGAGCGAATATGTAAAGATGACAGCGGCGATTTCCTGAAGGAAAAGGGAAAGCTGCTGTTTTGCATTCATAGAGTGGAAATGCGATAATCAAGGGTGGATAACATTGTGAACAATTTGGAGGGACAAGTGTGCGCTTTGAACGAATAGGTTTAATCGTATTGGATAGCGTAGGCATCGGCGAATTACCGGATGCCAAAGCGTTTGGCGACACAGGCAGCCACACGCTTGGACATATCGCGGAGAGAGTGAGCGGATTCTCGCTTCCTAATTTGCAGCGGATGGGTCTGGGCAGTATCGCTGAGATAAAAGGCATCCCGGCAGACGACGCGCCAGAAGCTTATTATGGCAAAATGGCCGAGGTGTCGGTTGGAAAAGACACGATGACGGGGCATTGGGAATTGATGGGGTTACGAATTTCTACACCTTTTAACGTATATCCGGATGGATTCCCGGAAGCATTGATTTCGCAGTTTGAGCAGGAAACAGGGCGCAAGGTCATTGGAAATAAACCGGCCTCTGGCACAGAAATTCTTGACGAGCTTGGCGAAGAGCAGATGAAAACAGGGGCTTGGATCGTCTACACGTCGGCGGATAGCGTATTCCAGTTGGCAGCTCACGAAGATGTGATTCCACTTGAAGAGCTGTACCGCGCTTGTGAAATTGCGAGACGACTAACCCAAGGTGAATTTGCAGTTGGCCGAGTCATTGCGAGACCTTATGTCGGCCAGCCGGGCGCTTTCAAGCGTACGCCGAATCGGCATGACTATGCGGTGAAGCCGCCGGAGCCGACCGTGATGAATCACTTGAAGGACGCGGGATATGATGTCATTGCCATCGGAAAAATCAATGATATTTTTGACGGAGAGGGCGTCACGAAAGCAACATCCACAAAAAGCAATTTAGACGGCATACAGAAGACGATTGAAGTGCTTGGCGAGCCGTTCAAAGGGTTGGCTTTTACCAACCTTGTTGATTTTGACTCGTTATATGGTCATCGCCGCGACCCTGAAGGCTATGGCCGAGCTTTGGAGGAATTCGACAGCTTCGTACCGCAGCTCAAAGCGCAGCTAGGGCCAAAAGACCTGCTGATCCTTACAGCGGACCACGGCAACGATCCCGTGCACGCGGGAACAGACCATACACGCGAGTATGTGCCTATTTTGCTATACAGCCCGAGCTTTGAGGCTCCTGTTTCTCTAGGAATCCGTGGAACATTCGCTGACCTAGGGGCTACCATTGCCGATAATTTCGGCGTAAAACCTACAGATCAAGGCGAAAGTTTCCTGCATCTTCTCAAATAAAGCGACTGCCCAACTGAAAAAGCCAAGGAGGAATATAACATGTCAGAAACATCCATGATTCAAAAGATTCAAGAGGCTGCCGCCTTTATTTCGAATGAAACGAAAATTAAACCGCAAATCGGACTTATTTTAGGTTCAGGACTCGGTGTGCTTGCTGACCTAATCGAGCAGCCGATCGTCGTTGACTACTCGCGCATTCCGCACTTTCCGGTATCCACCGTTGAAGGTCATGCGGGGGAGTTGGTTGTTGGTACGATTAAAGGCAAGCAAGTATTGGTCATGAAAGGCCGCTTCCATGCCTATGAAGGGTATGGGGCTGAAACCGTATCGTTCCCTGTTCGCGTTATGAAAGAGCTGGGTGTGGAAACGTTGATCGTCACGAATGCAGCTGGAGGCATTAACGAGTCTTACCAAGTCGGCGATTTGATGGTTATCAGCGATCACTTGAATTTGACCTACCGCAATCCATTGATCGGACCCAATGATTCTGCACTGGGCGTTCGTTTCCCGGATATGTCGGAAGCGTACAGCAAACGTCTGCGTAAATTGGCGCATGATGTGGCGGCATCGCAAGATTTTAAACTGCAAGAAGGCGTTTATGTCGGATTGCTCGGACCTAACTATGAAACTCCGGCAGAGATACGTATGTTCCGTACACTGGGTGGTGACTCCGTAGGTATGTCTACTGTACCTGAAGTGATCGTGGCCCGTCATGCAGGCATTGAGGTGCTTGGTTTCTCCTGCATTTCCAATATGGCTTCCGGAATTTTGGACCAACCGCTTTCCCACGCAGAAGTGATGGAAACGACGGAGAAAGTTAAACCTAAGTTTTTGAAATTGGTACTGGGCATTATTGAGGCTATTTAATTACAAATTAAGGCTATTTATCAGATAAGGAGATTCAACATGGCATTGACGTACATAGAGAAAATTAATGAAGCAGCAGCGTTTATTAAAGGGAAATTAGGGGATGTCGCACCTGTTATCGGGCTAGTTTTGGGCTCAGGGCTTGGCGATATGGCGAATCAGGTGGAAAATCCGATTGCGATTGATTACAGCGAAGTGCCGCACTTCCCGGTTTCAACGGTTGAAGGGCATGAAGGCCGTTTTGTCGCAGGAACACTTGAAGGCAAGCAAGTCATCGTGATGCAGGGGCGTTTTCATTATTACGAAGGTTATGATATGAAAAAGGTTGTCTTCCCTGTGTATGTCATGAAAGCAATCGGCGTTCATTCCGTTGTTATGACGAATGCGGCGGGAGGCATGAATCGCGGCTTCAAAGCCGGTGATCTCATGGTGATTAGCGATCACCTCAACATGACGGGTGACAATCCGTTAATCGGACCTAACCACAGCGAGTTGGGTGTTCGCTTCCCGGATATGTCCGAAGCGTACAGCCGCGAGTATCGCGAGCTTGCGCATAAGCTGGCCCAAACGGTAGTGGGAGAGGACGGCGTGCCTCTGAAGCTTCAGGAAGGCGTTTATGCAGGGATTACAGGACCTACTTACTGCACACCGGCTGAACTGATGATGCTGGCTCG
Source organism: Paenibacillus anseongensis (assembly GCF_009757995.1). Lineage (NCBI taxonomy): Bacteria > Bacillati > Bacillota > Bacilli > Caryophanales > Paenibacillaceae > Paenibacillus > Paenibacillus anseongensis. Next base: position 157,739 of record NZ_WSEM01000015.1, read on the forward strand.
AATTGGCGGCGATGCGATCGGGATGTCCACCGTAGGTGAAGTTATCGCGGCCCGTCATGCGGGACTTAAGGTCCTAGGGATTTCGTGTATTACAGATATGGCGGTGGGCGAGGAGCTTGAGCCTCTAACGCATGAACAGGTTGTCGCGGTGGCCAATCGGACGAAACCGAAGTTCATTGCTTTGGTCAAAGCTTTTGTGCGTGACGTGCAACTGGGATAAAGGGTCCGGCGGCTTCCAAATTCGGGAGAGGCTGAAGGGTGTGTAATTTACATCCGTGTGGGAAATAGTAAGGTTAATATCCCCCGATAAGGGGGATGTTTTTACGAGGATTCATTCACAATTCCGTCACAAAATATTCAAGGATTTGCCACTAAACCTGTATGGGATTGTCTCGCGATGTTAGGTAGAATAGATGAAGTGAACACATTATGAGGGGGATATGCATGCAAAAGTGGATTTTCTTTGTGTTATTTATCGTTGCGGGCGCACTGGGGCTGGGAGTCCTTTTTCAAGATATCTCTGAACGCCAAGAGGCGAAAGCAGCAGAGGAAGCCGGCAGCAAAATTCAACAGCTTAAGATTGCAGCCTCTAACTGGCAATTTGACTCGACCGATTACACGATCAAAAGTGGCGAGCCTACGAAAGTTTCCTTGTCTTTGAAAGAAGGCGTACACGCAATCGAAATTAAAGGGTTGGATGTCAAGCTGGATAAAGAAAACCCTTCAAAAGAAATTACGTTTGACAAACCGGGAACTTATGAGATTGATTGCGTACTACCATGTGGCGAAGGTCACGCTAAAATGAAAGCTAAATTAGTTGTACAATAAAAGAGAATACTAGTACAAAGGGGGGCTCAAGCAGCTCCCTTTTTTCGATTTATTATTGAAGGAGGAACTCATATGAGAATGGTTGATTTAATACATAAGAAAAGGTCCGGTGAGGTTTTAACCGAACAAGAGATCACGTTTATCGTACAGGGTTACACAAAAGGGGATATTCCGGATTACCAAATGTCAGCGCTGTTGATGGCGATTTTCTTCAATGGCATGATCAGTGAGGAAATATCCGCATTAACGATGGCCATGGCTGGATCAGGGGAAATGATTGATCTGTCGGAGATTGCCGGGATTAAAGTAGATAAACACTCGACTGGCGGAGTAGGGGATAAAATCAGTCTGATTGTCGGCCCGATCGTCGCTTCTCTCGGCGTACCAGTCGCCAAAATGTCAGGCAGGGGCCTTGGCCATACTGGCGGTACCGTAGATAAGCTGGAATCGATTCCGGGCTTCCGGATTGAATTATCGAAAGAGGATTTTATTACAGCAGTCAATACGAATAAAATTGCGATTGTTGGCCAGAGCGGTAACTTGGCTCCTGCGGATAAGAAGATGTACGCTCTAAGAGATGTAACAGCGACAGTAGATTCCATTCCGTTGATTGCCAGTTCCATCATGAGCAAGAAAATTGCCTCGGGCGCCGACGCGATTGTCCTTGATGTGAAAATCGGCTCCGGTGCCTTCATGAAAACCGTCGATGATGCAAGAGTGCTTGCCCGCACAATGGTCGATATCGGCGTGAAATTAAATCGCAATACAATTGCGATGATCACCGATATGGAGCAGCCGCTTGGCCGCGAAATCGGCAACGCGAACGAAATTCGCGAATCCATCGAAGTGCTGCGCGGCACTGGCGACAAGGAGCTAACCGAAGTCGCGATTTCGGTAGCGGCATATATGTCGCTGCTGGGCAAAGTGTTTGAGAGCTTTGAAGAGGCGCAGGAGGCTGTCCGCGACATTGTCATGAACGGGAAGGCGTTGGAGACGTTCAAGCGGTTTGTAGCGAGCCAAGGAGGCGATCCGAGGGTGGTTGATCAACCGGAGCTGCTGCCGACAGCGAGCTATCGTTTTGAAGTGCCAGCCGAGCGGGATGGCTATGTGAATCAAATCGATGCCGAGCAAATCGGAATCGCGGCTATGCTGCTTGGCGCAGGACGCGCCAAGAAAGAGGATCAGATCGACTACGCAGTAGGTCTGACTTTGAATAAGAAGATTGGCGACGCTGTCCAGACAGGGGAATCGATTTGCACCATTCATGCCAATCGAGAAGATGTACAGGAAGTTACGGCAATGATTCAAGGGGCTTATCGGATTGCGGCTGGTCAGCCGGCTCCTGTTCAATTGATATATGATGTGATCGTGTAGATCAGGTTCACACTCGTTCTATGCAAGAGGCTATCTCTCTGGTTTTTAGACCTTTGAGATAGCTTTTTTATTTTCCCTCCTTTGGAATATTTTGATGGAAAATCGTCAAGACTGATTAGCAGTCATTCCAGCTGCAAGCGTCTGGTTTTCACTTCATAATCTCACAGGAGGGGTACAAAGGCTATGCGAAAAAAAGGGCTAATAAGTTTAATCTGTTTACAGTTATGTGTGATGCTGATCTTACCGGCTGCTTATGCGGAAGAGAAAAAAGCGCCTACGGTCGACTTAACGCCGAACGCGCAATCCGCGGTATTGATGGATGCAGACACGGGCACAGTCATTGCGGAGAAAAACAAAGACACCAAACTTCCGCCAGCTAGTATAACGAAAATCATGACGATGCTTCTTATCATGGAAGCCATTGACAAAGGCAATATTAAAATGGATGAAAAAGTCCGGGTCAGTGAATACGCAGCCTCTATGGGAGGTTCACAAATCTTCTTGGAGCCAGGCGAAGAAATGACGGTTCAGGAAATGCTGAAGGGTATTGCGATGGCTTCTGGTAACGACGCCTCAGTGGCGATGGCCGAGAAGATCGCAGGATCCGAAGAAAATTTTGTGCAAATGATGAACGAACGCGCGCAGCAGCTTGGCATGAAAAATACCCATTTTTCAAATTGCAACGGACTGCCTGTCGCCAATCACTATACAACAGCCAATGATATTGCAGTCATGTCCAGAGAACTGCTTAAGCATGAAGGGATAACGAAATTTACCGGTGCCTATCAGGATTACCTGCGGAAAGAATCACCAAACCCTTTCTGGTTGGTAAATACGAATAAGCTTGTACGCTTCTATAGCGGCGCAGACGGCCTCAAAACCGGCTACACCAGCGAAGCGAAATTCTGTTTATCGGCAACGGCCAAACGGGATAATTTGCGTGTCGTGGCTGTCGTGCTCGGAGAACCGAACACTAAAACGCGAAATGCGGAGGTCACAAAGCTGTTTGATTACGCTTTTGCCCAATATACCAACTATCCTTTATTCAAGTCAGGCGATAGCCTGGGGAATTTTACCGTAAACAAAGGCCAGGTTTCGACAGTGCCGTTAGTTGCGAAGCAAAATTACAGCATTTTAATGAAAAAGGGCACGGCAACAGATAACATTCGACATGAGCTGCAGTTGGAGCCAAACTTGCGAGCACCTATTACGATGGGTCAACCGATTGGTAAAATTGTCGTATACAGCGGGGATAATGTGCTGACGGAGTACCCTCTTGAGTCACCGGTAGCTGTGGATAAAGCGTCTTGGTGGAAGCTGTTCAAGCGGACGACCTCGCACATGTTCCATACAGATAATTGATGAGATTTCGCGAATAATCAGGCTTTTCTTCTAGTTTTAGCGCTTTTCTTCTAGTTTTGTCGGGGTGGCAGGAGTTCCCAACTCAGTTGTAGAAACTTAAGTTTCAAGACTTATTTAGGGATCTTTGAGTGTAGCTCAAAGTCTCTCAGCTGAGGGGAGTGAACAGGTTGAGCCTGCAAATTGAATTCGAGCAAGGCCGAAGAGCGCTGATTGTTAGATTGAAAGGCGAGCTGGACCACCATACTGCCGATGTCGTCAAAGCCAGGATGGAGGAAGCGATTGCCAAAGAGCATACGCATCACTTGATCCTGAGTTTGAAAGATCTTACGTTCATGGACAGTTCAGGTCTGGGCGTCATTCTCGGTCGCTATAAGCAAATCACGAGTAAAGGCGGCAAGATGGTCGTATGTGATGTTTCGCCTGCTGTCTATCGCTTGTTCGAGCTCTCCGGAATGTTCAAGATCGTATCAATTCAGGATAACGAACGTAATGCAATGTCCAGTTTGGAGGTTGCACTATGAGTGAGCACAATTTTATGACGCTGCAGTTTGCCAGCCGTTCCGAGAATGAGGCCTTTGCACGTGTCGCTGTTGCTGCTTTCGTTTCACAATTGGATCCAACCTTGAATGAACTAACGGATATCAAAACGGTCGTTTCAGAAGCTGTGACGAATTCGATTATTCATGGGTATAACAATAAACCGGATGGTGTAATTACCATTACAACGAAAATTGAGGATGACGTAGTCCGAATTACGATTGAGGACCAGGGCTCAGGCATAGATGATTTGGAACAAGCGAAACAGCCACTCTACACATCCAAGCCAGAACTCGAACGTTCCGGAATGGGATTCACGATTATGGAAAATTTCATGGACGAAGTGGAAGTTGTGACGGCCGTCGGAATCGGAACCAAAATAAACATGTTGAAGCGAATTGAATCTAAAAAAGCTTTATACAATTAGGGGTTTGATCTATGGATGTCGATCTGAAGCATGCTTCTCACAGTTATTTAGACGATTCGGAAGTCAAACGGTTAATCGCCCTCAGCCAATCCGGAGATGGACTCGCCAGAGAAACACTCGTCAGCTGCAATATCCGCTTGGTCTGGTCTGTGGTTCAACGCTTTTTGAACCGGGGATACGAAGCCGAAGATTTGTTCCAGATCGGTTGCATCGGACTGCTCAAGTCCGTTGACAAATTCGATCTGTCCTATGATGTGAAGTTTTCAACCTATGCGGTGCCGATGATTATCGGCGAAATTCAGCGCTTCCTTCGGGATGACGGAACACTCAAGGTTAGCCGTTCGCTCAAAGAACTGGCTAATAAGATTCGCAAGACGAAGGACGAGTTATCGAAAAGGCTTGGCAGGCTTCCTACGATTAAAGAGGTGGCAGAAGAGCTTATGATCACGGCGGAGGAAGTTGTTTTCGCGCAAGAAGCGAATAAGCCGCTTTCCTCGATTCATGAGACCGTTTTTGAAAACGACGGGGATCCCATTACGTTAATGGATCAAATCTCCGACGAAAGCGGAGAGAAGTGGTTCGAGAAGCTTGCGCTCAACGAAGCCATCGGGACGCTCTCCGAGCGGGAGCGGCTCATTGTCTACCTCCGCTATTTCAGGGATCAAACACAGTCGGAGGTTGCTAGCAGACTGGGTATTTCCCAAGTGCAAGTATCACGATTGGAAAAGAAGATATTGCAATCGATCAAAGATCAGATTGCGCAATAACGAAAATAACCGTTCTCCATCAGGAGGACGGTTATTTTTTGTGCGTAGAGACATTGGCGAGATTTATGTATAATAAGTACTGCCAATAACGGTGTGGATTTTTCTGAAAGCGAAAAATCAAAATCAATTCTTTTATCAGTTGAGGAGTGAATATAGTTGTACGGGAAATGGAAGGATTCGTGGTTTTTTAATGTACGAAAGGATGTTTTGTCAGGAATAACGGTGGCTTTGGCTTTAATCCCCGAAGCGATTGCTTTTTCCATTTTAGCTGGGGTAGACCCGATGGTTGGCTTGTATGCTTCATTCATCATTGCGTTAGTGATCTCATTCACCGGTGGCCGGATGGGGATGATTTCGGCAGCAACTGGCGCGATGGCCTCTCTGATGGGGCCTTTGGTAGCGAAGTATGGCATTGAATATCTATTCGCCGCCAGCATTTTAACCGGTATCATTCAATATCTCATGGGTGTGTTCAAATTCGGCAAATTTATCACCTTCATTCCGCATTCGGTTGTCATTGGCTTTGTAAATGCCCTTGCCATTATTATTTTCTTGGCTCAGCTTCCTAGCTTTGCAGGTGCGGGTTGGCAGATGTACGCGATGGTAGCAGGTACCTTGGTCATCGTGTATGGACTGCCGCGGATAACCAAAGCCGTCCCTTCTGCGTTAGTTGCGATTATTGTGATGACCATCATATCGATCAATTTGCATCTGGATGTGCGCACGGTAGGAGATATGGGGGAAATCACGCAGACACTGCCGTTTTTCCATGTTCCTGACTTCCATCTGTCTCTGCAAGCCATTGGGGTGATTCTTCCGATCTCCTTGGCTTTGGCCGTGGTCGGTATTACGGAATCCTTGATGACGGCTACGATCGTGGATGAAATGACAGAAACAAAAAGCGATAAAAACAAAGAAGTTCGCGGGCAAGGCATTGCCAATGTGTTTTCCGGTTTTTTTGGCGGGATGGCAGGGTGTGCGATGATAGGCCAAACGGTGATTAATGTGAAATCAGGAGGAAGGTCGCGTCTATCCACCTTTGTGTCCGGCGTGTTTTTGCTATTTTTGATCATGGTGCTTGGTAATGTCGTTAAGCAAATTCCGATGGGGGCATTGGTTGGTGTCATGTTCATGGTGTCCATAGGCACTTTCGATTGGAAATCACTGAGAACGATAGCCAAAATTCCAAGAAGCGACGCGTTAGTCATGGTAATTACTGTCGCCATCGTTGTTGCAACGTCCAACTTAGCCATTGGGGTCTTGTCCGGAGTTACGTTAAGTGCTCTCATTTTTGGTTGGAGATCCGCAAAAATTAAGGCCTTTACCTCGATAGACGCTAACGGAGCCAAAACATATCGGGTTTCCGGCCAGTTATTTTTTGGCACAATGACTTATTTTATTGATTTATTCGATTATAGAAATGACCCCGAGACCATCACGATTGATTTTAGCAGCTCGCATGTTTGGGATCACTCCGCTGTTACGGCTATCGCTAAAACCATTGCGAAGTATGAGCAGCTGGGCAAAACGGTGATTTGTATTGGATTGAATGAGGAAAGCAAGCTTTTGGTGAAACAAGCAAGTTAAATACTGTCACAGCTATTTTTATAGAAAAGAAAAAGAGCCGCTATTTACCCGACAATCTACTGGGTATGGCGGCTTTCTTTTTTTAAACCTATACGTTTATCGTGCAGAATATCTGTTGTCGGAATAGAATCTTACGCAGTAAATGCCGCATAAGCCGACGATGGTATAGATAATGCGACTTAAAACCGAAGATTCCCGATGTGAATCCCCACCCAATATAGCTGAAACTAAATCCCATTCGAAGAGCCCAACTAAAAGCCAATTCAGCGCACCAATAATCACTAGAGTTAACGCTACTTTTGCCATGTTATCACCTTCTTTGTATGGAATAAGTTATCGTTATTCATTTCTTACTATGTCAATTTGAGGAGAGCTTTATTCCTGGAGAATTTACCATTGCAGCGGGTGATTATGGGTAGGAAACATTTTGCATACTACTCCTATACATGGATGATACCCGTAAGTAGTGAAGGGAGTGAGACCATGGCTAATAGTGGAGCTCCATACCTGTATATCCGGCTCAGGCGTAAGGCGAGTGTTCGCAAAGGAAGTGTCGTTCAGCTGCGGCATATCGCGCAAATTATTGTGGAACCTGACTATGAAACAGCTTTGAACGAGCTGATTATTCATAAGCCGCAGCAGGAGGATGGCAACCGCGTCCTGATTGATATGATGCTGATCGTTCGGAAAGTGAAAGAGCGGTACCCGGAGCTGCAAATTGAGCATTTTGGGGAACCTCATGTGCTCCTTGAAATTTTTTCTGATAATAAAAAAGCAAGTCCAGTGCTCATCGGATTGGTATGGCTGCTGCTGTTCATCGGTTCAGGGCTGGCCATTATGAATTTCCATGCCGATGTTTCCATGCTGGAGGTTCACCAGAGGATCTACGAGCTGATGACGGGTAAAAAGGTAGAGCATCCGCTCATTCTGCAAATCCCGTATTCCCTCGGCATAGGTGTCGGGATGGTGATCTTCTTCAACCATTTGTTTAAAAAGAAATTTAATGAGGAACCAAGTCCGCTTGAAGTCGAAATGTTCATGTACCAAGAGAATATTAACCATTATGTGATCACCGAAGAGTATATGAAAATTCATGAGGAAGGGGAGTCGAAGGGATGACTCTCCTTGGAGAAGTCCTTCTGATTGCTTTTATCGGATTAGCGGGAGGAATTGCCGTGGGCAGCGGGATGGTTGCCTTTCTTGTGGTCCTGGACATTATTCCGAGGCTGGCGCAGATCACACGAACATTCTCTAAAATACGTGCCTATGAAGCTGCGGTTGTGTTAGGTTCCCTTTTGTTTACTTGGGTGGATTTTAGCGATATGAAGGTGCATCTATTTCCAATAAGTGCTTCGCTCGTTGGACTATTTGCCGGCTGTTTTGTAGGGATGTTAGCAGCTGCGCTTACTGAAATTATTAATGTGCTGCCGATCCTTGCCAAGAGGGTGGGTATGGGTTCCTATATGATTTTGCTGCTGATGGCGATGATTTTCGGCAAAGTGTTTGGATCCTTGTTTGAGTGGTTGTTTTATTAAGGATTGAAGGAGGCGCACGGACATGAAAGTAATCGTCAAAACAGGGAATGACCATGAACATGAACATGATCATGTGAACGAATCCAAAGAAAAATTAGATAAACTGGCCATTGATGAGGAAGGAAATTTATCGGAATATAATCCAATCACGAATATGACGCCGGAAGAAAAGGAGTTGAAAATTCAGGAGGACATTCCGGATAACTTAGAGGATGTAAAAAGAGTGCTGGAGGAGCGCGTTGGCCTCAATCGCAGCTTCGATCTTGTGCTTAGGGAAATGGTGTTCGGATCAAAAAGAGTGGGGATCTTCTACTGTAACGGGTTCGTCAAGGATACGGTTTTATCGGATATTCTGACACGCCTTTCCTATGCCGGTGAAAAAAGTGTGAACCACCACACGGTCGAATCTTTCATGGATTATCTAATCCCTCACAATCAAGTCAAGTCCTACAAAAAAATGTCCGAAATCGTAGGGCAGGTGCTCATGGGTGGAACCGCGCTCTTCATTGAGGGAGAAACGGCGGCCATCGCCATCGACGTCAAGAGCTATCCCGTTCGGTCCATTGGCGAGCCGGATTTGGAGCGGGTTGTCAGAGGTTCACGGGACGGTTTCGTAGAAACCTTATTATTGAACGTAACACTCGTTAGACGAAGAGTGCGCGATGAGCGGTTGAAGCTGGAGATTATGCAAATTGGCAAACGAACCAAAACGGATGTCTGCATCGGTTATATCAACGATATTGCGAATGCGGATTTGGTTGATGCAATTAAAGAAAAAATCAGCCAAGTGAAGTTAGATGGTCTCCCCCTAGGTGAAAAGCAGCTGGAGGAAGCTATCGTTAATAAAGGCTGGAATCCGTATCCGATGGTACGTTATTCAGAGCGTCCCGATGTTGTGTCCGCACATTTGATGGAAGGACATGTGTGTCTATTTGTGGATACATCTCCAAGCGTAATGATATTGCCAACGACCTTCTTCCATCATGTGCAGCATGCAGAGGAGTATAGACAAACGCCGTTTATCGGCACTTATTTAAGGTGGGTGCGGTTTGCCGGAATCATGTCCTCCATTTTCCTGCTTCCGCTTTGGTTTATGATGGTGATGGATCCTTCTTTAAAACCTCCCGGTCTAGAGTTTCTTGGGCCGCAGAAAGAGGGCACGCTGCCGCTGCTTGTTCAATTCCTAATCGCCGATATCGGGATCGATCTGATGCGGATGGCCGCGGTGCATACCCCGTCTCCACTCGCAACTGCCATGGGTTTGGTAGCAGCCATATTGGTTGGGGATATAGCCGTTAAGACGGGTTTATTCATCAATGAAGTGATCCTATATCTGGCTCTTGCTTCCATTGGGATGTTTGCTACTCCAAGCTATGAGTTGGGGCTGGCTAACCGGATCATCCGGCTGGGGTTGCTCATTGCTGTGGCTATCTTCCATGTTCCGGGTTTTGTAGTCGGATCGACCTTATGGCTGCTCTGGCTGGCTACAAGAAAGTCCTACAATGCCCCCTACATGTGGCCGCTCATTCCTTTCAACGCGAAAAGCTTTTTTGCGATTCTTCTACGCCGTCCCGTATTGGCAGCCAAAACGCGTCTAAGCATTACAAAACCAATTGACGGCACACGTCAACCCAAATCGTAATAAACTAAAAGGACAAGAGCATTCATCTTGTCCTTTTTACGATTTAGGGTAGTGAGGATATTGTCAAATACGCTTTTCCTATGTTAATTTAAATAGTAATGCGCATTCGGCCGTTTGAGCGAAATATGAGCAGCAGCAGGTTCAGGGTGAGGGGGAAATGAAGCTATGTATTTGCATGGTACAAGTAAAATTAACGGTCAAGGTCACCTTGAAATCGGTGGTGTCGACGCAACGAAGCTGGTTGCGGAATATGGGACACCTTTATATGTGTTTGACGAAGCGCTTGTGCGTGAACGTTGCCGCGAGTTTGTAGATGCTTTCAAAGCGTCCGGTCTCAAATTCCAAGTGGCTTATGCGAGCAAAGCTTTTTGTGTGATGGCGATGTGCCGCATTGTCGAAGAAGAAGGAATGTCCCTCGATGTTGTATCGGACGGCGAGCTGTATACAGCTCTTCAAGCTGGATTCCCGGCTGAGCGGATTCATTTCCATGGCAACAACAAAACGATTGACGAGATCGAGATGGCGATTGATGCGAAAATTGGCTGTTTCGTTGTAGATAATTTTATCGAGCTTCAAATGCTGAACGCCATTGCCGGTGAAAAACGTCAAAAAGTGAAAATTTTACTGCGTATTACGCCAGGTGTCGAAGCACATACGCATGAATATATTTCCACGGGCCAAACGGATTCCAAGTTCGGTTTCGATCTAGGCAACGGTTCCGCATTCCGCGCGGTGGAGGAGGCTTCCAAGCTGAGCCATTTGGAACTGCTCGGTATTCATTCTCATATTGGCTCGCAAATTTTTGAGGTGGAAGGCTTCCGCATGGCTGCCGAGAAAATGGCCAGCTTTGCCGTTCAAGTTCGTCAAGAAATTGGCGTGACATTCAAAGTCATTAACCTTGGCGGAGGCTTCGGTATCCGTTATGTGAATGAAGATACTCCGCTTCCGGTATCCGTTTACGTGAAAGCTATCACGGATGCGATTAAAGACAATTTCGGACGCAACGAATATCCGCTTCCCGAAATCTGGGTAGAGCCGGGCCGCAGTATCGTCGGCGACGCAGGAACGACCTTGTACACCGTTGGAACGGCGAAAGATATTCCTGGTGTACGTAAATATGTATCTGTCGATGGCGGTATGACAGATAACCCGCGCCCTGCCTTGTATGAGGCTGTGTATGAAGCTATGCTGGCGAACCGCGCAACCGAAGAGCCTACGGAGGTCGTATCGATTGCCGGTAAATGCTGTGAGAGCGGCGATATGCTGATTTGGGACGTGAACCTCCCGAAAGTGAACTCGGGCGACGTGCTTGCCGTGTCTTGCACAGGCGCATATAACTATGCGATGGCAAGCAACTATAATCGTATCCGCCGTCCAGGCGTAGTTTTCGTGAGCGAGGGGCAAAGCGATCTCGTCGTGAAGCGCGAGACATTCGACAATATTGTCGGGAACGATTTAATTCCTGCTAGAATGAAACAAGTGAGCAAAACGGTTTAACATAGAACACAGCTGGATTTACAGGCTGAGAAAGGGCTATCCCTCAGGTCTTCAGGACTTGAAGGATAGCTTTTTGTGTGCCCACGAAAATAGAGTTCTCTATTTAGCTGAAAGGCAGATTTGTGAAATGCATCTTTTCATAGTAGAATAAGATATTATTGTCTAAAGGAGTGGACCACAATGGCCAAACAAGCAAAAATTAAACTAGCAGGCGGTGGCGAAGTTCTAATCGATCTTTTCGAAAATGACGCGCCAAATACCGTTGCCAACTTTGAAAAATTAGCAAATTCCGGTTTCTACAACGGACTTGTTTTTCATCGCGTAATCCCAGGATTCGTTGCACAAGGCGGTTGTCCATCCGGCACAGGAACTGGTGGCCCAGGCTACCAAATCAACTGTGAAATCAACCCTAACAAACATGAGCGCGGCTCCTTGGCTATGGCTCATGCAGGCAGAAACACAGGTGGAAGCCAATTCTACATCGCTTACCAACCACAGCCTCACCTTGATGGACAACATACTGTATTCGGTAAAGTGTCCAAAGGTATGGAACTCGTTGATGCTTTCAAAGGCAGAGACTTGATGGAAAAAGTAGAAGTTGTAGAAGTTTAATATCGGAAAATGGGAAGAGCCTGCTGACAGTTGTCAGCAGGTTCTTTTATTTGAGGGAGCTGCTGGACACCAGTCTCTAGTGTCGGCGGTTACTTGAGCTTTGCTTGCAGAATGGCCGTGAATTGATCGGATAAAGACTCTGGAATCCGTCAGAGCTGGGAAATGTGCGATTTAATGGGAATAGCGGCTGTGAGGTCCGTTAGGATGAGGGCAAAGCTTGCGCACGATATGCTGGCGACGGTAAGAAGCTGAGCTCCAATGAGGCGACCACGCATGAACAACTTCAACGATGTAAAACATCGTTGGAAAGCTGCCGAAGGTAGGGGAGCTTCAGAGAGAAAAGTGCAGCAGACATCAGCTAACGGACAGAGATGGCCTTATTTCGCAGAAATAAGGCTTTGTAAAATTCTAACGGACAGGAGAGCCGCTATTCACGATGATTCCGACTAAAATGGCCGTGAATGGACCGAATAGCGACTCTGGAGTCCGTTAGAGCTGGGAAATGCGCGAAATAACGGGAATAACGGCTGTGAGGTCCGTTAGATGAGGGTTGAGCCTGCGCACCACATGCTAGCGACGGTAAAAAGCTGAGCTCCAACGAGGCGACCACGCATGAACAACTTCAACGATGTAAAACATCGTTGGAAAGCCGCTGAAGGTGGGGCAGCTTCAGAGAGAAAGGTGCAGCAGACATCAGCTAACGGACAGAGATGACCTTATTTCGCAGAAATAGGCTTTGTGAAATTCTAACGGACAGGAGAGCTGCTATTCACGATGATTCCGACTAAAATGGCCGTGAATGGACCGAATAGCGACTCTGAAGTCCGCTAGAGAAGAGAATGCTCGAAATAACGGGAATAGCGGCAGTGTGGTCCGTTAGGATGTGGGCAGAGCCTGCACAGGTCAGTATGTACTATTTGGAAGGGGAATATATCCAGTTTTATGCAAATAGTGCTACCGGAAACATAGGCGCAATCGGGTTGAAGCGGTGCAAAATGAGTCGTTTTTTGTAGGGCGAGGTAAAAAAGACCTTGCTTTTTCGATGAGTGAGTGATAAATTTTTCATAAGTTACTTTTCATATGTGTGCAAACCTTCGGGGCGTGGTGAAATTCCACACCGGCGGTGATTTGATGGCAGGCTGATCTGGCTGCTTTCAATTAGTCCGTGACCCGTTTTGAAGCTAGCGGTACCTGATATACAGCTTCGCTACGGCTGACCCGGTGAGAATCCGGGACCGACAGTATAGTCTGGATGGGAGAAGGAATACGCGAACATTAGATTCGCTATGCATGCTTGTACATTTTTTCACGAGAACAAAAATTCGGCAGGTCTATGCTTTGGCATGGATACGTCGTGCTTGTTTGATTTGATCAAAAATGCAGCAAGTGTGGATGGATGAAGCTTCTTCGTGTTACCTAAACAATCTCTGGCCCCTATCCGATATACGGAGGGGTCTTTTTGCATTCTATTTCAAAATAGCTTGGAAAGGCAGTGAACACACATGCATGTCTTGAATGATGAAGCTTATATGAGGCTCGCTCTGCAAATGGCTGAGAGTGCTCTTGGCCAAACAGGGATTAATCCCGTTGTTGGATGCGTCCTGGTAAAAGACGGTCGTATCGTGGGGATGGGGGCGCATCTGAAGCGCGGACATGGCCATGCTGAGGTTCTTGCTTTGCAGATGGCTGGCGAAGAAGCGAAGGGCAGCACGGCGTATGTTACGCTTGAGCCGTGCAGTCACTACGGCAAGACGCCGCCTTGCAGCGACCGTCTCATTGAGGCCGGTGTTGCCCGCGTTGTCGTTGCGGGCACCGACCCGAACCCGCAGGTTGCGGGCACGGGTGTTGCCAAACTGCGCGCCCACGGCATAGACGTGTCCGTTGGGCTGCTGGGAGAGGAAGCCTCGCTCATGAATGAGACTTTTAATAAGTACATCGTCACGCGTATGCCTTTCGTGACGCTGAAAACAGCCAGCACGCTCGACGGCCGCATTGCCTCGAAAACAGGCGACAGCAAATGGATTACGTCGCCTGCGTCGCGCGAATTCGTGCATACCCTGCGCCATCGGCATCAGGGGATCATGGTCGGCGTCGATACTGTCATCGCCGACGACCCGCGCTTAAGCGCGCGCGGCGACGTACCGGCTGTGCAGCCGGTACGGATCATCGCGGACTCGCGCTTGCGAGTCCCGCTGGGCGCCCAGGTGCTCACCGAGCAGGATCGTCAGCCGACGATCCTGCTCGCCACCGCACAGGCGCCCGCAGAGCGGCGTGCCGCGCTGGAAGCTCGCGGCATCACGGTCCTCACCTGCGGCGACGGTCCGCAGGTGGATCTGACGCTCGCCATGCGGCAGCTCGGCGAGCGAGAGATCGGCTCCATCCTCCTCGAGGGTGGAGGCAAGCTGAGCGGCGCCATGCTGGAGCGGCGCCTACTGGATAAGCTGGTGCTGATGTTTGCGCCGAAAATTATCGGCGGCGGGCAGGCAGCACCTATGAACATCACCTTCGAAGGCTTCGCGAAGATGGATGACGCAATTACGCTCGACCGGTTAAAGGTCGAGCAGTTCGGACCGGATGTATGCCTAACCGGGTATCCGGTGTTTAAGAGCTAACGAATGGAGGGCTGTCATGTTTACCGGCATTATTGAAGAAATCGGCCACATGCGCCGCATTCATAGCGTAGGTCAAGCTATGGTATTAACGATTGGCGCAAAAAAGATCCTTGAGGATGTTCATCTGGGAGACAGCATTTCGGTGAATGGGGTTTGTCTGACGGTCATTTCGTTTGACAACGAATCTTTCTCTGTCGACGTGATGCCGGAAACTTACCGCAAGACGAATTTGCGCAAGCTGCAAGCCGGTACACGCGTGAATTTGGAGCGAGCGATGGCGGCAAACGGCCGTTTCGGCGGACACATTGTGCAAGGACATGTAGATTCAACAGCAACGATTATTTCGCGGATTCCAGAAGAAAATGCGGTTGTTTATCGGTTCGAACCGGAGGATAAACACATTTTCCGATATATAATAGCTGGCGGCTCGATCACCATTGACGGGATCTCCCTTACGGTTGTCGATGTCACAGAACGCGATCTGGCGGTTTCGATTATTCCGCATACACTGGCTCAAACCGTTCTGCATGATAAAAAAGCAGGAGATACTATTAACATGGAATGCGATGTTCTGGGCAAATATATGGAACGACTGCTAAAGTTCGGTCCTGCTGATGCCTCGGCGGGTAACGGTAAAAAGCAAAGCACGCTTTCTGCAAGCTTTCTGGCGGATCATGGCTTTATGTAAGGGTAATTAGCTTACAAAGATAGTTCGGTTAGGAGAGGTGAAGATGACAGAAATAAAATTCAGCACGATCGAAGAAGCACTGAAAGATCTCAGTTTAGGGAAAGTCATTATCGCTGTGGATGACGAAGATCGCGAGAACGAAGGGGATTTCATCGCACTGGCGGATAAAACGACCCCGGAAGTGATTAATTTCATGATCAAAGAAGGCCGCGGGCTGGTGTGCACGCCGATTACGGAAGAACGGGCCAAAGAGCTTGACTTGCCGCCGATGGTCGCTAGAAATACCGATTATCATGGCACTGCCTTTACCGTATCTGTAGACCATGTTGAGACAAGTACGGGGATTTCCGCACATGAGCGTTCAAGAACGGTTATGGGCTTGATTGATCCGGATACGAAACCTCAGGATTTCCGCAGACCGGGTCATATTTTCCCGCTAATCGCCAAAAAAGGCGGCGTACTCCGCAGAGCTGGACATACAGAAGCAGCGGTTGATTTGGCTGTTTTATGCGGGTCCTATCCTGCCGCGGTCATTTGTGAAGTCATCAAGGAAGACGGAACGATGGCTCGGGTTCCGGATCTTATGGAAATCGCCAAAAAACATGATTTATGCATCATTACGATTCAAGATTTGATTCACTACCGCAATCAACAGGAGAAATTGGTTGAGCGTGAAGTTGAAATTAAGCTGCCTACGGATTTCGGCACTTTTAAAGCAATCGCCTATACGAATCAACTGGATAGCAAAGAGCATGTTGCCCTAGTTAAAGGAACAATTGACCCTTCCAAACCAACGCTGGTTCGTGTGCATTCCGAGTGTTTAACTGGTGATGTTTTCCATTCACACCGCTGCGATTGCGGTCCTCAACTGGATGCTGCATTAAAACAGATTGATGAAGAGGGCAATGGTGTATTATTATATATGCGACAGGAAGGTCGCGGTATTGGTCTGATCAACAAATTAAAAGCTTATGCTCTGCAAGAGCAGGGATTAGACACTGTAGAAGCGAATATTAAGCTTGGATTTGCTCCAGATCTTCGTGATTATGGCATTGGCGCGCAAATTCTGAAAGATCTTGGCATTACGCAGCTGCGCTTGTTGACGAACAATCCTCGCAAAATTAAAGGGTTAGAGGGTTACGGTCTCGAAGTTGTTGAACGCGTTCCGATTCAAATGCCAAGCAAAGAGGACAACGTTAATTATTTGCGGACAAAAAAACAAAAGCTTGGCCACATGCTGAGCTTCCATGATTCCGGCAGCGGAATCTGATCTTAGATCTTACACTTCAAATAACGGTTTTTATATAGAAAAGGAGAATTTAATCATGGCTACAATTTATGAAGGACATTTAGTATCGCAGAATTTGAAATATGGTATCGTCGTAGGTCGTTTCAATGAATTTATTACTTCCAAATTGCTTGGCGGCGCGCAGGATGCTTTGAAACGCCATGGCGTTCAGGATAGTGAAGTGGATATTGCTTGGGTACCGGGCGCGTTCGAACTTCCGCTTATTGCTCAAAAAATGGCGGAAAGCGGGAAATATGATGCGGTGATTACCCTTGGCGCCGTCATTCGTGGTTCAACGCCTCACTTTGATTATGTGTGCAGTGAAGTTGCAAAAGGTGTATCTGCCATTAACCTGAAAACAGGCGTTCCAACAATCTTTGGTGTTTTAACGACGGATTCTATCGAGCAAGCGGTTGAACGCGCGGGAACGAAAGCTGGCAACAAGGGTTGGGAAGCGGCAGTAACGGCAATTGAGATGGCGAACTTGACGAAACAATTCACTTCCTAATGCTTTCTTATTATCATCTGGAATCACTGCTTCCCAGGCTGCTCGCCTTCCTGATTGCGATGACGCTCCATGATGCTGCACATGCAGGAGTTGCTTGGCTGTTCGGAGACCGGACAGCCCGGGACAGCAAACGTTTATCGCTTAACCCCTTGGTACACTTGGATGCCTTGGGGTTGGCGATGATTGTTTTTGGTCCTTACGGCTGGTCGAAGAAAATGCCGGTAGAGGCTATGCAGTTTAAAAAGCCAAAACTTTATCATACAATTGTGTATGCAGCAGGTCCTTTTACCAATTTGCTGCTCGCTTTGTTTTTCTGGTGGCTCTATTTCTTTCTTCCTGATTTTTTCGGAGGAGCATCCGAGTCGATCACCGTGGAACAATGGCGAGTCTATTTGCAGTACGGCGTCATTGTCAATCTCATGATTTGCCTTATACATATGTTACCGCTTTATCCGCTAGATGGTTGGTATATCCTTAAAGGCCTGATTCCTCCGAAAAATCAAAGATGGATGGATCGCAATCAGCGATATGCACTTTTTCTTGTCATCGTTTTGATGATTACACCTATCGGCCAATGGGCCTTGGAACGTATTTATCCGTTTGCCGCGCAGTTTGTTATGAATATATTTTCACTATGACAAGGGGGAGATTACATGAAAGTTACCTATAAGTTAGAAGCTTTTGAAGGCCCCCTTGATCTTTTGCTTCATCTTATCGATAAAAATGAACTCGACATTTATAATATTCCTGTCAAAGAAATTACAGATCAGTATTTGGCTTATGTACAAGCTATGCAAGAGCTGGAGTTGGAGATTACAAGTGAGTTTCTAGTCATGGCCGCTACACTACTCTCTATCAAAAGCAAAATGCTGCTGCCCAAGCCGCCTGTTATTGAATTTGACGAATATTTTGATGATATGGAAGACGAGCTTGATCCTCGCGCAGAGTTAGTCGCTAAACTTATTGAGTACAGAAAGTACAAGTCTATTGCTGATATGCTTAGAGATAAAGAAGTAGAGCGAAGCCTGGTGTATACGCGTGAGCCTGAAGACTTGACGCCATTCCTGCCGCATGTGCAGGAGAACCCTGTTGAAGGGCTGGACGTTGCTGATTTGCTATTCGCTTTTCAGCGCACGCTTCGCAAACTTGTGAACCGCAATATTGTTACTAGAATTCGAAGAGACGAGATTTCTGTCAAAGAACGGATTAGAGAGGTTATAGATTTGCTAAAAGTGAAAGGCGGCAAGCTGCTTTTCTCGAAATTGTTTGATTATGAAATGACTCGGGAAGAGATCGTCGTCACATTTTTGGCCATTCTTGAATTGATGAAAATGAAAAAAGTCGTATGTTATCAATATCAATTATTTGAAGATATCGTGATTCAAGCCAAAGAGGAGGGTTCAGACATTGACACTCAGTTTTCCACAGATGAAATCGATTATTGAGGGACTCCTTTTTGCCTCTGGTGACGAGGGATTGGATGCCAAACAAATAGCTGAGGTCATGGATCTTGATTTGTACATCGTTCGCGATTTGCTTAAGGATATGCGCACGGAATTTAAACGCAAGGGAAGAGGAGTCCAGATCGTTGAGGTAGCCGGTGCTTACCAGTTAACGACATTGGCTGAGCATGCGCCATATTTTGAGCGACTGGCTTACACACCTTCACGTTCATCCTTATCGCAAGCTGCACTGGAAACCTTATCCATTGTTGCTTATAAACAACCGATTACAAGAGTAGAGATCGAAGAAATACGCGGCGTGAAATGTGATCGTGCTTTGGCTACTCTGGTAGGAAAAGATCTTATATTGGAAGTTGGACGTGCAGATGCAGTAGGAAAACCGATCTTGTATGGTACATCCAAACAATTTCTTGAGTATTTCGGGCTCAGCTCCATCCAGGAACTGCCGGATTCAGGCAGCTTCCAAGGCGAGTTTGATCTGGAGGAAGAAACTCGCATGTTGTTTGATCGGATGGGCGGAGATCAGAAACAGATTACACTCGAGGATGTTTCGGAGGAAACCGAGTAACGATAAATGCATTTCATTTCCTAAATTAGCTCATACTAACTCTACTTGCCAGAAGATCACTTCTGGCTGTGGAGTTTTTTTGTTAAGGGGGAGAATGGGGTTGTTGTGGGTAGGATTCGTGCTTCTAATCGTCATCCTTGCCATTATCATTGCGCTGCTCAGTTTCATTCGGGGAGAGTTTTATTTCTCCAGAGTGAAAGATAATGACACACTTACTGTGGAGATGCGTGCTTTATTTGGATTAATCCGTTATCGCTATGTAATCCCCATCATACAGTTCAAGGGATTCACGAAAGGGATCCTGATCAAATCGGAAATTGTGAATAAAACATACGCAAAGCTGAAAGATGAGAGCAAGGATCATATTACGAAGGACAAAGTAATTCAATTTTATAAGGAAACCAAAGACTTGCTTGTTCATACGCTCAATTTGTATGATTGGACGCGGCAGACTTTAGCTAGAGTGGAATGTACCGAGTTAAAATGGGTAACGCGCGTCGGTGTGGGAGATGCTCCGGAAACGGCTATTACGACGGGAGCCATCTGGGGGATTAAATCGTCGCTCTTAGGCTTTACAATGCGCTATGTTCAGGTGAGGGCAACGCCGCGGGTAGACGTGATTCCGCAATTTAATGAGAAACACTTCTCAACGGAAGTACGGGTTGCTGCCCGAATCCGCGTCTGGCATATGGTTTTTGCAGGCGTCAGGCTGATGGTAAGGGCTGCTAAAGTAAAAGGCGGCATACGCACCTGGATTCAAATGGCTCTGAAAGCAAGGTCAAGATTTAAAACAGCTTCGTGATGTACATAACGATATTCCTCTAAGGGTACTCTAAAAAAGAACCAATATTGGTCTTAGACACTTAAGCTTCCGATGCCAGTTTTTAATGGCGAAAAACGCTAAGGAGGAATATTATCATGTCAGAACACCCGATTCAAGGACTCATGAAAGTCGCCATGGAAAATATCAAGGAAATGGTCGACGTTAACACGATTGTCGGAGACCCTGTTGAAACTCCGGATGGCAGTGTCATTATGCCAATATCCAAAGTTGGTTTCGGATTTGCAGCGGGCGGCAGCGAGTTCGTGACCGATTCTGAAATTGAAATTGAAGGCGGCACGATGGGCAAAAACGATGCATTGAACGCGAAGGTTGCCCTTCCTTTCGGAGGAGGCAGCGGCGGCGGGGTCTCCATTACACCGATTGCCTTCCTCGTTGTTGGTAAAAATGGCGTTAAAGTTGTTCCTCTCGACAACCAAACGCATATCCTGGAACGCCTCATCGATTCTGCGCCGCAGGTTGTAGACCGCATTCAAAGCATGGTCAAAGGCTTTAACACGAAAGCGGGCACAGTGGGAACAAACGGCGCTAACAACGTAACGAATATCGAGAATCAAAATTTCATCGTATAAGAATCGGTTATCGTCTGGGCTGTCCTCTGTGACAGCTTTTTTTTATGCGTGATCACAGCAAATAACGAAGATAAATGTAGACGTGCGCGAGCAGCAATGAAACCAGCGTAATAGGAACGCCTACTTTTAAAAACTCCAAATAACTAAAGCCTTTCCCCTCTTTGGCCGCTAGGCCAGCCACGATGACATTCGCTGACGCACCGATAATGGTGCCGTTTCCGCCTAAACATGCGCCTAAAGCAAGCGACCACCACAGTGTATTGATTGGCGCTGAATCTACGGCAAGGCCAAGCCCATCCGCCATATCTTTGATGAGCGGAATCATAGTTGCGACAAAAGGAATATTGTCGATGGTTGCCGAAGCCACTCCAGAACCCCAAAGGATGAGCAAGGAGGCGCTTTGAATGTTGCCTTCTGTTACATCCAGGGCAAGCATGGCCAGCTTTTTAATCAGTCCAACTTCTTGCAATCCCCCCACTAAGCTAAATAATCCCGCGAAAAAGAAAATCGTCACCCACTCGATCGAAGCGAAAGCTTTCTCGATATCGTGTTCTTTTAATCCGAAAAGCATAAGTAATATCGCACCTGTTATCGCAACGACGGCCGCGTCGACATGAATGACCGCATGAAGCATAAAACCGATGAGGGTCAGCGCTAAAACAATCAAGGATTTGACCATGAGCCGCTGATCTTGGATGGTCTCCCGTTCATTCATTTCCATCAGTTTGGCTTGCAATACGGGATTGGGATGCATCTGTTTGCGGAACATGAGGTAAAGCATGACAAGCGATACAATCATAATAATGAGTGCGATAGGGCCAAGATGAAGGAGAAAAGCATTAAACGTTAAATGCGGATTCGCGGACCCGATCATAATATTAGGCGGATCGCCTATTAATGTAGCTGTTCCACCGATATTGGAAGCAATGATTTCAGCCATCAGAAAGGGGACAGGATTTATTTCCAATATGCGCGTAATCGCGATGGTAACAGGGACAACAAGCAAAACCGTCGTTACATTGTCCAAAAGGGCAGAACCAAAAGCGGTTAACGTGGATAGAACAAGCAGGATCTTCATCGGATCGCCTTTGACGGCTTTGGCCGCGCGTATGGCAACAAACTGAAAGACACCTGTCTGGTTGGTGATACCCACAAGGATCATCATTCCGATTAAGAGCGTGATGGTTTCCCATTCAATGTACTTCTCGAAAATTTTATGAACATCCAGAATACCTGCGAAAACCATGATCACAGCACCCAATAAGGCGATCGCGGCACGGTTGACTTTTTCCGAAATAATGAGCGCATAAGTGACTAAAAAAATAATAAGTGCTATCCAAGTAAGCATAATAAACCTCCATCTTCTTCCATTTTAGTTATGGCACAAGCACGCAGATACTAAACCTTTTTCCCAGTATTATCCGAAAAATGGCAAAAAGGAGCCTGCAATGACAGGCTCCTCCGGTGATCTCGTTATTCAATTCCAACTCATTATACCGATGGTTTCTCCTTTTGTAAATAACAGGACTTGGACATATCCCCATTTCCAAAGCATATACTTGTACAAAGTTTTTGTCTTGTCTATTTGGTAAGTAGGGGGATAACGATGAAGAAAAGAGTCGGGTTCATCATCTTGTGCAGCGCATTGATCAGTCTATTGCTCGCACCTTGGGCGCAAGTGGAAGCAGCGCCGCCAGGCATTCGTACCAATGCGGTTGGTGCCTCGCTCATTGACGTGGAGTCTGGACGCATCCTTTATAGTGAAAAAGGGGACACGCCTATGCGGATTGCCTCCTTGACCAAAATCATGACCGCCATTATCGCGATTGAACAAGGGAAGTTGAACGATAAAGTGAAGGTTAGCAAAACGGCCTTCGGCAAAGAGGGCTCAT
This sequence comes from Paenibacillus anseongensis, assembly GCF_009757995.1. Taxonomy (NCBI): domain Bacteria; kingdom Bacillati; phylum Bacillota; class Bacilli; order Caryophanales; family Paenibacillaceae; genus Paenibacillus; species Paenibacillus anseongensis. Next base: position 180,339 of record NZ_WSEM01000015.1, read on the forward strand.
CCATCTACCTGAAGCTTGGCGAAGAGATGAGACTGCATGATATGCTGTATGGCTTGATGCTTCGTTCGGGGAATGACGCAGCTACAGCCATTGCCGAAAATGTGGGCGGAAGCGTGGAAGGTTTCGTCTATCTGATGAACGAGAAAGCGCGTTCGCTTGGCATGGATCATTCGCATTTTACGAATCCATCGGGGCTCGATGAAGGGGAAGGCCACCGTTCCAGTCCTAACGATATGGCCAAGCTTACGGCTTATGCGCTCAAGAATCCGGTGTTCAAGGAAATTGTCTCGACGAAGCTGAAAAAAGTGCCGAACCCGAATGAAGCCTGGGATTATTCGTGGTTGAACAAAAACAAGATGCTCTCTCTTTTTGAAGGAGCGGACGGTGTGAAAACAGGGTATACAAAGCTTGCGAAGCGCTGCCTTGTTTCTTCAGCGACCAGGAACGGTCAACAGCTCGCCGTCGTCACGCTGAATGATGGCGATGATTGGGCCGATCATGCAAGGCTGCTGCAATACGGTTTTACCTATTATCCGCTGCAGACAATCGTGGGCAAAGGCGATGCCGTCGAGGGAACGCCATGGGTAGCGGGTAGAACGTTCTCTTACCCGCTGGCAGAAGGCGAAGCATCTCAGTTGACGCATCAAGTGAAACTGGTTGATCCTTCTTCCACGGCATACCGGTTGGCTGAGCGGGGGAGCATACAGTTTTCATTGCAGCAGCAACTGATTCAATCGGTGCCGCTATACGATAAAGCGAGTCCGTTATTACAAGCGCAGAGCCAGTCCACGTTCTCTTTTCAAGAGAGCAAACCTTACCAAGAAACGCTGCTAACCCATTATAGTTTAATTTGCCGGATGTTAATTCAGGAGTTGTTTTCAATCTCTAGATCAGAGTGGGCGGACTAGAGGGCTCACAAGGAGGCCATCGATATGGTGAATTGGATTTGGTTGTTTTTTATCGTCATCGGCTTCGTTGTTGCTGCTTTGAATGGGAATGTTGAAGCCGTGACGCAAGCTGCTTTCGATGGCGCAAAAAGCGGTGTGACGGTTTGCTTCGGACTCATTAGCGTGCTCGTTTTTTGGATGGGAATGATGCGAATTGCCGAAGATGCCGGCCTGCTTAGCAAGCTTGCCAGATTGCTGCAGCCTGCGGTGCGATTTTTGTTCCCAAGCGTCCCCAAAAACCATCCGGCTATCGGTTATATCATGTCGAACATGAGCGCCAACATTCTTGGTCTGGGCAATGCGGCAACGCCGATGGGCATTAAGGCCATGCAAGAGCTGCAGAAGTTGAATGCGGATAAAGACACGGCAAGTACAGCGATGTGTACGTTGCTTGCGTTGAATACGTCAAGCATCACGTTAATTCCTACAACGTTAATTGCCATACGCATGAATTACAATTCCGTCAATCCTGCGGAAATCGTGGGTACGACGCTGATTGCTACGATCATCTCGACGGCCGTTGCTATTTTTGTGGACCGATGGTACCGAAGGTCTCGCTCTCCCATCCCTCCGCTGAAAGGATGATTCCGCATGTATGCCTTCGTTTCGCTCATCTCTGCATGGGCTATTCCCATCATGATCGTGTTCATCCCTTTATATGCGGCTTATCGCAAAGTGCCTGTCTATGAATCGTTCGTTGATGGCGCCAAAGAGGGCTTTGATACGGCGATCAAAATCATTCCGCATCTGGTCGGCATGATGGTCGCCATTTCCGTCTTCCGCGCTTCGGGGGCGATGGATTTGTTAATCGGCTGGATGCGGCCTTTCTTTGAAAGCATTGGTGTCCCTACCGAAGTGCTGCCGCTGGCGATTTTACGGCCGATCACCGGAGCGGGTTCGCTCGCATTTACGACCGATTTGATTGAACAATTTGGTCCGGACTCGATGATTGGCCGAATCGCTTCTACCGTTCAAGGCAGCACGGATACAACTTTATATGTAATTACGGTGTATTTTGGAGCCATTGGCATTCGTAAGGCAGGGTATGCTTTGAAGGTAGGGCTTATTTCAGATATTGTCGGCTTCGTTGCATCGATTGTCATCTGCTATTTAGTGTTTAGCTGAGCCGGCGCTCTTGTGATTTGCAGTCAACTCCGTTATCATTAGCTTGAGGTGAAAGCGGATAATGGAAAGACTGCAAAAGGTATTAGCCGAAGCGGGGGTCGCCTCCCGCCGGAAATGTGAAGAAATCATCACTGCGGGGCGTGTACAAGTGAACGGTGAAGTTGTCACAACGCTTGGCGTGAAGGTGAACCCGGCTGAGGATGAAATCAGAGTCGATGGACGAGCTATCGGCCAACAAAAGAAGATTTATGTGATTTTACATAAACCGAAGGGTGTCATTACAAGCGCGACGGACCCTGAGGGACGTAAAGTAGTTACAGACTTCTTGCCAGGAATCAAAGAACGCGTGTATCCGGTCGGACGATTGGATTATGATACGGAAGGTTTGCTCATTTTAACCAATGACGGGGAATTTGCTCATCTGCTCACGCATCCTAAGCATCATGTGCCGAAGACGTATCAAGCAACTGTCAAAGGAGTGCCGCACGGGACGTTATTAGACAAGCTAAAAACGGGCATACAGTTAGAAGACGGGATGACAGCGCCGGCTGAGGTTGAGTATGCGGATGTGAATTTAGAGAAGAATGAGTCCGTCATTCAGATCACGATCTACGAAGGCAGGAATCGGCAAGTCAGACGGATGTTTGAGGCGATTTCCTTCCCGGTGATTCGTTTGAAACGGATTAAATTCGGTCCAATCTTTCTTACAGGCTTGCCAAGAGCGAAGTTTCGCCACTTGACGCCCAAAGAGGTTGAAGAGCTTAGGAACGAGGCTCTCAAGACACATAACGTTCAAAAAGGCCAATAAGAATTGGCCTTCTTTTCGTTATAATAAAGGTATTACCCTATGTGAAAAATCTAACATAGCTAAAGAAAAAGTGAAGGTGATTAATCGTGGGTGCAAGAAAGAAATGGGTACAGATCGGGATCTTTGCGATCGTGCTTATTATTGGCGTGTTTACCATTATTACGAATTTGTCGGCTTCTGACAGTAAAAAATACCCCCAAGTTGGCGACAAAGCGACGAACTTCTCATTAGTCGGCTTAGATGGCAAGACACATGAGTTATCGGAATACAAGGGAAAGCCGGTTTTAATTAATTTCTGGGGCACTTTTTGTCCGCCGTGTAAGGAAGAAATGCCTGCGCTGCAAAAGCAGTATGACAAATGGAGCAAAGAAGGCGTTATTTTCCTGGAAGTAAATGTCGACAAAAACAAAGTGACCGTTCAAGGCTTCATGGATCAGTATAACTTGAACATGCCTGTACTGTTGGATGCGAAAGAAGTTGTGCGCAAGCAATATGGCGTAATGGACTATCCGACGACCTTCTTTATCGGCGCAGACGGCAAAGTAGCCGTCAAAAAAATTGGGCAAATGACCGAAGCTTTTGTCGATGAAACGCTATCGAAGCTTGCCGTTAAGTCTTAATAGAAGTGAATGCTTAGAGTTTTCAGGAGGTCATCATGTTCTACAACACCAAATGCGATTGTGGGCATCAGAACCCCACAGGAACTACGCTCTGTGAATCCTGCGGCAATCCGCTGATCGATACGGATGGCAGAGATATACTTGAAATGCGCTATGACGGTATGGCCCGCCGCTCGCAGAAATCGAACCCCTCAATTTTAGATAAAGTCTGGAATTTCTTCTCCTCGGTTAAAATAGCGGTATGGATTATTTTCATCACCTTGCTAGCTTCTGCCGTTGGCACGATATATCCGCAGGAAAACACATTTTTGGATATGGATCCTGCGCAATATTATTCGGAAACGTACGGGAAACTGGGAACAATTTATCATTTTCTTGGACTCTCGCACACATTCAGCTCATGGTGGTTCATCACCTTGCTATTTATGATCGGGACGTCGCTTGTCATCTGCAGTTTGGATCGTGTTTTGCCGCTCTACCGCGCATTATCCAAGCAGCAAATCCGCAAGCATCTCAATTTCTTGACCCGGCAAAAGGTGACCCTAGTGACCGACTTGCCGTCAGGTACAGATGAGGAAGCATGGACCGATAAGCTCGGCGTGATTTTACGCAAAAAAAATTACCGCATACATAAAGATGGGACGGCACTGCTTGCCGAGAAATACCGTTTCAGCCGTTGGGGCCCATATATTAACCACATTGGCCTTATTATTTTTCTGATCGGTGTCTTGATGAGAAGCATCCCGGGCTGGCATATGGATGAGTATATGGGTATTTTGGAAGGTGAAACCAAAGCCATCCCCCATACTTCTTATTTTATAAAAAATGAAAAATTTACGTTAGAGCTTTATGACGAAAAAGATTTGCCAGAAAGCATAAAGTCCAAGGGACAAATCGTTCCCAAAACGTATGAAACACAGGCTGTCTTGTATCACTGCTCGGCGAATTGTGACGATTCAACGAAAGAGCCGGTTTTAGAAGAAGTGCATAAAGCCAATATTCTGGTGAATCATCCTCTGGATTATAAAGGCTTGCAAGCGTATCAATTTGACTACAAAGCCACACCGCTCCTGATTTCAGTCAAACCAACACTTAGCAATCCTGCAACAGGTGAAACGTATGGAAGCTTCGATCTGCCGATGAATAATCCGAAGGATGTTTATCAAGTTGGCCCTTATAAGCTGACTTTAAAAGGGTTCTTCCCTGAGTTTGGGCTAGAGAAAGGACAACCTATCTCCAAGTCGAATGAGCCGAAAGCTCCGGCATTTATTTTTAGCATCACAGGTCCGGGATTGGCGGCCAATGGTGAACCGTATTTGTATTTCCCAAGACAAATTGACAAAGAAGCGTTCTCCCAAGATACGATTAACGGTGCGATCAGCCAGAAGCTAAAGATTGCCGTTGGGACTATGGAAGGCGTCCAGTTTGCCAACTATACGACTTACCTTAACATTCGTGTTGACAAAGCAATGCCTTATATCTGGGTAGGATCTGCGATCTTCATGATTGGGGTCATTATGGGCTTCTACTGGCAGCATCGCCGTATCTGGATTCGCATCGACCAAGGTAAACTTACGCTCGGCGGACATACGAACAAAAACTGGTTCGGCTTACGCAATGAGGTTGCAGCAGCCTTAAAGAAAAATAATTTGGACATACTGCCGAAATCATTAGACAATGGAGGGAACCAGGGGTGAATGTCAATTCAGTCAGCAGCACCTTTTTACTTATCGCATTTTTCGTTTACCTGGCAGCATTTTTGCTTTTCGTCCTCTCGATTACCGGGAAAAAGTGGAGCAATCGTGATCCGGAGCAGCATCAGAAACAGTGGGGCTTCGTAGCCTTCCTTACCTCTGTTGTCGGATTTGCTTGCCAAGTGACATTCTTCTTTACAAGATGGGCGGAAGGGAATCACATTCCGACTTCGAATATGTACGAATTCATGACCTTCCTCGGGATGATGATCATGTTCGCTTTCTTGATCGTCTATCTCATTTATCGAACGCCTGTACTTGGTGTTTTCGCATTGCCGATCGGTTTTATTATCATTGCATATGCCTCTGTCTTCCCAAGCGAGGTTCAGCCTCTGATTCCGGCACTGCAAAGTTACTGGCTGAAGATCCATGTAACGACAGCGGCAACCGGCGAAGCCTTCTTCGGAGTCGGTTTTGCTGGCGGACTTATGTATCTCCTGCGTGCCGTGGACTTTAAAGGCACCACCCAAACAGATAAGCGTGAACAAAGAGGCGTAGAGCTAACACTCTTTTTTATCCTAATGCTAATCGCTTTTATTGCTTCTATTTTTACATTTAACGGTTCGGGCTATAAAGCTGTATTCTCCAAAGAAGTGACGGTTATGGATGCGCAAGGGCAGCAGCAAACGAGCACTCAAGAAGAGACTTTCGTTCTGCCGCCAATTGTGAAGCCTTATGATACGAAAGTTGTTGAAATGAAGCCGTTCTTGGGCATGAAGGAACCGCTATTTACAGCACCGTCCTGGATGGAAGGCGCAAGCGCGGGGCGTAAGTTGAACACGGTAATTTGGTCCGTTCTTGGAGGTCTAGTCCTTTATTGGCTGGCTCGACTGATAGCCCGCAAACCGTTAGGGGCTGCTATTGGCCCTATCGTGAAAGGGATGGATCCTGAGGATCTCGATGAAATCAGTTATCGCGCTATTGCCATCGGCTACCCGATTTTCACATTGGGCGCATTGATTTTTGCGATGATTTGGGCTCAGGAAGCGTGGGGACGATTCTGGGGCTGGGATCCCAAAGAAGTGTGGGCACTGATTACTTGGTTATTTTATGCCGTATTTTTACATCTTCGGTTGTCCAAAGGCTGGCAAGGCAAGAAGTCAGCTTGGTTAACCGTTATCGGTTTTATCGTGGTTATGTTTACGTTAGTTGGGGTAAACCTTGTTATCGCTGGGCTGCACTCCTATGCAGGTGTATAAATCAAATCGAACTTAATTTAGATAAGGATGTGAAGCTCCATGGAAATGAAAGCTAGCATACTCGTTGTTGATGATGAAGAACGAATTCGGAGACTGCTCCGCATGTATTTAGAAAAAGAGGGCTATATCATTGAAGAAGCAGAGGATGGAGAGAACGCTCTGCGCATGGCGACAGAAACGGACTATGATCTGGTGCTTCTTGATGTAATGCTCCCAGGAATAGATGGAATTGAAGTGTGTGCGCGTCTTCGCCAGGTGAAATCTACGCCTGTCATTATGCTGACCGCCAAAGGGGAGGAAACGAACCGTGTCAGCGGATTTGAAGTGGGTGCGGACGACTATGTCGTGAAGCCGTTCTCTCCACGCGAAGTGATTTACCGGGTTAAAGCCATTTTGCGCCGTTCCTCAGCGACGGCCTATCTGTCTAAGGATGCAAGCTCAAGCAACAATATCGTGTTTCCAAACCTGATCATTGAACATGATGCCCATCGTGTAACGGCAGGTGGCCAGGAAGTGGCGTTGACGCCAAAAGAATACGAACTGCTGCATTATTTGGCTGTGTCACCGGATAAAGTGTTCTCACGTGAGGAGCTTTTGAAGGATGTTTGGAACTATGAATTTTTTGGAGATTTGCGGACGGTCGATACCCATGTGAAAAGACTCCGCGAAAAATTAAACAAAGTTTCCCCGGATGCTGCTGCGATGATTACGACCGTGTGGGGAGTAGGCTATAAGCTAGAGGTGCCTAAATAACGTGTTTATATTCAGAAGCGTCGTAGGTAAGCTTTGGTTGACCATCATTGGCCTAGTTGGGGTAGTACTGCTCATACTAGGTCTTTTTCTTGTCAATTATATGGAAAATTATTTCTCCCAAGCCAAGGATCAAACCGCCAATATTGAGAAGCTTGCTCGGAATTTCTCAGAAGAAGCCTCTCATCATATGTATAATGAACAGTTTTATCAGTTGAGCAATGAACTACTAGGTTTTCAGGATGCGAAAATGCTGGTGATTTCCAAGGATATGAAGGAAATGACGTTGCCATCCACCCTGGGAAATACGTTAGGTGGTTTCCACGCCAAGGATCTGTATACGGATGCTGAACTACAACGTGTATTTGCCGGTGAAACCATTGACAAATCAATTAACAAGTCCAAAATTGGCCGTTTAAAAGCCGGTGAAGAGTATCTGGTTGTAGCTGTTCCGCTGAAAAATTTGCAGGGCAGCATCGCTGGAGCGACGATTATTTATCAATCCTTGCAATCTCTTGAAGCGACACAGTCTTACATGCTCAGATTGTTTATCTATGTGTCCATTGTTGGTTTTCTAATGACAACCTTTTTTGCCTTCTTCCTGTTCGCCAAAATTACAAGGCCGCTTCAGCAGTTGAAAAAAGCGGCGGATTTCATCACCAGAGGAGAATACGGGACCAGAGTACCTATTATTTCCAAGGATGAAATCGGTGAATTGGCCAAGACGTTTAACCATATGGGAGAGAAAATGCAGGAAAGCATCCGTGAGCTTTCCCAAGAGAAAGAGCACTTATCCAGCATTTTGCACAGTATGACCGATGCGGTAATCACTTTGGATGCGAATGGTTCTGTTATGCTGACGAATCCGCAAGGTGAGAAAATCGTGCAGGAGTGGAGCACCATCGAGTGGTCGGAGGATGATGAGGAGACCAAACGCTATCGTAAGCCTGATACAGCGCTCGGTGATTGGGGATTGACCAGCTACAGCAATCCGTTCCTGGTTCCGATTCCCGTCCCGCTGATTCCGCTTTTTGAAGCGGTTGTGGACGAATCATCGGAAGCCGCAACCAAGCTCCATGTGCAGAACGGCGTATGGTCTGTTGCGATGACGCCGTTATACATGAGCGAGCAAAGCGAAGAGGTCCGCGGCGCGGTAGCGGTTCTCCGTAATGTGACGGAGGAAGAGCTCCTCGACAAGCTGCGCAAAGATTTTGTGGCGAACGTCTCGCATGAGCTGCGTACGCCGATCTCGATGCTACAGGGCTATAGTGAAGCCCTGCTGGATGATATCCCCACCACGCCGGAAGAGCGCATGGAGCTTGTGCAGGTCATCCACGATGAGTCGCTCCGCATGGGACGCCTCGTCCGTGACCTGCTCGATCTGGCGCGGATGGAGGCCGGCCATCTCGAGCTGGTATTCAGGGAGGTCGAAGTCGACTCCCTGATCCGGCGCATGCACCGCAAGTTTTCGGTGCTGGCCAAAGAGCGTGGCATCGCGCTAAGCATGGCGCTGCCGGATGAGCCCCTCATCCTCGAACGAGGGGATGAGGACAGGCTCGAGCAGGTGCTGACGAACCTGCTCGATAATGCTTTCCGGCATACGGCCTCAGGGGCCAGTATTGCCGTGAAAGCGGAGCGGGCTAAGTATAAGAATAAGCCCGCAATACGCATTGAGGTCTCCGACCAGGGGCAGGGGATACCTGCCAATGACCTGCCGTTCATCTTCGAACGGTTCTACAAAGCCGATAAAGCCCGTACGCGCGGTTCATCGGGAGGAACAGGCTTGGGTCTTGCCATCGTTAGAAATATTATAGAATCGCATTTCGGCATCGTTACAGCCCAAAGTGTTCTGGGGCAAGGAACAACGTTCACGATTATACTGCCTTGTGAACCCAATTAATGTCACAAATTCGACACAAAAGAGGCGTTTGCTGTGAAAACTCACAGCAAACGCCTTTCATTTTGTAGAATATTCAGACAAAATCTTGTTGTTCGTGAAACACTTTGTACCTTTAAGCGAGTGCTTTATACTTTAAGCGCACGAACATTCACGATTTCGGCTTGGGTCGACAGTTCTGCCAACACTTCAGCTGGAGCCGATTTGTCGATTGTCAGAACCATGATCGCGGAACCGCCAATCACTTTACGACCTACTTGCATCGTTGCAATGTTCACGTTGTTGCTTCCAAGCAGTGTTCCTACGCGACCGATGATCCCTGGTTTATCATTGTGGGAGATAAGCAGCAGGTTTCCTTCAGCAGAGAAGTCAACCGGATATTGATCGATACGCACGATACGTTCGCCATAACCGGAAAGCAAAGTTCCAGCAAGCGTTTTTTCTTCTTGTTTTGTTTTTACGGTAACTGTTACAAGGTTTGTGAAAGAGCTGGATGTATTTGAAGTTTGAACAACGATGTTCACATCGCGTGATTTAGCCAAGTGCATCGCGTTGACGATGTTGATGCCTTCCAATTGGTTCTCGAAAACACCTTTAACAATGTAACGAGTTAATTGGCTTGTATCTACATCAACGAGATCGCCTGCATAATTGACGACAATTTCATATACAGCGCCTTGCGCGATTTGGCCCAGAATCGAACCGATCTTTTCGCCAAGTCCGAAGTAAGGTTGAAGTTTGTTCAAAACATTTGCCGGTACTGGCGGCAAGTTAACCGCATTTTTGAACGGCTCGTTGCGCAGGATATGAAGAACTTCTTCAGAAACGTCAATCGCCACGTTTTCTTGCGCTTCAATCGTAGAAGCACCAAGGTGAGGAGTTACGATTACTTTTGGATTGTTCAAGAACGGGTGATCCTTCTGCGGAGGTTCTACTTCGAATACGTCAAAAGCAGCACCAGCTACGATCCCTTGATCGATAGCTTCAACCATCGCCATTTCGTCAATAATTCCGCCGCGAGCACAGTTGATCAGGCGCATGCCTGGTTTCATGATCTCGAATTGAGGCTTGGAAATTAAGTGACGTGTTTCTGGCGTAAGTGGTGTGTGAACCGTGATGAAGTCGGCTTTCGCTACGATTTCATTAACAGTGCCAAGCTTAACGCCCAGTTTCTCAGCGCGCTCTTCTGTCAAGAACGGGTCATACCCGATAACTTCCATACCGAATACTTTCGCACGTTTTGCTACTTCACTCCCGATACGTCCCATTCCGAGGATACCGAGTGTTTTGTTGCGAAGCTCAACACCGATAAATTTGCGGTCCCATTCGCCGCCGACTGTTTTCTTATAGGCTTGTGGAATCATACGAGCTGTAGACATCATCATGGCAAAAGTAAGCTCGCAAGTTGCAATTGTATTGCCGTCTGGTGCATTGATAACAATAATACCGCGTTTTGTTGCAGCTTCGAGATCAATGTTGTCGACGCCCACACCAGCGCGGCCGATTACTTTTAATTTTGACCCCGCACTCATAATTTTCTCTGTTACTTTCGTTTGGCTGCGAACCAGGAGAGCATCATATTCGCCAATGATGGCAACAAGCTCATCTTCGGATAGACCCGTTTGTTTTACCACTTCAACGTCAGCTGCATCATAAAGCATTTGAATTCCCATGTCACTAATTGGATCGGATACTAGAACTTTGTACATCATTCGAACCTCCTTAGAATATGAACATAAAAAAAACTCCCAACCCTCCGGAACAGACACGGATGTCTATATCCAAAGGGACGAGAGATTGCTTTCGTGGTACCACCCTAGTTCGCTGCCCATTCGCATGAGAAGCCTCAATCGGTCTTGCGACCTGGAACTGTAACGTGTTCCTGTTCCGATTGCATCTACTTTCGTTCAATGCAATAACTCTGGAGTGCTCCGCAAAATGTTCGCTACCGATTCGCACCAACCATCGGCTCTCTGAAAACTACTTTACTTGCTTGGCTCCGTCAACGCTTTACTGTGATAGAATTTTCATTAGATTACCATGCTGTTGAAATCGTGTCAATACATGTCGAATCATTTTCATCAAATTCACATGAAAGCCATATTTGACAACGATGCGAAAGCATTTTTGTTTATTTTAAAGCAAGGATCCTCAGAAAGCAATGGTATTTTTGCTTGAATTTTACTACGATTTTCGCTATTGTACTGGATAAATAGGTATTGCATTGCAGCAGGTAAGAAAGGAAGTGCTCTAGTGGAGATTGCCAGTATTCACCCACAGAAGTTTGTTGAAGCATTGGATCAACGGACATTGAAGGATAGCATCATTATCGATGTGAGGGAACCCCATGAATGGGATTATTATCATCTGGATGAAGCCAAACTGATCCCAATGGGACAAATCCCCCATCGTTTAGGCGAACTGCCGGAAGATCAGGACATTTATCTCGTATGTGCACATGGCGTGCGCAGCTATCGGGTTGCTGAGTATTTGCAAGAGAACGGCATAGAGCGCGTTATTAATGTTGACGGTGGAATGGCAGCAGTTGGGATGCTACGTGGATTTCAATACGACTGAGCTTCATTATTGGCACCAATAAGGAGTTAAGCACCTTGAGGCCGCTTAACTCCTTTTTGCTCATGTTATGTATTCGTTTAAGTGACATCCGAGAAGAAAGGGAGCTGTGGCAGCGGTTCGTTCGCATACCATTTGGCTTTGCCTTTCACAAAATCGCCGGATCGAACGGCATTCGTACTAAGCAGAAGGTCCATCGTTTGATTGACATCATTCACGTTCAGTTTCTTGGCTTCTCCGGAGGCGATAAATTCATCTATACGAATCGTCAAATCCTGTGGGTAAAAGGGAGCAAACGATTTGTTTTTCAGCAATTTTGCTGTGATGTACAGATTTTTGACATTTAGATTCATTGCACGCCATTGATCTAAGTTCGCATTATTGTTAGGGTCGAAGTTTTCAATATCAGGATCGATTGTGCCATTCCATGCAACAATAGAATCAAAGTAATTTTTCTGAGCTGTTAGCGCTTGTGTTTTGGCTTCTACGAAATAAGCATCTTTTTGAATAGCATCAAGCAGCTGTGGTCCGCTTAGCCCATTGGCTTTGCTCTGATATCCTTTCAATGTATCCGCAAAGAGCTTCAAGCTCTTGAGATATCCTTGATGGGATTGGACGAGAAGCGGCGAGGTCGCCGGCATATTTTTGCTTTGGAGGGCGGTATATTTCTCGTCAGCCAGCTTGCTCAATTCTTTGAGAACGGCCGAGGCATCGACGGTTGAATTGCCGGCTTCGATTTGACTCATTAATTCAAACCATTTATTCTGAAATTCCCTAAAGGGCAAAAAGATGGTATGGTAATAAGAAACGAGAACTTGCTGGTCGTAGGCCCCATATTCTTGAGCAACTGCTTTGTCAGCGTGCAATATTTTCTCGTATTTCTGATCCGATTTTTCCTGCCCGATTTTCAATCCGTAGAAGAAGGCGCCAAGGATACAAACAAGCATAAAGATAAACATGAGGGCAAATAAATAATCAGTGCGGGTAAGACGCTTATCCATAATCAAGCTCCTTATTCTCTCTTTTTCTTTTAACTTAGTATAGGTGAAATAGGTATAAAAGGGAATATGTGAGGAAAGAGGCTGCATCTATGAAAAAATTCGATTTTAAGAATATCCGCTTCGGAAAAGTCGATGTGAATGATCTCAATGACCGAACTTTACTGCTCAATCTGTACATAACCCAAGTGCTTACGCTTATTATCGGAATTATCATCATTTTTTTTCAGAGCAATCATAACTTTATTTCCATGTTCACGATTCAGGGCGGTTGGAAAATCCCGATTTGGGGGACTTTATTTGCAATAGCCGTTCTTGGGATTGATATGTTAATCTCAAGGTGGGTGCCCAAAGAAGTGTCTGATGACGGCGGAATCAATGAGATGATTTTCGGGCGGCGTCCGATCTGGCATATCGCGCTCATTTCATTTATTGTTGCCATATGCGAAGAAGTACTCTTTCGCGGAGCTATTCAGCATGCCTGGGGCCCTTATTGGACCAGTATATTGTTCGCGGCGATTCATATCCGCTATTTGCAGCATTGGCTCATGACAGGGATGGTGTTTAGTATAAGCTACGGCCTCGGCTGGATTTATTTACAAACGGGGAGCCTCTGGACGCCTATTATTGCCCATTTCATCATTGACTTTGTCATGGGATGCATACTTCGTTTTGGTAAGGAGGAGGAAGAACAGAGCACATGAATGCAGAGGGAAAAATGCCTTCTCGTTCTCAACGAAGGACGATTGAAATGGAGGAAGATGACACCTATTTACCGCCGCGGAAAGCAGTGCATCCCTCTGAACGGGGAAAATGGACCCAAATATTTTATGTTACATTGCTGTGGTTATTTGTAATTCTTGTCATTAGTTTAACAATATGGGGGATTAGGAACTATTCGTAAAATATGCCAGTTGAGTTAAGTTTGTGTTAAGTAAATAGAGAAGCTATGATAGATTCATAGCTTCTTTTTTATGGGCTCATTTTGTCATGGGAGGATTTAGTTGCAATGAATGCGATTCAAGCGAGAAGAAAATGGACTACTTCTGTCAAAATAATAGCTGCGCTTTTTGTTTTATTATCCAGTTTCATTTGGCCGTCAAAGCCGTCTTACGCGTTTTCCTATGGGTATTTGGCTTATCCGCAGGGAAATGTAGGCTTATTGAGACCGGATATCGGGGTGGATTTAGAGTTAAGTGAAGGGAAAACGCCAGACAGCTATCATTTTTATCTCAATGATCAGGAAGTGCAAGCTACTTACGATCCTGTTTCTGTTAAATATGTATATCAACCAAAGGAAGATTTGGCACCTGGCACATATTCAGCCCGTTTGTCTTTTAAATTTGACGGTTATGATCCTGTTCAAATGAATTGGAGTTTTACCGTGGTACAAGGTGCTGCCAAGCTATCTTCGGAGACAAGTCAGGAGCAGCAAGCAGGTTTGCAGGCGATTAATGATTATCGTCTCAAAATGGGCTTGCCCCAAGTAAAATTCAGTGATGCCCTGAATCTAGCGGCTCAGAAGCATGCGCAATATTTGTCGCAAAACAAAATCGATCCGATCAAAACGGCAGTTTCCCTGCATGATGAGGATCCGGCCCTGCCAGGCTATATCGGAAAGTCATTAAGAGAACGCTCGCAATTTATCGGATACGCTCGTGCGAGCAGCGAGGATGTTGCTTACAATCAGGTTTCGCTCGTTGAAGCCATTGATAGTTTGTTTGATGCGCCTTATCATCGAACGCCATTCATGGTCCCTGGTCTTGTCGAAATAGGTGTTTACCGAGTAGGAGCGTATCATGTGATTGAATTTGGATTCTCAGATGGTGCAGCACCTGAACTTGTTGTTTCGCCAGGAAGCAACGACGTTTATGTGCCAACCGTCTTTGATGGACACGAAACGCCAGATCCGATTCGTATTCATGCTGAAGAGGCCTATCCGGTCGGCTATCCGATCATGGCTTCAATCAATGGGCCGGACGTGAAAAAGGTGAGTTTGGACGAGGCAGAATTAAAGGATGAAAGTGGCCAACCGGTCAGCCTGCTGAAAAATGAACCTAGCACAGACGATCATTTGAGTACAGAAGTTATCCTGATGCCTTCTAAGCCGCTAACGTTGGATACGACCTATGAAGCGAAAGTTAAACTGACAGCAACAATGAAGGATGGCAGTACCAAGTCTTACGACAAGGAATGGACATTCCGCACAGAGCCGCGGGAAGGATTAGGTGTGCTAAAACTGCATAGTGATCCGGCTTCTTATGTCCTGCAAATGGGCAATTTCGGGCTTAATAGAAATCATACCGTTTCCTTCGCCTTGTCCGGCGATAAATATGTTCTTGACCTCATTCCATATACGATGAAACAGAAGCCTTATATTCAAGAGGGTACTTCGTTTCTATATATTCGAGATCTTGCCGCGGCACTTGGTGCAACGGTGGAGTGGGACGATAAGCTGAAGGCTGCGGTTTATAAGAAAAAAGACAAAACGATCATGTTCTATACAAACCGTGATGCGTATAGCTTAAATGGGGTGGAGCATCAAACAGGGGCCGCGGCCAAGTTGGTGAATGAAACAACGATGATCCCGGTTCGGCTATTGTCGGAAGCGCTTGGAGCGAAAGTCACCTATGTGGAAAGCTCGAAAACGGTCAATATCAGCTATTAATAGAAAAAGCTTTGCATGCCCTTTTGTGTTAGGAAAAAGGGCTGCAAAGCTTTTTTTTTATCGCATTTCGAGCTCAATGGCATTGGGATCGACGAACGAATACCCTTTCTCCTCTAACTGCGTCAGGAGGGTATCCAGGGCTTTGACCGTCCAAGGTAATTCATGCATCAGAATATTGCTGCCGCCATGCAGCTGCTTCATGACATTCTCAATGACTTTGTTCGGATCATTTTTTTGATTGGTCATTTCCCAATCCAATGAACCGTTTGACCAAGTCATATAGAGCATATGATTAGCTTTAATTTTGGCTTTCAAATAGTCATTTCCCGAACCAAATGGCGGGCGGAAAAATTGCGGAGCTTGCCCCGTCAAGTCTGTAATCGCTTTTTGAACATCGTCCACTTGCTGATCAATTTTGGCATTGGGCATGTCTTTCATATTGTCATGATCCCAAGCATGGTTGCCGATGACATTGCCGCTTTCATGGACGAGCTTAACGAGTTCGGGTTTTTGCTTAATTCGGTAGCCATTGAAAAAGAAAATCGCTTTCGCGTTATGTTTTTTGAGGATGTCGATTAACGATTGATTCATCTCTTTCTCTTTGGGTCCATCATCAAAAGTCAGGAGAATAATTTTTTTGTTTCCGTTAGGGTCATTGGGGACGATATCATAGTTTTTGTTCATATGATAGTCCTTCTTCACTTCTTGCGGGACTGCTTTCGTTGGCTCCGGCGTAAGTGTGGGAGCTGGTGTTTGGGTAGGTGCCGCCGTAGGAGTAGGGCTAGCAGCTGTCGTAGCTGCCGTTGTTGGTGTCGCACTGGCTGTGGAAACTGGGCTCTTAGCCGGTTGGCTTTCACTGCAGGCCGTTAGGAATATCATCATGCTGATCAACAGGACACTGGCTTTGTTAGTCATTTCTCGTTCTCCTCAGGCAAATTAACTTCTTATGTCTCTCCTTATAGTACCACATTTCTTCCAGAACATATCTCCTTTGTTTTCCTCTTGTTTGGGCGTATGCCCTTTCTTCAACTCGCGCAACCTATGAAGGATTCATACTAAATTAACATGGAGGGAGACCCAATGAAAATAGGTACTTTCTTGTTAGGTGGCATTGCCGGAGCGGCAGCGGTCGTATACCTGAATCGCAAAAGTAAATCCATGTTGTTCTCCGCGTTCAGCTCTTCCAGTGAATCGATGGGGAAGGTAGTGGATAAGGCGAAAGATACCTTTGCGAGCAAATCATTTGGCGATTCACCGGTCCGGAATTTCTCAAGTACAAGCACCAATTCGAGTGCTAACTCAAGCGCAAACTCAAGCGGAGGGCTCGGCCAGGTGGAAAAAATCGTGAAAGAAGATCCGCATTTGAGTGTGACAGTTAACGAAATTTTGCAAGCCAACAAAGAAAATACGTCGACAATTCAATAAATTCTCACTACAGGCACAGTCAGGCAAACCCACGGGGCCGGCTGTGCTTTTTCTTTTATACATAACTTGCGCGTGCAATTGGAATCAAATAGTGTTAACATGGTAGGTGAAAACGATAAAAGAATACTTGTCCAAATCTTACTTCAAGGTTCACATTTTTATTTTTTTATCATATTCTGTTTTAATAAGATGACCATGCTTTCGATGCAAGCTTTCCAATCGGAAGGCTCAAAGGAGGATCCTATCATGAAAATAGAACGCTTAAGTCAGGATAAGATACGGATTTTCCTAACATTCGATGACTTAACTGAACGCGGAATTCAAAAGGACGACATGTGGAGAGAAATCCCCAAAGTACACGAACTATTCAGTGAAATGATGGATCAAGCCTATTCAGAGCTCGGATTTGACCCGTCCGGACCTCTAGCTGTTGAGGTGTTTGCACTGCCAGCCCAGGGAATGGTTGTCATTGTAACAAGAGGCAAGCTTGATTTGTATGCGAATTCAGATTCGTATGATGATCATGAAGCTGAAGAAGTGTATGAGATGGAAGTAACGCTTGAACAAAGCGATTTAGTCTCCTATGCGTTCCGTGATTTTGAAGATCTGCTGCGTGTCTCCAAAGTAATCAATCCGCTTCTTATTGAAGGCGGTACCCTTTATTCCTACAAAGGGAAATATATTTTACAACTAGAACCTGTTGACCTTGAAGATACGAAGTACCAAGCGTTAATCGCGGTCCTGTCCGAATTCGGGGAAGCTGCTTCCGTTACACAAGCGGTGCTTGAAGAGTATGGGAAGACGATTATTGCCGATGACGCCGTGAAGGTGCTCTGTCAGCACTTTAAATAAAGGCCTTCCTCTTTTTCTTTTGTTGTTGAATGAAACAAGCATCTTCAAAAACAACCGTTTTTGTTGATGCTTTTTTTAATTGGATAGAAAGTGGTTTTGCATCCTTGTGAAGAGACGATGGGGGAGAAAATCATGACGAACTTAGAACATAAACGCCTGGCGCCAACATTGGCAGCGGTTGATTTGGACAGTTTACTTAGCTATTACCAGAAACAGATGAGAGAAGAAGCCTATTTGTACTTGCAAAAAAGGGGTATCACCGAGGAGACTGCTCAATTATTCCGAATTGGTTTTGAAATCGGAAAAATCGGGTTCTACGTCGATCAGAATCAGTTAGGCGATTATTTTGAGCATCGAGTGATCCTGCCAATCCGTAATTACGACGGTGAGATTGTCGACTTAATCGGACGCTCAATTGATAATAAGGAACCGAAATACAAGGCTTTGTACGGGGTTGATCAATATCTTTTTAATTACTCCGCCTTGGAAGATTCCGATGAAGTTATCTTGTGCAGCGGCATTTTCGATGTGCTTTCTCTTACGCAGGCCAAAGTCCCGGCTGTTTGTGTGCCGGATTATGGGATATTCAAAGAACATCATCTCTCCCTTTTTACGGGAAAACGCGTCTATATTTGTATGGGGAACGATGAGTATGGACGGAGAGAGTCTACAAGGATTGAATCTGTTCTGAGAGAGCAGGGGAACGAAACCTACATTATCTCCTTGCCTGAGACTATTCGCGACATCAATGATCTGTTCGTCAGAGCACAGAACCCGGTTGAGGCTCTCCTTGGGCTCGTGAATCAGTCTGTTGAAGAGGCTATGTTGGCTCCTGTAGCGCCGGATATCAAGAATAGCACGGTTTATTTGGAAGAATATATGAAGAGATTCCGTGGGCAAGTAGCCTCGATTCGAACGGGCTTTGTTAAGCTGGACACGCTCCTATTTGGCGGCTTTGGCAACGGTTTGTACCTTCTTGCAGGTTCAGGATCCATTGGCAAAAGCATGCTGCTGAAACAAATGGCTGATCATATCGCACTTGAAGAAACGCCGGTCATATTTGTTTCCTGGGACATGACGAATTTCGAATTGTGGTCCCGCAGCATTGCGAGGATTATCGGTGTAGCGCCGCAGAAAGTGCTTGGAGGAAAAATTGATCCCGAACAAGTGGCTGAGGCGAATAAGCAGTACGGCAAAATTAGTAAAATGCTTTGGATGCTTGAGTGTACGATGAGTACAACGCTGGATCAAGTAGCCGCTAATATTGAGCGAATCGCCGTCATTGTGGGCAAGGAACCCGTCATTTTCATTGATCATTTGCAGCGAATTCCGATGGGCGAAGCCGCGGCGGCATTAACTTGGCAGCAGCAGCAAGCGGCTATCGCGTTTACGCTTAAGCAATGGTCCCGCGAATGGGATTGCCCGATTATCGCAGCTACCGCACTGGAGTTAGGTCAAGATAACGTTCCAGACCGGGTGCAGGCTTCCGCAGATGTCGTGATGATCATGCAGCCTGTGGCGTCGGATGTGGAGGGCCAACAGGCGATATCGCTAGCATTAACGAAGAACCGAAATGGCACAATAGGGAATATCCCTCTTGTTTTCCATAATGATTGCGCACTGTTTACGGAATAAATCATAGAAAAGTCATTTCAAAATGACTATAATGGAATATAAAATGACTGTACTGAGGGTATTTCATAACTTCTAGCATAAGGGGGAAGCCGCATTTGCAAATACTACCGATTGTTCTTGCAGCCGTAGCCCCAGGCCTCTCACTGCTTGCCTATTTTTATCTAAAAGATAAATACGAAACGGAACCCATTCATTTGGTTATCCGCATGTTCTTATTTGGTGTGCTGCTTGTATACCCGACTATGGTGCTTCAAAATGCTTTGGTTCAAGAATTTGGCGAGGGAACTTTTATTTCATCGTTTCTCCTTTCCGGGGGGATTGAAGAGTTCATGAAATGGTTCGTTCTGTATCATCTGATTTTCAGACATGAAGCATTTGATGAACCCTATGACGGAATTGTATATGCGGTGGCGGTAAGCTTGGGTTACGCGACATTAGAAAATATCATTTACGCATTTTTAAATGCAGCATCCTTTTCTGCGCTAATGATCCGCGCTTTGCTGCCGGTTTCGGCGCATGCGCTGTTCGGGGTTATGATGGGTTATTACTTGGGGAAAGCCAAATTCGTTCCTAACAAGGCCCAAAAGTACCTGTGGTTCTCGCTTCTGCTGCCGATCTTCTGGCATGGATTGTTTGATTACATTTTGCTCTTTTTCAAATCCAACTGGATCTGGGTCATGATTCCGGTTATGACATTTCTATGGATTCGGACGATTTGGCGGGTTGACCGGGCGAATGCGCATTCGCCACTACGCGTCGCATCAGCAGATGAGAAGATTAAAATGAGTTAATTTGGGCAATACTGGACTGTATAGAACGTGATTCCTGGCTCATAGGCTCGGAAGTACCGGGAGGGTGTACATGTCCATAACACGAGTGAAAGTAAAGATCCGCTGCAGACAATGCGGGGAAAAGTTCGTGCTGAAAGGTAAAAGAGAAAAAGGTAAAATCGAAACGGGATTCAGGCAATGTATTTGCAGCAACGAGCATGACTTTGAAATAGAGACGGATGAATAACGAGAGGCCATTCTTTACGAATAGGCCTCTTTTTGTTGTCAATCTTGTATAAACCTGTCTATCCGCGCAAAAACTAAGCGCAAGTTTAGGGGATGAAAGGGGTATTCACGTGTATAAAAGATTGAGCATTGTCATGTTTCCATTTTTATTAGTTGCCTTAATCGGTGCATCGGTTTGGGGCTACTTGGAGCATCAGGAGAAAAATACGATTTTGATTAAAGCAGAGAATCAATATCAGCGTGCGTTCCATGATCTCTCTTTCCATATGGATAAGCTGCATACGGAGCTAGGGAACACACTTGCTGTTAATTCGACGGCGGAGCCATCATACCGCAAAGGACTTGTGAATGTTTGGCGGTTGACCAGCCAGGCTCAAAGTGACATTACACAGCTTCCGTTAACGCTGCTGCCTTTCAACAAGACCGAGGACTTCTTAGCGAATATGGCGAATTATTCCTACCGAATGTCCGTTCGCGACATGACCAAGCAGCCATTAACGGAAACGGAAATAAAAACGCTAAGTTCGCTTTACGATCATTCCGCTGAGATTACGAAGGAAATACGCGGGGTTCAGGACAAAGTAATGACGAACAATTTGCGTTGGATGGACGTGGAGATGGCCTTGGCTTCCGAAAATGAAGTGCATGATAATGCCATCATTGACGGCTTTTCCATCGTTGATAAAAAAGTTGGCGCCTACGAGGAGTTGAATTGGGGCCCAGGCAGTATGGGCATGCTTTCCCAGAAAAAAATAAGCATGCTGTCCGGCAATGATATGACGGCAGATCAAATTAAGCAAAAGGCGGCTCAATTCCTGGGGCAAGCCGACACGGCCAATATGCAAGTTGTAGAAAACGGCGGGAATACGCCTGAGAATCAGAGCTTTAGCGTTGTGGTGCCGAGCGGAACGAACGGCGCCGACAGTGCGCAAATGGATTATACGAAAAAAGGCGGTCATTTGATTTATTTCATGAAGCCTCGTGATGTCAAAGAGTCGAAGTTTGATCTTAGACAAGCCCGCGATATCGCGAATGAGTTCTTGGATCAGCATGAATACAAAGATATGAGTGCAGTTAGCTATGATCAATATCAAAACATTGCGAATATTATTTTCGCTAAACGTGAGAAGGATGTTACCATTTATCCGCAGCAAATCAGCGTTAAAGTTGCACTGGACACGCTCGAAGTGATCGGACTTCAAGCGACGGATTATATTTATGGCCAAGTTCAGCGGAATATTGGACAACCCAAAATTACAGCGGCCGAAGCGCGGAAACAACTTAGTCCGAATATGAAAGTGACGGGGGAATCTCTCGCAATCATCAAAAATGATCTGGATGAAGAGGTTCTCTGTCATGAATTTATTGGGAAAATGAACAATAATCTATATCGTGTTTTTATCAATGCTGATTTGGGGATGGAAGAAAAAATCGAGACGATTCGCCCGGATCAAGCACAAGCTGCGGCAAATAAAACGACATAAAGTCGAAAAAGAGAAGTGGGTTCGAGCAGATTCGAGCCCATCTTCTTTTTTTTGCTATTCAAATAAGGGCGGCGTGGTTATAATTGTGTCATCATATGTTTCGGAGGTGCAGGGATTGCTGCCCAAGGTTAACCAAATTTTACATATACAAGTCAATAGTATTGATGATGAAGAATCCAGGATTGAATACAAAGCCAGAATCGCCGATGTAACGGATAGCTCAATCTTGATAGAAATTCCTATGAATGAGCAGACGGGCCGTCTCAAGAAGCTGTATTATGGCGATGAGTTGAACACCTTCTATATTGCACAAGGCGGCGTGAAACATTACTTCACAACGTCGGTTACCGGGTTTCGGGAAGACGTGTTACGGTTAGTAGAGCTTCATAAGCCCGAACCGGAAGCTATTACGCAAGTCCAACGCCGAAGTTTTCTAAGGGTGCCGGCTGAACTGGAAATTGCGGTCAAAGTGTCTGACCAGATTCAATTTATCGGTGTGACCGACGATGTTGGCGGTGGCGGCATCTCGATGGAATATGACGGCCAAATCCCACTTGGCATCAACACGATTATTTCTTGCTGGCTGCTCGTTCCTTACAAGAACGGCAACATTGAGCATATTCCATTTAACGGCGAAGTTGTGCGCGTCAAGCAATTGGAAACCGGCAAGCAGCTTGCCATGGTCCGATTTGTTGACATTTTGGACAGGGAGCGCCAGAAACTGATTCGTTTTTGTTTTGAGCGCCAGATGGATTTCCGCAAAAGATAAGATAGGGATCTTTTGACGATCTCAGAACTCTCTCAACTTGCAAGCATGAGAGTAGGCTCGTATGGGTATACTACCAGACAATATGCCTATTCGAGCAGGTGAGAAGCTCTTGTCCAACGATCGGGAAGCGAAGTCCTATGAGCAGTTGTTTATCCTTTTTTCTGCGAAAGTAGAAAAGGTCATTATTCGAACAACTCTCGTATGTTTTATCGTGCTTATTTGCGTGCAGTTATTGCTCCAAATCCCTTATGTACGCAAGCATTTTACGCGGGTTGAACCCCTGGAAGGCAAGCCTTATATGCTGCCTCAAAATGCTAAGGGAGAGCGCTCTTAAGCAGGCTGGGTTGCAATCTATTATGCGTCCAAGTTTTGCATATACCTAGGTAGTGTGATATAATTTGAATCAATTAGCAGGCAGTGCCTGCTTTTTTGTTCGTAAGGTATTGTGGAGTATCGTTGGGAGGAACAGCAGCTTGGATAAGTTCAATATTGCCATTGATGGACCTGCTGGTGCCGGTAAAAGTACCATTGCTCGGCTTGTTGCCGGAGCACTTGGATTCGTTTACGTGGATACAGGGGCCATGTATCGGGCAGTAACATGGAAAGTACAGCAAGAAGGGCTGTTACCTGATCAAGAGGCAGAAGTGGCTGCTTTGGCCAATCGTATGAAGATTGAGCTCATTCCTGGAGAAGAGGGTCAACAAGTTTTTGTCGATGGCGTCGATGTAACGAAAGCAATCCGTACGACTGCCATTACAGATCATGTTTCCCAAATTGCCAGTTATGGCGCGATACGCGAGCTGCTGGTCAATTTGCAGAAACAAATGACGATTTCTAAAGGCGTTGTTATGGATGGCCGGGATATCGGTACTCATGTGATGCCGGATGCAGAAATCAAGGTGTTTCTGACAGCCAGCGTGAAGGAACGCGCAGAGCGACGCTTCAAAGAGATGCAGAGCAGCGGTACTTGTACACTGACGCTCTCCGAACTTGAACAGGACATCGCTCGTAGGGACCAATTGGACCAAGATCGAGAGATTTCTCCGCTCAGACGTGCTCATGACGCTGTATTGATGGACAGTACCTCAATGACAATCGAAGAAGTTGTGGACGAGATACTTGGGCTTTGTAAAGACAAAGTCGGAGGTGGCAAATAAGATGCTATATCGCATCGGCAGGGCCTTGTTTCGCTGCTTTTTCACCTTGTTTTTCCGGTTGCGTGCCATCGGCATGGAAAATGTCCCTAAACATGGTGCAGTAGTGCTTTGCGGCAATCATACAAGTTTATTGGATCCTCCATTATTAGGAACACCGCTTAAACGTATGGTACATTTTATGGCGAAAGCCGAACTCTTCGACATTCCTGTTCTGGGCGCGGTTATTTCTAAAGTAGGCGCTTTTCCAGTTAAACGCGGTGGCGTAAGCAGAGATTCAATCCGCCTCGCGGTGCAATTGCTCCGTGACGGCAATATGTTAGGCGTTTTCCCGGAAGGCTCGCGTAATAACGCTGGGGGAATGGGCAAGAAGGGCGCTGCTTCTCTTGCATTGAAATCCGGAGCTGCTGTCGTTCCTGTGGCAATTGTTGGTACTTATTCTTTATTCCGCCGCATGACCATTGTGTACGGCAAACCGCTTGATTTGAGTGCTTACGCGGGAGCCAGCTCAGAAGATTTGGAGCTCGCGACGGAAGCCATTATGAAAGAAATTCGCCGCTTACACAGTACATATAGCAAGGCATAGGCCACATGTATGGAAATGAAAGCTTGGAATTATACTATCTTCAAAAGCGAATGATGATTGTTTTGTTTGAAACAGAGTAGAAGCTTACATACTGCTTTGTGACTTATAAATTATTTTTTGTTGGTTGTAATTAGAGGAGGCTAATCTCATGTCAGATGAAGTAAAAGTTCAAGATCAAACGCAAGAAGCTCAAGAAACAGCCGTATCGCAAGCAGAAGCGGAGCATGCCATGAACAATGTTGCTGTGCTGAAGAAAGGCGCTACCGTGAAAGGCAAAATCGTTAAGGTAGACGCAGATCAAGCCTTCGTGGATATCGGTTACAAATACGATGGTGTTATTCCGGTTCGCGAACTGTCTTCCGTAAGCTTGGAAGATGCTGGTCAAGCGGTACAGCTTGGACAAGAAGTTGAGTTGAAAGTTGTTTCCATCAACGATGCGAAAGAAACATTGGTTCTTTCCAAACGCGTTGTAGACAGCGAAAAAGCTTGGGAAACGCTACAAGGCCAATTGGAAAGCAAAGAAATTATCGAAGCTTCCGTTGCTGAAGTTGTAAAAGGCGGTTTGGTTGTGGATATCGGCGTACGCGGTTTCGTACCTGCTTCCATGGTTGAGCGTCAATTCGTTGAAGATTTCTCCTCCTACAAAGGCCGCACATTGCGTCTTCGTGTGAAAGAAATCGATCGTGAGAAAAACAAAGTCATCCTTTCCCAAAAAGATGTATTGGATGAAGAATTCGAAGCAAACAAAAAGAAAATCATCGAAGGTTTGCAAGTAGGACAAGTTCTTGATGGAACAGTTCAACGCTTGACACAATTCGGTGCATTTATTGATATCGGTGGCATCGACGGTTTGGTACACATTTCCGAGCTTGCTTGGCACCATGTAGATCAAGCTTCTGACGTTGTTAAAGAAGGCGACAAAGTTAAAGTGCAAATCCTTAAACTTGACCCGTCCAACGACAAAATCAGCCTAAGCATCAAAGCTACACAAGCAGGCCCTTGGTCCAATGTGGAGAATGATTTCAAAGCTGGTGATATCGTAACAGGTACAGTGAAACGTCTTGCTGCATTTGGCGCATTCGTTGAAGTGGCTCCTGGTGTTGAAGGTCTTGTGCATATTTCTCAAATCGCACACCGTCACATCGGAACACCACATGAAGTATTGAAAGAAGGCCAAGAAGTTCAAGTGAAAATCTTGGAAATCAATGCTTCCGAGAAACGCGTTAGCCTAAGCATCAAAGAAACAGAAGAAGCTCCTGAAGCTCCTGCTGGCGCAGCTGCTCCGTCCGCTGCGAAACCGGAAAGAGAAAGACAACCAAGAGGCGACCGTGACCGCGGTAACAGCGCTAGCCATCAAAAAGAAATCGCTGGTAACGAGAACGTTTCTCTTAGCAACCAAGGTTTGTCCATGACACTTGGTGAGCGTTTCGGCGACAAATTGGCTAAATTTAAAAAATAAGTGATACTTGGATTTTAGGGGGACCAAAGGAATGCGCATCTCACGCAAAATGGAGCATGTCCATTACGCGCTGGAGCTTGGTCAATCCAGACAGCAAGGGCTGTCGGATATCAAGCTTGTGCATAACTGTTTACCTGAGACTTCAACGGATCACATTGCACTTACGACTGAAATCGGCGATCTCATTATGAGTTCGCCGATTTTAATTAATGCGATGACCGGAGGAGCTCATGAGACAGAGAGCATCAACCGCGAGCTAGCGATTATGGCAAGGGAGAAAGGCATGGCGATGGCCGTCGGCTCCCAAATGTCAGCGTTAAAAAACAGCGAGGTAGCGTCCAGCTACCAAGTAGTACGGCGCGAAAACCCGAAGGGTGTCGTGTTTGCGAATTTGGGCAGCGAAGCCACCGTTGAACAAGCTGTTAGAGCCATTGACATGATTGAAGCCAATGCGCTGCAAATTCATTTGAACGTTATGCAAGAGTTGATCATGCCCGAAGGAGATCGCAGCTTCGTAGGCATGCTGAAGCGGATTGAAGCCATTGTTCGGCACGTTCAGGTGCCGGTCATTGTCAAGGAAGTCGGCTTCGGCATCTTGAAGGATAACGCCAAACAATTACAAGACATCGGTGTCCGCGTCTTGGATGTTGGCGGTTCCGGCGGCACGAATTTCGCCGCCATCGAGAATGCCAGACGTCCAGCGGCGATAGAGTGGCTGAACGACTGGGGTACCCCGACGAGCATCTCGCTTTTGGAGGCGCTGTCTGTTTATCCAAGAGGCGCAGTCATTGCCTCAGGGGGCATTACGAACGCTTTGGAAGCGGCCAAAGCGCTTGCGCTTGGCGCCTCAGCCGTCGGTATGGCGGGTGTATTTCTGAAGGTGCTGCGCGAGCAAGGCACCCACAGTCTTCATCGTTTTGCAGACGAGCTTCACCAAGGACTTATCTTAATTATGACAGCGCTAGGCGCCCCTACAATTAAGGATTTGGGGCATTGCCCCGTCGTCATTATGGGAGAAACGGCGGAATGGTGCCGCACCCGTGGAATTGATTTAACTTCATACGCAGATAAAACCAATCGGAGTAAATAATCGAAAGATTGCCATACTAAGGATCAAGATGTGCTTCCCTCTACTAAGAAGAGTGGAAGCCGTAGATCCGCAGGCAAGCGGTGATAGCTATCATCGGTTCGCCAATGCCTTGTAGGGTGGTCAGATTATGAACTCCGGTTATTTGTCTCTCATTCTCCTTTGCATCACGTTGATTTTGTTTGCCAGCGGATGGAAGGAACTGTACGTCAGAAGTATATCGCATAAGGGCATGCTTCTTTTTTTTGCCCTGTGGATTGCAAGTTCGTGCCTATCCGTGACGATTAAGAAGATGCATATCCAACTCGTCTATATCTTGGTTTTTGCCATTAGCATAGCTATTCTTTTCGTGATTGAAGGCTTCATACATAAGCTTCATTTGCTGTCTATCGGGCTTCTGCTGGGTTCGCTTCATTTCTTGCTGCAACAGCTGCTGGAGATGGATCCGATCCTCATTGTGCGCAATTCAGACTGGGACATCGCCTTATTGCTCGCTTTCATAGCGGTTGTTTTACAACGCAATCCTCTGGAGCAAATCGCCGCTCTCTCGATGGGCTATTTGCTTGGTGATATGTACCAGGCGAGTATTCATCCCGTAGAGGGCTACCATCATGTCGGACATTCGACATTTCAAGACCAATGGTGGCTATCTGTCTTTGCTGCGCGAACTATGACGATTATTCTGCAAGCGGCCTACTCGGGCTGTCGAAGTATGATAAGAAGCTGGATAGAGCGAAGAGGAGGCTGGAGAAAGTAATGGACTGGTTTTATTCACACCGGTATACGATTGGCATTGTGGTGGGTGTTATCTTCGGCATTTTAGCCAGACTCAATATGCTTAGAACAGATTACAGACAATACCCGACATATCCGCATGGAAAAATCATACATATTTCCCTTGGCGTCATCGCGGCAGGTTTAGGTGCTGTCGCAGTGCCTGCTTTGCTCGACAAAAACTATACAGCGGTTACGTTTCTTTCCTTAGCTGCGCAGCAGTTCCGTGATGTTCGTAATATGGAGAGACAAAGCTTAACGAAGGTTGATGAACTGGAGTTAGTTCCCAGAGGTGCTGCTTATATTGAAGGCATTGCCATGGTTTTTGAGGGAAGAAATTATCTGGTCATTTTCTCGGCATTTCTGGCGTCCCTTTTCAGCATTTTGTTTGCCTGGTACTGGGGAGTTCTTGCCGGTATTTTATCGATCTGGATTGCGCACTTTTTTAAATCGGGTAAAAAGCTGGGGGATATTGCAGATATTGAAGCCGTTCCGATTCGGATGGATGGACCTGATTTGTTTGTTGGATCCGTTTATATCATGAATGTGGGGCTGCAGGATAGCCGAAGTAAGATTCAAGAGCATGGGGTAGGTTTTCTGATTAAACCTAAAAACCGTAATTCTCGAGTAACTCTGGCGAATCTAGGTCAAAGACAGGCGATATTACACGATATTTCTACGCTATTTGGCGTTTATCGAGATGAGGGGGAGCCCTCTTTGCGGCCTATGGCCAAGCTGGATATGAATACAGGCATTCTCGGAGTGCTGCTGCTGCCGCAAGAGCAGGATGTTGACAAAACATTTGTAGCTTTGCATCGGGTTCCCGTGCTGGAGAGCGCCGTACGTATGCCGTCAGAGGCCGGCGTAAACAAAAATAAGGGGGCGTGATTCGCCATGTCGCAAATTCTTGCTGTTGTGACATTAACGAAGGATCGGGTTGGCGGAGGTGCGCCAATATTCGTGGTAGAGCAGGAGGATGACCTGCAGAAAGTTTCTTTCTCGCTGGAAAAAATATTGGATGCGAACGCGCATGATTTGAAAAATGGCACGATGATTTTGGTCAAACATACATGAAAGGGTGGTTTGTTATGATCAATTTGGCGAGAAGTCTCAAAAGAGATTAGCCAATCCGTGTCTTTTTTGTTATGATGTAAGTTGCGTATTTTTCCATGGCTGATCATGGAATCAGGAGGAGTGAATGAGAATTGGCTAGACCAGTACTTGCAATTGTCGGCCGACCGAATGTCGGAAAATCCACCATTTTCAATCGGATCGTAGGCGATCGCCTTGCGATTGTAGAAGATAAACCGGGTGTAACACGTGATCGACTCTATGGTGTGGGCGAATGGCTGAATACGTCATTCAGCGTGATTGATACAGGCGGTATTGAAATTGATGGCGAGGATGCAATCCTCAAATCTGTTCGTGTGCAGGCTGAGCTTGCGATTGAAGAAGCGGATGTTATTGTGTTCATGGTAGATGCTAAAGCGGGTGTAACCCCATCGGATGAAGAAGTAGCTCAGCTGCTGTTCCGTTCCAAGAAACCGGTTGTCCTTGCCGTGAACAAAGTGGATAACCTGGCGCGCCAAGATGATATCTATGAATTCTACGCTCTGGGATTTGGCGATCCGGTTGGGATCTCGGGTTCGCACGGGATTGGGATCGGCGATCTGCTCGAAGTTGTCTGTGGGCTTTTCCCTGACAAAAAGGATGACGAATATGGGGAAGAAGTCATTAAATTTGCGCTGATCGGTCGTCCGAACGTAGGCAAGTCGTCCATGACGAATGCCATTCTCGGCGAAGAACGTGTTATTGTCAGTGATGTTGCCGGCACGACACGCGATGCTATCGATACGCCATTTGAGCGGGATGACCAGAAATTTGTTATCATCGATACCGCTGGTATGCGCAAAAGAGGCAAGGTTTACGAGAATACGGAGAAATATAGCGTCATGCGCGCAATGAAAGCAATCGAACGCGCAGATGTTGTGCTCGTTGTTATTGATGGCCAGGAAGGCATCATTGATCAGGACAAGCATATCGCTGGATATGCGCATGAAGCAGGAAAAGCGATTGTCATCGTCGTAAATAAATGGGATATCGTTGAGAAAGACGATAAAACCATGCAGCATTTTACACAAACCATTCGCGATCATTTCTTGTTCTTGAGTTATGCTCCGATTGTCTTTGTATCAGCCAAAACAACACAACGCTTACATAAGCTGTTGCCGGTTGTTGTTCAAGTGGCGGAAAATCATGCCCTGCGTGTTCAAACGCATTTGTTGAATGATGTGGTCTCCGATGCCGTAGCCTATAATCCGCCTCCAACGGATAAAGGTAAACGCCTGCGGATTAACTATGTGACTCAAGTTGCCGTTAAGCCTCCTGTCTTTGTGCTATTCGTGAATGAGCCTGAGCTCATGCACTTTTCATATGAACGGTATTTGGATAACAAAATTCGTGCAGCCTTTGGTTTTGAAGGTACGCCGATTCGTATCCTAAGCCGTAGAAAGACTTCGGACAAAGAATAAGGAGATGTTGCAGCTTGCTTTTAATTTCCATAATAACAATCGTAGCAGGTTATTTATTAGGGGCTATCAGCTTTAGTTATTTATTTGGAAAATGGTTTAAAGGCATCGATATCCGCAAGCATGGAAGCGGCAATGCAGGCGCAACCAACACACTTCGCGTATTGGGCAAGGGTCCGGCGATTATGGTATTGCTCCTGGACGGTTTGAAGGGGGTTGCTGCTGTTTGCCTTGGCATTTGGGCAGCTCCCGGACCGGACGATATGTGGGTTCGCGTATTGTGCGGACTTGCTGCCATCATTGGGCATAACTGGCCGGTGTATTACGGGTTCCGCGGCGGCAAAGGGATTGCCACGACAATCGGTGTAATGGCCACGCTTTGCTTCATTCCTACGTTAATTGCAGGTTTAACGGCTATCGTTATTATTGCTATTACCCGTTTCGTTTCGTTAGGTTCCTTGATTCTAACTGCACTCTTACCTTTTCTTATTTGGGGAATGGATCGACCGCTACCGGTTTTGTGGATTAGTATCCTGCTATGCGCGTTTGCCTTTATGCGCCATCGTACCAACATTGTGAAGCTCGTTCAGGGTAAAGAGAATAAACTGGGCCAGAAAAGAGCATAGTCTGATCTTACATCACCCGGTAATTCCAATGCATAACGTTTAGGAGGGGTAACCATGTCAAACAAAGTATCGGTTCTAGTAGCAGGCAGCTGGGGAACGGCTCTTGCCACGGTACTGGCGGATAATGGACATCAAGTGTTGTTATGGTCTCGGAATGAGGAGCAAGTCCAAGAGATCAACGAACAACACAGGAATAGCCGTTTTCTCCAAGATGTGGAGTTATCACCGTTAATCGTAGCGACGAATTCGCTGCAGGAGGCGGTAGAAGGAGCAGATGCGATTATTATGGTCGTTCCTTCGTCCGGAATGCGTGAGGTTGCATCCAACGTGCGTCCCTTTTTGAAAAAGGATGCTTTGCTGATTCATGCGACCAAAGGCTTTGAAACGGGATCCCTCAAGCGGATGACCGAGGTATTGGCAGATGAACTGCCTGACATCAATCCGAATCGGCTTGTGGTGCTTTCCGGTCCCAGTCACGCAGAAGAAGTCATACGGAAATGCCCGACCACCGTCGTTGTCGCGGCGCAAGATCTGGAAGCGGCTGAGGCTGCGCAGGATTTATTGATTAACTCGTATTTCCGCGTCTATACGAATCCCGATGTTGCAGGCGTTGAAGTCGGCGGAGCACTCAAAAACATCATCGCCCTGGGTGCAGGGCTGACAGATGGCTTGGGCTTTGGTGATAATGCCAAAGCTGCGCTGATGACCAGAGGACTGGCCGAGATCGCTCGCTTAGGTACAACGATGGGGGCTAACCCTTTGACTTTTGCCGGATTAGCTGGAATCGGTGATTTGATTGTGACTTGTACGAGTCAACACAGCCGGAATTGGCGTGCTGGAAATAAATTAGCTAAAGGTATGCCTCTAGATGCGGTGCTGCAAGAGATGGGCATGGTCGTGGAAGGCGTGAAGACAACGAAAGCTGCTTATGAGTTGTCTCGCAGATATGATGTGACAATGCCGATTACAGATGAGTTGTACAAGGTGCTTTTCGATGGAAAATCGCCGCAGTTAGCCGCGCAGGACCTTATGGGCCGAGTCAGAACCCATGAGATCGAAGAAGTGGCTACCGATGCCATTACAAATGTATTGAAGTAGCCTACACCACATGCTTCCCGCACTCATACTATACCGTATAAGTATTTAGTTCTTATCAGGTATAGGGAGGCGGCACATTTGGCAAATAAAGATATGTCTAAAGACGTATTGAACGTGGTGAAGAAGAAAACAGGGAAATCCGTTTCACCTAAAGATATCGAGAGAATTGCTAGCGGTGTGAAACCTTCAACACTTCAAAGCGAGACTCAGCTGCGTCAGCTGATCAAACAAGTCTCTGGCCTTGTCAATGTTAAAGTATCCGAAGAGACGATCAATGATATCATTCAGGCAGTGAAAAGCTCTAAGCTCGACAGCAACAACATGCAGCAGCTTATGAATATGATGATGGGCAAAAAATAAAAAGCATGAAGGGGAGCTTGCTGCCCTTTATGCTTTTTTTCTCATCCTATGCTATACTTACTGTTGATAATTTGAAAGATTATACATAAGGGGTTAAAAATATGTCAAGTTTGGACAAAATGTGGGCGTCTTTTGTAGCCATTGGACTCATGGTTGTCGCATCATTATTGATTTCGTACGCAAGAACGCGTACCCAAGGATGGGTTCGTGTCGTTCTATCGACTGTTGCCTTTATTTTATTCATTCCCATTTTACTCTATATGCTGCTATCATTGTTCTAACTTGGAGGCGATACATACATGCTGGAATTAAAAACGCGCAAAGCGCAGAAAACGATGGAGCCGGAAATTGGGCTAAGTATCTTGGATCATGCGCTCAAAAACGACGTGGAATGGGGCTTCTCGTGTACACGAGGCACATGTGCCAGATGCCGCTGTTATGTAGCTGCTGGACGTGAGCTGCTTTCCCTACCTTCCGATGCGGAAGAGAATCGCCTGGAGCCCGAAGAAATCGAGCAGGGCTATCGACTTGCTTGCCAATGCATGATTAAGCAAACAGGCGTCATTTCCGTTACACATAAGCCCTATTTTTAAAATATCTGCCTGAAAGGTGTGGGCATCTTGGTCCTGCTGGAACCGTTAGTACCAACGATTACGACCATTCATACACAATTATTGCAAGCACCTAGCGTACGATGGCTCATCGGTGGCAGCTGCGGACTGCTTATGCAAAACGTAGATATTGGAAGAAGTCCGAGAGATCTGGATATTTATGTGGATAAGAACGATGTATCCGCTATTCATGCTTCTCTTCAGGATTATTCCGTTGATACACCTGTGTATAGTCAAACAAACATATATGCTTCGATCCTCAGCCATTATCAAATTCATGGAGATGCGGTTGAAGTAGTAGGGGATTTCAAGGTTCAAGCACTGGATTCCTCCTATCAAGTGGAGGCTGCGTACCTATGGGAGAACCACAGCCATACAGCTATGATTGACAGCTTGGAAGTGAAGGTAATGCCGTTAGCTCATGAACTTCTCTTTAATTTATTGAGAAAGCGGCCTGATCGTTACGAAGCTATCCTTAAAACGATGAGGGCTGCTCCAGAGCTGCACATGCCGGCATTACATGCGTTATTGCAAAGAAATAGTTGGGGACTAGCGTTTGAGCACAAGCTTGAGGAATTACTAGATTCGCACTGAGATTAGGAAGTTGACAGATAAGTAGGTGGACCTGATGAGTGGATTTGAAGTGCATTTCTGGCCAGACGACAAGAAAATAAGTGTTCGGGCAGGCACGACTTTACTGGATGCCGGACGGAAGGCCAAGGTTCATATACGCACACGATGCGGAGCCAAAGCCGCATGTCTGATGTGCAAAGTGAAGGTGAATGACGCCAACAGCAAGGGGCTTGCCCCCATGAATGTGAATGAACGGCTGAAACTTGGCTCGCAAGCGGAGGAAGGCTACCGCCTCGCCTGCCAAGCTCGTGTGGTTGGCCCTGTACAGGTGACGATTCCGGAGGACCCTCTGAAGGCTGCTATACGTGCTCAGCTTGCCAGACAAGCCGAAGATGATGATTTATTTTAGAGAACAAAGATAGGATGATGGATGCGTGAAAATAGCTCGAGGCGTTGGATATGGCAGATGGATAGGCATTATTCTTAGTATGGTTCTGCTGTTAAGCGGTTGCGCTTATCCGAAAGAACTGCGTAAGGAAAATCAAATTAACCCTGCGGAGTTTATTACCGTTGTTCAGCAAGCCGTGGATCTGTTCCATGAGAAAACCGGTGTTCTGCCTATAAAAAATAGTGATATGACAACCCCGCTCTATGAGAAATATGTCATTGATTTTGCAAAGTTGAAAAAGTCAAACTATTTAAGCACCGTACCGGCGAACGCTTTTGAAAGCGGTGGTATTTTCATCTACGTGCTCGTTGATGCAGAAACGAAACCGACGGTGAAGCTGATGGATTTATCGGCTTATCAAAGCGTGGAAGATGTTCAAAAGAAAATAAATGATTATAAAGCAAGCCATGATGGAAAATTGCCTGCTGGAATTGCTATCAATGAAGCGTTCGAGTATGTGGATTTCAATAATCTGGGGATGAAAGCACCTGAAATCAAGTCGGTTTACAACCGCCAGAACCTCGTAACCTATTTGGTAAATAAGCAAACGGGCGAGGTTGCTATCGATTATGCAATGGATTTGATGAAGTTCATTCAAGATCAGAGTTTAGCCAGTTCCCTGAAACCGGATCAGGATTTACGAGAAATTCTCGTGAACAAATCTTATTTCGTGCCGATTCGCAGTTTTCCCTACCATTGGCAGAATAATCAGCCACTTCCCCAAGTGGCGCCATAAATATCGATTCCTCTTACAGTATTCTGTAGGAGGTTTTTTTCATTTTTCAGAATATCGCCGTCGATGCAATCATATATTTTTTCAATGTGGTGAGGAAAGCCCTATATGTGCTTCATAAAATATGAGCGGTAAAAAAAGATATGCAACATCTATCATATTTCTATCGAAAGTACATATATTTCTTACTAGTCCAAATGAATGTACGAGTAGTCAATTGTTAACGTCTCAAAGTCAGTTGACGACCAAACTGTAGGAGGGATTCTCTTGGAGAAAGTGGATATCTTTAAGGACATTGCAGAACGAACGGGAGGGGACATTTACCTGGGGGTTGTTGGAGCAGTCCGTACAGGCAAATCAACCTTTATTAAGCGTTTTGTGGAATCTGTAGTGCTTCCGAACATTCAAAGCGAAGCGGATAGGATCCGGGCTACCGATGAACTCCCGCAGAGCGCTGCTGGCCGCACGATTATGACAACGGAGCCAAAGTTCGTGCCGAATACGGCGGTCCAAATTTCTGTGGCCGAAGGGCTGAATGTGAATGTGCGCCTTGTTGATTGTGTAGGTTATGCGGTTGATGGCGCCAAAGGCTATGAAGACGAAAACGGTCCGCGCATGATTAATACGCCATGGTTCGATGAACCGATTCCATTCCAGGAAGCGGCTGAAATCGGAACTCGCAAAGTGATTCAGGAGCATTCAACACTAGGCGTTGTGGTGACAACCGATGGCACGATCTCGGATATCCCACGGTCATCCTATGTGCTGGCGGAAGAAAGAGTGATAAATGAGCTGAAGGAAGTGGGCAAACCTTTCATCGTCATTATCAACTCTCAGAAGCCAAACAGTGAACCGGCGCTTGAGCTGCGCAGCGAGCTGCAAAGCCGCTATGATGTGCCAGTAGTGACAATGAGCGTGGCAAGTGCAGGCGAAGAAGAGATGGTTTCTGTCCTGCGTGAAGTGCTCTACGAATTCCCTGTTCATGAAGTGAATGTGAATTTGCCAAGCTGGGTCATGGTTCTAGACGAGAATCATTGGCTGCGTACTCAATTCGAAAACTCCGTACGTGATACGGTTCAAGATATTAGACGCTTGCGCGACGTGGATCGTGTCGTCAGCCAGTTTGCTGAATACGAGTTTATTGACAAAGCGGCACTTGCTGGGCTCAATATGGGTCAGGGTGTGGCCGAGATTGATCTCTTTGCGCCAGATGAACTCTATGATCGTATCTTGGTGGAAGTGGTCGGTGTTGAAATTCGCGGCAAAGATCACCTTCTGCAGTTGATGCAGGACTTCACGCACGCCAAACGAGAGTATGATCAATTCGCTGAGGCGCTGGAAATGGTCAAAACAACCGGTTACGGTATCGCACCTCCAACGCTCGCAGAGATGGCGCTGGATGAGCCGGAATTGATCCGCCAAGGCTCTAGATTTGGTGTCCGTTTACGGGCAACCGCTCCGTCGATTCATATGATTCGGGTGGATGTCGAGTCTGAATTCTCTCCGATTATTGGAACCGAGAAGCAAAGTGAAGAGCTTGTCCGCTATTTGATGCAGGATTTTGAAGATAATCCGCTCAAAATTTGGGAATCCGATATTTTCGGAAGATCCTTGCATTCCATTGTGCGTGAAGGCATTCAAGGGAAACTTGCGCAAATGCCGGACAATGCGCGCTACAAACTGCAAGAAACACTTGGTCGTATTATTAACGAGGGATCTGGCGGTTTAATTGCCATAATTTTGTAAGAAAGTAGACAAAAAAACACTCGCGAGAGTGTTTTTTGTCGTTTTATAGCAAAAATACCCACATAAAATGGAAAACGATACTTGAAATTGATGTCATAGTATATTACTATGAATTTATTCGTCTGCTTTCGATGTTCATTTTTACTAAGAAAATCAACGTTTTTTCACGGATTCATGTATATTTTCTGACGAAACGGTGAAAACAGGAAGTAACGGAAGTAAGAAATCTTGGGGGGAGGTGAATGGCATGAATAAATCTGAATTGATTAACAAGGTTGCTGAAACCTCTGAGCTTTCCAAGAAAGATGCAACGAAAGCAGTTGATGCTGTTTTTGAAGCAATTTCCGAAGCGCTGCAAGGCGGGGATAAAGTACAATTAGTTGGGTTTGGTAACTTTGAAGTTCGTGAACGTTCCGCTCGTAAAGGACGTAATCCACAGACTGGTGATGAAATCGAAATCCCAGCAAGCAAAATTCCAGCTTTCAAACCTGGTAAAGCACTTAAAGATGGCATTCAATAATTGCGTTTTACATACTATTGAACGTTATATAACAACAAAGCCGTGGCCGCATTTTGCTGTCACGGTTTTATTCATTTACAGGCAGAAAATGCCTTTACAATTCGAAAATCTCCTACTATAATTACAAAGTGAATAAGTAGCTTGGGGATACAGACGGGGTATGGCGCAGCCTGGTAGCGCGCACCCTTGGGGTGGGTGAGGTCGCACGTTCGAATCGTGTTACTCCGATTATGAAAAAGACATCGAAAGTCCGATGTCTTTTTCTCTTGCAGAGGCTTGTTCCGATTAATAAGCACTTCTTAGATGATTTAGGGGGAACAGTCTTGAATAAGGTGAAACTGAACGCGCTAGTAAAGTCCCAAGATTGGACAATGTTCGGTATTATTGCATCGATTTACTTAGTTTGGCGAATTGGCGTGGTTGGCAACTGGAGTAAAGAATGTTGGATCTTGTTGTTGATCTGCTTGCTAGGTGTTCGCAAAGATCAAATTGATGTGGATTGGAAGCGGTTTTTTCTTTTCGGTATACCGCTGCTCGGAGTGTTTTATTATTTCTACGGGTCTGGCAACGGATTTTGGTGGAAAATCGCCAACTGGATGTTTGAAAATAACCGCCATCCCTGGCACTGGGATGAATATATGAATGCGATTCCTCTGAACACGGGTGGATGGGCGAGATGGATTGCTACTCCTGCCTTGGATAAAGCCATGGTTTGGATTTATAATTATGGCTTTGTTTTATCCCTGTGGATCTGCATTGTGAGAAGCTTTTGGACACGCAGTATCAAGAAAATGCTATCGTACGCATTATCCGGTCACATGCTGCAGTTTCCGTTAATTTTGCCATTCTACAACCTTATTTTGCTGCATGAAGTGTGGTATGTGAATAAGCAGCCGGATTTATTAAATCGTGTATTTGCGGATCAGAACTCATTGCTTGTAGCTGTGATGAACTGTTTTCCGAGTATGCACACTTCGATCTCCTTTGCTATGCTTCTTCTGGCCTTACGAGAAAAAGATCGTATTTTCAAAACGATGATGGTGACTTACTGCGCTGCGATCATTTTCTCAACGCTATATCTGCAAATCCATTGGTTAATTGATGTATTTGCCGGCATGCTATTCGCTTATGGGACGGTCAAGCTATCGGATTTCCTTATTCGATTGGGTTCTACGCGTGTGCTGCCAGCCAGATTCAAGAAATATTACGGTAACGGCCTGCAAACAACTTCGAATGAAGTTTCAATTTAGGGGCTAGTTGACTTCGGGATGCTTTTTTTGGCATCATTAGGTAAGGGTATATGAAGTGAAGGCAAGAACGGAGGATGAGAATGGACGATACGAGCAAAATGAACCAATCGAACACGAACGGCAATGAATATTTTGTTATCAAAGCCAAAGATAATGGCGTTCATGTTATTGGACTAACACGCGGTCAGGACACACGCTTTCATCATACGGAGAAATTGGACAAGGGCGAGGTTATGATTGCCCAGTTTACAGAGCACACCTCCGCAGTTAAGGTCAGAGGTAAAGCGCTTATCATTACGAAATACGGCACTGTAGATACCGAAGAATAATTTATTATTGATAAAGCAGGCATAGCCTGCTTTTTTTCTTTGTACAATGGTGTATAGAGCTTGTAACAGAAGCAATGTTTATAGTCCGATTTGCTCTTGCTGAATAGCCAGGAGGTGCAATATGATATGAGATGGTCGATGCGTATCGTGATGATGTTAGCGGTATCTATTGTCATAGTCGTTTGTTTATCTTTACTGCCCAAATTGGATAGCTCGATGGGCTTAAGCTCACCATACCACTGGCCAAGCAACCGAATCGGTCAAGTGACGGATAATAATTTACCGGATCTACTCGTTCAAGTGCCTCTGCAAATGCGGATTCGCAAAGTCGAGTTGACCAACGCCCGCATGTCGCTTGATTTGAGTTTGCCTAAAAATGCGGACTCGGCAGCCGTCTATCGGGATTTATACACAATCGCTCAGACTATGCTGATGAAAACAAAAAATGTGAACCAAGTCTGGGTTCGGGTGATCGATTATTCCAATGCCTCGGATAGCGCATCAACACAGCTTGTTCTTGCCATGGTTGCCGAGCGTGAATCTGGGAAGGATATGGAGAAGGGCGCAAATGAGCTCAGCCTTATTCAACTTGAGCAGGAGCTGCAGAATCGGTTTCGGATTACCTATACCTCGAAATGGCAGCAAAGATATCCTTTATAATTAATTGTGCGTCTCTTTACGTGTTATGATATAATGATTTGAATTGAAACTTGACCAACCTTAATGAGATTTGGCACACGGTTACGGAGGCTTTTGCATGAATTCTTATCGGATCCCAGAGATCGCTAAGCAGTACACGGAGTATGATATGATCCAAATTCACACAGACTTGCCCGATTTCCCGGAGCTGCGCACCCGTCTGTTGTTTGCATTCTTGAACGGAAATAGTAAATTGAGCACCTCCAGTGAGTTGTACACGTTAGCGACATCGCTTGTGCAGCTTGCGCTCGACACCCATGAATTGGTTACGGCTTCAAATGACATTAAAGAGAAAAAAGCCGCAAGATCCAGACAGCTTAAAGTTCTTGCTGGAGATTATTTCAGTTCTCGCTTCTATCATCTCCTTGCCGGTGCCGGCCAAATTGACATGATTAAGCAATTGTCGAATGCCATTTGTGATGTCAACAGGTTAAAGATGAATACGTACATGAAAATGAAGCAACTGAAATTATCGGCAGAAGATTACATTCACCAAACGGTGGAGATTAAATCTCAGCTTTTTTTGTCATTCTCGGAGTTCATGTCTGAGGTGTATGACCAAGCTTGGCCGGAGATTTTGAGAAGTTATACGAAATGTGAAGTGCTCTTCGAAGAAATTTTCCGATTGGAGTCTGCTTCGGATTTCAAGGGCAGCTGGGGATTCTGGCACATTTTGCAGCATGGTACTAAGGATGAGCGGAAACAGCTTCAAACCGAGGAGTCGGATCAAGCTAAAGTCCGTACACTGGTGCACAAATATCATATCCCTTCGCAACTGTATCAAATGCTGGATTCTCAGACGAAGCTGCTGCAAGCTAAAGTGAAGCAGCTTGAATCGGACAAACTAATAAGTGAACTGTTTCACATAGGCGAGCCGTTCCTGCGTTTTTTAGCCAAGCAGCCCAAAGTGCTGGAAGAAATTTGAGGTGAACTGACAGATGAATATGACAAAATCAAAAACACCCGTTAAAAACTCGAAAACCAAAGAAGAGTTCGTCCACTCGGTCTTCGAGAGCATTGCGCCAAAGTATGATTTAATGAACAATATTTTAAGCTTCAACAGGCACAAAGCATGGCGTAAATTTACGATGAAGAAGATGAATGTTCAACCTGGCGAGACAGCGATTGATTTATGCTGCGGCACTTGTGATTGGACCATCTCACTAGCCAAAGCAAGCGGCACCGGCAAGATGGTGGGGCTTGATTTCAGCCAAAACATGCTGGACTATGGTGCAGAGAAAATTAAGCAGCTTCACTTGGACAAGCAGATTAAGTTAATTCAAGGCAATGCGATGAGTCTTCCCTTTGACGATAACACGTTTGACTATGCAACGATCGGATTTGCCCTCCGGAATGTACCTGATTTGGAGCAAGTCATTCGTGAAATGCAGCGTGTCGTTAAGCCAGGAGGACTAGTTGTGTCTCTGGAATTGTCCAAACCGACATGGCAGCCGTTTAAGTCCATCTATTATTTTTATTTCCAACGCGTCCTGCCTTTCTTAGGTAAGATGATTGCTCAGAAATACGAGCAGTACAAATGGCTGCCGGAATCATTAATTCATTTTCCCGACCACAAACAATTAGCGGCTATATTTACAAACCTAGGATTAAAGAGTGTACAGGCTTACCCGTTAACAGGCGGGGTTGCGGCCTTGCATATTGGCACCAAGGGGAATACGAAATCAGGAGAGTAATGCGCATATGTTTACTAAACTAAAAATCTTTCTGGAAATGATTAAATTCGAACACAGTGTCTTTGCACTGCCTTTTGCATTCATGGGAGCGATTCTTGGCTCCGTAGTATTAAATGGACATTTGCCGAGTTGGGCTCAAATTGGCTGGATTACACTAGCAATGGTGGGAGCTAGAACCGCTGCGATGGCCTTAAACCGTGTAATTGATAAAGCGATTGATAAGAAAAATCCGCGCACTGAGAATCGCGCAATACCCGCCGGGTTAATCTCCATTCCGCAAGTTATTATTTATATTATTATTTCTTTTGCTTTGCTTTTCTGGGCAACTTCCAATCTAAGCTCGTTATCCATGAAACTGCTGCCTATCGCAGTGTTTTTTCTTGTCTTTTACTCTTATACCAAAAGATTTACCTGGACCTGCCACTTTGTGCTCGGTTTGACTTTAGGCTTGGCACCGCTTGGCGGCTGGATTGCCGTAACAGGCCAATTCACATGGGCATCCATCGTATTTTATTTGACGGTCGTTTGCTGGAGCGCTGGATTTGATCTCATCTATGCGTGTCAGGATGCAGAATTTGACCGTAATGAAGGTCTTCATTCCTTGCCTAGCCGCTTTGGCATCAAGGCCGCATTGAACACAGCTCGTGTCCTTCACGTACTGACAGCGGTTGGTCTGGTTACCTTATTCTTCATTACACATTTGAGCTGGTTTTATCTAGTAGGACTCGTTATTGCTTATTTTATTTTGTACAAAGAACACAGACTTGTTTCGCCACAGGATTTATCTAAATTGAATACAGCCTTTTTTACAATGAACGGTGTGCTTAGTCTTGTGATGTTTGCTTTTACACTGCTTGATGTGCTTGTGAGAGAGTACTTATGAGCGGCGGCAATTGGGTGGTAGGGATTACTGGGGCAAGCGGAGCTGTTTATGGCGTTCGGTTGTGTCAGGTCATGCTGGATCAAGGCTTGGATGTGCATTTGATTGTCACAGAGGCCGGTTGGCGAGTGCTGCATGATGAGATGGGCTGGCAGGCAAGCAAACGCAAAGAAATGCTGCAAGAGCATTTTGGCGGCCGTACAGGCTCATTCGAGCACCATCCGATTGCTGATATTGGAGCAACCGTTGCCAGTGGATCCTTTCGGACAAAAGGGATGGTTGTCATCCCTTGCTCGATGGGCACGTTATCTGGCATCGCGCATGGCTCATCCGATAATTTGCTGGAACGGACAGCCGATGTGATGCTGAAAGAAGGAAGAAAATTAATTCTGGTTCCAAGGGAAACGCCATTGCATGCCATACATTTGGAAAACATGCTGACCTTGTCTAGAATGGGCGTACGTATGATTCCGGCTATGCCAGCCTTTTATCATCGTCCGAGCTCTATTGAGGAGATGGTCGATTTCTTGGTAGGCAAGGTGCTGGACAGTATGGACATTGAGCATTCCTTGTACCGAAGATGGGGTGATAACGATGAGTAGCTCTGACCCGAAAATTCGTATTGGCCGTATCAATTATACCAACGTCTGGCCGATCTATTATTATTTTCCTGAACTGATGAACACGTCCGAGGTCGATATTATTGAGCAGGTTCCGACTTCGTTGAATAAAGCGATGGCTGCCGGAGATATTGATATGGGGCCAATCTCCTCTTTTGCTTATGGAGAGTCATTTGAGAATTATTTGTTATATCCGGATCTTTCCGTAAGTGCATATGGAGAAGTCAATTCCATCCTGTTGTTTCATGAGAAGCCGCTCCGCGAGATTGCGAACGGGCATATTTTGCTGCCCACAACTTCAGCTACATCGGTAAACTTGCTCAAGATCATCCTTGAGAAGTTTTACGAGGGGAAACCCACTTATGAATATGCAACTCCCGATGTCGAGCAGATGATGGCGCTTGGGGACGGTGCACTGCTCATCGGAGATGATGCGATTAAAGAGAGTTGGCGCAATAAAACGTATATGATTACGGATCTTGGGCAAGAATGGGCGAAATGGACAGGACAATGGATTTCTTTTGCCGTATGGGCGATACGCAAGGAGACGGCAGACCTGTATCCGGAGCTTGTGGCCAATGTGTTTAATGCATTCATGGCAAGTAAAGCGAAAGCACACAGTAATCCGGAAGAAATGATTGAGGAGGCGCAAGCTTCCGTTGGCGGTACGGCTTCCTATTGGCATCATTACTTTCATACGTTATGTTATGATTTTGGTCCGGAACAATGGGAAGGGCTTGCTTCCTATTACAAGTATTGTTATGAGCTTGGGTTCCTGCCGAAGCCGGTAAGCATCGCTTTATGGTCAGAGAATAAAGTGGCACGGGTGACAGAATGAAAAATTTAATCGATATTTATTCAAGAAAGAAAAAAGATATAGCGGCAATTGAAAAAACGCTTGAGGAAAGCGTATACTCCGATCACGCCATGTTGAGAGAAACATCAAATCATCTATTGAAAGCTGGCGGCAAACGAATTCGTCCTGTTTTTGTACTGCTTTCGGGCGAGTTCGGCAACTATCAGTTGGAAACGATGAAGCGCGTGGCCGTGCCGTTGGAGCTCATTCATATGGCATCGCTTGTTCACGATGATGTTATTGATGATGCGAATACAAGACGCGGGCAATTAACAGTCCGATCCAAATGGGATAACCGGATTGCGATGTATACAGGTGATTACATATTTGCAAAGGCATTAGGCGTCATCACTCAAATTCACAAGCCAGCGGTACATCAGATCATGTCTAAAGCGATTGTAGAGATGTCCATTGGTGAGATGGAACAAATCCGGTTCTTTTTTCACTCCGAGCAAACGATTCGTGATTACTTATTGAGAATCAGGCGCAAAACAGCGCTGCTTATCGCTATTTCCTGTCAATTGGGTGCAATGGCTGCGGATGCGCCGGATTGGATTAGCAATAAACTTTATGGTTTTGGCTACAACGTGGGGATGGCTTTCCAAATCAGAGACGATATTCTGGATCTTATCGGGACCGAGAAGCAGATCGGGAAACCGCCAGGTTCCGATGTGAAGCAAGGTAACATTACGATTCCTGTCTTGTTTGCTATGCAGGACCCGGCACTTAAACCGCTTATTTTGGCTGAGTTAGACCGTATACATAAATTAGATGGACAAACAGATGTTAGCACTTTTTTGGATATCATCCGTCACAGTGAAGGTATTGCTATGGCAGATACGCTGTCGCAGAAATACATTGACAAGGCAATTGCTTCTTTGGATAAGCTGCCGAACGGGCAAGCCAAAAAAGATTTAATCGAAGTTGCACATTTCATCGGCAATCGCTCGTACTAAAGTGATTTGAGAAAAGCTGCCAGAAAGTGTAAACTAAGAGGGAATACATAAGATTTAACCCTTTTGGGCGTACAGGCCTACGATGGAAGTCAGTTTTCTAACGAAAACTCAGTAGTTGCTTATGAAGCAAGTTTTCTAAAGAAAACGCTAAGGAGGATATCGTTACATGGAAAAAACATTCTTGATGGTGAAACCGGATGGCGTACAGCGCGGCCTGATCGGTGAAATTGTAAAGCGTTTTGAACAGAAAGGCTTTCAACTTATTGGCAGCAAATTGACGATGGTCTCGAGAGAACAAGCTGCATTTCATTATGCTGAACATGAAGGCAAAGATTTCTACGAAAGACTCGTTAATTTCATTACCTCCGGTCCTGTCTTCGCAATGGTGTGGCAGGGAGATCAAGTTATTCCTTTATCCCGCACGTTAATCGGCAAAACGAATTCATTGGAAGCGGCACCTGGT
Source organism: Paenibacillus anseongensis (assembly GCF_009757995.1). Lineage (NCBI taxonomy): Bacteria > Bacillati > Bacillota > Bacilli > Caryophanales > Paenibacillaceae > Paenibacillus > Paenibacillus anseongensis. The sequence continues at coordinate 224,910 of NZ_WSEM01000015.1, forward strand.
ACGATTCGTGGCGATTATGCGGTACATACGAACTTCAATCTCATTCATGGCTCGGATTCACCGGAAAGCGCTGAACGCGAGATCGGTAATTTCTTTAAAGCGGACGAGCTTCTCGATTATACGAAAATCATTCAGCAGTGGATTTAGCAATTCGAAACCTGAAGAACCTGACATCTTTCCAGATGCAGGTTCTTTTTTTTGTCGTGCTTTGAAGGAATTTGGCAACGAATGAAAGAATGTATGTTATTTAGACAAAGACCAAGGTGGGTGGACAGCATGGAAGAGGATCAGGATTTTTTGTTATTTATAAAAAAAGTAAAAGAACATACGTCCATAGATCTTGCTCTTTATAAAGAGGCACAAATGAAAAGACGTCTGACAACACTTCGAATGAAACGTGGTTATCAAACGTTTGTTTCCTTTTTTGATGCCATGATGAAAAATAAAGAACTCTTTTATGAATTTCTGGATCGGATGACTATCAACGTTTCCGAGTTTTGGCGGAACCCGAATCGCTGGGAGCTGGTGGAATCAAGATTCATTCCCGAAATGCTCAAAAAGAATCGAAGACTGAAGGTTTGGAGCGCTGCTTGTTCAACAGGAGAGGAGCCTTATACGTTAGCCATGATTCTGGCGGAGCAGGGGGCCTTGAACGATGTCCATTTGCTTGCGACGGATATCGATGAGGGCGCCCTGGATAAAGCGCGCAAAGCGGCCTACCTCGATCGCTCCTTGCGAGATGTTCCCGAGAAGTATGTGAAGAAATATTTTCGGCAGGATCAGCTTATGTATCATGTTTCAGATGACTTGAAAAAAACAGTAAAATTTCAAAAGCAGAATCTGCTTGTCGATACGTTTGATACCGGGTTCGATTTGATTGTATGCCGAAATGTGATCATTTACTTTACTGAAGAAGCGAAGCATGTGTTATATCAGAAATTTGCAAAAGCATTAAAGCCAGGAGGGTTACTATTCGTTGGGTCGACTGAGCAAATTTTTTCACCAGGGCAGTATGACTTAGAACCGGCGGATACTTTCTTTTATAGGAAAAAGGGTGTATAAGATCTTCCATATCTTCCAATACTAAGATGTAGCAAAGCTCAATGAACGTTAATGAGTACAATACATAAAAATGATGCAACTCTTAGGGGGCTCTTATGGACAAACGCAAAGTGATAACCGCTTATCGTAGGGGAATGATCTCCATTCAGGAATGTGCACAAATTTTGGGAGTAGATTCGTCGCAAATCATGGGTTTGATGAATGACCCACAAATGGCAGAACTTCCAAGAGTTGTCCAAAAGCAGCCCATGCACGGGTAACCATTGCTCCTGAGCCGATGTTAACACGCTTGCGCCTAAGGGAATACCCCTTATATGCAAAGCGTGTTTTTGCGTTTGTGCTGTTGCCAAACCAGAGTACCTATACTATAATGACTAAAAGATAATCGCGCGTCAAAGCGCTAAAGCGTTTGGAAACAATTTCAAGTTGAAACGGCAGTAACTTCATCTTGGCAGCACTTATAAGCAAATGCTTCACCAAATTATAGGGGGTAACGGATTGTGAGATATTTAACGGCTGGAGAAACACATGGACCGCAGCTCACTGCGATTATTGAAGGGTTTCCAAGTAATGTAACCCTTAACTTTGAGGATTTGAATTTTCAATTACATAGACGTCAGAAAGGGTATGGCCGTGGTCGTCGGATGCAAATCGAGAAAGATACGGCTACGATTGCCGGCGGTGTGCGCCATGGCAAAACAACAGGTGCTCCAATAGCGTTAGTTGTTGTCAACAATGACTGGAAGCATTGGACAACCGTTATGGGCATTGAGCCGGTCGAAGAGGATAACGAAGGCAAACGCCGCGTGAACCGTCCTCGCCCTGGGCATGCCGATTTGAACGGCGGTTTGAAATATAATCAAAAAGATCTGCGCAACATTTTGGAGCGCTCAAGCGCCCGCGAAACGACTATGCGCGTAGCGACTGGGGCTGTAGCACGCCAATTGCTGGCAGAGTTCGGAATTAAGGTGGCTGGACAAGTCATCCGCATCGGGGATGTAGAAGCACAGCGTCAAGAACTTCCGATCGATGAACTGATTGCAATTACCGAGGAATCACCGGTGCGTGTGGTTGACAAAGAAGCGGAAGCCAAAATGATCGCGGCGATCGACGCTGCCAAAGAAGATGGCGACACACTCGGCGGTATCGTTGAAGTTATCATTGAAGGCGTGCCGGTAGGATTGGGCAGCCACGTACAATGGGATCGCAAATTGGATGGGAAAATTGCGCAAGCGGTTCTATCTATTCAAGCATTCAAAGGCGTGGAATTCGGTATTGGGTTTGAAGCTGCGGAGCGCAGAGGATCGAATGTCCATGATGAAATTTTATATACAGAAGAAAGTGGCTTTAGACGCAGAACGAATCGTGCAGGCGGATTCGAAGGCGGGATGACGACTGGCGAGCAAATTATCGTTCGCGGTGTAATGAAGCCGATCTCGACACTCTACAAACCGCTGCAAAGCGTGGATATCGATACGAAAGAAGTATTCACAGCGCAGGTTGAGCGTTCCGATACTTGTGCAGTCCCGGCTGCGGGCGTCATTATGGAGAATGTCATTGCATGGGAAGTGGCGAATGCCTTCTTGGATAAATTCGGCGGGGACTCCATTGAGGAAATTCGTGCGAATCTCAACAACTTCTTGAAACAAGTGGAGAACTACTAATATGAGAGAGCTTACGGTAGAGCTTGGCGAACGTTCTTATCCGATCTACATTGGTCAAGGCGTCCTGAACGATATCACGGCTTTGTTCGACCGCGCGAAGCTCAGCCGCAAGTCACCGCTGCTTGTCGTCACCGATAGCGAGGTGGCTCCGCTGCACCTTGAGCGCGTTATGGCGCTGCTCCGCGAAGGCGGCTTCGCCGCAACGTCCTGCGTCGTTCCCGCAGGCGAAACATCCAAATCCCTCGCGCAGCTCGAGGGAATTGTCACCACCGCCCTCCAGGCGGGCCTTGATCGCAGTTCTGCGATCGTCGCCCTTGGAGGAGGCGTGGTCGGCGATCTCGCCGGCTTCGCGGCGGCGAGTTTCATGCGCGGGATCCGCTTCGTGCAGATCCCGACGACGATTCTTGCCCACGACAGCTCTGTCGGCGGCAAGGTAGCCGTAAACCACCCGATGGCGAAGAACATCATCGGGGCGTTCCACCAGCCCGAGCTCGTTCTCTTCGACATCGACTTGCTTCTGACTTTGCCGCCGCGCCAAGTGAAGGCGGGCCTCTCCGAAGTGATCAAGCATGGCTTGATCTGGGATGCTGAGTTCACGCAGTGGTGTGACGACAATGCAGAGCGCTTGTTATCTCTTGATCCAGAAGCGCTTAGTTATGCGCTGTATATAGGCTGCAAAGTGAAGGCGATCGTCGTCTCTCAAGATGAACGGGAGAACGATTTGCGCGCCATCTTAAATTTAGGACATACGATTGGCCATGCTTTGGAAGCAGTGGCTGGTTATGGTGAGCTGCTGCATGGGGAAGCGATCTCCATCGGTATGGTTGGGGCTGCCAAGCTTGCCCAGGAATTTGGATACTCTGAAGAAATTCATGAAATAACCAAGGGCCTGTTCTTGAAATACGGACTGCCTGTCAGCATTCCGCCTCATTTGGACACGGATAGCATTATGAGCGCGATGATGCACGATAAGAAATTCAAAGAAGGCACTATGGTCTACATTATTCCTATGGAAATTGGTAAAGTTGAAATCCGTAAGGATGTTACAGTAGAGCAAGTCAGACAAATTGTCGAGCTTCTGAAAGGGGAGAGTGTAGCCGATGTTTTGTAGGGGAATTCGTGGCGCAACGACAGTTGAACACAATGAAGCGGAAGAAATTTTGACCGCTACTGGAGAGCTGCTTCGCGCCATCGTAGAGGCGAATGATTTTCGCCCAGAGGATATTTGTTCGGTTTTTATTACAGTGACGGAAGACATTACAGCAACATTCCCTGCGCGGGCCATTCGTACGATGGTTGGCTGGGAACTCGTGCCGTTAATGTGTTCATTGGAAGTTCCGGTTGAAAATTCATTGCCAAAATGTATCCGTCTCATGGTTCAAGTGAACACAACAAAGAGCCAATCGGAAATCAACCATATTTATTTAAAAGAAGCTAAAGCACTTCGCCCTGATATTGTTAAATTGACAAATGAAGCTGCACGGTAGTATAGTGTAGTTAGATGAGATTAGGTAAGTAGAGCAGAGCAAGTTTAGTTGAGTAGAGCAGAGCCCAGTTGAGATGAGAATGATAGCAGAGAACTGTATGAAGATGAACACGACTCATTCGGAGACGTTTGTTTCGTCATACATTCAACGTTTATTTTTCACATTCTTCTTAATCTTCTACATAAAACTAAAAGCCAGCCTCTACTTCGGTAGAGGCTTTTTTGTTATTCAATTAGAGTTTGGAGCACCTCGGAGAACGACGGAAGGCTCACAAGCTGAGAGGGGATGTAACCATGTATACACCTGAAATTCAAGAAGTGATTCGATTATCCAAAGACTATAACCTCATTCCTGTGGTACGTCATCTATTAGCCGATACAGAAACCCCGATTCGTGTTTTTCAACACTTGTATCAAGAGAAGCGTGCGTTCCTGTTGGAAAGCGTAGAGGGCGGCGTGAAATGGGCTCGATATTCCTTCATTGGAAGCGATCCTTTCCTGATGATTAAGGCGAAACATGGGAAAACGGTCGTTGAAACACAAACCGAGAACAAGGTGACGGATGAGAAACCCATCGATGTGTTGAAGGCGTACCTAAGATCCTACTCCAGTCCTCAGCTTGCGGATCTGCCGAGATTCACGGGCGGCGCTGTCGGATTCTTTGGATACGATCTTCTGCAATACTATGAGAAGCTGCCGGCTCATCAAATTGATGATTTGCAAATGAACGACATTCAATTCATGTTCTGTGATCAAGTTATCGTTTTCGATCATTTTAAACAGCAAATCAAAGTGATTGCTAACGTACATGTGAAGCCTTTTGCAACGGATGCAGAGATCGCTCAAGCTTATCATGCGACTTGTGAGAAAATCGATGCGACGATTGAGAAGATTAAAAGGCCGCTTGGCACGGAAACGATGACACACAATCCGATTGTATCGGAGCCGGATCTTGGCGACATTCGTTCGAATATCACAAAGGAAAAGTACATTGCCAATGTGAATAAAGCGAAGGAATATATTCGTGCCGGTGATATTTTCCAGGTTGTGTTGTCACAGCGTTTTGAGATGGAAACTACGGTCTCACCGCTGCAGGTATATCGGGTTCTGCGTACGATGAATCCATCTCCCTACATGTATGTGCTCAAAATGGATGATGAAGTCGTCGTTGGCACATCACCCGAGCTGCTTGTAAGGGTTGAAGAGGAAAAAGTGGAAACTCGTCCAATTGCCGGAACAAGGCCGCGTGGCAAGACGCCGGAACAAGATTTAGCTTTGGAAAAAGAGCTGCTAGCGGATGAGAAAGAACGCGCTGAACACTTGATGCTAGTGGATTTGGGACGTAATGACATTGGCCGCGTATCGGAATTTGGCACGGTTAAGTGCGATACGTTCATGGATATCGAGCGCTACTCACATGTCATGCATATCGTTTCCAACGTATCTGGAAAAATTGCGAAAGATAAAGATTTCTTCGATGCTTTTCTTTCCTGCATGCCAGCAGGGACGGTGTCTGGAGCGCCGAAGCTGCGAGCTATGGAGATTATTGCTGAGCTGGAGCCAGAGGCACGAGGCACTTATGCTGGGGCTATTGGCTATCTAGGATTCTCAGGGAACTTGGACACATGCATCACGATTCGTACGATTGTTTTCAAACACGGCAAAGCCTATGTGCAAGCAGGCGCGGGAATTGTGTGGGACTCCGTACCGGAGAGCGAATACCAGGAAACGGTGAATAAAGCGACAGCTTTGCTCAAATCGATTCGAATGGCAGAAGCCATGTTTAGTCCAGAACCTAGGCCTGTAAGCGATATTAACAAAGATTACTTTGTTAACTCTTAAGGGAAGAAGTAGAGGAGGAATAACGTCATGAGTGAACTTATTCAGATACAGCAAGCGCTTGGTAAAGTAATTAGCGGCAGCCATCTTTCCAGGGAGGAAGCGCGCGGCGTCATGTCGGAAATTATGGAAGGCGCGGCGTCGCCGGCTCAAATCGGCAGTCTGCTGACAGCTCTTCGCATTAAAGGCGAAACGCTGGAAGAGATTACAGGTTTTGCTGAAACAATGCGGAACAAAGCAATCCAGGTGAATGTGCGGCAGCATGATCTGTTGGATACATGCGGCACAGGCGGCGACGGAGCAGAGACGTTCAACATTTCAACGACAGCGGCGATTGTTGCTGCAGCGGGGGGCATTCGTGTAGCCAAGCATGGCAATCGAGCGATGTCGTCCAAAAGCGGCAGCGCGGATGTGTTGGAAGCTCTTGGTGTGAAGATCACGCTAAGCAGCGAGCAGGCGGCGAAATGCTTGGATAAAACGGGCATTTGTTTCATGTTCGCGCAAGCTTATCATCAATCCATGAAGCATGTCGCGGCACCACGCCGAGAGTTGGGTTTCCGTACGGTATTCAACTTGCTGGGCCCGCTTACGAATCCTGCGGGAGCGGATCGTCAAGTGCTAGGCGTGTTCGATCGTACGAAAACGGAATTAGTCGCACAAGCGCTGCAAGCTTTAGGGCTTAAGCGGGCTTTGGTTGTAGCGAGCGAAGATGGATTGGATGAATTCAGCATTTCGGCGCCGACTAAAGTTACGGAGCTGAAAGCAGATCGGATTAGCACATACTCTATTACCCCTGATGATCTTGGCTTAAGGGCTCACAGTATTAAGGATGTAGGCGGTGGAGATGCGATACTGAATGCGGAAATCATCCGTCATATTTTTGCCGGCGAGCGGGGGCCTCATCGCGATATCGTGCTTGCTAATGCAGCCGCATGCTTCTACGTGACTGGTCATGTTGGAAGCTTACAGCAAGGGGTTAAATTTGCGGCTGACGTCATAGATTCGGGCCGTGCGGAACAAAAGTTGAACGACTTAATCCATTTCACAGGAGAACTATGCCATGTTTCTTGATAAAATTGTTGCCACTAAACGAACTGAAGTTGAAGCCATGAGCAGCTTTTCCATTGCGCAAGCGGAGAAAACCATTTCGGAGATGCCGTCTTGCTTAGGTTTTGAAAAAGCTTTGACGACACGTAAAAATCGTGCGATGGGTTTGGTTGCTGAAGTTAAAAAGGCGTCTCCGTCCAAGGGTTTGATCCGTGAGGATTTTGATCCGGTATTACTGGCCAGCTCCTATCAACGTGCGGGCGCTGACTGCATCTCGGTGCTTACGGATGTGGATTACTTCCAAGGAAGCAATGCCTACTTGAAGGCCGTACGCCAAGCGGTGAATGTGCCTTTGCTGCGGAAAGATTTCACGATCGATCCGAAACAAATCTACGAAGCGCGCTTAATTGGGGCAGATGCGATCTTACTGATTGCGGCCATCTTGACGACTGACCAGATGAAGCAATATTTGAAGCTCGCAAGCGATCTTGGTTTGGATGCCTTGGTTGAAGTGCATGACCGTGAAGAATTGGAGCGCGCGCTCGAACTGGATACCCAATTAATTGGGATCAATAACCGGAATTTGAAGACGTTCGTTACCGATTTGAAAACAACGGAAGAATTGATTCAATACATTCCGGCCGGCAAAACCATCGTCAGTGAGAGTGGAATCTCGTCAGTCCAAGACATGGCTTATCTGCAACAAATCGGCTCGCAAGCCGTGTTGATCGGCGAACATTTCATGCGCCAGCCTGTTGTTGAGCAAGCGGTTCACGATCTGATGGGGTCAATTGTCAATACAACGAATCAGACGGTTTAGAAAGAGGCGAATAGGATGCCAACAGACACGATGCCAACGGTTAAAATCTGTGGACTTCAAAGCGTTGAAGTGTTAAAATCAGTCATACATTTGCCAATTGATCATATCGGATTGGTCTTTGCTCCAAGCAAACGTCAAGTCAAGCCAGACAAGGCTGCGGAGCTTATTTCCTACTTGAGAAGTGAAGCGGATCAAGGTGTTTCCGTTCCACTAACCGTAGGTGTGTTCGTGAATCCGAGCCAAGAGCAGCTTACGGAAATCATGGCGGTTGCTCCCCTTGATGTCGTTCAGTTGCATAGTCAGGAAACTCCTGAGTTCTGTAAATGGGTACGTGAACAGTTCGATGTCCAGGTGTTCAAGTCCGTGTCCATTTCCAAATCAGAGAATAAAATTCCGTCCAGCGCAGAGGTAGCTGCTCAGTTGGATCCGTACATCGGATCGGTTGATGCCGTGTTGCTTGATACTTTTGACCCCGTATATGGCGGAGGATCCGGAAAAACATTTGCCTGGGACTGTATTCCTGTTTATCAGGAGTGGGCTCGTACAGCAGGTGTCAAATTGCTAGTAGCAGGCGGATTGCAGCCTGACAATGTGGATCAACTAGTGGAAGCCTATCGTCCTGACGGTGTGGACGTGTCCAGCGGTGTAGAGACAGATGGTGTGAAAGATATTGCGAAAATTACCGCATTTGTGGAAAGGGTGACCGGAAAGTGACGCAAGTACCTGATAAACACGGCAGATTCGGAAAATTCGGCGGCCGTTATGTACCAGAAACATTGATGAATGCTTTGACGGAGCTGGAAGAGGCTTATAACCAATATAAAGACGACCCTGAATTTATTGCAGAAGTTCGCTATTTGCAAAAGCAATATTCCGGCAGACCAACTCCCCTTTATTACGCAGAGAGACTCTCTGAGCAACTGGGTGGAGCCAAAATTTACTTAAAGCGAGAAGACCTGAATCATACGGGCGCTCATAAAATTAATAACACCATCGGACAAGCCGTGCTCGCGAAAAAGATGGGGAAAAAGAAAATCATCGCTGAGACCGGAGCAGGTCAACACGGTGTTGCATCGGCAACGGTCGCCGCATTGATGGGCTTTGAATGCAAAGTCTTCATGGGCGAAGAAGATACGAAAAGACAGCAATTGAACGTTTTTCGGATGAAATTGCTTGGTTCTGAAGTCATTCCCGTTACTTCAGGTACTCGTACACTGAAAGATGCGTGCAACGAAACGCTGCGTTATTGGGTTAGCAATGTACAGGATACTTATTATATCCTGGGTTCCGTTACAGGTCCTCATCCTTACCCGATGATGGTCCGTGATTTTCAGCGAATTATCGGTGACGAATCGCGTGAACAAATTCTGGAAACAGAAGGCAGGTTGCCGGATGCCGTTGTTGCTTGCGTAGGCGGCGGTAGTAACGCCATGGGGATTTTTTATCCGTTCGTTCAGGATGAAACGGTTAAACTCATCGGCGTTGAAGCTGCTGGACGCGGTATCCATACGGAAGAGCACGCCGCGACGATGACCAAAGGCTCACCTGGCGTATTTCAGGGCTCGCTGAGCTACCTGCTGCAGGATGAATACGGGCAAGTGCTGCCGGCTCATTCCATCTCGGCGGGGTTAGACTACCCTGGCATCGGACCTGAGCATTCTTACTTGAAAGATATTGAGCGCGCCACGTACTATCCAATTACTGACCAGGAAGCGCTCGACGCTCTTCAATTGTTAAGCCGTACGGAAGGTATTATCCCAGCTTTAGAGAGCGCTCATGCGATTGCACATACGGTAAAACTAGCTCCAACGATGTCTAAGGATCAAATTATTGTCGTAAGCCTATCTGGCCGTGGCGATAAAGATGTGGAATCCATTATGAGCTATCTTGGCACAGGGGAGGAATAAGCCATGAACCTAATTGATAAGCGTTTTGCTGAGCTTAAAGAGCGTGGGGAAACAGCTATGATCCCTTTCCTGACCATTGGTGATCCAACGATTGAAGCTTCACTAGAGCTTATTCTTGAAATGGAGCGGGCAGGCGCTGATTTAATCGAGCTGGGTGTTCCATATTCGGATCCATTAGCCGATGGCCCTGTCATCCAACGTTCATCTGAGCGTGCACTGCTTCGTAAGATTACGATATTTGACGTTATAGATGTTGCTCGCCAGGCGAGGAGCAGGGGTTCCAAGCTGCCATTCATTTTATTCACTTACTACAACCCTGTTCTGCAAATTGGGCTGGAACGCATTTTCAAAACGATGCAGGAAAATGAAATCAGCGGCATTATTATTCCAGATCTACCATTGGAAGAAGATAGCGAGACGAGAGCGATTGCAGAATCTTATGGTGTCCATTTGATTCCATTGGTTGCGCCGACTTCGAATGAACGTGTGAAACGTATTGCAGCTGGAGCTCGCGGATTCGTTTACTGTGTTTCTTCCCTTGGTGTAACCGGTGAACGGGCTGAATTTTTCGGCGGGATTGAAGATTTCCTATCTACGGTGCGAGAAGCGGCGAATGTGCCGATCGTTGTCGGATTCGGTATTTCCAACCGGGAGCAGGTTGAGCGGTTCGAGAAGCTGTGCGATGGTGTTGTTGTAGGGAGTGCGATTGTCCGCACGATTGAAAGCGCGCTGCACCATTTCCAAGAAGATGCTGCTCATCCAGAAGGGTTACAGCAAATTGGCGGCTTTGTAGGCCAGCTAAAAGGCAGATAATGAAATCCCTCTAGACACTAGTCTAGGGGGATTTTCTAAAATTACCTATTTACTGTTAAGCGTTAAAGCAGTACACTATTATGTGTTGATCATTGAGACTTTTGTCTCTAATGAGTGGCTAAAGCAATATTCCTTCTACATAAAAAGGAACCACATTTTACAACAGCACTAGTTTTGTGGGACAATTACAAAATTCGGACAACTAATTGATGAGGTGGCTACCAATGAAACCGAAACAAACGATTGTACATTTGCCGGTCTATCAACCGGGTAAACCTATTGAAGAAGTAAAAAGAGAGCTGGGATTAACGGAAGTGATTAAACTCGCATCCAACGAAAATCCATTTGGCTCGTCGCCAAAAGCAAAAGCGGCGATTGAAGCGGAAATCGCTAACATCAGCTTGTACCCTGACGGTGGGGCTGTACAGCTGACAGAAGCAGTGGCTGAGTATCTTGGCGTTGCGACGAATCAACTCATTTTCGGTGCAGGTTCTGATGAGGTTATCCTCATGCTGGCACGTGCTTTCCTCGTACAAGGCGATGAAACGGTGATGGCTTCTCATACCTTCCCGCAATATAAGCACAATTGTGAGATTGAGGGAGCTGTATCCATCGAGATCCCATTGAAAGATGGCACTCATGACCTGGACGGCATGCTGGCTGCAATTACAGAACGTACGAAGATCGTCTGGATCTGTAATCCGAACAATCCGACAGGTACGATGAATACGGATGCGGAAATCAAAGCCTTTTTAGCCAAAGTTCCTGAGCATGTATTGGTCGTTCTGGATGAAGCTTACTGCGAGTACAATACAACGGGAGAATTCCCGGATAGCATTGAGCTGATTGGTCAGTACCGCAATGTCATCGCACTGCGTACTTTTTCGAAAATATACGGTTTGGCTTCCTTACGAATCGGTTATGGCATTGGGCACCCCGATGTGATCCGATCCATTAACCAAGTTCGTGAACCTTTTAACACGACCAGATTTGCTCAAGCTGCTGCTTTAGCTGCGATTAAAGATCAAGACTTCATCGCAAGCTGCCGCGAAGCGAATACAGCAGGTTTGAATTATTTAACGGAGCAGTTTAACGAAATGGGGTTAAAGGCTTTCCCTGCACACGGTAACTTCGTTATGGTTAATGTCGGACGCCCAGCGGCAGAAGTATTTAATGGTTTGCTGCGTAGAGGCATTATTGTCCGTGGCGGACATATGCTTGGATTCCCGACGTCCATCCGCGTTACCATCGGCTCACGTGAACAAAATGAGAAATTCATTGCAGCTTTGCAGCAAGTGCTGGCTGAGGTTGCCGTTCAAGCCTAATACAAATTAAAGGTTGATCTCTTATGACGAAAATTGCGATATTTGGTGTAGGGCTTATCGGCGGTTCACTGGCCTTATGTTACAAAGGAAAACCGGGTTTTACCGTTGTCGGCCATTCTCCGAATCCGAAATCCGTTGAGAAACTGCTCAAACGAAACGTGGTTGATGCTGCAACAACGAATATGGCTGAGGCGGTAGACGGGGCTGACTACATTTTTCTATGCGTGCCGGTTGGGATGTTAGAAGAGTATGTTCAGCAGTTGATGAATCTTCCGCTCAAGAAAGGCTGTATCATCACGGATGTGGGGAGCACGAAAGCAACCATTACGGAAAGCGCAGAAACTATGGTAAAAGATGGCGTTTTCTTTATTGGCGGTCATCCGATGGCAGGCTCCGAACGTCACGGCGTTGAGGCAGCGTCTTCGCATCTTTTTGAAAATGCCTTCTATGTGTTGACCCCGGCAGAGGGGACACCGCAGGCAGAGGTTGACCGCTTAACCGAGCTGCTCAAGACGACGAAAGCACAAATCGTGCAGGTCGGAGCACGGGAGCATGACGATATCGTTGGTGCGATCAGCCACCTGCCGCACATTATTGCGGTTGCGCTGGTTAACCAGGTCAGAGGATATAACGAAACCAACCCGTTATATCAGAATCTGGCTGCTGGGGGCTTCAGAGACATCACGCGCATTGCCTCAAGCGAGCCGATGATCTGGCGAGATATTTTAGTGAACAATCGGCCGGTGCTGCTCAAATTGCTTGCGGATTGGAATCTTGAGATTTCTCGGTTCATTGAGCTTATTGAGAATAGTGATGGCGAAGGAATTGTTGAACAATTCCGCATTGCCGGTGAATTCAGAAGCCAACTGCCGGAGCGCAGAAAAGGCATGATCACCTCATTGTTTGATATTTATGTCGATATTCCGGATCATCCCGGCATTATTGGTCAAATTACAACATTATTAGGTAATGCTAGAATTAACTTGAGTAATATCCAAATTATTGAGAGTCGCGAAGATGTGCCTGGCATTTTGCGTTTGTCCTTCCGCAATCAGGAAGATGCAGATCGCGCCTCAGAGCTGCTGAGCGGGCCTTACGCGGTTCATGTATAACTGAACTTGTACACACAAATAAGCTGATTTCTCCTCTTGAAGAACGTCCCAAAAGAGAAGAAATCAGCTTATTTTTTATTCTATTGAAATCGATTCTCAAATAAAAAACTTCGTGCTATAATGACATCGTTCATATTAATATTACAAACTTCTAAGTGTGGGGCGAACGAGATGAAGCTGTGGATGATGGTAAAAAGCACGTTAATTGTTATTGTTATTTTTGTTAATTTTTTCCCCTCATTTGTAAGTGCGAACAATGTCATCTACTCGAAGGAAGTGGCTGTTCTCGTGTATCATCACATCGATGATCAGGTCGAGGGCTCTGTGACCATTTCAACCAAATTATTTGAGCGGCAGCTAGGTGCATTACAGCGTCAAGGGTACAATTTTATCACGATGGATCAGTTCAAGAGTTTTATGAAAGATGGGGCGAAAATACCGGATAACGCTGTTCTCATCACTTTTGATGACGGGTATGAAAGTTTTTATACGAATGCGTATCCGATTCTCAAAAAAATGCGTATACCAGCGGTGAACTTTGTGATTACCAAAGATTTGGATAACCCGACAGCGACGTTGCTGCCATCCTTGTCCAGGGATCAAATTCGGAAAATGAGAAAAGAATTCTCAAATATTGATTTTCAGCTTCATTCGGATCAATTGCATGCAATGAAAGATGGCAAGCCGATGCTGAACAACAGAATAACAACGAATGGCGTAACCGAGACCCAGGAAGATCTTAAACAAAGGGTTATTTCGGATACGAAAACATGTATGGCAAAGCTTCGGGAGTTGGATGGGGCTAAATCTATTGATTCCTATGCTTACCCTTTTGGCAGCTATGATGATTTTACGATTTCCTATCTGAATGAAGTCGGAGTTAAATATGCGTTCACGACCAAAGCGGGATTAACTTCCAAACAAACGGATCCGATGCAGATCCCGCGAATTAATGCAGGCAGCCCATATATTCGACCTCATTCCATTAATAATTTAATCAATCAAGCCATAAGGCATCAACTGAAATAGGCCGGTTCTTCAAGCAAAAAAAGATCAGGTAAACGTTTTCAAAAAAGTGTTGACAGAATGAAACCGTATACATATAATAAAAGTACAGTATGGTTTCTCTCCACTCCTATCCGATAATCGCACCATAAGTGCAGCCGCCAATTTGGCGGTTTTTTTTTGTTCATAAATACCATATTTTTCTGATATTCATATATAATGGATAGGGTGGGTTGTTGCTTTCAACAGACAAGCTTAGAATGTGAATTTTTTTCAACAAATTGTCGAATAGAGCAGGAATTTCGCAATTCATCGAGAAGAATTTAATAGGTCATAATTTACATATTGATCCTTTCACATTTATTTTACAAATGAACGCAACTTTTCACTCTAATTGCAGTACAACATGTATGAGCAGTTGGAGTGGTACCCGGGAACCGTTAGGAGGGTCGCCACGTAATGACCGATTCCCAGTTGATCAGAGAAATCAAGGATGGAAATGTTCAGCTTTATGACGAGCTTATGCGTCGTTACGAGCGTAAAATCCTTGCATTCATCTTTCATATGCTCAAAAGTACACAAATGGAAGCTATTGCTGAAGATTTGTGTAACGAAACGTTTTATAAAGCGTACCGCAGTTTGCACTCTTTTCGAGAAGTTGAAGCCTCCTTTTCTACCTGGTTGTATACAATTGCCCGGAATACAGTATTGAGTGAGCTGCGCAAAAATAAAAGTGTGCAAGTCTCGTTAGAGCAAAGCGGATTGACGCCCCATGCTTCGTTTGATGCCATGCCGGAGCAAGCCATGCTGCGAAACGAGAAAGTATCGATGGTTCGAGATGCGATTAATAGTTTGCCAGAGAAACAACGATCTGCTTTGATCTTAAGAGAGTATGATCAGATGGATTATCAGGAGATCGCCAACATTTTAGGTCAAACCGTAAGCTCCGTGAAGTCTCTTTTATTTAGGGCTAGAGCATCCGTCAAGCTACAGTTGGACCCTTACTTCAGTGAACCGATATTCGAAGAATCGAAGGGATGAAACAGCCATGAAGTGTAGTGAGATCCAGGAATTATTTGGGGTTTATTGGGACTTGCCGAATGATGACCTGCGACGTACCGCGGTGGATGAGCATATTGCAACATGCGCCGAATGTGCGGAAGAATTTCAGATTTGGGAAGAAAGTACGATCCTCATACGTACTGCTGCAATCGAGAGCGAGCTTCCTGATTATGAACCGATGGTCTCAGGCAAGGTCATGAGTCGAATTTATGATGATGAATCATGGCGTATTCCGGTTTCCGAGCGCATGTATACGATCTCTTACAAGCTTCGCCGCAACCTTACGGCTGTCATTGCTTTTTGTTTAGCGTTATTCGTATTCAGCTTTTTATTCGCTGTTGTCTATGACGGTACGCCCAAGTCGTCGATAGCTGCGGCCGACAATACGCTATTTGATTTGCAAGCGCCGCAAGCTATGAAGTCGACGGGCTCAGAAACGATGAATGGCCATAAGATGGTAGATGCCGTAGCAAGCCTTAACCCTAGCTTTATGGAGCCGTTGCGATTCCATGTAGGGCCAATTCATTCATATCCGCATTATTTGCTTGTTGTATCCATTTTGGGTCTAATTGCAACAATCATCATTATGAACTGGTTATCGCGAACAAAAGCCTAGTGCTCCGGAAGGGGCATTTTTCATTTTATTGACTGATGGAGGAATTGGTAATGACAACGATTGGATTTATCCGGCATGGAAGTACGGAATGGAATCGTTTAGGGAAGCTGCAAGGGCAGTTGGACACGGATTTGACGGATGAAGGAAGAGAGCAGGCCAGGCTGCTTGGAATCCGATTAGCCAACGAATCCTGGGACGGGATCATCTCGAGTGATTTAAAACGAGCTAAGGAAACGGCCCAAATCGTGTCACAGCTATCGGGAATTCCCATTATCGGGACGGATAGCCGGCTTCGCGAGCGGAGATATGGCCAGGTCGAAGGAACGACAGTAGCCGAAAGAGAAGAACGTTGGGGGCCAGAATGGAAGCTTCAGGATTTAGGCCAGGAGTCAGATGATGAACTGTGGAAACGATGGTCCGAATTAGAAAGTGAACTGCTAGAAGCTTATCCGAGTAAGAAAATATTATTGGTTTCACACGGGGGATTCATTGTGCAGGTGCTCAGAGTATTGCGCATGGATAGCGAACAATTCCTGCAAAATACGTCCCTAACCATCCTGCTGCGTCAGGAAAAAGGGTGGGAGCTCCAGCTGTACAATTGTTTATCTCATCTGGAAATCGTACACGAATAATTGCGAGATAAGAAGCATGACTCTGTTATAGAGTCATGCTTTTTTTGCATGGCTTGGAATATTTTCGGGAAAAATTCCCATAATGGTTACTAGAAACCACGGAGCTGAAAGCTTCGCCAAATGGGGGATGTAGATGGAAATGAACCTAGCGGACATGCTCAGCTACGCCGATATCCACGAGCTAGGCCGAATCGCTAACACCTATGAGTGTGAGTGCAATGGCCATTCAAAAAACGAGTTGATTCAGTCGATTTTGAGTACAGCCCTGCGCAGAGAGATTTTCGAGAAGCACATTCAAAGCTTGAACTTGGAGGACATCCGATTTTTGAATTCTCTCCTCTTCGATCCTCGCAACGCATTCAGTATTGAAGAACTGATCGCTAGAGTTCAACAGTCACGGTTTCAGAAAGATGAATCCGTTGAATGGAATCCCCGCGACATGGTCATTAAATTTAAGAAACTCGGCTGGTTGTTTAATGGGTATTCCCAGCAAACCAAATTTTTGTTTCATGTGCCTAATGATTTGAAACGGAAATTTAGCGATGTGCTTACGGGACAGTTCAAACAGAGCTTGAAACAAACTTCTGAGCCTAACGTTTATCGAGACGAGCAGTTACTCATTATTGAGGATATCTTTCATTTTTTGACGTTCCTTTCTCAGGTGCAGGAATTGCCTCTAACAGTTGAAGGATCCATGTACAAGAGGCAGCTCCAGCAAATACTGGATCGCATGTCTGTGCAGGAGGAAATGGTGTCCAAAGGAGCTTGGCGCTTCGGATACGGACGCATGTTCAAAGACTATCCGAACCGATTTTCATTCATCTATGATTACTGCTATTATCGGCAGCTAATTAGTGAGCAAGGCCAAGTGCTCAGTTTGACGGAGGAAGGAAAATCGCGTTTGCTGGAAGGGAAAAAAGAGAATCTGGCGGATGTGTATAAGTTCTGGCTCAGGCTCTATAAGAACCCTATTCCCAATGTACAAAGCCTCGCGGGATGGGTTGACCGCCTAAGCGGCCAGTGGGTCACTTTAGCCTCTTTAAGCGAAGTGTTATGTAAATTGGTCAAGCCCTTTTATTATGACAGTTCGGAATCCATCGTAGAACAGCGTATTTTACAAATGATGATGCATCTTGGGCTTATACGTATTGGTGAAGATCTAGAGAACGGCATGGTCGTGCAAGCGACTAAGATGGGCTCTAAAGTGATTCAAGGTACTTTTGTTGCGGAAGAAGACAAGGTGGTCCTTTTTCTGGACCAAGAGAGTGCAAGGTTCAAAGGGGATATTAAGTAGTAGGTAAAGACACATTCCTAATCAATCGGGCTTTTGAACGAAGCGCGAATGTACGGATTGAATATGATAAAAGTAGGAGCACACAGGGGTTGGCAGACACCTAGGAACGGACTTTCATGTTTTTGCGAAAAAGAAGCTCCTGACAAACCGCGTACACATTTGGAGGTAGGTCTCATGGGAAAAATGAATGTATCTAACAACGCGCTGCTGGCACTTTTCGCGGAAATGGTTTGGGATGATGCCATTCGCAAATATAAAGAACAGAATCTCTACAAAGAGATTGATCTTGCGTTAGCAAAAGGGGATCAACCGACATTCCTTGCTCTTACATCTGAGCTTAAAATGCTGAAAACTTCAGGATAATGATCGTGGTGGCAGCCACAATAGGGACGAAAGACATGTGAATCCAGTTCACATGTCTTTTTTTGCTGGAAAGACGACAAAAAAGAACTATTTTGTTACTCCATACGTCGATTAGTTAGACTATATTGCGACGCAAAAGGAGAATACAAATGAGAAAGCTCTTGAAAACCATGCGGAAACGGAAAGTCTTATCATCGTTTCTTCTATTTACATTACTCGTTGTCGGGGCAGCATCCGGCTACGCCGCTTTTCTGATGAATAAATGGAACCATGCCTTGGATCAAATAGCCGCTCCTATCGCGCCTGCTTCAAATGAAATCGACACAAGCAATTATCCTGTATCGCAGACGTCCCAAACATCCGATGCGACAGAGAAGGAAGAGAAATCGCTTACCCTGCTATTAACGGCAATTGACGAGCGGTCAGGTAGCGAAGGATCGTTAAATACGGATGTCATGATGCTTTTTCGTATTGATCCGGTAACGCATCAGGGTACAGTAGTCTCGATTCCTAGAGACCTTGAGGTATCAGCAGAAAAGTCCGGTTTAGAAACCTCGCATAAAGCTAATTATTTCTATGCTTATAACTATAATAAAAACAAAGAAACGGCTCTTGATGAGACAAAGCAGTTGTTCAGCAAGATTTATCAAGTTCCGATTGATCACATGGCTGTTATTAATTTTGATGGGTTTCGCAAGCTTATCGATCAGTTAGGCGGTATGACGGTTGATGTCGATATGGATATGAAATACCAAGATGAGAGTGACGGAACAAATATTAATTTGAATAAAGGCACGCAGCGCTTAAATGGCAAACAAGTGCTTGATTATATTCGCTACCGCAAATCGAATATGGGTACAGCGGAATCGTCCGATTTGGAACGGAATCAGCGAGAACAATTTGTGCTCAATGAATTACTTGATAAATTAACTTCACTTAATGGAGTAACCGCGTGGGGGAAAGTGCTTGATATTATGGGAAGTTCCATTAAAACAGACATCCCGGCAGACGAACTTCGCACATTAACCAAATCGTACCGTGAGTATAAGCCGGCTAATGTTCAGTATATTCACCTGGATGGGACATGGGAGAGTCCTTACCTGGTCGTGAAACAGCAGGATTTGGAGGAAGCGCTTGAAGCGTTGCGCGGACAAACGGACAGCTTGAATAACAGTTCATTCGACAGCTCGATCGACAGTTCAATTGACAGCCATTTGCAGACAGATTAAAGTGTACAAGAAGCGATGGCTATTGCTACATAGCAAACGCATTTTTGGTAAAAGATAGAGGGGGAAGCACGGTTGAAGTTTAATGAGATTTCTGCGCAAGAATGGTACGATTTAAAACCATACTTGGACACATGTTTGCTGCCAGTAACGGGGTTGACCGGATTCGAAGACCCCGCACAAGTAACCTTGGCGTTGGAACAGCTCCGAGATGCACTGGAAACCATCGAAATTCCATACAAAGGTAGGGTAGTAACGTACCCGGCGCTTCATTATATGACGGCGGTGAGCATGAAGGACCAGCTAGAAGCCCTTTCTCTTCATTTAAAAAGGATGGGATTCCGGTACGTCATCGTACTGACCATACATACGGAAGCTGCAAGCTGGAAGGCAGATCAAACCGATTTGTTGATCGCTGTCGACATGGAGCAGTGGGAGAGCAAAGCCGAACAGATCAAAGCCAGTATTTCTAAGCAAGTTCAGCACTTATGGCAGCATAGTGATTAACTTTAGCTGGTAAGCGTATTATTGGAAAAAAAATTGCACAGGATAAGGGAAGGAATGGCGTACATTGGCTGCCAAAAAGTTGTGACAATTTCGTTAAAATTTGTCCAAACGCCAAGTTTTCAATGGCTCAAAAGGAGTTCTGGATTCTTGACGACCTAGTAGTCGTAGGATATTATTAGTAATGTCCTAGTTATGTAGTGTAATGTCGAACGACACGTGATAGAGGTAACTGACGTCCGAGAGGGTTGGACATCGGCCAATGTAGGAGGGTAGACCTGAGAATGAGTGATCATAACAATCACAATGAAGAACAGCATGGGAAGAAACCCGGGACTAAACGCGAAATGTCTCGTCGACAATTTCTATCCTACACCCTAGGTGGCGCTGGAGGATTCATGGGGGCCGGCATCATTATTCCGATGATTCGGTTTGCGGTAGATCCTGTGCTTCAGAAGAAGTCAGAATCGGATTGGGTTAAAGTTGTCGAAGAAAGTAAAATTACAAATGTACCACAATCGTTTACGTTCCAAGTTCATCAAGTGGATGGTTGGTACGAAAGTGACGCTGAATTGGTTGCGTGGATTTCCAAAGACAGCAGCGGCAAGCTCTTTGCATTGAATCCTACTTGTAAGCACCTTGGATGTACGGTCAACTGGAACGATAACCCGGCTTACAAAGATCAGTATTTCTGTCCTTGTCATGGTGCTCACTATACGCAAGATGGTAAAAACCTTGCTGTCGCACCAAAACCATTGGATGAATACACAACCAAAGTTGAGAATGGGTTCGTTTATGTGGGACAACTGCATGCTAACACAAGAGTATAAGGAGGCGTCACAGTCAGATGTTTAAAAACGTATACAACTGGATTGACGAACGTCTTGATATTACGCCTATGTGGAGGGATGTAGCAGATCATGAGGTTCCAGAACACGTAAACCCTGCTCATCATTTTTCCGCTTTCGTGTATTGCTTCGGCGGATTGACGTTTTTCATTACAGTCATTCAAATCTTATCAGGTATGTTCTTAACAATGTATTACACACCTGATATCATCAATGCTTATGCAAGCGTTGACTACTTACAACATAAAGTAGCTTTCGGTGTTATCGTCAGAGGTATGCACCACTGGGGAGCTAGTTTAGTTATCGTAATGATGTTCTTACATACCCTGCGCGTGTTCTTCACAGGTTCTTATAAAGCACCACGTGAAATGAACTGGGTAGTAGGCATGCTCATTTTCTTCGTTATGTTAGGTCTAGGTTTTACGGGATACCTGCTTCCATGGGATAACAAAGCATACTTTGCTACACAAGTAGGTATGAAAATTGCAGCGTCCGTACCTTTAGCGGGTCCGTACATTGAAACGTTGCTGCAAGGCGGAAGCATCGTTGGTGCGCAAACACTAACTCGTTTCTTTGCCATTCACGTGTTCTTCCTGCCTGGCGTTCTGCTCGCTTTGCTTGCTGGACACTTCTTCATGATTCGCAAACAAGGTATTTCCGGACCGCTATAAATTAGGGAGGGGCGAATAGCGTGGCGCATGGTCATAAGTCAGACGAGAAAATCGTTTACGTTGGGGATTCCCGCGTAATTAAGAAAACACAAGAACAAAGATTAATCCCTCGCGATTACTCTGCGTATCCGGGAAAATCGGAAGCCTTCATTCCAAACTTCTTGTTAAAAGAGTGGATGGTAGGGGTCGTTGTACTAGTCGGAATGTTAGTGTTAGTCATGTCCGATCCGGCTCCGCTAGGTTATCCTGCGGATCCTAAGAATACAGCGTTTATTCCGATGCCTGACTGGTACTTCTTGTTCATGTATCAATTGTTGAAATATCCGTATACATCCGGAGATTACGTAGTACTTGGAGCGGTTGTTGTACCTGGTTTGCTGTTCGGTGGCTTGATGCTGGCTCCTTTCTTGGATACAGGCAAAGAGCGTCGCTTCTACAGAAGACCAATCGCTTCAAGCTTGATGATTTTATCTCTAATCGCTTGTACATACCTGACGTACACATCTTGGGATCACTACCAATTTGAGTTGAAAGAGAAAAACATCATTCCTGAGCACATCAAGCGTGAAGAAGAATTGCACGCGAACAAAGGCGCAGCTGCTGGCGGCGGCGCGGCGAAGGATACGAAGAAAGCTCCTGCTATCGTAGCAGCAGATGATCCGGGTGCTGAAATCTACAAAAAAGCAACTTGCTTGTCCTGTCACGGTGCTGGACTTAAAGGGATGCCGGCTTCAGGCGTACCGGCATTGCTTGGCGTAGGTGACAAGCACTCGCAAGATGAGATTTTGAACATTGTTAAGAACGGTAAAGGGAACATGGGTAAACAATATCAAGCCAACATTGATAAAGGCTTAACAGATGCCGATATCACAAAGCTGACTGAATGGTTATCCAAACAAAAGGCCCAATAAAATAGGGAAACCTGATCGCGAAAGCGGTCAGGTTTTTTTAAATCACCGGAGGAGGAGCTTACTTGCATCAAGGCGTGTCCATTTCATATTTTTGGAGTAGGGATTTTTTGTTAAGCAAAACGATGTTGTGGCTGTTTTTTATTATGAATCTGCTTGGCACTGTGTATGGTTATGAGTGGTATTGGCTTCAAATGGTGGACACCATAGCCGAAAAACCACTTTGGTACGTCTATTTTGTACCAGATAGCCCGACAGCCAGTTTGTTCTTCACTTTGTCGGTCGGTTATTTAATCTTAGATCGTTCAAGAGGCAGCCGGTCCGGGAAAGTGTATAAAGCCATTAGAGGCTTTGTGGAAGCCTTTGCTCTTATCACTTCATTTAAATATGGCGTATGGGCAGTAACCATGATTTGGGCAGGCGCTTGGCAAGGAGTTCCTGTTGGCTGGGATGGTTGGATGCTTACGTGCTCCCATTTGGCTATGGCAGTGGAAGCGCTATTATTTGTGAGATGGTATACATTCCGGATCCCGGCTATCCTGCTTGTTGCCTGCTGGACGTTGTGGAACGACTTCATGGATTATGAACGAGGGGTATTCCCCAGATTGCCTGAAGTGCTTGTAAACAACTACTATAGAACCATAGAAGGGTTTACAATCAGCTTAAGCGTTATAGGTATTTTGATAGCTTTCATCTGTTTGGGTTTGCGTCAGAAGAAACAACGATAATCACATAACCGATGGTCTAAATTGGGACGAACCTCCATATGATGATGGTGAAGGAGGGGATGTCCCATGTTTATGTTTACCGGGGGAATTAAACGACTGACGGTCACGCTTTTGCTGGCAGCAGTCGTAAGTATAAGCTCTGCATGCGCAGCCAGCACCAGCACGATAGGACAAGCTGCTAAACCCGTAGATCCGGAACAGTTGAAGCGGGTTGAGTTCTTGAATCAAATTGCTGATGAAATGTACAAGCAAACGATGGATGGCCAAGTGCTTGAGGCACGGAATAAGCTGATGCAAATGTCAGATCAAATTCCAAAGATACAATTTGAAGGAATAACCTCCGTAGAGGGGCTTAATGCGCTTACCGAAACAATTACACAGGCCAAGAGAGTCTATAGCGCCGCGAGCTACTCACCGGAAGAAGCTCAGATGGCTGTAGCCAAAATTCGACTTGCAACGGATGCCCTAACCCATAAAAATCAGCCCATGTGGCTGCAATATTATAAAGTGCTGCAAAATGACACGGCTGCATTGACACAAGCTGTCAAAGCGGGCAAACAGCAAGAGAGCATTGCGGACTTCGGTAAGCTTTCTCAGCATATCGCCATTATTCATCCATCATTACTGATTAGCAGGGATGCTTCCTCTGTCGAGAAACTTGACTCCGTCATTGTGTTTTTAAGGAAAAACATTAATAGCCAACCGATGATTGGTCGTCAAGTAGAAACGGGACTGGAACATTTGGGCCAAGTGCTGGACGAATTATTTTTGAAAAATAAAGATGCCATTGCTTTCGTCCCTATCACTGATCCTAAGCATCCGATCATCTGGTCTGCTGGGATTGGACTGATCATCGTTAGCGTGTTATCTTTCGTGGGCTGGCGAATGTACCAATCCGGTCGGCATATCGTTCCAATCAAGAACACGCGAGCGCAGGAGCAGGAGTTTGGCGATTAAAATAAAAAGGTTGAGCAGATAGCCAATTCTGCTCAACCTTTTTATTGTGTTTTGAAGCCCTCGCCTATCACGTCATGGACTTCCCCAATGATGATAAAAGCGCGAGCATCGATGGATTGGATGAGCTCGCGAAGACGTCTTGTTTCATGGCGATACACGACGCAATACAATACTTCTTTGTTGTTACCCGAATAAGCGCCCCTGGCAGGGAACAAAGTCACGCCTCTGTCTAATTCCTTTGTGATAGCTTCAGATAAAGGCACGGCTTGATCGCTTATGATTGTAAAAGCCTTAGCAGCATGAGCGCCTTCGGAAATGTAATCAATGAGGCGAGAAGTAACAAAGACGGCTACGAGTGAGTAGAGGACTTTTTCCTTCGGCAAATAGAGAAAGGAAGATCCAATGACGATAACGTCAATAATTAAGATGACTTGTCCGACGCTCCAGCCCCTCTTCTTATTGCCGATACGAGCCAGGATGTCTGAACCGCCTGTTGTGCCACCGAACCGGAAGACTAAGCCAAGTCCGGTCCCGAGCGTAAGCCCGGCGTATAATGTAGCCAGAAAGTAATCCTGGGTGGTATGAAATGGGATTATCCAATTGTTATGTATGAGCTGTTCCATCACCCAAAGGAAAAACGACAAGGAAACTACGCCATAAATCGTGTACAGCATCGGGCCTTTTCCGAAAACACGCCACCCGAGATAAAATAAGGGGATATTACATACCAAGGTTGATATAGATGGAGGAACATTAAACACATATTTCAGCAGCAAAGCTACACCCGTAACGCCGCCTTCCATGAGCTCATTTGAAATGACAAAGTAATGTAAACCAAATGCATAAATTGCGGTGCCAATCGTAATGGCAAGTACATTTGTAAATTGATCGGATAATCTTTCCTTGAAAATCATTTCGATTCCTCCAAACCTCATACTTCGGTTCTGTCAAAAAAATTTGTCAACTTTTCTTGTTTAGTTTAACATAGTAATGATATCTTGGTGAAGAAGAAGGAAAGAAGGGTGAACATGTCGGAACGCACGCTGAAAGATATACAGAAAGAAGTCGATACTTATATTTCCCAGTTCAAGGAAGGATATTTCAGTCCTCTAGCTATGCTCGCAAGAATGTCCGAAGAAGTGGGAGAATTAGCCCGCGAAGTGAACCATACTTATGGTGAGAAACCGAAAAAAAGCACGGAAGCGGACAACTCCATTGAGTTGGAACTCGGCGATATTATGTTTATTACGATCTGTTTCGCGAACTCACTGGGGATTGATTTGACGGAAGCTCATGATAAAATCATGCATAAGTTCAATACGAGAGATGCGGGTAGATGGACTAAAATTAACACCGAAATTACATAAGCTTCATAAACTATACCATCCCCTCTGAAGGGAGACTCTCTTTCGATAAGGAGGATGGGCAGATGAATGGAGAAGATCAAATACAGAAAGCGTACGAATCTATACTTTCACAAGACTTCGAAAAAGCCATCGAATGGTTTGAAAAAGCGATAATCGCAGAACCCGACAATGCTGCCTATCACTACAAACTATCGATAACTTATGGAAGAAGCAATAAGCTGAGTAATGCCATTGAACACGCGTCAATAGCTACTCAGTTGGAACAAGAAAATCAAGTGTACCGTTATCATTTGCAAGTACTGCATGCAAGAGAATTAGTCGATAAAGCTCGCAGGCAGTTAAGCACAGAATCCGAACATGCAGAACGAGCGATTTTCTTGCTGAAGGAAGCGATTGTGCTCGATCCTTTGACGATTGAAGCTTATCTAATACTTGGGGAAGCCTTCGCTTTCCGAAATGATTACGGGAGAGCCTATCAAACGGTTATGGAAGCCGTTCGACTGGAGCCGAATCACGAACTAGCCAAGCAGCAGGCTGCTCGCTACCAGCAAAAGATGAAAAATAGAGTCTGAAACATACACAAAGGAGAAACATCGTCATGGATCGTAAAATTCGAGTAGCCGTCATTGGGGCAAGTGGAAGAATGGGGAGAGAGGTCGTTAAGACCGTGCTCACGGAGTCCGATATGGAATTGGTGGCGGGGGTAGACCGCTCCTCAGGCCCAATTGATCTTGGAAGAATGGTAGGATTTGAAGAATGCGGCGTCAAAATGAGCAATGATTTGGAGCTTGCGCTAACCGAATCCAAACCGGATGTATTAGTAGATTTTACAGGTCCGCACACAGCCTTTTCGCATACAAGTTTAGCGATTCGGTTGGGCATCCGTCCCGTAATGGGGACTACGGGTTTTACTCCGCAGGATATTGCTGAGTTGGACAAGCAGTGTCAGGATAAAGGAATCGGTGGAATTATTGCTCCTAACTTTTCCATTGGAGCTATTCTGATGATGAAATTTGCTGCGCAAGCGTCCAAATACTTTCCTCACTTGGAAATTATCGAATATCACGGTGACCAGAAGCTCGACGCGCCTTCGGGAACTTCCGTGAAAACCGCTGAACTGATCTCTGAAGTAAGAGAAGAGATCCGACAGGGTAATCCGAAAGAAGAAGAAACGATTGAAGGTTCGCGCGGCGGGTATTACAATGGGTTTAGAATACATAGCGTACGTCTGCCGGGTATTTTTGCTCAACAGGAAGTCATTATGGCTGAACAAGGGCAGGCACTTAAGATTAGACATGACTCTTATGACCGTGCTGCCTACATGCCAGGAGTAGCGATTGCTGTTCGCAAAGTAATGACATATAGCGGTATGATTTATGGATTTGAGCATTTTATAGATTAAGAAAGACCTAGGGGAGTGGAAGTCAGAATGTTAAATATCGCGCTAATCGCTCACGACCGTAAAAAAGATGAGATGGTCAATTTCGTTACGGCGTATGAACATGTCTTTGCAGGTCATAACTTATATGGAACAGGCACGACAGGACAGAGAATCATGGATAATACGAAGCTTGATGTCCATCGCTTTATGTCGGGTCCACTTGGCGGTGACCAACAAATCGGTGCTTTGGTTGCTCAAAATGAAATGGATTTGATCATCTTTTTGCGAGATCCTTTAATGGCGCAGCCGCATGAGCCGGATATCATTGCTTTATTGCGTTTATGCGATGTTCAAGGAATCCCATGCGCCACCAATATTGCCACGGCGGAAATTCTCGTTAAAGCTCTAGATCGCGGGGATTTTGCTTGGAGAGAACTCGTACATAAATATAAACCGGGTCTTGAATAAGATGAGTGAACAATTAGATATTCTTATTTTTGGCGCACATGCAGACGATGCTGAGATTGGAATGGCCGGGACGATTGCGAAGCATACCTCACTCGGCTACCGGGTGGGTATTTGTGATCTAACCTATGCAGAGATGTCCTCCAATGGGACGGTCGAGACGAGGAAAGAAGAAGCGGAGCAAGCGGCACAACAGCTAGGATTGACCGTGCGAACCAATCTGGGGTTGCCGGATCGTGGTTTGTTCGTGACACCCGACCATATTGAACGAATTACGGCGGAAATTCGAAAATACAAACCTAGAATCGTCTTCGCTCCTTATTGGCAGGATCGCCATCCCGATCATATTGCTTGCTCGGCGCTTGTTCAAGAAGCTGTCTTTAATGCCAAACTGCGTAAATATTTGCCGGAGTCTGATCCAGTCCATGTGGAGAACATGTATTTTTATTTTATAAATGATGTGTATGAAGCAGACTTTATTGTCAATGTAACCGATTATTATGAGACCAAAAAGGCTGCGCTGAGCGCTTATCGTTCGCAGTTTACAACGGGGCAAGGTACCGTAGTGACACCGCTGAATCAAGGCTATGTAGAACGAGTAGTGGCCCGTGACCATTTATTGGGACAAAAGCGGATGCTTCAGTATGCAGAAGGTTTTGTTTCTAAACTGCCTATGGTGGTTGATCGATTCGATTGATCTGGAAAAGAGGTGCAAAATGAGCGACAAACGTAAAAGCGATAAACTTAAAATTGGAATTACGTGTTATCCGACGTTAGGCGGTTCAGGCGTTGTAGCAACAGAACTCGGCAAGCTGCTTGCCGAAAAAGGGCATGAGGTTCATTTTATTACGCACAGCATGCCGTTTCGCCTGGGTAAATTCCATAAAAATATATTTTATCATGAAGTGGAAGTCAGTCAGTATTATGTATTCCGTTACCCACCTTATGATCTTTCCCTTGCAAGTAAACTTGCCCAAGTGGCCAAGATGGAAGAGCTTGATCTGCTTCATGTTCACTACGCCATTCCACATGCCGTGTGTGCACTGCTTGCCAAACAAATGGTTGGAAGCAAGCTGAAGGTCGTCACTACGCTTCACGGAACGGATATTACCGTATTGGGCCAAGATCAATCCATTTCAGATTTAATTCAATATGCGATTAATGAGAGCGATGCGGTTACGGCAGTATCGAAGGATTTAATTAAGGAAACTAGGGAATTACTGGATATTGAACGTGATATCGATTTGACCTATAACTTTGTTGATAAAAGGGTGTATTACCCGAGAGATGTTACGAAACTTCGCGGGGAGTTTGCCAGACCGGAAGAGAAGATCCTCATTCATATTTCCAATTTCAGACCGGTCAAACGTGTTCAGGATGTCGTGGATATCTTTGCGAATGTAAGCAAGAGAATTCCTTCTAGGCTTCTGTTTGTCGGAGAAGGTCCTGATTTGTCTAAAATGATTGCCAAGGTAAAGGAACTGGGACTTACCGATAAGGTTACGTTCTGTGGCAAGCAGGATGACGTCTCCCAGGTGATATCCCTGGCGGATGTTATGCTTCTGCCTTCGGAGAAAGAGAGCTTCGGATTGGTTGCCCTGGAAGCTATGGCTTGCGGTGTGCCTACCATCGGTTCAAATGCTGGAGGAATTCCAGAACTGATTACACATGGGGAAACCGGTTATCTAGCCGAGGTCGGCGATACGGATGCGATGGCAGATCATGTCGTGAACCTGCTTAGCAACCAAGTACTGTATGAGCAAGTGGTGCAAAATTGTTTGGACCGTGCTAGATACACGTTTTGTAATGATATCACCACACAGCAGTATGAAGAAATTTATTATCGCGTATTGGGAAGAGAACTTCCGGAATCTCACCGGATTACAGCGTCGTCCTGTCAATAAGAGGATGTACGCTGGTTAGGAGTAACATGTTGGATGCTGGAAAAATTTTGGGGGAAGATCGTGGCGCTTCCTATGTGCTGGCTAAGCTTACGGAGGCAGGTTATGAAGCTTACCTCGTAGGCGGCTGCGTACGGGATGCTGTGCTTGATCGACCGATTAAAGATATTGATATTGCAACGTCAGCCTTGCCGGAGCAAGTGATTGCCATCTTCCCGCGGACGGCGCCGACAGGGCTTCAACACGGAACGGTCACCGTCATCCTGCAGCAGGGGACGTATGAAGTGACGACGTTCCGCCAGGAGGCGGAGTATGAGGGCTTTCGCCGCCCGGCTTCCGTCGCCTATATCTCCGACTTGACGGAGGATCTGAAGCGGCGCGATTTCACCATGAACGCGATGGCGATGGACCGCGGAGGCGAAGTGATCGATCCGTTTGCAGGGCAAAAGGATCTCGCTTTAGGCGTGCTCCGATGCGTAGGCAAAGCGGAGGAACGCTTCGGCGAAGATGCACTGCGCATGCTTCGCTGCATTCGTTTTGCCTCGACCTATGATCTGCAGGTCGAGGAGAGCACGTGGCAGGCGCTGCTCGAGCAAGCTCCGCTGCTGCGCCACATCGCTATGGAGCGCGTGCGCAGCGAGCTCCAGCGCATGATTGACGGCCCAGCCCCTGCGCGGGCGGTCCGGCTGCTTCTGGCGAGCCGCCTGACGGCGCATCTCAAAAAGCAGCTTCCGCTGCCTTATGAGCGCTGGCTCGCCTGGGATGACGCGCTGGACGCGGTCAGCGCGCTGGAAGAGCAGCATGACCGCTGGTCCATGCTGCTGATGCTCCTGGAGGTGCCGGCGGACGTAGTCCGCACGGCGCTCCAGGAGCTGACCTTCTCCCGCGCCGACGGCGACGCGGTAGAGGCTGTGCTGGCCCTGCGCGAAGCAGTGGCCGCCTCACCTGCAGACCCTGCTCCGCTGGAGCGGGTCTGGAAGCTTGGCGCGGTGCGCCGCGGCATAGCCGCCGCCCGCGTACTGCTGCGGCTGCTGCGTGCGCTGCAGCCCATAGCCGGCCAGCGCGGCGAGCTCGCGCTGTTTCTTGAAACCACCGCGCCGGAGCTGGTGCGCCGCGGGGAGGAGTGGCTGAGCGAGGTACCTTGCTTCAGCCTGAAAGAACTCGCCATATCCGGCAAGGATTTGGCGTCAGAGCTGGGCATGCAGCCGGGCCCATGGATGGGTAAGCTGCTGCAGGACCTGCTGGAACGAACCGCGCTCGGCGAATTGCCGAACGAGCGAGAAAAGCTTTTACAAGCCGCGCGTGCTGCAAAGTAGCAGTGCGCGTGGTTTTTTACTTTTGTTTTTCCAACTAGTCTTTAATTGGAGTGAAAAAGATGAATGAGCGGATTTTAGAACTATTTCAAGAGACTCCGGAAGCTTATGTGTCTGGAGAGGAGATCAGCCGAAGATTAAATGTGAGCCGTACGGCGATTTGGAAGCATATTGAAGAGCTGCGGGCCGCCGGTTATGAATTTGAGGCAGCACCTCGTAAAGGATATCGGTTGGTGAGCAAACCGGATAAATGGCAGGTAACCGAGCTGCTGCAAGGATTGAAGACGAAAGTGCTCGGGCAAAAAGTGCATGTGTACGGAGAAGTAGACTCCACTCAGACGATTGCACACGCCCTGGTGGCTTCAGGGGCTTCTGAAGGCACGCTTGTGCTTGCCGAGGCACAAACAGCCGGGCGCGGCCGAATGGGGCGTGCGTGGCATTCTCCCGCAGGCAAAGGGATCTGGATGAGTCTGGTGCTGACGCCAAAGGTGCCAGTGTATTTCATGCCTCAACTAACCTTGCTGAGCGCAGTCGCCCTCTGTCGGGCGATTCAGAAAGTATGCCGCGTGGACATTGGGATCAAATGGCCGAATGATTTGCTGATCAAAGGAAAGAAAGTCAGCGGTATTTTGCTGGAAAGCAGCGGCGAGGATGAACGGCTGAAATACGTCATTGCCGGGATTGGGATCTCCGTGAATTTGAAAGTCGAAGACTATCCGGAGGAATTGCGTTCAGTTGCAACTTCCTTGGCGATTGAATCTGGAACGGATATCAAAAGAGAAACGTTGGTACAAGCCTTTCTTTTAGAATTCGAAGAGCTGTATGCTTTGTATTTGCAAGAAGGTTTCTCCCCGATCCGATTGCTTTGGGAAGCATTGAGTGTCACGCTCAAGCGTCCTATCCGCACGCACACACCTATGGGTGTAATTGAGGGTATTGCAGACTCTTTGGATGATACTGGCGCGTTAACGGTGATTAAAGGGGACGGAGAAAGAATCAAAGTTTATTCCGGCGATATTGAACTGCGGTAGAAAAGTTGAGGTATCAATTGGAAGCTACATTTGGTATAATTGAATAACGAGGCGGTATCCTTAAAGGAACTGCACTTGCTGCTATACAAGCGTAGTAACATGTTCAACTCAGCCAAATAATGAGTAAACAAGAGGTTGGATTCTGCTCTGAGCCTACGGGACCGAGACAGAAGAATCATTGGATTCTTTCTGCATGCGATCCTTTTAGCTCTTAGCTAAAAGGTTTTTTTATTTTATATGAGGAAGCTGGGATACAAATGGAAAAGCGAAAGCCGCTAACAACAGCCAGAATGAGAAAAATGAAGCAGGACGGTATACCGATTACGATGGTAACCGCTTATGATTACCCGTCAGCTCGCTTGTCGGAAGAAGCCGGCGTTGACGTGATCCTCGTTGGAGATTCACTGGGAAATGTTGTATTGGGGTATGATTCGACCCTGCCTGTGACGCTCGATGATATGGTTTATCATACACGTGCTGCCGTACGCGGTGCTTCGAACACGTTTATCGTTGCGGATATGCCGTTCTTTACGTACCACGGAAGCTTGGATACTACCCTCAAAGGTGTCGCCCGCTTAATGCAAGAAGGTGGCGCGAAAGCGGTGAAACTGGAAGGCGGAGCTGAGATCGCAGCAACGGTCAAAGCGATTACAGAGGCTGGCGTGCCTGTTGTCGGCCATCTTGGCTTAACCCCGCAGTCCGTTCATCAACTCGGCGGTTTCCGCGTACAAGGCCGCAGTTCCGAGCAGGCAGAGAAGCTGCTTAGCGATGCGAAAGCCATTGAGGAAGCTGGAGCTTTCGCGATTGTGCTGGAGCTGGTTACCGATGAGCTGGCCGAATGGATCTCCAAACAGTTATCGATCCCGACAATAGGCATTGGGTCCGGGGTTCACTGCGACGGGCAAGTTCTGGTCTACCATGATCTGTTGCAGTATGGTTCTGACAGTGCGCCCAGAAAGTTTGTAAAAGCTTACGCGAATATCGGGGAAACTATCCGTGAGGGCATTCGTGAGTATGTAAAAGAAGTGAAAGAGCGGACGTTCCCCACACAGGAAAATACGTTCCACATGGATAATGATGTAGTTCAATATTTGTACGGCGATAAGGAGTAGTGAGCGGCCATGAAAGCGATCCAGACGATGGAAGTGATTCAATCGATTGCCGATTTGCGTTCCCGTATTCGGGAATACCGACGTAAGAATGATGGATCTGTAGGTTTTGTGCCTACAATGGGTTATTTACACGAAGGTCACGCCAGCTTGCTGCGCAAAGCGCGGTCACAGAGCGGGCTTGTCGTCTTAAGCATTTTCGTCAATCCGCTGCAATTTGGTCCTGGGGAGGATTTCGAGCGATATCCGCGCAATACGGAGCGGGACCTCGAGGTGGCGGAAGCAGCCGGCGCTGATCTTGTTTTTATGCCCTCTGTGAGTGAAATGTATCCGACCCCGACACGTACGACAGTTGCCGTGTCAGGGCTTACCTCGAGGCTCTGCGGGGCTTCGAGGCCGGGGCACTTCGACGGCGTTGCGACTGTGGTTAGCAAGCTGTTTCATATCGTACAGCCGGATCAAGCCTTTTTTGGACTGAAGGATGCCCAGCAAGTTGCCGTCATACAGCAGATGGTGCAGGATCTGAATTTGCCGGTCGACATCGTTCCTTGCCCAACCCTGCGCGAACAAGATGGTCTCGCCATGAGTTCACGCAATGTGTACCTTTCAGACGAAGAAAGGAAGCAAGCGTTAGTCTTGTCCCAAGCTTTGGATAAAGCAAAGGAATTCGTACAGTCTCGCCCTAACTTCAATGCCGCCGAGCTTGAAAGCCTGGTTAGGAACCATATCGCGACAGCGCCGTTAGCTGTTATTGATTATGCGGAAGTACTTGCATTTCCGACGTTGGAACCTTTTGAGAACAGCACTCATATTGATTCAATCATTCTTGCCCTTGCCGTTAAATTCGGCAAAACACGTCTAATCGATAATGTCATTATACAATTGAGGAAGTGAAGTTTATGTTTCGCACAATGATGAAAGCTAAGATCCACCGCGCTACCGTAACTGAAGCGAATTTGAACTATATTGGAAGCATCACGATTGATGAGGATTTGCTTGATCTTGTTGACATGCTGCCCAATGAGAAAGTGCAAATCGTGAATAACAATAACGGTGCACGCCTTGAAACGTATATCATTGCAGGCCCTCGCGGGACTGGAGTCGTCTGTTTGAACGGTGCCGCGGCACGTTTGGTGCAAGAAGGAGATACGGTCATTATCATGACATATGCCATGATGACGGATGAAGAAGCCAAAAAGCATCAACCAACGGTTGCGATCATGGGAGCAAATAATAAAGTTGCCCAATTGTTAAAAGAAGAGGAGCATTCCACCATCCTTTAAGATGGTCCTTTCCATGCATGAAATCGGCTCTGTTTACAAAGAATGAGGGTAAGCTTTCGAAGCAAAGGTGGGATGCCAAATGTTTAAGCATTTATTTTCCACAATGAACGAGGTTTTGGAAGAAATCCAAAAAGAATATCCGAATAGTGATGTGGAGAAAAGAGCGGAGCTTGACGAACAGTTGCAAGTGTTGAAAACAATGAGTGATGAGTTCATTGAGGCGTGGCTGCTTTTTGAGGAGAAACTGGGAAAGTTCTATGGGGCCGTACCGATCAGTACCCAAACCCTTCATAAAGAACTGATGGATCTTGATCTGTCCGGGAAACAAACGGATGAATTTGTCCGGGGGCAAGGGTACTACAAGCTTTATATGTATGATCAAGCGATCAAGGAGTTTGAGGTCTTGATTCGCAGGCAGCCTGATTTTTTATTGGCAAGGGTCTATTTGGCGATGGGGCATCTGCGTAAAGGGGAGTTTGGAGAGGCGTACAGGCACTTCAAATTCCTCCTGCCTCTAACGGATAATTCCAAGATGAAAGCTATTTCCTACAACGCCATGGGAGTCATACAGGTGCAGAATCAGAATATAGAAAAAGCTTTCGAGTATTTTCAAAAAGCGTACCATACCGACCCCTCATGTATGGAGCCTCTCATCAATCTGGACGAGTCCTGAAACCAATATGGCGATCAGGTATTCCCTTTTCCTAATAAGATTTGGTATGCTAGGAGAAGTGCAGGACGAAGGGATTGAAGATACACGTCATGAAATTTGCAGTTTTGGATTTTGAAACGACAGGAAGTCAGCCTACGGATGAGATCATCCAAGTTGGACTGGTCATTATAGATCAATTTCAAATTATCGACAGGTATACTTCTCTGGTTCATCCAGGGATGGGTATACCTTCTTCCATTACGACACTTACTGGCATTACGGATGAGATGGTTGCAGATGCTCCCACGCTTGATCAAGTGATGTCGGATATGTTCCCACTTTTGTTTGATTGCGTGCTTGTGGCGCACCATGCGGCATTTGACGTTTCTTTTTTGCAAAGGGGACTGACCAAAACCGGGTACCCGCCATTCTCAGGCCGAGTACTGGATACGATGGATATGCTTCGCATCTTATTCCCATCGATTTCCAGTCTTCAATTGAGTATGGTAGCCGGTTTGTTTGGCATTGACCATGAACGGCCTCATCAGGCTGATAGCGACGCAGAGGTTACTGCTGAAATCTGGATCAGATGTCTGGAAAGGCTGATTGGACTGCCTCTCCTTACGGTCCAGCGGTTGCAGCATATTTTTGAAAATAGCTCCAGCGATTTGGGTTGGTTTTTGGACGAAATATGTTTATATAAAGAATCGATTACGAGCATAGATACGGATACGAATCGTTATTTCCGCCAATTTACGCTGAATGTCACGGATTGGGGCGAAGAGGATGACATCCGCGGCCCTTCGGATGAAGATGGATTAGGCGCTTCTTTCAAACAATTTCATCAAGGCTTGAAGCTGGCGCTTCAGCAGAAGTTTGAGATTTTCGAAGAGCGGGAATCGCAAGAGCAGATGATCTACGAAGTGGAGAAATCACTGGAGAACGATCAACACTTGATGATTGAGGCTGGAACGGGCACAGGGAAATCGCTTGGTTATTTGATACCAGCCCTATATTATGGCATCAAATATGAGAAGAAAGTGGTTGTCTCCACACATACGATCAACCTGCAAGAGCAGCTCAGAGAGCGGGATATTCCGCTGCTGAAAGAGATATTTCCGGTTCCTTTTAGGGCGGCTGTGCTTAAAGGGAGAAGTCACTATTTGTGCTTGCGCAAATTTGAGACGAAACTGACAACGCGTGATTACGAGAATGGCAAAGAGGATCCGATTACAGCGGCACAAATGGTCGTTTGGCTGAGTGAAACAGAACACGGGGATGAAGAGGAAATCCATTTTGGGAATAAAGGCGCTCAATTCTGGTATTCGGTAGCCAGCGATACAGACTCGTGTCTAAACCGGATGTGCCCATGGTACAAAAAGTGCTTCTATCATCGCGCACGTAATGACGCCAACACGGCTGATGTGATCATCACGAACCATTCCCTTCTGTTTACCGATATGAAGGCGGAGAACCGCCTCCTGCCGGCTTACAAGCACCTTGTGATTGATGAGGCGCATCATTTCGAAGAAGTGGCGAGTAAACATCTCGGTATCGAGTTGCATTCCTCAGCGATGTATCATTCCTTGACCTGGCTTTACAAAGATAATCGGAGCGGCCAGCTGCCGATGCTTCGGTTTAGGCTGCAGAAATCGGATGAGCAGCAGGAACGGGCAGCGGCATGGAGTCATACGATTGATGGGCTTTTCCCAAAAATCGTGCAAATCAAAGAGGATTGGGACCGGCTGAGCGAATCACTCTATGAGCTGCTGTCGTCCAAAAGCGATCCGTCGCAAACGGAGAATTCCACGTATGTCCTGCGTATGAAGCCGGAGACATTGCCTGCTAATTGGCACGAGTTGCTGACGATGGAAGACAATATTTATCTGAACGCGAATGATTTGCTTCGCACGCTGGATAAATTGTTAAGCGATGTGAAGGAGCATCAGGACGTGTTCGGGGTCCAAGGCTTAGTGACGGATCTTAACGGCACCGTGAAAGAGCTCTACGAGCATCGAGATGCCCTTCATTTCTTTATGAAAATGGCGGATGATGGTTATGTCTACTGGATGGAAGCAGGGACGTACGCCAGGGCGAAGTCGCTTCAGCTGATCTCAGTACCGACGGACGTCAGCGGCTTGCTTCAGCAGCATTTCTTTGAGACAAAAGAAAGCATCATCATGACCTCGGCGACTTTGTCCGTGAACAAATCCTTTCAATACTCCGCTGATCAATTGGGCCTAGTGATTCCGCAGGATGAAGAGAGCGGTAAGCTCAAAACGGTTCAATTGCCTTCTCCTTTTAACTATCGTGAGCAAGCTTTGGTTGTTATTCCAAGAGATTTTCCTACGATTAAGGGGGCAGGGGATCCCGTTTTCATTGCATCCCTCATTGAATCCCTAAGTGAAGTCGCTATCGTGACCAAAGGGCGAATGCTGATCTTGTTCACATCCAATCGGATGCTCAAACAGATTTATGCCGGGATGAAAGACTACTTGAAAGCCTATGGGATTACTGTGCTTGGCCAAGGGGTTGACAGCGGCAATCGCAGTAAATTAACCCGTATGTTCCAGGATAATAAGATGTGCGTGCTGCTTGGTACCAGTTCATTTTGGGAAGGTGTAGACATTCCTGGAGATGCGCTAAGCTGCTTGGCCATTATCCGGCTGCCGTTCCAACCTCCGAATCATCCGCTCGTTGAGGCTAAATGCGAAAACATTAAGAAACGGAACGAGAACCCGTTTATGAAATTTTCTGTGCCGCAGGCGGTCATTCGATTTAAACAAGGCTTCGGCCGGTTAGTTAGACGCGCATCTGATAAAGGGATTGTGATCATCTACGATACGCGTGTCATCGAAACCTTCTATGGCAAGCACTTCCTCTACTCCCTGCCAGGACCCAAAATCGAGCATATGACAACGGAACAAATGTTACCAAGGATTGAGCAGTGGATGGGGGAGGCGTAGAAATGAAATCACAAAAAATATCGGAAGCTGTTGTTCGCAGACTGCCCATCTATCTACGGTTCCTGAACGAGCTTGCCATGAAAAATGTCGCAACGGTATCTTCGCAGGATTTGGGTCAAAAACTTGATCTGAATCCGGCCCAGATTCGTAAAGATTTGGCCTATTTCGGTGAGTTCGGTAAAAAAGGCATCGGATATGATATTGCTTATTTGATCGAAAAAATAAGACAGATCCTCAAGCTGGACCGGCATATCCAGGTGGCTCTTGTTGGGGCGGGAAATCTTGGCCGCGCATTATGCAATTATAATACTTATCTGCGGAACGATATGAAAATTGTCGCTGTTTTTGATGCGATGCCCTCCAAAGCCGGAGAGACGATTAATAATTTGACCGTTCAACCGATGGGGGAAATGAAGGCTGTTTTATCGGAGTTAGGTGTGCGAATCGGGATTATAACGGTGCCTGCGAGCGAAGCTCAAAATGTGGCCAATCAGTTTGTTGCTTGCGGCATCGAAGCTATTTTGAATTTTGCGCCGGTCATTATTAAGGTTCCTCCGGAAGTTCGCGTGCATTATGCGGATTTCACAACGGAGCTGCAGAGTTTGGCGTACTATTTAGATTAAGAAATAAAAAGAAACCGTCAGGATTCCCTGACGGTTTTTCTGTATTTAGAAGATCAATCTGAAAATAAGGAAGTAAATGGAGTAAGCGAGCGCAATGCTGATCGGTATGGTAATGACCCAAGTAATCAACATGCGGCTGACGGTTCCCCATTGAACTTCATGGAAACGCATGACACTGCCCGTCCCAATAATCGCGGAGGAAATAACATGTGTTGTGGATAATGGTTTTCCGATATGGGTAGAGAATTGAATAACGAGTGACGATGTGAGATCGGATGCAAATCCGTTAATCGGCTCGATTTTGACAATTTTTCCGGATACGGTCTTAATGATTTTCCATCCACCGATCGAAGTTCCTAGACCCATTGCTAGTGCTGCTGAGATTTTAACCCAAAGCGGAACGTCCAGCGTCGTTTGAACATCGGCTGCGACTAGACCGAATACAATAATACCCATCGCTTTTTGTGCATCGTTGCCGCCATGTGAGTAGGAGAGCAACCCGGCAGAAATAATCTGCAAAGTCCTGAAAATGCGATTAAGCTTGGATCTGGACGTATTGCCGGACCAAATGACGATGTACTTGATTAAAAGCATAATGAGGTAACCAAGGGCGAACGCAATGATCGGTGAAAGAATCAATATGATAATGATTTGCGTAAAACCGCTCCAATTCACCGCGTGCACACCGGCACCGGCGATTACCGCACCGGCAAGGGCTCCGAGCAGGGTGTGGGAAGAAGAGGAGGGAATCGCAAGATACCATGTCAGAAGGTTCCATATAATCGCCG
Source organism: Paenibacillus anseongensis (assembly GCF_009757995.1). Classification (NCBI taxonomy): domain Bacteria; kingdom Bacillati; phylum Bacillota; class Bacilli; order Caryophanales; family Paenibacillaceae; genus Paenibacillus; species Paenibacillus anseongensis. The sequence continues at coordinate 263,678 of NZ_WSEM01000015.1, forward strand.
CGAGCAGGGCTGCGATTACGATTTCAACGCCATTGGCAATTTGGGCAGGGTTTGCGATACTGCCACCGACCGTTTTGGCCACTTTGGAGGATACCATCGCACCAACAAAGTTAAGTGTCGCTGCCATGGCAATAGCTACCCGCGGACTGAGTGCGCGCGTAGAAATGGATGTGGCAATCGCATTGGCTGTATCGTGAAATCCATTGATGAAATCAAAAAGTAAAGCTAGTACAACAATTACGATCAAATAAGTTAACATGATTTCCTCCTAAGAGCTTTCCATTCGGAAAACTATCTTCGTACACATAGACCGGTTAAGTCTTATGAATAACGAAGTACTACGCTATCTAGGATATTGGCTACGTCTTCACAAGCGTCCGTTGTTTCTTCCAAGCGCTCATAGATTTCTTTTAGCTTAAAGTCTTCGTAAACATCTTTGCGCGTGATGAAAATTTGACGGATTCCTTCACGCATCAAGCGATCGCCGTCATTCTCAAGGGAGTTAATGGCAACCGTATGTTCAGGGATTTGCATATATTTTTTCTTCGCAAGCAATTTGAATGCATCAAGCATATGTTGGCAGGAATCCACGATGACAGCCGAGAAGTCTTTCATATATGTATCCGTATGCGAGACGTTCAAGTAGTCAAAACGAGCGATTGTAGCTTCAATACCATCCGTGACATCATCCACTTTGGAGGCAAGAACCATGATGTCCTCACGATCGATCGGTGTAATGAACACTTTATTGAGTCCTTTGAAAATTTCGTGAGTGATGGAGTCTCCAGCATGTTCAAGATCGTGAATGGACTGAACGTAGTCTATAGGGGATTTGTCACCCATCATGGCTGTGCGGAACAGCTGTGCAGTTTGCAGTGCGTTTTCTGCAGCGCGGATGAGCAATTGCAAGAAATCGACTTCGTTCTTTTTTGTGAATAACGTGGTCATAAATGCCTCCTAGTATTTACTATATGTACAAGATTTTGATCGAATTTATAAGATAAACAGACCAACTTGTTGAAAAAACTCACAAAATTAAAAATATCATAACAAATGGACCTAAAGCAACGAAAATTCCGTGACATTTTACAATTTCTTAACATTGCACACTTCCTTGATTTTACAAGCCTTAAGATGTAAAGTTTATAAAGCGGTGTTTAACTTAGAATGAGCATAGAGAGGGTTTTTTAGTATGAAAAAAACATTAATTATGAACGGTCATTTCATTTCTACTATTGAAGGAAAATCATCAATCAAAGGCTGCATGGTCATAGAAGGCGATCTGATTACATATATCGGTGAACAAATTCCTGAACCCAAGGAAAACTACGACGAAATCATCGACGGTACGAACAAATTGTACATGCCCGGCTTAGTCAATACGCATGGTCATGCCGCGATGTCGCTGCTGAGAGGTTACGGCGACGATCTAGCCCTGCAAATCTGGCTGGAAGAGAAAATGTGGCCGATGGAAGCGAAATTTACCGCCCAAGATGTGAAGTGGGGGACGAGTCTGTCCATTTTGGAAATGATGAAGGGCGGGACTACGACTTTTGTCGATATGTACGACCATATGAATGAAGTGGCGAAGGCTGTCGAAACATCAGGAATGCGCGGCGTTCTTGCCCGCGGTGTGATCGGACTGTGCCCGGTTGATGTACAGACGGCTAAGCTGCAAGAAGCCACTGAGTTTGCAAAAACATGGCATGGTGCTGCAAATGGACGTATCACGACGATGATGTCTCCTCATGCGCCTTACACATGTCCTCCGGATTATATTGAACGAATCGTTCAGGCTGCCCACGATTTGAATTTGCCGATCCATACGCATATGTCGGAAACAAGCCGTGAGGTGCAAGGAAATGTAGATCAGTACGGACTGCGTCCTGTTGCCCATCTGGAGAAGATCGGTGTATTCAGCCGACCAACGCTTGTAGCGCATGGCGTCCATTTAACGGATGAAGAAATCAATGTCCTCAAACAATATGATGTTCGCGTTTCTCACAATCCGGGAAGCAACCTGAAGCTTGCTTCCGGCGTAGCGCGTGTGCCTGAATTGCTTCGTGCCGGGGTGAAGGTGTCACTTGGTACGGACGGTGCAGCTTCAAATAACAATTTGGATATGTTTGAAGAAATGAGACTCGCCGCGCTGATTCACAAAGGCGTTTCTGGTGATCCACTGGCTGTACCCGCTGCTGAAGCATTGATGCTAGGTACGAAGATGGGGGCCGAATCCATTTGGTTGGATAACGTAGGACTACTGCAGCCAGGCATGAAAGCGGACTTTATCGCGCTGGATATCGATCAACCTCATTTCCTGCCAAAAACAGATTTTGTTTCTCATGTTGTTTATTCCGCTTGTGCCAAAGATGTCGTCGATGTCTGTGTAGACGGCAATTGGCTTGTCCGCAAAGGGGAATGCTTAACGATGGATGAAGAAAAAATCAAACGTGAATTTGAATTGTGCTTTGACCGATTAATTGGTTAAAAAGGTGCCGGCAATTTGGTTAGGGAGGTGACGGCGCTGATGGGTGCAAAGCGAACGAGAATCATTACTTTTGGCGTGTTTATTGTATTGACGCTTGGCGTCGTGCTCAGCCGCTTCTACTTAAATGTGCAGAAGGATCATTGGGATAACAAACGCATGGCGGTAGAGACTGCTTTTGAAAAAAGCATCATGACGAAAGCGGCAAAAGTGGATTTCTTTTATGGAGATGAGCCTTTTCGGATCGTCTATGGCGAAGATAAGCTCGGACAAGGTGTCATTGTATGGGTATCCGATAAGGACGTTCACACGGAGATGGCTTCTGAAGGCTTCACGGAAGCCCAAATTCGAGATACTGTTATGAAGAAAAATCCGAGTGTGGAAATTGAGCGTATCATGCCGGGGAAGCTTGGCCAAGAGTACGTTTGGGAAGTTTTTTATAAAAAGACAGACGATAGCGGTACAAGATATTTTTACGATTATTATAAATTCAAAGATGGACTCTATTTGGATACATACAGACTCAGCCTGCAATAGGCTGAGTTTTTTTGTTTCCACTCATTTCATAAGGTCACAGTATATATCGCATGATATACTACTCGTATGGAATTGAACGCAACATAATATATCGAGAAAGGGGGACGTTGACTGATGAAGCTACGTCTCTTACCTGTTGTACTGAGTGTAATTATTTCTGCCGGCGTATTATTCGGAGGCTGGTTCGCGTATACAAGTTTCGCTATGGAAAACCCATTATCAGATATCATCAGTAAAGTTCCCGGTGTGACAAGTTCAACGATGAAATTGGACAAAGATCGTGTTGATATAGATGTTAGTTTACAAGCGGATGCGAATTTAAGAACGGTTGTTGAGCGGATTAACAAAGATGGCGCATCGATTATTGGCAAACGGACAGTAAATATTCAAATTAAAGATAATCCGTCCGAAAAGCTTGATCAATGGTGGTCCAAAGCTTTATTTGAAGTCGCGCAAGCCATGGAAACCAAGCATTATGCAGACATCCCAACGACGCTACAAAAATATGCTTCTGATATGCCTAGTATGAAAGTTGAAAGTGAAATGGACCAAACTTATGTTTATATTCGATTGACAGATGGCGATGCCACTAAATTCATAATGCTTCCTAGATCCACGCAGATGGGAGTGTGGCCGAATGAGTAAAATTTATAAAGAGATTGGCATAGGCGCTATTCCGGTACTGCTAGTTTTCTTAATTTTCTTAGGGGTCAACATTATCCCTATTTTATTTGTCGGCGTATTGGGCGTTTCATTGTTTTATATGATTAGAGGCCGCGGCGGCATTGGTATTTCCGGTGGCGGTGGTGGGGGCGATCGTAAAAGCAAAACTCGGACACCGGCGTTTCTCACGTTTGACGAGATTGGCGGGCAAGACCGGGCGAAGAAAGAATTAACCGAGGCTCTTGATTTTTTGATTAAACACGAAGAAATTAAGAAGTTGGGCATTCGTCCTCTCAAAGGGATTCTGCTGACAGGCCCTCCAGGGACCGGTAAAACACTGATGGCAAAAGCAGCAGCTCATTATACGAATTCTGTTTATTTAGCAGCCTCAGGCAGTGAGTTTGTGGAGATGTACGTTGGTGTGGGTGCAAGCCGTGTTCGCGATTTGTTTAAGGAAGCAAGAAGCCGCGCAGTGAAGGAAGGCAAGGATAACGCGATTATTTTTATCGATGAGATTGATGTTATCGGCGGTAAGCGTGACGGAGGGCAACAGCGCGAGTATGACCAAACGCTGAACCAACTGTTAACTGAGATGGACGGTATTCATACGAATGACGCCCCGCGTATTTTGATTATGGCGGCAACGAACCGTAAAGAAATGCTCGATAGTGCGCTGCTTCGTCCAGGGCGTTTTGACCGTCATATTGAGGTTGATTTACCGGATAAAAAAGGCCGTCTTTCTATTTTGAATATTCATGTGAAAAATAAGCCGTTAGCTGTTGGCGTTTCTTTAGATACAGTCGCAGAACAAACGTTCGGGTTCTCGGGTGCGCAGCTGGAAGGCGTTCTGAACGAAGGCGCCATTTATGCGATGCGTGAGGATAAAAAGGAAATTGAACAGCACCATTTGGCATCCGCGATTGATAAAGTTATGATGGGTGAGCGGACCGATAAGGAAACCGCGCAGGATGAGAAAGAACGCGTTGCGTACCATGAGCTGGGCCACGCTATTATCGCTGAGCTCGTGCGTCCTGGCTCGGTTTCGCAAGTAACCGTCAGCCCGCGCGGGAAAGCGCTCGGTTATGTGCGTCATAATCCTCCGAAGGACCATTATTTATACACGAAGGATTATATCGAGCAGCAAATTATGATCGCTTTAGGCGGGGCCGCGGCGGAGGAAATCTTCTATGGCGGACGCAGCACGGGCTCGCGGAATGACTTTGAGCAAGCTCTTTCTATGGTGCGCAATATGATGGATTCCGGCCTGACGTCGCTAGGAATCATTGACCGTGAAATGGTTACCAAGGATCAGCTGATGAAAGAGAACACAGCCATTCTTGATGCGTTAATGATACGTACCAAGTCGCTGCTGGAGCAGCAGAGAAATGTATTTGATCATTCTTTCGCTATTTTAATGGGGGAAGAAGTCATTTCAGGCGATACGTTCCGTAAGTTATTTGATGCTTCAGTTATACAAAGTGCATAGAGAATAAGACTTGAGGTTGTCCACAAAAGTAGCGAGAAATAGGCTGCTTGCGGGACAGCCTTTTTTTCTATGGGGAATTGTGTCAAAGCTCGTAAAGGTTCCGCAAGGTTTTGTGACGGATAATGAAATCTGGAAGTAAAAATTGTATGATATGAGTGGGTTCCTTAGGTTGTATTGCCCTACAGTTGTGAATGATAAGAATGAGCCTTAAAGAAGGAGAAATCTGGCATGTTTAAAACGATTGGTGTAGTCGGCGGTGGCACAATGGGGCAAGGCATTTCTGAAATGCTTGCAGCCAGCGGCCTGGAAGTATTGCTTGTTGAGAAAACAGTAGAGAAGCTGGATCGCGCGCTCGAGCAAATCCAGGTTAGTTTAGATAAACAAATCGAACGCTGGGCTTTGACGGAAGCGGAGAAGAAGCTCATTTTAACTAAAATAAAGAAAGCGGATTCCCTGCAGGATATGGCGACATGCGACATGGTTATAGAAACCATTACGGAGGATTTGAATGCCAAGAAGCATGTTTTCTTCCAATTGAATCAAATCTGCGATCCTTCTATTATTTTAGCAACGAATACATCCACACTTAGCGTAACTGAAATTGCTGCCATCACAACCCATCCGCAAAGGGTCATTGGCCTGCATTTCTTGCATCCGGTGGCGAAAGTCAATCTCGTCGAGATCATCCGGGCGATGAAAACATCCGACGAAATCTTTGAACAAACGAGAAGATTTGTAGATGAGTTCATTCATAAAAAAGGCATTAAAGTCAATGAATCACCCGGCTTTATTACGTCGAGATTGATCTGTACGCTCATCAATGAGGCACTGCACACATTATCCGAAGGTGTAGCAACGGCAGAAGATATCGATACCGCAATGCGGATCGGTTATGATTTCAAATACGGGCCATTAGAAATGTGTGATAGATTCGGCTTGGATGCTGTTCATGATGCGCTTGAAGGAATGTTCCGCGATTATGGGGATATCAAATATCGGCCATCGTTTCTACTCAAGAAAATGGTTCGTGCTGGCCATTTAGGCGTCAAAACGGGAGAAGGATTTTTCCTTTATGACAAGGATGGTGACAGGCTATGAATATTCTTGTTATTAATGCAGGCAGCTCTTCACTCAAATATCAGCTATTTCATATGGAAGATGATACGGTTCTGGCCAAAGGCCGCGTGGAGCGGATTGGGATGGAAACCGCCATCCTGCTGCATGAACCGAAGGACAAAACGGAAGTTCACGAGGTCAGTGAAATTTTGGAGCATACCACCGCGATCCGCAGGGTGCTTGCGCTGCTCGTTCATCCTGAGCACGGCGTAATCGCGTCAACCGCAGAGATTCACGCCGTCGGCCACCGCGTCGTTCACGGCGGTGAAAGCTTCAAGAGCTCCGTCCTCGTGGACCACGAGGTGAAGCAGGAGATCAAGCGGCTCTTTGATTTGGCGCCGCTGCACAATCCGGCGCATATGCTCGGCATATCCGCCGTAGAGGCGAACATGCCGGATGTTCCTCAGGCCGTTGTGTTCGACACGGCCTTCCATCAGACCATGCCGGCGCAGGCCTACCTGTACCCGGTACCGATGGCGCTGTACCGGAAGCACAAAGTGCGCCGCTACGGGTTTCACGGCACTTCGCACAACTACGTCAGCGAACGCGCCGCAGCCTTTCTGGGCCGCCCTTTGGAGCAGCTGAAGCTCATTACCTGTCACATCGGTAACGGAGCTTCCTGCGCCGCTATAGAGGGCGGCAAGTCTGTGGATACGAGCATGGGGATGACCCCGCTCGAAGGATTGATGATGGGCACGCGCAGCGGCGATCTGGATCCTGCCATCGTGCCCTATGCGATGGGCAAGGAGGATCTGACGCTGGGTGAGATCTCGTCCATGCTGAACAAGCACAGCGGACTGCAGGCGATCTCGGGGTTATCCAGCGATATGCGGGAGATCACGGAAGCGATGGAGGCTGGGGACAAAAACGCCAAGTTGGCTTTTGAAATGTACGAGTATCGCCTGCGCAAGTACATCGGGGCTTACGCCGCGGCCATGAATGGTGTGGATGCCATTATATTTACAGCAGGAGTCGGCGAAAATTCGGAAGTGCTACGCAAACGAGTTTGCGAGCATCTGACTTATCTCGGCGTGGAATTCGATGATACCGCTAACCGCACAGGAAGAGGGCTGGAACGTCGTATTTCAACGGTAAATGCCAAAGTGCAGGTGCTGGTCATACCAACGAATGAAGAATGGGTTATCGCCAGAGACACCTATCATTTGGTTCAATCAACGACACACTGAATCTTTGCTTGAAATAGTGTACAATAGAAAAGCGCCGAAATTAGCGACAGGGGCAACCCGGCTGAAGAAGGTTTGCACGAAAACTCAAGGAGGTACTTAATCAGTATGAAATGTACGATAGGTGAAGTAAAACATCACGTCGGCGAGTCAGTTACAATTGGCTGTTGGCTAAACAAGAAACGGTCTAGCGGTAAAATTCAATTTTTACAACTTAGAGACGGTTCAGGATATATACAAGGTGTTGTAGTGAAAAGTGAAGTCGGAGAAGACGTATGGGAAGCGGCGTCCAAGCTGACACAAGAAAGCTCGCTGTACATAACAGGCAAAGTGAAAGAGGATACGCGCAGCAAAGGCGGCTTTGAGCTTGATGTTACTGGCGTTGAGATCATTCAAGTAACGGAAGAATATCCGATCACACCGAAGGAGCATGGCGTCGATTTCTTGATGGATAACCGCCATCTGTGGATTCGTAGCCCGCGTCAACGTGCGGTTCTCGTCATTCGCGCGCAGATTATTCAAGCTGTTCAGCAGTTTTTCAATGATCGTGGCTTCCATCTGGTTGATCCGCCGATTCTGACGCCATCCTCCTGTGAAGGAACGACAAATTTGTTCCACACCAAATATTTTGATGAAGATGCCTTTCTGACGCAAAGCGGACAGCTGTATATGGAAGCGGCTGCGATGGCGCTTGGTCGCGTGTATTCATTCGGTCCTACGTTCCGGGCAGAAAAATCGAAAACAAGAAGACATCTGATTGAGTTCTGGATGATCGAGCCGGAAATGGCCTTCGTAGACCATGCTGAAAACCTTGAAGTCCAAGAGCAATTCGTATCTCACATCGTACAAACGGTGCTTAAAAATTGTGCGCAAGAGCTGGAAACCTTAGAGCGCGACACGTCCAAATTGGAGAAAATCAAAGGCTCCTTCCCGCGTATTACGTACGATCAAGCCGTTGAATTCCTGCAAAAGAACGGCCATGAATTCGAGTGGGGCGAAGATTTCGGAGCGCCGCATGAGACAGCTATTGCTGCAGAGTATGAAACACCAGTGTTCATTACACATTGGCCAACGGAAATTAAAGCATTCTACATGAAACCAGATCCTAGCCGTCCGGAAGTCGTGTTATGTGCGGATATGATTGCTCCTGAAGGGTATGGAGAAATTATCGGAGGCAGCCAGCGGATTGATGATCCGGAATTGATGGAACAACGTTTCCAAGAGCATGATCTGCCGAAAGAAGCCTACCAATGGTATCTCGACCTGCGGAAATACGGAACTGTGCCGCATTCCGGTTTCGGTCTAGGTCTGGAACGTACCGTTGCTTGGATTTGCGGTTTGGATCACGTTCGCGAAACGATTCCATTCCCACGTTTGTTATATCGTCTATATCCGTAATCCGTTATCAACCAAAGGTAGAAAGGAGACCGGATGAGTAAATCGTTCCATACACAGCTGCAGATCGAGGCCGTCCTATTGGCCAGCTTCCAGGAGGGCAGCGTCGCGGTACCGCTTCTTCTGCTGAAGAACTATCGTGCCCTCCAGTTAAGCGAAATCGAGGTCATGACGCTAATCCATCTCATTTCCTTTTTGGATAAAGAAAAGTACGATTTTCCAACCCCGGATGAGATTCAATCCCGCATGTCGGCTTCTCCTGATCTGGTCATTGCCAGCTTGCAGAAGTTGATTCATGAGCAATTCATTACCATTGATGAAGACATGGAAGTAATGACAGGGATTCGGAGTGAAAGATACAATCTGACTCCGCTTTACCGGAAGTTAGCCAAACAGGTAGCTGAGCAAGAACTGGCTAAACTATCGGCTGTGCGCACGCCGTTGCCAACCGATGAGGGAGCCCGAAATATTTTCACCACGTTCGAAAAAGAATTTGCACGTCCATTAACACCGATGGAGCTGGAAACGATCAGTGGATGGTTAGACAAGGATCAATACAAGGAAGAGCTCATTATGACGGCATTGAAGGAAGCTGTTTTTGCCGGCAAGGTCCATTTCCGATATATTGACCGCATTCTGCTGGAATGGAGCCGCAATCGAGTGGGCACCGTGGATCAAGCGAAGGAATATTCACAACGTTTCAGGCAATCAAGATAATAGAAGAGGCTGTCTCTTGGGTCATTTCGGACCTTGGAGACAGCCTCTTTGGTTAACTTCAGATCAGCCAATTATTTATTCAGCAAATGAGAGCGATATACGTACTCAAACAGGAATTCGAATGCTTCCAAGTGACGTTTGGCTTCGAACGCATTCGCGCCCCATGCATAAATCCCATGCTTGCGCAGGACAATTCCAGGGATCCGCGGCACGATGGCATCTTCAACGAGCGCGGCAATGCGTGGAATTTCTGCATAGTTCGGTAAAATCGGAATCTCAATTTGAGCTTCTTCATCCCAGATGTTGAAGGCTTTGATCAGCTCAACGCCGTCGACAGGAATGCTTTTACGCTCCCAATAAAGCTCTGAAACCAAGTTGTTGAAAATGGTATGCACATGAAAAATAGCGCCAGCGCCTGTTAAGCGATAAATCTCGCTATGAATCAGCGTTTCAGCTGAAGGTTTCAGGCTTGTAGCTTCCGTAGCAACACCTTTCTCATTAACAAGCAGGAAATCTTCCGGTGTCTGCACGGATTTATCTTTGCCGCTTGACGTAATGGCGAAAGTGAATTGTTCAGGCTCGAAGCCGCCTACACGAACGGATAAATTGCCGCTTGTCGCCGGAAACCAGCCTCTTGCAGCTAAATTGGCTTTAATCTCACGCAGTTCAGCGAATGCGCGTTGTTTCTCTTCCAGTAAAATACTCATGCTACAGGTTCAGCCTCCAATTGCTTCATAATATCGAAGAAGTTATCGAACGGATAATACGCGTATCCCAGCTTCTCACACATCTCGACAAGATGGGAGCGTGCAAAAATCGTATCGACCAGCTTTGCTCCTTCGAAATCTGTAATGCTGTCCCCGATGATGATCCGCTCATACCGATTGGCATCATAGGAACGAATAATGCTTGTTTTGCACATGCCACAGTCCGTTTGACAATGCTCATCACACTTATTAGGCCACAAGATTTCAATGACGCTGCCCTCGAATGAGGAGGCATTGCTATAAATGTTCTCATGTGGAATCGGAAAAGGCTTCAGCAGCGGGTAAATAAAGAAATCGATGCCTCCGCTTGTAATTAATAGCTTGATATTTTTCTCTTTGCAATAGTCGACGAATTCCTTGAAGCCGTCCCGGATGACGGCATTCTTGATGGCATACTCTACAATTTCATCCTTGCGCGAAGTGGGCAGCAGGGCGAACATGTCGCCGACGCCTTGACGAATAGAAATGCTTTTATTCAAAACGCGTTCCACAATTGCGTCCCAACCTGGCGGGTTAAAATGTTTCATGATCGCCACAATGTTATCATTTACGGTAATCGTACCGTCAAAATCGCAAAAAATGATGCGTTCCTTACTCATTCTCTAATCCCCCAAGTGTCAATAGCTGATAGTAATTCTGGATGTGTTTGGGCGTAATCGCGAAGGTGTTTCCCTTGCAGTGTTGCGTCTATAGCTTGTCGGAATGCTCGCCCTCCGGCGATTGTACCAAGCGGATGGCCATGAATGCCTCCACCTGCATTCACAATCACATCGTGACCGAAGTCTCTCAGAATGAGAGGAACCAAGCCAGGGTGTATGCCCGCAGATGGTACAGGGAACGAAGCAGCCAGTTTCAAATGAGCGTCGGCCGGAGCGTTGTAGCTGTAATCGGTATGTAAATCATTTGTTAATAGGACTTGTTTAATGGCCAGGTTTTCTTCTCTTGGCATAACCACAGAACCGTAAGGAGAAGGGAATAACACCAGATCTGCTCCAGCAAGACGCATTAATTTACCAAGCAGCACAGAAGGGGAGATTCCGTAGTGCGGTGAAGGATACGTTGCACCAGCCATGGCCGGATGCGCCATAATTGGAATCGTAATCTCCGGGTCAGCGCTTAGCTCATGCAAGACGTCGAAGCCGTAGGCCAATACATTGAATAAAATGGCATTAGCTCCTGCACGGATCGCTTTTTTGGCTTGCGCGGCCAGTTTCGAAGTAGGGCCCGTCAAATTCACGGCGTACAACAGCTTCTGGCCGGTTTCTTTGGATGCCTGCGCTGCAGCTTCCATGCAAATTTCAATCCGCTTCTCCAGAGGAGTTAACGGATTTTCAAACAAAATCTCATCGTCCTTGATTAAATCCACGCCGCCTGCCGCTTGCAAATAAAATTGTTCGCGCAGAGCCGGTAGCTCATAGCCGACAACGGATTTGAAGATGCTCATCAGCAATGGACGGTCATGCACGCCGAGAAGGTCGCGCACGCCTTGCATCCCGAACTTTGGTCCGGAGAAGCCCGCAAGGAAGTCAGTGGAGAATTTCAAGTCAATCAGTTTAATTTTGCCGTCCATGGATAGTTTACCGAAAACAGTGACTAACAGCGCAGGGATATCGCGGCTGAAATTGACGTCAGGATAAGCGATCGTAATGTCCGCATAGCGCGCACTGATAGGCTCTCCAGGAGCGGGCTCGTGAACCTCCACGGCAATCACTTTGCCCAAATGTTTTTCCATTTGCGCTTTCTGAGCCTCAGGCAGTTCCGTCCATGAGCCGACGGTCAGGCCGACAGCGATGCCCGTTGCTTTTTTATGAAAATCGGCTTTCTCATCGAAACTCCGATATGTGGCTAAACAATATGCACTCATCGTAAATGTTCACCTGCTTTGCTAGAATAAAACTCGTTCATTCAGGACGTTTTGCTCACTGGGCTTGGGGCCGCGATTTGCTCGCCCATTTCTTTGGCCCGTTCAGCCGAGCGGAATACGGCCTTGGTAATAGCTTCGGTAAATTGGTAATGATCCAACGCTTCAATGGAAGCCTGCGTAGCACCATTCGGGGATGTTACCTTACGGCGAAGCTCAGCCGGATCTTCCTGGGTATACTGGACCATATGAGCGGCGCCAAGCACGGTTTGCAGTGTTAACTGGCGGGAATCTTCTTCGGTTAGACCGCCTTCGATACCAGCTTTGATCATCGCTTCCATGAAATAGTAGACGTAGGCAGGTCCGCTGCCGGATACGCCTGTAAGAATTTCCAGCTTTTCTTCTTCAACTATGGATACAATGCCCACCGCTTCGAACATTTGGGTTGCGAGCTGCTTGAATGTATCATTCACGTTTGCGGAGAAGCTCATTCCTGTAGCGCCCAATCCAATCGTTGAGGAAGTGTTCGGCATTGTGCGAGTGATCGCCATTTTCGATTCCAGCAAAACTTCCATTTTGGCGATGGATAGGCCGGCGATGACGGATACGAGCAGCTGATTTTCATTCAAAAGCGGCTTCAGATCCTCAAATGCGGTCACAACATCTTTGGGCTTCATACAAAGAACTACGACATCTGCTTGGCGCAGGTAAGCTTCTTTGGTAGCAGGATCGGATGTGGCTTGCAGGCCATACTCAGAACGAAGAAAGGCTAACCGGTCTTGATCAGAACGGTTCATTACATAGATATGCTGTGGATTGGCTACTTTGGTTTGGATCAGACCTCGGATGATGGCTTCCGACATGGAGCCTGCACCGACAAAAGCAATTTTGGCTTGGGATAAAGTTGTGGACATCGTACATTCCTCCTCAAATTGTATGAACTATTGACGTATTTGACCGTTTCCGTAGATACGGTATTTGGTTGAAGTTAAGGCTGGCAGACCCATCGGTCCGCGAGCGTGCAGTTTTTGAGTCGAAATGCCGATTTCCGCACCGAATCCGAATTCAAAGCCATCTGTGAAACGCGTCGAGGCATTGTGGTAAACCGCCGCCGCATCGACTTCCTGCAGGAATCTCTCCGCATTGGCGGCATCTTCCGTCACGATACACTCGGAATGCATCGTGCCGAATTGGCGAATGTGGTCAAGCGCTTCATCCAGATCTTTGACTACTTTGACATTAAGAATGTAATCTCCGTATTCCGTTCCCCAATCTGCCGACGCAGCTGTTTGCATGCTAGAGACCAGGTCCCTGGCACGATCGTCTCCTCTAAGCTCGACATTGGCGCTTGTGAAAGCTTCTGCAATGGCGTTCAAATGTTTGGCTGCCACAGCTTCATGTACGAGCAGAGTTTCCATCGAATTGCAAACGGAAGGACGTTGAGCTTTGGCGTTAAGCCCAATAGAGATAGCCATTTCAAGCTGTGCGCTTTCGTCTATAAAAGTATGACATACACCTGCTCCTGTTTCAATGACAGGGACTGAGGCGTTATTGACAACATTTTGAATAAGTGAGTGTCCGCCTCTTGGGATGAGAACGTCTATGAGACCGTTCAGTTTCAGCATTTCATCTACAGAACTGCGATCTGCACTTAAGATCAATTGAAGGGCGTCAGCCGGGATGGCGGACCGGTTTAGCGCGCCATGCAGAACCTCGACGATTTTCTCATTGGAAAATAGAGCGGAAGAGCCGCCACGCAGCACAACGGCGTTGCCTGTTTTGAGGCATAATCCTGCGGCATCCACGGTAACATTAGGTCTAGCTTCATAGATGATGCCGATCACGCCAAGCGGAACACGAATTTTGCGAATGCGAAGACCATTCGGACGTTCAAAATCTTCGAGCGTATCCCCGATTGGATCGGGTAATTCAGCGATTTGACGCAATCCTTCAGCGATGGCGGCAATCCGGGACTCGTTAAGAGCAAGACGGTCAAGCAGGGAAGCGCTAGTGCCCAGCTGCTTGCCACGCTCCAAATCCTTGGCATTTGCTTCAATAATAGATTGTTGCTCAGTAACAAGGGCATCTGCCATAAGCAGCAACGCTGCGTTTTTCTGTTCCGTTGTGAGATTGCCCATGGTTTGGGCAGCTTGTTTGGCTAATTTGGACTTTTGAACGACTTCACTCATGGGAAGATCGACCTCCTGTTTGAAAAAAAGTTTGGCAATGCGCAATGATTTGTTCAGCCGTAAGTTCATACTGATCTCCGCTGCGGCGTTCTTTACATTCCACGATATGTTCGGCAGCTTTCTTTCCTACCGTAATTCGAAGCGGGAAGCCCAGCAGGTCGGCATCGTTGAATTTCACGCCAGGACGATCTTCACGATCATCCCATAGGACGGAATAGCCGGCATCGGTCAATGATTTGTAAATCTCTGTGGATAACTCCATCTGAATCTCGTCCTGCACATGAACCGTGAGGAGATGAACAGCGAAGGGAGCAACAGACGCCGGCCAAATGATGCCTCGCTCATCATGATTTTGTTCGATAATGGCGGCCAGCACACGGGAAACGCCAATTCCGTAGCAGCCCATAATGACGGGCTCGGAAGCACCGTTTTCGTCGCTGAACGACGCGCCTAGCGATCGGCTGTATTTGGTGCCCAGTTTGAAAACATGACCGACCTCAATGCCTTTGGCAAAAGAGAGTTCATGTCCGCAAGTTAGACAATGCTCACCTTCGGTAACATTTCGCAAGTCATAGTATGCCAGGCCGGCAAGATCCCGCTCAACCTGGACATGCGTGAGGTGATAATCGACTTCATTGGCACCGATGACAGCGTCTTGCATACCGATTACAGAGGAATCTGCGATAATTTTGACGTTCTGGAGTCCAATGGGTCCGATGAATCCAGCTTTGGAACCTATTTGTTGGATGCCGGCTTCCGATAACATAGTGAATTCTGTACCGTCCAGGGCATTTTTTAATTTAATCTCATTAACTTCACAGTCACCGCGAAGCAGAACAATCGCCGGTTCGCCGTTCGCTTCAATTGCGATGGATTTAATGATTTGCTTTGGCGAAATATGAAGGAACTCGCTTAGTTGTTTAATGCTGGTTACCTGTGGTGTTTGCACTTTTTGAGGTTCGGCATGCTGGCCTGATTGTTTGCTCGCTGTATCAGCAAATGCCGGCAATTGGCCAACCGCTTTCTCCAAATTGGCTGCATACTGACAGGAAGGGCAATGAACGATGGTATCTTCCCCAATGTCCGCTAGCACCATGAACTCATGGGTATCCGTACCGCCAATCGCTCCCGAATCTGCTTCAACCGCCCGGAAATTTAACCCGCAACGCGTGAAAATACGATGATAAGCCTTGTACATGCTCTCATAACTTTCATCGAGACCGCTCTGTGACCGATCGAAGGAATAGGCATCCTTCATAAGAAACTCACGTCCGCGCAGCAGGCCAAATCTAGGTCTTCGTTCATCCCGGTACTTGGTTTGGATTTGATAAAGCGTGACAGGGAGCTTTTTATAGGACTGAATTTCGTCCTTAACAATCGTTGTAATCACTTCTTCATGGGTTGCTCCTAGAGCAAACTCACGCCCATGCCGGTCTTCCAGACGCATTAATTCGGGCCCATAAACGTCCCAACGGCCGGAAGCTTTCCATAATTCAGAGGGATGAAGCGCTGGCATGAGCATCTCTTGCGCCCCAGCGGCGTCCATCTCTTCCCGAACGATGGTTTGAATATGTTGAAGGGCTTTAAGCCCCAATGGCAGATAGGAGTAAATACCGCTGGATAACTGGCGGATCAGTCCCGCACGCAGCATCAGCTTGTGGCTAACGACTTCGGCATCACCCGGGACATCTCGTAAAGTCGGGATCAGCATGCGTTGTTGTCTCATTAATGGTGTGCCTCACTTTCATTAATCAATTTAAGCAAGCGGAACCCATTCATCTCGGTGAATGACTTCAATTCTTGCCACTTCGACGCGCTTCTGGACTTCTTCGGTTGATAATCCTGCTGCTGCTTGTATTTGCCATGCAGCGTAGTTGACAACACCGCGTCCGAGCAGCGAACCTTCGTTGCTGAGCACTTCGACCACGTCGCCGGGGTGGAAGTCCCCGGTAGCTCCAATGATTCCGGCGGGAAGCAGGCTTTTGCCGCCGCTCATCAAGGCAGATCTCGCGCCAGGATCGACGAGGATTTGGCCTTGGGGCAGCGAGTGGAAGCCGACCCATTGTTTCTTCACCGGCAGATTATTGAGCGCCGTGTCGAAGTACGTGCCTTTGCCGCTGCCGCCGACGGCAATGGGCAGATCGCCGGGCTCCAGCACGCGCCCGATAAAGACCGGCACGCCCCCGCGCATCGCGATGCGGGCGGCTTCTACCTTCGAGCGCATGCCGCCGGTGCCGACCGCGCTCCCTGAACCACCAGCGAAGCTGAACAGCTCGTCGCTGATGGCGGCTACGCGATCGATACGCTGAGCGTTCGCGTTCTTGCGGGGATCGTCCGTGTACAGGCCGTCCATATCTGTAATGATGATCAATTTGCTGGCCTTCACCAAATTGCCCACCAAGGCTGACAAGGTATCGTTGTCGCCGAATTTAAGTTCATCCACCGAGACGGTGTCATTCTCGTTGATAATCGGGACGACGCCGCGCTGCAGCAGCTCGTCGATCGTCATCAGCGCGTTCTGGACGCGCTTGCGGTTGGAGAAGTCGTACCGAGTAAGCAAAATTTGCGCCACGCTGACACCGTGGGACGCAAATGCTTCATGGTACGCCTGCATGAGCAGTGCTTGCCCCACGGCAGCGGCAGCTTGCTTTTCGTGCAGCACCTTGGGCCGCGTGCGGTACCCAAGGGAAGTAAAGCCTGCGGCTACTGCGCCGGATGTCACGAGCAGGACCTGGTTGCCGTCCTTCTGCAATTGCGCCAGTTCCGATGCGAAAAAGCGGATTTTATCGGGATTTAAACCACCCGTATCTGAAGTTAAAGAAGAACTGCCGATTTTCACGACGATGCGCTGTGTCATTACGATCCCATCCTTTGTTTGAGCAATATGTAAATAATGGATATAAAAAAAGACTCCCGTCCTCATAACATAAGGACGAAAGTCTGTAGCTTCCGCGGTACCACCTTAGATTGGCGCACGCCAAAAAGGCTGCACCCAACTCTGGATTCCCTGGATAACAGCAGGGGACTGTTCAACTCATCGTTGACGGTTCAGGGGCGGGTTCGGAATCGGTTCACGGCAAGCTCTCTCAGTCGGTGGAGCTTACTCTCTGTTTACGTGCTGATCGTTCCTACTATTCCCATCATAACATTGCGATATAGAAGTTTTGGAAGACTTCCTTTTTTGGTTCTATATAGAATAGCACGGGGTACAAGTGTTTGTAAAGAAGCAGATGCCTCTAGTTTTACTAGCCGAACAGGTTCAGCTTTCCAATACGCTGTACAGCTTCTGCTAATCTTTCTTCGGAAGATAAGAGGCCGAGACGTACATAACCCTCGCCATGTGTACCAAAGCCAATGCCTGGTGCGACGACCACTTTTGCCTCCTGAAGAAGCAGATCAGCAAGGCTTTGCGACGTGTGTCCTTTTGGAACCGGCAGCCAAGAGAAGAAGGAGCCTTGGGAAGGACGGGCATTCCAGCCAATGTTCGCGAGAGCGGTGTACAAAGCATTACGACGGCTTTCATAAACATCCCGAAGCTCGCTGACGCATTCTTGGGAAGCAGTAAGCGCCGTTGCCGCAGCAACTTGAATGCCGCCGAATAAGGAGCAATAGTAATGATCCTGCATTAAGTTGATGAGGCGGATGACTTCCTTGTTACCCAGCGCAAAACCTACGCGCCAGCCAGCCATGTTATACGTTTTGGAGAGTGTATAAAACTCGATGCCAACCTCTTTGGCGCCAGGCGTCTGTAAGAAGCTGATCGGTTTCTCACCGTCAAATCCAATAGCACCGTAAGCAAAATCACTGGCTACGACCACGCCATTGCGCTGCGCGAATTGGACCGTTTCTTCATAGAAGGAAGCGGGTGCTGTAGCGCCAGTCGGATTGTTCGGATAGTTGATGAACATGAGTTTCGCGCGATCCAAATCCGATTGCTTCAATGCCGAGTAATCCGGAAGAAAGTTATTTTCTTCTCGCAAAGGCATGAAAGCCATCTCCGCTCCGGCTAATGCGACACCTGACCAATAATCGGGATATCCCGGGTCAGGCACTAAGCAAACATCGCCAGGATTCAATAAGCACTGAGCGATCTCGATGAGTCCTGTTTTACCGCCGAAAAGAATGGCGACCTCCGTATCCGGATCTAGATCAACCTGATGATCTTCTTTATAACGTTGTGCAATCGCTTGTTTCAGAAACGGAAAACCGCTGAAAGGCGGGTATTTATGATACAAAGGATTAGCGGCTGCTTCCTGCATCGAAGCTACGATATGAGGCGGCGTTGGGCGATCCGGGTTGCCTTGTCCCAGATTGATCACATCATGTCCTAATGCAATTTGTTCATTCGCTTTGCCTACGAGCGTAGCGAAAAATTGGGTAGGCAAACCTTTCATACGTTCAGCAGGCTGTATGGGGAAAGCACTTGTTTGTGTAGATAGCGTAGTCACGTCTTTAATTCACACTCCGGAGGTCGGGATTTTAATTAATAACCTAAATGTAACATGATTAATCTATTTTTCATAGTGATGAAAAAAATCGATTTTACAATGGACTAGTCTTATCATACAGTTAATTCAAAAGCTGTGGAAAGGTGATGAGAGCCATGTCAGACCAATCACAAGTTGCTCAAGTTTTTTTGCAGGAGTCGATTCGTGCTTTTGAGAGTATGAAAAAACTGGCGGATCAAGCATTTGCGCAGGCAGCGGATGAGCATTTTTATCAAACCTTGGATGAAGAGTCGAACTCTTTGGAAGTGTTGATCAAACACATGCATGGGAATATGTTATCCCGTTGGGTCGATTTTCTAACATCGGACGGGGAAAAGGAGACGCGGGAGCGCGACATGGAATTCGAAAGCAGTCGTTACTCGAGGGAGGAGCTTCTTTCTTTGTGGGAGGAAGGATGGAAAGTGCTTTTTGATGCCCTGCATTCCCTAACACCTGAGGATGTTTTGCGCATCATTCGCATTCGCGGACAAGAGCATACGGTCATTCAAGCCATTCAGCGCCAGGTTTCTCATTATGGATATCATGTGGGACAAATTGTTTTCTTGAGCAAACACTTGGCCAGCCAACAAGGCTGGAAAACGCTTAGCATAGCAAGAGGTCAATCGAAAGCTTTCAGGCCGTCTTAAGCCAGCACTTGGGTTCAAAGCGATTTTCGATTATGATGGATAACAGAAAAGGCTATTTTCGCCCACTGGAAGGAGTATTTACAGTATGTCAGAATCCAAACAGCTTCACTTGGCACTCATTCAAATGGATATCACGATCGGTGAACCAGATAGGAACTTTGCCCGATTGGAGATGCTGCTCCAAGAGGCTGTGCAAAACGATCCGAAACCGGATGTTATCGTTTTTCCTGAGATGTGGAACACCGGCTATGCCTTAACGGAGATTCAGCAGCTTGCTGATGTGAACGGCGAGCGGACAAAATCGCTATTGAGCAATTTTGCCAAAGCGAACCATGTGAATATTATTGGCGGTTCGATTGCCGATAAAAAAGAAGACCGTGTGCTGAACACGATTTATGCGTTTGATCGCGAAGGGGCGGAAATTGCGGAGTATTCCAAAATTCATCTGTTCCGCTTGATGGACGAAGAGAAATTTCTGCACAGCGGCGACCAGCTAGGCCGGTTTGAGCTTGAAGGCGTACCGGCTGGCGCAATGATTTGCTACGATATCCGTTTCCCGGAGCTGGCACGCAAATTAGCGCTGGATGGCGCTAGAATTTTATTCGTTCCTGCCGAGTGGCCTCATCCGCGATTGCATCACTGGCGCACGCTGCTCATGGCTAGAGCGATTGAGAACCAAATGTACGTCGTTTCTTGCAATCGTGTCGGAACGAGCGGTACAACGAGCTTCTTCGGACACTCCATGGTTATTGACCCTTGGGGCGAAGTGCTTGTGGAAGGCGACGAGAACGAAGCGATTTTACATGCAACGATTGATCTGGAGGAAGTAGTGCGTGTAAGGGCCAAAATTCCGGTCTTCGAGGACCGCCGTCCGCATTTATATTAATTTTTTTGAATTAGGCGGTAAGCATTTGATTTTTTGTCGGTTTTTCTGTAAACTAAAGCCAATTGAATGATCAATTGCGGCAGTGAGGGATGAATAGTACTTGAACAACTTCTTGTTCAGCGAGCTGGGGACGGTGAAAGCCCAGACAGGAGCTCAAGGAAAAGGCTATCCGGAGCCGATACGATAAAGGGGATACAAGCTTTTACAGGTGTATCAACTAGGGTGGAACCGCGGGTGCGTAAGGCTCTCGTCCCTAGGCATGATTTGATGCCTTTGGATGTGGAGCTTTTTTTGCGTGCTCATATCCAAACGGACGTCTAAGGGCTTAGCCCCATTTTGATAAGCTGAAGGAGCGAATGAACAATGAGTGTTACTATGGATCAAGTTGTCGCATTAGCAAAGCACAGAGGTTTTGTATTCCCGGGTTCTGAAATTTATGGCGGTTTGGCCAACACATGGGATTACGGCCCGTTAGGTGTTGAGTTGAAAAATAATATCAAACGCGCTTGGTGGAAAAAGTTCGTTCAGGAATCCCCGTACAACGTAGGTCTTGACGCTGCCATTCTGATGAATCCACAAGCTTGGGTAGCTTCCGGTCACGTAGGAAACTTCAACGATCCGATGATTGATTGCAAAAACTGTAAAGCGCGCCACCGTGCGGATAAGCTGATTGAGAACAAACTAGCTGAAAAAGACATCGAAATCGTCGTAGACGGTATGACGTTCGATGATATGATGAAGCTGATTGTCGAGCATAACATCGTTTGCCCGGATTGTGGCAGCAAAGATTTCACGGATATCCGTCAATTCAACTTGATGTTCAAAACGTTCCAAGGCGTGACAGAAGCAAGTTCCAACGTTGTTTACCTGCGTCCTGAAACTGCTCAAGGTATTTTTGTTAACTTTAAAAATGTACAGCGCACAATGCGTAAAAAGCTGCCATTCGGTATCGGCCAAATCGGTAAAAGCTTCCGTAATGAGATCACGCCAGGTAACTTTACGTTCCGTACACGTGAATTTGAACAAATGGAGCTTGAGTTTTTCTGCAAACCGGGCGAGGATATGAAGTGGTTCGAGTACTGGAGAAGCTTCTGCCACAACTGGCTGCTGTCATTGGGCGCGAAAGGTGAAAACCTTCGCCTGCGTGACCACAATGAAGATGAGTTGTCCCATTACAGTAATGCTACGACTGATATTGAGTACAAATTCCCGTTCGGTTGGGGCGAGCTTTGGGGTATTGCGGATCGTACGGATTTCGATTTGAAACAGCACATGGAGCATTCCGGTGAAGATTTCAACTATATCGATCAAGAAACGAATGAGCGTTATGTTCCTTATTGCATCGAGCCGTCCCTTGGCGCGGACCGTGTAACGTTGGCGCTGTTGATTGACGCGTTCGAAGAGCAAAAGCTGGAAGGCGACGACAGCCGTACAGTGCTTCACTTCCACCCTGCGCTTGCACCGATCAAGGCGGCTATTTTCCCGCTTTCCAAAAAGTTGAATGATGGCGCACAAGCTGTTTTTGCTGATCTGGCGAAACATTTCATGGTTGACTATGATGATACAGGTTCAATCGGTAAAAGATACCGTCGTCACGATGAAATCGGTACGCCGTTCTGTATCACGTACGATTTCGAGTCCGAGACAGATGGTCAAGTAACGGTACGTGATCGTGACACGATGGAACAAACGCGGATGCCAATTTCAGAGTTAAAAGCATTCATCGAGAATTCCCTACAGTTTTAATATAAAAAAGGCTGGCCACTCAGGTAGATAAACCTTGTGGTCAGCCTATTTTTTCTGCTGCGAGTTCGCTTTTAGTGTGCCAGGAGGAACTACAGGGTGCTATTTTGCCCAAAATAACTCTTTGAACGGTAGGAGGGGAACTGCGGTCCCTTATTTTGATGGATATGGTGGATATTTAGGTTGTCGGGGCGAAATAAGGCCCTGTAGTTCCTCTTCACGCAAGAATTGTAACTTTTATGCTGAATAAGACCCTGTGTGGACTTCTGTCAAGAAAGTAAACACACCATTAAGTGCCGATCACGCGGTTTCTGCA